>CAMDFR010000001.1 GCA_945897725.1 Chitinophaga pinensis
TGAAACGCTTTTGCTATCAGGAACGATTGATAGCACTGAAGAAAGCTCGGAATTTCTCATCAAAAATTTAGATATCACACCAAGATATATCGATGCTATGCAACGTGAATTGCATCCATTAAAAGATTATAGGGCCTATAAGCAAATCAAAAAAATCATTAGAGAATATCAACCAGATATTGTTCACACACATGCCGCAAAGGCTGGTGCTGTTGGTCGATTAGCAGCTGCTCACTGCAAGGTGCCGGTGATTTTACATACTTTTCATGGACATGTTTTTCACTCTTATTTTAACCCCATAAAGACTAAGATATTCTTAGCCATTGAAAGATATCTTGCCAAAAAATCAACCTGCATTATTGCCATAAGTGAGATACAAAAAAAAGAACTTTGTGAAAATTATAAAATCGCCGCTTGCGAAAAGTTCACCGTCATTCCACTTGGTTTTGATTTAGAAAAATTCAATACTGACAAGGAACAGAAACGTGTTTCTTTTAGAAAAAAGTGGCATATTGCTGATGATGAAATTGCTATTGGAATTGTAGGAAGAATGGTTCCTGTAAAAAACCATGATATGTTTTTAACTGCTTTTGCACAACTTTTGAAATCTACCAATAAAAAAGTAAAAGCAATACTGATTGGAGATGGTGAATGTAGGACAGAAATAGAATCAAAAATTCAGGAATTACATTTAACTTTTTCTACAGAAAAAAATATTCAACAGGAGGCGCCTATCATTTTTTGCGCTTGGATAAAAGATGTAGAAAATGCCTATCCAGGACTTGATATCATAGCACTTACTTCTCTAAATGAAGGCACACCTGTTAGTCTTATTGAAGCTCAGGCTGCCGGCATTCCTATTGTAACCACTGATGTTGGGGGTATCAAAGATATAGTCTTGGAAAACGAAACGGCTTATATAGTTGATTCGAATGATGTTGATGCCTTTGCAGAAAAACTATTGTTGCTAACAGAAAATGATGGTTTGAGAAAGGATATCGCTGCAAAAGGTTTTTCACATGTGAATCAAAAATTCTCTTCTACTCGACTAGCCGCAGATATGTCGAATTTGTACGATAAACTATTTAAGCAAAAAGTTTAGCCTGCATTCTTTTGGATTCTACATAATTAGATTGTAAGTTTATGTTGAATTAAATAAAATGAAACACCTCTACAAACTCCTTACCATAACGCTGATAGCGATGACCATTTGTGCAAAGGCAGAGACCATTTCTTTGGTATTGCCTCAAAACAATTTGGTATTAAACGACAGCGTTGTTAATTTCAGTTGGTCAACATTCTATAATTATACATCCTATGAAATAGATGTAGACACCAACAGTGACTTTTCTACGCCAAGCATTCATTTGAGTGGACTAAGCGCACGAGAATTAAGTAATCAAAATCTTCTTTGGGGTCGAACATATTATTGGCGAGTACGACCTTCTATAGGTGCATCTTACGCTTCATGGTCAGCAACCAATTCCTTTACCATCTTTAGACCAACCCTGATTCCTACTATTGCAACATGGCTACAAGCCTCTTCCGGTATTACTTTGGTCTCTGGAGCTGTGTCTAGTTGGAGATCTAGTGCTTCAGACCTTATTCTTGTGAACCAAGCTAGTATCGCTCGAAGGCCCGCACTTAACAGCTCCTTTGCAAATGGCAAACCAGCTGTTTATTTTGATGGTAGCAATGATTATCTTTCAGGCGGAGATGTTTTTGACATAAGATTCTCAAGCTTTAGTCTCATTGCTCTTCATGCCCCTGAATATCCTGATAATTATGCAGTAGTTAGCAAGTCAACCAATCTAGTCTCTAATAACAGATATGGCATTTTCAAAACTGGAGGTCAATGGCAATTCCAGTATTATACTTCTGGAGATACTTCTGCCTACTCAAGCTATCTTGTGGGTAATAATGTTTTGATGCAAAGTGAAGTGATTGATAGAAGTACCTTAATAAAAAAAGAATATACCAATGACTCACTCGTACAAACTGGCATTTGCAGTTCTTCTTCGTATGATTTCAACAGTGGACATCTCTTTGCCATTGGTGCGGTAAACCTGGTTAACTATTATAAAGGAAATATACCAGAGGTAATTATCTATCGCCAAGCTTTAAATGATAGTTTATTGCAGTTAACACATCAATACCTTTCAGATAAGTATTATCCACCAGTCAATTTGGGTCCAGATTCATTTGTAAGCTCCCTTTGTTTTGCACCCATTACATTGCTTACAGATACTAGTTATACCTCGTTTCTATGGTCCACCGGAAGCACATCTTCTTCAATTTCAGTTAGTGCTATCGGTAAATATTGGGTAAGGGTGACCAATAAATTAGGCTTCATTTCGTCAGATACCATTTATATACTTCCTAAAGATGCTAGTTCCCTAAAAAATGAATATGGTATCTGCATCAATGATTCCATAACTTTAGATGCTGGCTTCTCTCCTATCACACATAGATATCTGTGGAGTAATGGTGACACTACAGAACAAAGTCAATTTAGATTTCCCGGCAGATATACCATTCAGGTCACAGAACGATTATCTGGATGCTCCTACTACTATGATACTATAAATATTGTGGTAGATAGTTTTAGCCTCCTTGTTGGTTTAGGGGCAGATACTTCATTAAACAGTGGTACTTCATTTACTTTGCTGAGAGGTTTTGACTTAGTTGATAGCTTTTTATGGTCCTCTGGTTCGAGGTCTCCAATGAATGTCGCAGATAGAACTGGTGACTATAGCCTCTTGATGAAGAATAGTAATAATTGTCAAGCAAGAGATACGATTCATATCACACTGAACACAGTCGTTCTTTATGAAGGAAGTGTTTCGCTAGTGAAACCAAGTGACCACATGGTTTTGAATGATAGTGTTGTAAACTTTTCTTGGTCAAGATATCATGCCTATCTTAGCTATGAGATACAAGTGGATACGAATGCTGATTTTTCTTCTCCGCTCATCGATAGTAGCATGTTGACCAATACCTTTCTAAATAATCAAAACCTTTCATGGGGAAAGATTTATTATTGGAGAGTAAGGGCCTACAATGGTTCTATTTATACTGACTGGTCAAATGTTAGATCTTTCAATATATTTAAGCCTAGTTCTTTAAGTGGCATTGCTGGCTGGTTTGATGCATCAGCTAATGTCACTCTTGTCTCAGGTGGCGTTTCTCGTTGGCAATCCAGTTCAGCAGATAGCAGTGTATTGAGCCAAGCTAGTGTTGGGCGCAGACCTTCGCTGAATCCTTCTTTTGCGAATGGTAAACCTTCTATTTACTTTGATGGCACCGCCGATTACCTTTCTGCCGGTGATGTTTTAGATATTCGTTTTTCTAGTTTTAGCCTCATCGTTTTACATGCACCAGAGTATCCCGATAATTATTCTGTTGTTTCGAAATCTTCTAACCTTATTTCAAACAATCGATATGGGATTCATAAGACTGGCGGACAGTGGCAATTTGAATATTATACCACTGGCGATACTTCCACTTACTCCTCTTATTTGGTTAATAATAGTGTGCTATTGCAAAGTGAAGTCATCGATAGAAGTGCTATGATAAAACAGGAATATATCAATGATGCTTTGATTCAAACAGGGGTTTGTAGTCCTGCTTCCTATGACTTTAATAGCGGCCATCAATTCTCAGTGGGTGCCGTAAATTTGGTGAATTTTTTCAAAGGTAACATCCCAGAAATAATTATCTGTCGCCAAGCAATAGACGAACCCACACTTCATCTTGTCCATAAATATTTATCAGACAAATATTATCCCCCCGTAAATCTTGGTCCAGACACTTTTGTGACGTCACTTTGTCCGGCTCCAATTCAATTAACCATTGACACCAATTACGCCTCATATGAATGGTCTACCGGTAGCACGGCATCGAGCATTACAGTCAATTCAATAGGCACCTATTGGGTAAGAGTAATAAACAAATTAGGCTATGAATCTTCAGATACGATCTGTGTAATTCCTTTGGGCATTAATAGCGATGAACCTATTATGAATACCTATAAAATATGCCAGGGAGATTCAGTAAATATCAATGTTGGCTTCAGTAGTCTTACGCATTCCTTCTTATGGAATACTGGCGAAACAACAGCCACGCGTAGCATCTTCAACCCTGGAACCTATACTGTTCGCGTTACAGAAAATGCGACAGGTTGCGAAATCAATTTGGATAGTATTTATTTTGAAGTAGACAGTTTTAAATTTCATTTCAATATCGGAAATGATACAAGCATCTGTTCAGGAAATATTATTGGTGTACAATCTGACCGTTCAGAGATTGCCAGTCTATTGTGGAATACCATGGACACGACTGCAGATATTGCTATATCCAGTGCTAGTAGATATTCTGTGCTAGTCATTAATACTTTTGGATGTGCGGCCTATGACAGTATTAATGTGCTTATCAAGGGGAATGCTCCAAATTTAGATTTTATTACCACCAACAACTGTTTTAATGATACCATAAAAACTATTAACCTATCTACGACAACTGCTCCTGATGTATTAAGCAGCTATCGTTGGTATTTTGGAGATGGCGATAGTATTAATGGATTTCAACCGCGCCATTATTATGATAGTGTTGGAGTCTATTCTGTGAGATTGTTTGCTATCTCAGATTCAGGTTGTACCAATACTTTTATCAGATCTATTTCCATAACTTCTATTCCAGATGCGAATATTGCCTCGGCCATTGTTTGCGCGCAATCCGATGCGCTCATTAGTGATGCCACGATCTCTCAACCAGGCGACATTGTGGATAGTTGGCATTGGAGTATTAATGGAGATACGTTCAACACTCAAAATGTGGTGTATAGTTTCCCAGCTCCAGGCAAATATCATATTTCTTTACTTGTTACAAGCAGCGTTAATCAATGTAATGATAATACACAAGATAGTTTTGAAGTTTTCCCTGCCATCAATCCTGACTTCTCAGTGGAAGGGCTTTGTTTAGGCGACACAAGTAAATTTAGTGATATTACGCCTTCTTTTTCTATTATTCAAAGAGAATGGAATATCGCTTCTGGTGGACTTTACGCGTTTACACCGAATACCAAATTTACATTCAGCAGCGCGGACACTTTTTTGGTTTATTTAAAAGTAAAAAATGCGATCGGATGCAGCGACAGCATTGGAAAGTATATTCGGATTTATAATTTACCGCAAGCATTTTTTGCAGATAGTTTCGCGTGTTTCAACAGCATTAAAACATTTACAGACTTAAGTACAAGTCCTGGTGATATCATCAATAGTTGGTCTTGGACTATTGATACCTCCCATTATGCTACACAAAATGTGAATCATATTACCAGTAGCAATAGTAATTTTCTCGCAACTCTAGAAGTATCTACAGAACAAGGTTGTAGCAATTCATTCAGCAGGGATGTAAGGGTAGCTATTCCCCCGATTGCTAATTTTTCTTTTACACCTACCTATGGTATCGCTCCGCTTACTATCAACTTCAGTAATACAAGCAGCAATGCAAGCAATTATGTTTGGTACTTTGATGATAGCCTGAACAGTAGCTCTAGCCTGCCTTCGCCAGATTTTACTTATAACAATGATGGTGACTTTATCATCACCTTGGTAGCCACAAGTGCTGAAGGCTGTAGCGATTCTGCTTCTAAATCTTTGAATGTAAAACCCACCGATCTTGATTTGTTGCTAGATGAATTGGCAGTAACAGAAAGAATAACTATAAGTGGCGTAAGCGAATTACAACCCACTGTAAGTATTACAAATATTGGGTCGAGAAATATCACCAATGCTGATCTAACAGCAAGGCTAGATAATGGTTCCATCCTCTTAGAAAAATGGTCAGGATTACTGACGCCAGGGCAACGCATTGTGTACACCTATAATAGTCGTTTTTATGTGAGCAATCCCTCTTTAAACAAATATATCTGCGCAGAAGCAGTGAATGTTAATGATGGTACGGAAACAAATACAATGAATAACAAAGCTTGTATAAACTTGAATACTGATGGTGTTGTTAGTTTCATTTATCCAAATCCCGCTAATAACAACGCAAGTATTGATGTGATTTTAATGGAAGCAACAGAAGTCAGCATAAGCATCTTTAATGAATTAGGAGCCATTGTAACGCCTGCAAAAAGGTATGAAGCACTTGGTGGACTGAACACTTTTAACATTAATACAAACATGTTAGAAGATGGTCAATACTTCGTAAAAATTAAATACTATTCAAGCGAAGAGATGAGAAAATTACAAGTGAGTAGATAAAGTTTAAAAATTTTAGCATTTACTCTTCTCTGCTTCAGTTAAATGATCCCAACAAGTATGCTAATCATTAGTATAACAATCAAGCCAGTGCAGCAATCTGTGGTTATCGCCTAAGATTATTGGATGGCAAGGAGTTTAAAGGCAAAATATTTATATTTTAAATATAAGTACAAATGATTTGCAAAGGACTTGACTCATTCTTTGTTAATCGAATGCGCATGAGCGATAGCAGGCAGCTACCGTGTAGCGCCGAATAGCGCGACCGGCGGCGGTTTTCTTTGCCGGCGGGCATGCCCAAAAAAATAGAATATTGAGAAGTTATTGCCCCCTTAGAATAAAGAGCTTTACTTTTTCTTATCCTTTACATCAAACCAAAGTGGGTTCTGACTTTCGGGATAGAAATTATAATTGAAAGTAATTTCTTCGCCCTTTTTGATGGCTCTACGAGTGATGACCGTAAAGGTTTTGTCTTCGTAGTCAGTTTCGTACTTGCAACTTGGATCATAAGAATGATTGTACAAACTGCCATAACCAAGAATGACAGCGCTTAATCGACCGCTATCGCCCCAAATAAAATAGTAGTTATACAACAAAGTATCACCGATAGCTTTGGTATCCTTCATGCTGAAGACTAGTACTGGCGAGCATTCGATGGTGGTATTGGCAGGAATATCTTTTTTTGCGAACACGCCCAATCCTTTTCCATTGCTCTCTTTCACATAAATGCTATCTTTGATAAAGTAATTTACAGCCATAAATATTTTTTTCGAATGATTATAGCTCAAAAGTAAGATTTATATAGGAAGTATTACAAATTGATTTATTGACCACATAAAACACAAGAACCATGTTTGACTTTTTAGGAAAGATGAATGATATTAAATCTAAGATGGAGGAAACCAAGCAGAAGCTAGAGCAGGCTGAGATACACGCGATTTCTTCGAATGGAAAAATTCAAGTAACGGTGAATGGCAACAGAAAGCTATTGGATGTAAAAGTTGATGATGATTTTTATGCACACGCTTCAAAAAATGAGCTGGTAGAGACTTTAAAAGAAGCGATTAATGAGGCTGCTAACAAAAGTGATGTCATCATGAAGGAGCAAATGAAAAGTGCAACGGCTGGCTTATTGCCAAATATTCCGGGATTAAACATGGACTAAGAAAAAAAGCAGTATTTTTGATAATAGAATTAATAACAATAAAAAATTAGCGAGATGAAAAAATTAATTTATACATTTTTGTTTGCGGTTACGCTTTCTGTGACTTGTAGTTCATGTGTAAAGGATTGCTATAACTGTTCTATTGGGGCAGATTCTAGTAAATTATGTGAATCAGATTACGCGAGTAAAAAAGTTTATCTTGAGCAATTAAAAATAACGAAAGCTTTGGGATACACTTGCAAGGCTGCTCAATAAAAACACAAAGAGGGATAAAATATCCCTCTTTGCTACACCCAAAACCCAAAATATGAAGAAATTATTTAGTCATACTAACTAACTTCAACTATATAACGACGGTACTTTTTATTTAGTTTACTGCATTTGGAATATTAACATTATTTTACACTTCTGTGACATTTCTATCTCACAATTTACTGTTTGGCCATGTCTTTTCTTCCTTTTAAACATTTGCATATCATAGAACTGTCAAGCGTTCTAGCCGGTCCACTCACGGGAACCTTTTTTGCAGAGCTTGGGGCTAAGGTTATTAAAATCGAGAACAGAAAAACGCAAGGAGATGTGACAAGATCATGGAAATCTGCTTCAGAAGACAGTTCAAGTAACTATTCTGCCTATTATGCTGCCGCCAATTATGGTAAAAAGTCTCTCATGGCAGACCTTAGTGACCCTGTAGAGATTGCTCAATTATACGAATCAATAGCACAAAGCGATATCCTTTTAGTGAATTTCAAGAAAGGAGATGCCGAGAAATTTGGTTTGGATTATGCTAGACTAAAAAAAATCAATCCAAGATTGATTTATGCTGAAATCACGGGTTTTGGAGCAGACGATCCTAGAACAGCTTACGACGCCATCTTACAAGCAGAGACTGGCTATATGAGCATGAATGGGCAAGCAGATGGACCTTCCACAAAAATGCCAGTAGCATTGATTGACGTATTGGCAGCTCATCAACTCAAAGAAGGCATACTCGTTGCCTTACTCCAACGAGCGGTAAGTGCGAAAGGAGCTAGAGTAAGTGTTTCCTTATACGATGCTGCCGTCGCTTCCTTGGCCAATCAAGCCTCAGCTTATCTAATGCATCAAGATATACCTAAAAAAATGGGTTCTGCCCATCCTACCATTGCTCCATACGGCGATGTTTTTAAAACCAAAGATGGGTTAGAGCTATTATTTGCCATAGGTAATGAAGCACACTTTAAGGTCTTATGCGACATATTAGAGATACCTGAAATTATTACTGACAGTAGATTTGAGAGCAATCAACAAAGGGTCTTGCATAGGACAGCGTTGATAGAAATCATTCAAGACAAAGTGAAAGATTGGAAGAGAGAAGCATTGTATTTCGCTTTATTGCATGAACAAATTCCGGTAGGATGTATTAGAGACATGAAAGAAGTTTTCGAAAATGACAAAAGTGAATCCTTGATATTGTCAGAATCTAAAGAAGGCGTGCTTTCTAAGAGAGTAAAAACAGTGATATTTCAAATTGAATCATGACAGAAGAAGACATAAAAATCATGGCTCGAAATTAGATGTACGGTTTCTAAATACATAACGTAACCATGAGATACATACTATTGGTGCTTATTTCTGGACTCATCGGCTGGTTTACGAACTATATTGCTGTCTTGATGTTATTCAAGCCTAGAAAGCCCATTAAAATCTTGTTTTTTACCCTTCATGGTATCTTTCCCAAACGCCAAGCGCTCATCGCTGAGAAAATTGGCAAAATGGTTTCGAGTGAATTACTATCAGTGACAGATATTCAAGAGAAAATGAGTTCGCCAGGCACGACAAATAAAATCAGTCAAAAAATTGAAACTAAAATTGACCAATACCTCAATGTTGTCTTTCCTAGCAAATATCCTGTTATGTCGATTTTTATTGGCAATGGTATGAGAACAAAGATAAAAAATGAAGTGATGCAAGAAGTGAACCACCTGGCACCTCAGGTCATTCATGAGATGGTGTCAGACATTGGTCAAAGTCTTAATATTGAAGAGACGATTAAAGAAAAAGTAAAATTGCTTTCGTCAGAAAAATTAGAAAAAATCTTGAATGATATTCTAAAAAACGAATTTACATTTATTGAGTGGATTGGAGGTATTCTAGGCTTAATGATTGGATTGATACAAGTGCTTATTCTGATTCTTTTTCCCTAAACTCAATGACTACTTTTTCGATTACCTTGGCATAATTGGCATGCTCGCAGGCAAGCACTTTTGATGCAATTTCAGTCGCGTTTTCACAGCTTTCAATATTTATTTTTTCTTGAAAGATTATATCTCCGTCATCATACTTGGCATTTACAAAGTGAATACTGATACCAGACTCTTTTTCCTGTTGTTGAAATACCGCTTCATGAACATGCATACCATACATCCCTTTCCCACCATATTTTGGAAGTAATGCAGGGTGAATATTTATAATTCTATTTTGAAATGCCACTGTTAGATAAGCAGGGATCAACACCATAAAACCTGCCAACGCAATAAAATCAATATGGAATTGATGTAGAAGAGGCATGATCTCCTCCTCCTTTTGTAAAGTCACTTTATTACATATTGCGATTGGTATTTGATGCGTTTTTGCAATATCTAATACACCAGCACTCCTATTATTACTAAGCACTAGCGCTACCCTGATACTTGTATGATTGGCGAAGTATTCTATAATCTTTCTAGCATTGCTTCCTGCACCAGACGCGAAGATGGCTATGTTTGTCATACTACAAAGATAAATCATTAAAAAACAACTAGAATAAGAATGGTTGGAATAGACTAATAGAGCAACAAAAGTAAGAGCCAATTTAGGAAGACAATAGGCAATAAGATAGGAATAGAATATTTGATGATATATTCGAAAAAGCTAGGCATCTTGACACCCTTCTGCTCAGCGATAGCCTTAACCATTAGATTTGGGGCATTGCCTAAATAGCTAAATGCTCCGAAAAGTACGGAAGAAACAGAGATAGCAACCACATGGACAAAAGCAGGTGAGGCAAGAAATTGAAGCACCTCATTTCTGCTATTAATGTCTAATCCTTCAACACCTAAAGCGGCAGTCAAAGAATTTAGGTAGGTAGGAGCATTATCTAGGATAGCAGACAAACAGCCTGTCAACCAGAATAAGGTATTTTGATTGACCAAATGACCCATCTCAGGTTTTTTGACCAAATGCTCAATCCATTCTACCACTGGCATCATCGTTAGGAATAGTCCGAAGAAAACATAGGCGACCTCTTTGATTGGAGCAATGGTGAAATCATTTTTTTTGAGCAATGCTTTATCTGTGTATTTGAAAGACAAGTAGCACATCAATAATAAAATTGTCTCTCTAACAAAGGAAAGCTTCATTCCATCCAAATGAATACTGGGCAACCATTCCATGCCAGCAATATTTGGATCTAAAAAAACGACTAGTAAAGAAATACATAAAAAAACGATATTCTTTAGACCTTTTATGTTGAGATTTAAAATGCCTGGGCTATTATCAAATTGAATAGGATTTTTGGTCTTATCAATATAATAAAAGAGACCAATCAAAAGCCCATTGCTTAATAACCAAAATGGCAAAGTCTTTAAAAAGATCCAAAAAAATGGAATGCCTTTTATAAAGCCAATGAACAAAGGTGGATCACCAATCGGAGTGAGCAGTCCTCCTGCATTACACACAATAAAAATAAAGAATACCTTTTGATAGGCAGCTAGTCTATTTTTATTTAGATGAATAAAGGGTCTAATGAGTATCATGGCTGCTCCAGTGGTACCGATGGTTGATGCCAAGATGGCTCCTATCAGCAGAAGGATGGCATTGGCTGCTGGCGTACCATGCTCGTCGGTACTAATAATGATTCCGCCAGACGCAAAGAATAAGGCTGCGAGAATACTTATGAAGGAGATGTATTCCATACCAGCATGTATGCAATGATGGGTGTGATGCAATCCGAATACATAATAACAAATGACTATGAAGCCTAAGGAAACAGACAAATAAGTATAGGACTTATGCCAAAATTTTTCGAAGTATAATGGTCCTAATGCAATTAATAAGATTAGGGTTACAAACGGCAGGAGGCTTAAGGATTGAGGCATACTTTGATAAAAAATGATAACGAATTTAATACTTATCGAAAATTAAAAAACCAAAACCATTAGCCAGGATTTACAACAATTGCTTTAAAGCAATGCCTAGCGCTGTTTGCGATATATTTGTATTAGCAGGATGTATGTTATAACATCTTTTTAATGCCATTTCAATCGTTGAAGAGATATCGCCGAAAATAGCAGCGTCGCTAATTTCAATTTTATCACTCATCAAGTAAGCGAAAGTTCTTGCCATGCCACAATTTGCAATAAAATCTGGAATCAAGGCAATTCGCTCATCTACTAATTTCGCTACCTCACCAAAGAAGATATCATTGTCTTTAAAAGGCACATTTGCCCCACTGCTCACCACTTGCAATCCTTTATTCATTAAGCTTTCTATCTGTTCTTTGGTCACTAATTTTGAAGCAGCACCTGGAATAAAAACATCTGCGGCAGTATTCCAAATTTGCTCATTGACAACTTCGAAGGGCATCAGTTGATCCGAAGTTAGTTGGTTGTTTTTCCTTTCTAAAAGCAGTGCTTTTACTTCTTCAAAAGACAGACCTTCTTCACGAATAATGCCTCCTTGTCGGTCAATGATTCCTACAATGCGTGCCCCCATTTTCGACAAATAATAGGCCGCAGTACCAGCTACATTTCCAAATCCTTGAATGATTACTTTTTTACCAGCTAAGTCTTCTGACTTATAAATCTTATAAAAATGCTTTACTGCTTCAGCTACACCATAACCAGTAATTAAATCTGCAACAACATACTTTTCCTTGACATCAGGAGTATAATTGGCATCTTCTACTTTTTTGGATACACCAGTTCTTAATTGTCCAATCAAATGTATTTTTTGATTTTCTTTGGGTTGAAAATGCCCATTCACAATACCTTCTTGTGGATGCCAAATACCTAAATCTTCTGTGATTGGAATCACATCCTTAATCTCATCAATATTTAAATCACCTCCAGTGCCGTAATAATTTTTCAACAAAGGGGATACGGCTTTAAACCATCTTTTCATCACCCCTTCTTTTCTTGGATCATTTGGATCAAAATTAATTCCTGACTTTGCACCACCAATTGCTGGACCTGAGACAGTGAACTTAATTTCCATTACTTTAGATAAGGATTCCACTTCACTCCGATCTAGCCCTAGTCGCATTCTTGTACCGCCACCCGCGGCTCCACCTCTTAAGGAATTAATTACAACCCACCCTTGCGCTTCTGTTTCTGTATCGTTCCACTCAAATACAATTTGAGGCTTCCTATCTTTATATTGTTGTAATAAATCATTCATATTAGTCTTGCTATTTTTAGGAGACAAAGATATGAAAATTTGATACTTCAGCATGGATTATAAAAGCCTTGAATGACATATAGGAGTTGAAATAAAAACAATATTTTGTTGGCCATGAAAGAACGCCTATCTTTCGGTATATAAAGCAAATAAAACATGAAAACAAAGCTCACCATTTTACTAATGGGGCTATCTTTCTTGCCATTTTTTTCATTGAATGCACAAAGCTGTGGTATCAAAGATCCAAGCATAGAAAGGCATACAAGTTGTCCGACGACGCATTCCGAACTTGCACTCAAGAGTGTTCATTGGTTTAATGTTCTAAACAATTTCATTTCAACATCAGATTATTACTATGAAGGTCAAGGCTGCAATTTTGGATCATTTTTAGCTGCTGGAGGTATTCGGGTTGGATATTGCAAAAATTGTTTTAGTTATGGATGTTATAACACCTATTACCCTGGATGTGGACGAGCAGGTATCTTTTTAAATTTTAATGATGGTGCTCAAGACCCTAAATACAAGGAATTCATAGGAACAAAAGTCGATTTAGTGAGCGGAAGGAATTATGTTTTAAGTATAGATATCCAACGATCAAATGAACCTTCTACAAGAAATGTAGAAAGAGACCTAGCGATTTATGGATACAATGGACCTATCCCTGCAGCCCAAGTATCCTACTGTCCGAGTGGCGCTATTGCCTTAGACACCATTCCTTATGGTATGTTTAATGATGATACGAACCATACTATTATCAGTACTTTCAGGCCAGGACAAGCATTTTCATATTTGTTTATTGGACCAGTATCTGATAATTATGATGCAGTACAAATTGGTTACGTGTATCTCGATAAAATATTATTGACTGATCTTTCTGATTCAACACTGACTCCTTGGATAAAATACGAAGGAAATGATTCACGATCATGTTGTTTTTCTGGTAAGAAAACCGATTTTATTTTAGTTGGAAACAAGGCGCCGAGAGGAACCACTGTTAGTTGGGGACAAAAAACGTCCAACCCTCAAAGTGTTGTTTTTACAACACCTACAGATAGCTTTACTAGAATTTCTGGAACAGGACCTATGATTACTGGCACCTATGAATACTATTATACTTGGTCAAAATTTGGTTGTTCCATTACTGATACTTTTGTCCTGAATGTAATGAATAATCCATCGGCAAATGCAGGCGTTGATTTTGCTGTTTGCAATGCAAGTTCATTTAGTTTAAATGCCCTTACGCCTTCGCTCTCTATTATTGATGGTAGAAGTTATTTGTCATGGTGGTCCATCGTAGACCCTTCAAAGCCAGATGGGACCTACTCTTTTCCTTTAACCACACCCCTTTCGTCTAGCGATCAATATTGCGATGTTGGTCCTGGTGCCTTAACCTATGCCTTGAATTATAGCATAACCAGTAATCTCACTCGTTTGCCAAATGCACCCTTTTCTTTTGCACATCAATGCGACACTTTTCAATTTATTTGGAACATTGTAGATGAATGCAATCAGTTCTCTTCTGACACAGTTAAAGTCTACGCTTTTCAACTAAAAATAAAGGGCGATTCGTTGAGTATATGTCCCGGAGATACTACGCGATACATCTACGAAGACATCGATTCGCTTTATAATAGCAAACATCGAAGCAAAGACAGCTTACAATATACATGGTCAATCATGCAAGATTCTGGAGCCATTCATTTAGTTGGTGATATTCATAATGATAGCATCAGAGTTACCGGTGTTCGTCCTGGTTATTACACTATAAAATTAAGCGTTTACGACCCGCATAATACACAATGCGATTCTCTATTCGCAATTAGAACAGTATATGTGCGCGATACCTTAAAACTGCTGCACCCCCCTGATATTGTGCTTTGTGGCGACACCATTCCCAGTATAAGACAAGGAGCAGCGCCCGATGGAGCTATTTTTTGGTGGGACGTCGTAGATTATTCGCAACCAGATTCATTGTTTACTTTATCTAATAGACTATTCCCTGATTGGCCTAGTGACGGCATCTCGAATGGCCATACGGCAAGTCCAATAAGCTGGGACTCTACAGGGCTCACATCTAGTGATCGCTATACAATTTTTTCCTTTCCTTTTATGTATCCGGAGGATTCATTTACCTTAATATACAACATCATCAATCCATGTGACACCAATGACATAAGACACGATACGGTAAACGTTAGAATCAACTATGTGCATATAACCTCTAATTCACTGTTAGCTTGTTATGGAGATACATCAATTTTATTGTTTGAAACAAATGAACCTGTCTTTCACAATTCAACAACAGATACCTCATTGCATTATTCATGGAGACAGATTTCAGGACCTGGACCAGTACATTTTGTGGGTGACACCTTGAGTGATTCCATTTATTGTTTTGCTCCAAACATATCTGGTGCTTATGTTGTGGCTCTCGATTTATATGATTCTGACGATCCATATTGTTCAACTACGAGCTCAAAATATTCCTTTACTATTTTAAGTGTTCCGGACGTATCTACCACGACAGCTAATGTTGACATTCATGTATGCAATAGCTTATTGGTCCCATTCACTTTTTTGATGAATGCATCTCCTTCTATTGCCACCATCAATAGATATGGATTTCAAACTTGGTGGAGTTTGATTGATTATAGTGAGCCAGATTCAGAATATACATTTGTAACAGGTTGCGTACCTGCTGATGGCTTCGACAATGGAAATGTGTCGTGTGGGTTTGACCTAACCTGCGGCAATGTAGCTTCGTTTGCTTCAGATGCTCCAAATTGTTTTTTTACAATTGTTGAATGGGGTTGCTACGATTTTATATGGCACTTAAAATATGATTGCAACGAAAATCATATTTACATTGAAGATACTGTTAGGATTTGTTGGGACTTTCTAGAACCCAGTGCATTCGCAGGCAATGACGATACCGTTACATGTAATGTATATCAACTGAATGGAAGTACCTCCTCAGCATCAGCCGCCAACAGTGGATGTTTTAACTGGCATCAACTTACGGACCTAAGCCCCTCACATCAAAAAATTTCGCTCATAGATTCAACCAATAATGTGGCCTACATGATAGGCCTAGATACGATCACGCCTGGTTGGTATTATTTTGAATATAGAATAGGTTGCAGCGATTGTTTTAAAACTGACACTGTGGCTATCTATATACCTAATAGTTTACCCACGCCCAACATACACTTGTCGTGTGTTCCAGCTAGCATGTATCTATGTCCTGGAGACTCCATAACCATTGCTGCTTCTGGAGCAGATCAGTATCAGTTTATTGTAAATGGGCTCTCGGTTACGGAGTTATCTCCCATTAATCACTTTACTTATGGAAGTTGGCTAAGCGATACCAATATCATTCAAGTAATTGCCTATGATAATGCTTTAGGTTGTTTCTCAACATCTGATACCTCACTTCTTAAAATAGTACATACCATTACCAAGCCTAGTATTTTGACAGATAGCATTATTTTTTGCGCAGGCTCCAACACCTATTTAGTCGCACAAACAGACTATGCTTCGCAAAATATTTTATGGTATAGTTCAGCAGACGGATTTAGCGCAGCCCTAAACGGTCCATCTGGAACAGCTCCTGGAGATTCTTTTATTGTTTCTCCAAGCATTCCTACGCTTTATAAAGGCATTATTTTTGACGTGGCTTCTGGCTGTAAAGGAAATGATTCAATCTCCGTTTTAGTGACACCAATTACAGTAGGAATTCCTAACCCGATAGCTCAAAACGATACTTCCTTCTGTATTACAGGGGATAGTATTTCAATTTCAATTATGGTTTCCAATTCTTTATATGCAGGAAGCTGGACTTATAGAAGTAACGCCTTCGCCTCTTTTAGCAACATAACAAATCCGGCCTCCAATATAAATACCGCTTTGGGTGATTTTGTGGTGATTTGGACAGAAAATAATTTGGGATGTACTGGAAGCGATTCTTTCGAACTACACGTCTTGGATTATCCTCTTGTAAACGCAGGAGAAGACTCCATCATCTGTTCAGGAAAATCGATTCGATTATATGGAGAAGGTGATGCTGCCTCTTTTGTATGGTTGCCTATAGATGCCGTGGAAAATGCGAACAGTCTCCATTCCAAAACACAAAATATTTTTCAGGATATCTATTTTATTTTAGAAGGAGAAAACGGCAATGGATTATGTAAAAGCAGAGACACCGTAGAAATATTCATTCAGGAGTGTCCTTCTGATATTAAGGTTCCAGATGCTTTCTCTCCAAATGGAGACGGTATCAATGATTTTTTTACGATTTTCACCTATAAAATGAAAGCTTATGAAATTTGGATTTTTAATCGTTGGGGAGAAAACCTATACTACTCTAATGATTTGAACGAAACAAACCTGCTAGAGAAGGGATGGGATGGAAGATTCAATGATTCTATTCAGGAAGTGGGAACCTATGTCTATCTGATTAAGGCTGTCAATAGAGATGATGAAAACATTGTTCTAAAAGGCAATCTTTCCATCGTAAAATAAAAGCAAGAAGACCTAAAATTATTTGTTCTTCAAAGCTGCTACAGAAAATTTGGAGATAATTCCTTAATATTGTAAAACAGAACTTAATTTATGATGCTAGACGATTATCTAGAACCCATTGATCTTTCTAGTATAGCTGAAAGAAGTCAATTTAGTGAAAATAATTGGGGACCTCATATAAAATTTTATACTGGAGGCCCCATAGAATATAGCCTTTATCAAATTGCAATTCTAGGAGTGAAGGATGGTAGAGCCTCTATTTATAATCAAGACTCTGAGCGTGCTCCAGATCAAGTGAGACGCGAATTTTATTTTTTATATAGAAATGCCGAAAAGTGCACTATCATTGACTTAGGCAATGTAAAGCTCAGTGATAATTGTAAGGATACTTATTTCGCAATAGCATCTATTGTACTAGAACTTAAGAAGAATAATGTTTTCACCATCATTTTAGGAGGAGGTAATGATTTAATCTATGGCCAATATTTAGGGTATCAAGACTTAAATCAAATGATCAATGTTACTTGTGTGGATGAACGCATAGATATGAAAAAGACCTCAACAAAATTGGTGAATTCTGAATCTTATTTGATGCCTATTTTTATGCATCAACCAAATTATCTTTTTAATTATAATCATGTGGCATATCAATCCTATCTATGTGATCCAAATGAGCTAGAAACTTTAGATAGTTTAAATTTCGATAGTTATAGACTTGGACATTTAAGAGATGATATTAGTGAAACAGAACCTACTCTTAGGGTTTCAGACTTACTTAGTATAGACGTTTCTGCTATAAAACATAGTGATGCACCAGGTAATGCCAATGGTTCGCCGAATGGTCTTACCAGCGAAGAAGTTTGTCAACTTTTTAGATACGCTGGATACAGTGACCGACTTTCCTCGATTGGAATTTACGAATTAAATCCAACGTTTGATACACATAATATGACGGCTAAGTTGATAGGGCAGTGCATATGGTATTTTATCGAAGGATTCATTAATAAACGAATTGAGAACCCACAGTCCAATGACAAGGATTTTCTAAAATATACAGTAGAATTTGAAGATGTAGATCATCAATTGGTTTTTTGGAAAAGCAAAAGAACAGACAGGTGGTGGATGGAAATACCTTTTGGTGACAAAGAACATTTTAGAAGAAATCAGTTGATTCCATGCTCCTATAACGACTATTTAAAGGCATGTAAGGAAGAATTGCCCGACAGATGGATGAAGGCATACAATAAATTATTCTAATATTTTTTCTAGTGCTATACCTCTAGATCCTTTTAGAAGGATATAATGATTTTTAATTCCTGCTTGTCTCCACCATTCCCTTGCAGACCTACTATCTAAAAAATATAATCCTTCATTTTCATGAAGCATCGACTCAAATTCCTTGCCTACAAGGACTATTTGATCAAATTTAAATTGTCGAATAACATTCAGAATATCTTGGTGCACTTCATGACTATAATCACCCATTTCACGCATGCCTCCAATGATAAGTATTTTATTTTGTTCCGTAGAATTTCCGAAATTTTGTATCGCTAATGTCAGACTACTAGGGTTGGCATTGTAGGCATCCATGATAAAAGTATTAGAATCTATCCCTTTTATCTGCGAGCGATTATTATCTGGTTGATAATTGGAAATCGCTGTTACAATGTCTATCTCTGACACATCAAAGAACACACCAATGGCAATAGCAGACATCATATTCATGAAATTATAATCTCCTACCAATTGAGATTTGATTTGGTGATGCTTCCACTCTATTGTTAAAAAATTATCGCTACTAGGCGCTATACTACCTTTCACATCTGCGTTCGAACTTGCGCCATAAGTAAAAAAATTTTTGAAATTGGCAACCAGCTCAAGCAAAACTTGATCATCTTGATTCACAAAAAGTTTTCCTTCATTTTTGATTACAGCAGCATAGAGCTCAGACTTTCCCTTTTTTACTCCCTCTGGCCCACCAAAACCCTCTAAATGTGCCAACCCAATGTTAGAAATCAATCCATGAGTAGGTCTTGTCCATTCACAATATGAAGCAATTTCACCTTGGTGATTAGCGCCCATTTCAATAATGGCTATCTCTGTGTCATCTTTAATGGACAATAAACTTAATGGAACGCCTATATGATTGTTTAAATTACCAATGGTGGCGACAGTTTTAAATTTTTTGGATAAGACCTGGAAAATTAGTTCTTTGGTTGTCGTTTTACCATTGCTACCAGTGATAGCAATAATTGGAATATCTAACTGATCTCGATGAAAGGCAGCTAGCTTTTGAAGGGTAGTCAACACATCTTCAACTAAAATTAAGTTTTCATTTTCAATGATTTTCTCATCAACAATCGAATAGGCTGCACCAAGCTCTAGCGCTTTTTCTGCATAAAGATTCCCATTGAAATTGTCACCTTTCAAGGCAAAGAAAAGATTCCCTGCTAGGATACTTCGAGTATCTGTACAGATGCCTGTAGAGGCTTTAAATAATTGATGTAACGCTGCAATGTTATTCATCTTGTATAAAAAATATTAGACTTGGGATACTCTAAAAAAAGCCCCCCGATTTCGGAGGGCTTTTTATTATATATTATATGTTGCCTATTTTTTTCTTCCTTTGGTGCCTCCTTTAAAGAAGTTACCAGCCTTAGAATCATTTCCAGCTGGCGCTCCTAATCGATCCATACAACATCTGAAGCCAATATCATCTGTTGATTGTTCTTGGTCTAAGAATCTTCTAGATCCTGGAGATATAAAATAAGCTCTATCCTTCCAAGAACCACCTTTATAGACTCTTGCTTTATCATCTATAAGTGATGCAGCACCATAAGCATATTTAGTCCAAGAATTATCATCACCATCAGTAAAGTTGATTACATCACCTTTTTTATAGTTTCTTCTGTTCGCATTTTCATCAGCAGTAACCACTCTTTTCACCAAGTGACCTAAAGAATCTTTTTCTATTGGAACGCCTTCTGGATCTAAAACTGTCGTTTTATATACGTTACCTCTAAACGATCTGAAGTCATTCATATCATATGTTGTCATTGGTCGGTATACATCCATTACCCACTCACTTACGTTACCTGACATGTTATACAAACCATAATCGTTTGGATAAAAAGACTTCACGAGTGCCGTAATATCGGCGTTATCGTTCAAGTTTCCAGCAAGACCCATATTATCACCACCACCTCTTTTAAAGTTGGCAAGAAAATCACCTTGCCAGCTACCGAATTTAGGGTAACGCGTAGAGGTACCATTCCATGGATAGATTCTCTGATCAGAAAAACGTTCTTCGTCTTTATAAGGTAAATTTCCAATTAAGCCTTTTGCTGCGAATTCCCATTCCGCCTCTGTCGGCAGACGATAGATTGGCAATAAAATTCCATCTTCCATTCTTACTTTTCTTGTGCCAGAACCCTGTGGATTTAAATCAACAAGATTCTTTTTTACCATGCCCTCGTATTGTCCGATAAGGTAGGCTTCTGTATTGAAGTTGTCTTCATTCACTTGATTCATGTTTAATTCCAATACGCCTTCTCTAATCAAGATCATTTCGTTTACTCTATCTGTTCTCCATGCACAAAAGTCCGTAGCTTGCAACCAATTTACACCAACTACCGGATAGTCTTGAAAAGCAGGATGTCTCAAATAATACTCTACATATGGCTCGTTATAAGCTAATTCATGTCTCCAAACCAAGGTATCTGGTGTTGCTTTTCTAAGAACTGACGGATAATCAATTCCATACGTTCTATCTAACCAATACAAATATTCACGGTATTGAGAATTTGAAATTTCCGTTTCATCCATATAGAATGAACTTACTGTAGCTCTTCTTGAAATATTATTGTGCTCATACAAAACATCTTGTTCTGTATTTCCCATCACAAAAGTACCACCTTCTACTAAAACCAAACCTGGTCCTGTCTCTTGGCCTGCATAGTCTTTCTTTTCAAATCCGCCCCATTTCTTGTCATTATAACCCCAGCCTGTAACACTAGACTTTTCCTTTGCGCAAGAAGAGACAAAAATTGACATTATCATCACTAAGACAATAATAATAACACTGCTAATTCTTTTCATCATATTTTTAATTTTTTCTGAAATCGTCTGCTAAATTAGACCTTTTTTTTAGAATTTTAAAATTTCTGGGCAATTTAATATCCCTTTTCTGTTTTTAGGGTTCAGTGAGTTGTCATTTTTACCTATGTTGAAGGTAAGAGTGACCTCATGTGTACCACCTGTTTTTTTGATTAATTTTGATACCGTCAAGTCGTAACTGTAACCCGCTCTAAAAATCCCCTTTCTGAGACCGAACAAAAATATAACGGCATCGCTATTACGAATATTGTGTCTGTACCATAGTCCTCCATAAATAAATTTTACATTCAGAAGCATTCCTACATTAATCTGACTAAAGTTTTTTTGTTGAACAAACAAAGCGTTTGGAGAGAGGTATACATCATCTACTCTTCTGATTTTGAATGGGATAATAGCACCCGCATGCAGTGAGTATTTTAATGGAATGCTGGCTTCATTTCCTCCAATAATTGATTCTTTAGGGCGCAGCAAATGACTAATACTGAAACCACCATAATACCTTCCATTAAAAACCAAGACACCTGCGCCCATATCGAAAATATTTTTACTAAAAGAACTAGGTGTAATTTCTTGCGTATTATTGGGTACTCGAAAGCTTTGATAAAAGCCTCTTAAGGGATCTATTTGATCGGAGAACAATAACTGATGCCAATCGACGTACTTATTTGTGTAAGAACCCTCCAATCCTATTCTAAGCCCGACCTTTTTACTTAATCTAATCTGAAAAGAATAATCAATTCCGATATTATTTGAGACCATTAATCCGTTTGCAATTCTATCGCTGCTAACCCACAAACCTAATCCACTCTTTATTTTCTCGAAATGTTGGTCGTAGCTGCCAGCATAAGTAACAAAACCCCCATTGAAACCCGCACCAAGGCTTGGCCATTGATTTCTATAAGCAATAGAAAAGCGAGGAGAATAGGCAGTCCCAGCCATTGCTGGATTCATCAATACAGGTAAAGAAAAATATTGGCTAAATGCAACATCTTGTCCATTAACGCTGTTTGTGCTGAATAAACAGCATACTAAAAAAAAATAAAATACTCTTTTCAAAAGAAATAATTGATGTAATATTATTCTATTAATACCGTTAATGATTTGTATTTTTATATTTAGTAAAAACTATATCGAGTGCAATTTTACGCTAAACTATTATCTAAATGAACAAAAAAAAATATCTTCTTTGCTGGCTACCTCTTTTTTGTTGCTTTTCTTTACTTTACACAAACGAATTATTTGCGGAAAAATTGCATATAAAATTAGAATGGAATGACACTTTAAAAAAAATAAACACCACAAATTCAGAAACCCTTGCCTTGATATCATTTGTGGGAAGCTATAATGGAGAGAACGATAATTTCCTTCCTACCTTTCAGAAAGAGATTGCGATTAGTCGAGTTGGGAATATTACCTGCGTTATCAGCAACGCTAGATACGAAAGTGTTATAAACAATGCATTTGCTGGGGCAGATAAAGTTAGCTCAGACGTTTTAGTAAAAGCCATGGGAAGCTATTACAAGAAGCAGCCAAAAGGCGTGATATCCTTGTTACCTCTGAGAAAAAATGCTAGCTCAGGTAATATTGAAAAGCTGATTGAATGCGATATTGAATATAGCATCAGCGCTTCATCATCTTCGGCAGGTGAGGGTCGAGATTATGTAAACAATTCCGTTTTAAGCTCTGGAAATTGGTATAAGATTGCTATTCCGGCATCGGGCATGTATAAAATGGATTATAATTTTTTATCCAGCAAACTTAATATCAATATGTCTACTCTAAATCTTGGACAGATAGGTGTTTTTGGTGAAGGTGGTGGGATGCTTCCTGAAAAATGTGGTGATTCAAGGACTGATGACCTGAAAGAATTGTCAATTAAAATTGTCGACAATAACAATAATGGTAAAATTGATAATGATGATTATATTTATTTCTATGCCGAAGGCCCTCTGACATGGCGTTATAATGGAGTTTCCAATCGCTTTGAACATACACTCAATCTTTATGATACCAAAACCTACTACTATTTTACACCAGATAAAGGAATGTCAAAACAAGCCTCTCCTCAAGCTTCTACAGCAGGAGGAACATTGATTACATCATTTGATGATTATGCCGTGTATGAGTCAGAGAAAACTAATTTTTTAAAGTCAGGCAGGACTTGGTATGGGAAACCAATGACTAATATTGATAACGTATTGCCCTTTACTATGGATTTTGTGAATCTAGTGTCAGGTAGTACGGCTAATGTAAGATCCGTCATGGCCGCAAGGTCAACAACAACATCCAGTAATCTTAGCCTCTCTATAAATGGCGGCAATGTTTTAACTCATATTGTAAGTACGGTTCCTATTGACTATACTCAAGATTATGCCAGAAATGATGAATTGAGCCGCAGCTTCATTCCATCTAGCAGCAATCTAAACCTCAATTACACTTTTTCAAACCTAGACAATTCAGCCATCGGTTGGCTCGATTTTGTTGAAGTCAATGTAAAAAGAAATCTAAGCTTTTCAGGAAGTTTTCTTCCATTTCAGACAGCTACCAATGTTGGAACTGGGCTAGTTTCTAAGTTTCAATTGGCGAATACAACGAGCAGTGTTTCTATTTGGGATATTACCAACCTCTTTGATGCGAGAGAACAACAGACGAATCAGATTGGTACTATACAAGAATTTTCATTAACAACTCCAATCTTACGCCATTTTATTTCATTTGATAGAAGCGCTTCGGCAACTTTCACGACACCATCGTTTATTGAAAAAATTGACAATCAAGACTTGCACAGTCTTGCTTCCTCTCATCCTGACATGATTATTGTTGCACCTAAAGATTTGGCCGTAAGCGCCGATAATCTTGCAAACCTGCATAGATTGGAAGGCTTAAGTGTTGAGGTTATTAGAACCGATCAATTATATAATGAGTTTAGCGGTGGAACAGCAGATCCTACTGCCATAAGAGACTTTATGAAGTTGCTTTATGATAAAGCTGGATCGAATTTTAATGATTTACCGCAATATTTGCTTCTTTATGCAGATGCATCTTTCGATCCACAAACTGGAAGAACACAGGATGAAAAGAATCTAATTCCAACATATGAAAGTATAAATAGCGTTTCTCCTACCTCATCTTATTGTTCTGATGATTATTTTGGATGTTTAGACAATTTGGAGGGTGGTGACATGAATTCATTAGCAAACATCATGGACGTTAGTGTTGGCCGAATTCCTGTTAGAAGCGTGGAGGAGGCGAATGGTGTCAATAATAAAATTTTTCACTATAAATCTGCTAACTCTTTTGGTAATTGGAGAAGTACATTAACCTATGTGGCAGATGACGAGGACAACAATACCCATGTGAGAAGCTGCGACCTAATTGCAGAAAGAATTAGGAACGCCTATCCAATGTATAATATTGATAAAATATATCTTGATGCCTTTCGTGAAGAAAGAACGCCAGCAGGAGATAGATACCCAGATGTAAACAATGCCATAAAAAATAAATTGTTTCAAGGATCTTTAATTTTTAACTGGATTGGACATGGAGGCGTGCAGAATTGGGCACATGAAAGAATCTTTGATGTGAGCGATATTAATGCACTTAAAAACATTGACAAGTTGCCTCTTTTTTTTACAGCTACCTGCGATTTTAGTAAGTTTGACGAAGAGGGAATAACCACGGCTGGTGAAAGATTACTGACAGTTCCTGGCGGTGGAGCGATTGCACTTATCACCACGGTGAGATTGGTTTACTCCTCATCTAATGATGCGCTGAATAGTGCTTTTTCTAACATTGTTTTTGAACCCTATCTTGGAAGAAAACCAACTATGGGTGAATTAGTAATGACGAGCAAGAATAACTTGCTTCTTGCTATTTCTGCGGATCCTATCAATACTAGAAAATTCACATTATTAGGAGATCCCGCTTTAACCTTGAATTACCCCGAATATTCAGTTGCTACCACCAAAATAAATAATAGACTTTTACCATCTGAAACAGATACATTGAGTGCACTTGAATACATTAGTATTGAAGGTGAAGTTAGAGACGCAAGCAATACTAAGTTAAATAGTTTTAATGGTGAAATTTTTCCAACTGTGTACGACAAATCTCAGCACTTAAAAACATTAGCAAATGATGGTGGTGATGTTTTTGATTTTGAGTTGCAAAAAAATGCTATTTTTAAAGGAAAGGCAAGTGTTACGAATGGGGCGTTCAGTTTTTCTTTTATTGTTCCTAAAGATATCGATTACAGTATAGGTATTGGAAAGATAAGCTATTATGCCGACAACGGCATTACGGATGCTGCAGGATATTCTTTTAATGCTTACGTTGGAGGTGTGGCAGATAGTTTTGGGACAGACAATGAAGGCCCTAAGATATTACTATACATGAATGACGAAAAATTTGTGTATGGCGGGACAACGGATGAGAAACCTATTTTACTTATCAAGTTAGAAGATAATAATGGTATAAATACCGCTGGGTTGGGTATTGGTCATGATATTTCATGCATTTTGGACAAGAATGAAAAAAGTAAAATAGCGTTGAATGATTTTTATGAGGGTGAACTTAATAATTATAAAAAAGGGAATGTAAAGTATCCATTCTATAACTTGTCAGAAGGGAAACATGATATTGAAGTAAAAGCATGGGATGTATTTAACAATAGCTCGACGGCTTATTCGGAATTCTATGTCTCAAAATCAGCAACATTAGCATTAAAACATGTATTGAATTATCCGAACCCATTTACAACGAACACTCGTTTTATGTTTGAGCATAATAGAGCGGGAGATAATTTAGACGTCAACATACAAATATTTACAGTGGCAGGTAAAATTGTAAAAACTATTCAAGCTAATATAGCAAGTGAAGGATATAGGGTTGACAATATTCAATGGGATGGACGAGATGATTTTGGCGACAAGATCGGCAGAGGTATATATATCTATAAAGTGAGTGTCAGAACAAGTGAAGGCCTAGTCTCTTCACAATTTGAAAAGTTAGTTATCCTACAATAAAATTATTTTTTAGCGTTAAAGTATTGTCAATACAAATATTAAATGTAGATTAAGGGAAATTATGTATTTTTGTTCATATCTCAAGCAAAATAAAATGATGTTTAGAAAAATTTCTGTTATTTCAATGTTCTTATTCGGATGCGCGCAAATCCAAATGTTTGCACAAGGGGTTGGAGGAAGTTCTGGAGGAATTACCGATGTAAATACTGTTACTACCGCTGTTCCCTTTCTTCGTGTAGCTCCTGACGCACGCGCTGGAGGAATGGGTGATGTGGGCATCGCAACGACTTCTGATCTCAATTCCATTTATCACAATACAGCAAAACTAGCTTTTGTATCCGGTGATTACGGTGTCGCTATTCATTATACCCCTTGGCTCAAAAGCCTAGTTCCTGACATAAATTTAGTTGGCTTAAATGGTTATTACAAAATAAAGCAAAAGCAAACTGTTGCTTTGGGATTAAGATATTTTTCTCTAGGTAATATCACCTTCACCGACAACGGTGGAAATACAATAAGAAATTTCAGACCTTATGAAATGGCTTTAGATGGTCACTTTGCAAGGGCACTGAGCAAAAATGTTAGTGTTGCCATTGGATTAAGATTTATATATTCCAACCTAGCCACAGGAATTACGCCTCAAGGTGGAGAGACTATCAAACCAGGTATTTCTGGTGCAGGTGATGTCTCTGTCTACTACAAACAACCCATCAAGTTTAAAAATGGAATGAAATCAGATTTTAGTTTTGGTCTGGCACTTACAAATATTGGAAGTAAAATTTCATATACCAATAGTGCCATCAAGGACTTTATTCCCACGAATATGGGTGTTGGAATAGGGTATCATATTGATATTAATGAGCACAATGAAATTGGCATTTACTATGATTTAAACAAGTTAATGGTGCCTACTCCGAACAAAATTGATGCTAATAATAACGGCGCTTATGATTTTAGAGAACAAAAAAATATTGCGAAAACAATGTTTACCTCATTTAATGACGCACCGGGTAAATTGGATGCTAATGGGAATGTAATCAAAGGCTCCAAATCAAAAGAAGAACTTAATGAATTGATGCATGGTGTTGCGCTTGAATATTGGTATTCTAAATTAGTAGCCTTCAGACTAGGTTATTTTTATGAGGCTCCTACTAAGGGTAATCGAAATTTCTTAACTGTGGGTGTGGGTGCCAAATATTCCATCTTTGGATTTGATTTTTCATATCTAGTTCCAACCTCACCTGTTAAACAACCTTTGGATAATACGTTGCGATTCTCGTTGATTTTTGATTTCAATAAAGCTAGTGATCCATTATTGAAAAAGAAGGCTGGTGAAAGTACCGTTCCTACACCATAATTAAAAAATCCATACAAAGAAAAACCGTATCAATTTTTGATACGGTTTTTTTGTGTTATTATGCTTGGAGTGATTTTAATCTTTAAACTATTCTTAAGCCAGATTCGCTTATTATTGAAGCATTTGGAGTAGTAATTATTTGATCAAATCATACTCATCCTTAAGGAATCCAATGATATCAGCCACATATTGCTCAGAAAAGTCAAATTTGATACCTGCTTCTTTGTAAATGTCACCAATAGGTCTTGTATAGCCAAGTTTTAATGCTTTCTTATAATTTTCGAGCGCAAGCCCTTTGTTATTTTTGTATTGCTTATACATTGCCACTGCTCCTAGTTGAGCAAAAGCATACTCGATATAATAAAATGGTACATGATAAATATGTAGTACTCTCTGCCACATGTATTTCCTATACTTTTCTAAATCTGTCCAATCCACCACAGAACTACCAAATTTTTCTTGTAAAGAGGAGTAATAATTACATCGCTCTTCGTGGGTATGATTGGGGTTTTCATATATCCAATGTTGAAACGAATCTATCATTGACACACTTGAAAATGTTCCAAGAATTCCTTCTATATGTCTCTTCTGCGCAGCATTCTGTTCAGTTTCGTTTTTGTAAAATACTTTCCAATTATCCATACAAAAAAGCTCCATACTCATACTTGCTAATTCAGCTACTTCACTTGGTGTGCTTTTAAAAGAGTTTAGCTTTAGAGGATGAGCTAGAAATGAATGCACAGCATGTCCTGCCTCATGAGTCATCACGCGTATATCATTCTCAGATAAATTTGCATTCATAAATATAAAAGGCACTCCAATTTCGGGCATCGTCATGTTATAACCACCTCCAGCTTTTCCTTTTCTAGCATCCAAATCTAGATAATTCATTTGATTCATGATATCTAGTCTACTTCCAAAATATTCATCAACACTATTGAGGCATTCAATATTTTTTTCAATAAATTCTTGAATACTCCCACAAGGTTTGAGTGGTTCCTTACCATCTACATCCACTTCTAAATCCCATGGCTTCAAAACATCAAGACCGAGTTTTTTCTTTCTAGCAAGTATTATTTCATTTTGAATGGGGACAATTACTTTTTGAACTGCGTTATGAAACACGAAACAATCTTTCGCAGTATAATCAAATCGATTTAATGCATCGAATTGATAATCCCTAAAGTTTGAATATCCGGCATTAGTTGCAATTTTATCTCTTTTGGCAATCATATTATCTAAGAGAAGATCCAACTTATTTTCGTCTATAGATCTTCTCTCATTAATTTGCTTAAAAACAGTTTCTCTAATTGCTCTATCAGTAGATTTCAAATAAATAGATGCTTGAGTAAGTGCGATTTCTTTCTCATTGACCACGATCGACATTCCACCAGTGATAGAATCATATTCATTCACTAATAAATTCAATTGTTGAGCAATCTCAACATTTTGTTTCCTAAAAATTTCTACATCCTTTTTTAGTCCTCGGATATAAATCTTATATCCTTCATCTTTAAGTGAATCTAAAAAGGGTGATGCCAATATCTTTTTTGAAATCTCATTTGAAAATTCGTCCAGATGAGTGCTAAGATGTAATATGAAACTTTCCAAATGATTTTTCGCTTCATTATCATTTGTATTAACACTCGTTTTGATATAGCGCCATCGATAATCCTCGCTGGTTATCATTTCGAATTCACTAACGTCAACTAGCCAATTTTCAAATTCTTCAACATTTTGAATTTTTCGCTGTAGAAGTTCATTCACAAAAGATTCCAAATCCTGCCAGGTATTGATGCTTAAATCTTCAGGTAGATATTTCCTTTCTTTTCTTTTTGGCAAGGATTCGACGAACAACATCGGCAATTATAATTTAGTATTTTGAATTATTCCGCTTTTTTACTAGCTTTTTTCTTAGGCTTATCATCTTCTGCGACAGTCTCTTCCACCTTTTTAGCTTTGGTAACTTTTTTAGGTTTTTCCTTCACCTCACTGATAACCTCCGCTTCTTCAACTTCTGTAGTGACTGTTTTTTTCGCTGACTTCTTCTCTTTTTTTTCTTCTGCAGTAAGCTCTTCTTTATCCTCTTCAATCACCGAAACTAACTTATTTGCATCCAATAACTCGTACCATTTAATAAGTTTTTTGATATCACTAGCATAGACTTTCTCTGCATCATAATTTGGAACCATTAGTTTCATATAAGCACGAAGCGTTGCGTCATCAGATTTTTTTAAATCCGGAATAGGATGCTGCGTTTCATTTTTTTTCATATCAGACAAGACCAACCTTAATTCTATGGAATCTTCTGTTGTATATAAAGTAATGTTTTCCAGTGGGGTAAACATATGCTGACGTGAAGAAACAAATTTCTTTGCCTTATCATGCAATCCTTCCACAATTAATCCATCTGTTCTGTTTGCAATAACTTTGTACAACCCAGGCATGCCGCTTACTGACATAATTTCTTTTAAATCCATACTCTAATTTAACTAAATGTTTTTTTAAAATTAAGGCAACAAAAGTACAGCTTTTTTATAGTAATTTGATACAATAATGAGAATGATTATAGATTATCTTTGACCTAAATATCATGGACTTTAAACTCAACTCAAAATTTCAACCTTCAGGGGATCAGCCCGATGCCATCAAGCAACTTGTAGAAGGTATTCGTCAAGGTGAAAAGTATCAAACATTGCTCGGTGTAACAGGTTCGGGAAAAACATTTACGGTTGCCAATGTGATAGAACAAACCCAAAAGCCAACACTCATCTTGAGCCATAATAAGACTTTAGTTTCTCAACTTTATGGTGAGTTCAAACAGTTTTTTCCTGAAAATGCAGTAGAATATTTTGTTTCCTATTATGACTACTATCAGCCAGAGGCATACATGAGTAAGACCGATACCTATATCGAAAAAGATTTGTCTATCAATCAGGAGATTGAAAAACTTCGACTTAGCACATCCACTTCATTATTAAGTGGCAGAAGAGATATCATTGTGGTTGCCTCTGTGTCTTGCATCTATGGTATGGGCAATCCAACGGATTATAAAAATGGAATTATTCGAATAAAAGTAGGAGATCAAATTCCTCGTAATAATTTTTTACATAAATTGGTGGAGTCTTTGTATTCTAGAACTGAAACCGTCTTTGAACGTGGCAATTTTAGAGTAAGAGGTGATACCGTAGATATATTTCTACCCTACGCAGATTTCGCGTATAGAATTCAATTTTGGGGAGATGAGATAGAACTCATTGAAAGTTTTGAACCAGATACTGGACGATCGATTGGGCAGATTGATAATATTGCCATCTTTCCAGCATACATGTATGTGACACCCAAAGATCAAATGTTGGAAATAATACACGACATTCAAGATGAACTCAATGATCAAATCAATTATTTTCAGTCCGTTGGTAAGAACCTAGAGGCAGCTCGTTTGAAAGAGCGGGTAAATTTTGATTTAGAAATGATTAGAGAATTGGGCTATTGTTCTGGGATCGAAAACTACTCTAGGTTTATGGATAGGAGAAGCCCTGGAGACAGGCCTTTCTGCTTGCTTGATTATTTCCCAGACGATTATTTATTGATTATTGACGAAAGCCATGCTTCTGTGCCACAAGTAGGTGCAATGTATGGAGGAGATCGAGCTAGAAAAACAAATCTTGTAGAATATGGCTTTAGATTACCTTCTGCCATGGATAATAGGCCTCTTAACTTTCAAGAATTTGAACAAATGATGGTGCAAACCATCTTTGTAAGTGCTACCCCTGGTAATTATGAAATGGAGAAAACACAAGGAGCCTTCATTGAACAAGTAGTTCGACCTACTGGATTATTAGACCCCACTATCGATGTTCGACCAAGCCTAAATCAAATTGATGATTTGATGGAAGAAATTGAGATTGTGATTAAAAGAAACGAACGTATTCTGATCACTACTTTGACCAAACGAATGGCCGAAGAGCTTACTAGGTATCTTTTTAGAGCAGGGGTGAACTGTAGATATATCCATTCTGAGGTAGATACTTTGGACAGAATTGAGATTATTAGAGACTTACGCTTAGGTGCATTTGATGTGCTTATCGGCGTCAATCTTCTCAGGGAAGGTCTTGATCTCCCAGAGGTATCATTGGTTTGTATTTTAGATGCCGACAAAGAAGGCTTTCTTAGAAATATGAGATCATTGATACAGGTGGCAGGTCGTGCGGCAAGAAATTCTAACGGCAAAGTTATTTTTTATGCTGATAAGATGACTGATAGCATGCGTAATACCATTGACGAAACCAGCAGAAGAAGAGAAAAACAAATTAGATACAATACTGCACATGGCATTACGCCAACCACAGTCACCAAGACCAAAGAAGAGATTATGAAGCAATCGCAAGTATTGGATATTAGAAATGTCAGCAGCAAAGTGTATGTAGAGAAAGACGAAACAAGCTTAGCGGCTGATCCGATTGTGGCATATATGACAAAGTCTCAGCTAGAAAAAGCTATCGAAGCTACAAAAAGTAAGATGAAAAAAGCAGCAAAAGAAACAGATTATATAGAGGCTGCCAGATTACGTGATGAGATGTTTGCCTTAGAAAAAATATATAAAGATAAATTTCCCTCCTAATTCCGATTCAGATCGATATCTTGAATATTAAGCTTATCATATGGCATCTGCTCGTTAACTTCATTGCCTGATTTCCTATTGCATCAATAAGACTGACTATACTTCTCAAAAAGTCTACTTTCTTGGCCAATAATTTTTGAAATACTTTTGATTTCGCCGCTATTTGAAGCAAGAAGCTAACAATATTTTATTGACATGTATAAAAATCAATACATTTTAACAAAAAACAAAACATTGATTTTCAATATTTTAAAACTGAAAAAATTTCTCCTTACGTAAAAATTGAATAAATGTTACAAAATAATCAACATTCTTTTGTTTTTAAGTTCGTTGTGACTTAGCTTTGTTGTACCTAACTAACAAATATTCATAACTTTAAAACTAACTAACCAATGAAAAATTTATCAACATTAACAAATGTAAAATCTTTATCTAACAAATCTGCGAGCAAAATTAAGGGTGGTGACTACATTAAAGACGTTGTTGTAGACAATTTTATCAAAACTCCTGTTGTAGTAGATAATTTCTCTACAAATACTACTTCTTGTAATACTTACAAAGTTACCATCAAGTAATTGGAATGGATATAATAAATTCAGAACCTGAATTTTCACCACGGGAATATACTTGTATATTCCCGTTTATTTTGTCCATTATTTTCTTGCAGAAAGCCAGTCCGACTCCAGTGCCCAAAGCACTATGATTGGTAGCTCTCTTAAAAAGTCTGAAAATTCGAGCCTGCTCACTATTCGGAATTCCAATACCATTATCTAACACTCTTATTTCGTGCATATTATCGACTATTTGATAAGTCACAGAGATATAGGATTGTTCCCCCACTTTTCGATATTTTATGGCGTTGCTAATCAAATTTTGAAAAAGCTGCCCAATCAATGTAGAATAACTATAGATAATGGGCAAGGGGTCATAGGTGATGATGACTCCACTTTCTTGAATTTGTAGCTGCAAAATAGCGATAACACCTTCTAAGACTTTGGTCATATCTACTTGCTTCTTCATATCTTCGTTCACTCCCAATACTGCATAACGATGCAAATCTTCTATAAGCACTTCCATTCTCTCTGCACCACTTTTTAAATGTGCAAACATCTGTTTTTCTTTTTCATTTAATTTTTCAGTCAGCATTAGGGTGAGCACATCGCTATAACTTTTAACCAATCTTGCAGGTTCTCTTAGGTCATGCGACAGCGCATAAGAAAAATGAATTAAATCATTATTAATATTTTCAAGCTTTTTATTCTTGGCATCAAGTTCTAAAGACTGCACTTCGAGTTGATCATACAATTCCTTGACCGCATTTAATTTTTCGAGCTTCAATTCCTGTTCCTTATTTTCGAATTGCACTCTAGCTTTATTCAATTCTTTGGTCTTCTCTTCTTTATTGATATCACTACTGATGGAATGTAGCTGTTTTAGATAATGAAAGGCTCTTTCATAGTCTTTCTGATCTTCGAGAAACAGGTAAAATTTATTTAAGGAATTAATTAATTCACTGGTACTTATTTCTTGTGAGAGTATAAGTGCTTCTTTATAATATTCATTGGCAGAATCGAATTTTTTTAAATTATTCGTAACTTGAGCTAATAAAAGTGTGATTGAATATAATTGATTTTTGCTCTGTTGAACTTTTCCAATTTTATATGCTGCCAGCAAACATAAATATGCCTCTTTATAATCCTCTTTATCAAAATATAAGTTACCCAGATAATGTTCTGAAACAATAATCTGATTTATGAGATCATTTTTAGTGGCAAGAAACTTAGCCTTCTTTATCTGTCTTTCTGCTTCATCATACTTTTTCTGAATAGTAAGAATCTTACCAATATTGTTTAGGATACCTAACGAACCAAGTAAATCTCCATTTAAATTATATAGTTCGAATGCCTTATTGGAATAGTTAATTGCTTGATCTAATTCATTCAAATGATAGTATATAACGGCGATGTTATTATAAATTACATCTATATTATTCTTTATCCCGGTATTTAGAGCATTTGTGTAAGAGCTAATTGCTTTGGAGTATTCCCCAATTTGGCGATATGAAACCCCCATTGAAATTTGAATAATATAATAGAGTTCTAGGTTATTGGTTTGATTACTTTGTAGTGCTAGATTATAGTTCTTTATTGCTTCTTCGTTATTACCCATCGAATTATAGCTCATTCCCAAGTAGTAAAAGGATTCGGAAATATCATCCTGGCTATTGTACATTTTTGCAGATAAGTAATATTGCTCACATAATACTATTGATAGTTTCGGGTCATTCTGATAACTTTCGCTTATTTTTTGTTTTAATGCACTGAGTTCAGTCCTTTGCTCTTCATTAGGATCGTGTATGTTTGAAGAATCTATATCATTACTTTTCATATAGTAAATCTAATGATTTTTATAATGAGATGCAAATTGATATAATTGTATCACTGCTACTATTACCTATGAATTATTGTGCTTTAATATTTTTGATTAGAAGACAAACAGAACAACCCATTGGTTTCACATGTTTAATTTTTAAATCGCTACTTTTCTCAAATGATTTATTAAAATTTTTTAGTCTTCTCTGTGTAATCAGAATAGCACTTTTTTGATCTAAAGATTTTAAGAAATTTCTATAGTCTTTGATTCCAATGCCATTATCAGATATCAAAATCTTAATTCCAATTGGTGAGACACCATGAAATCTAGTCGCAGTTATATCAATACTTATATTTCCTCTAATTTTACTATCAACTCTGAATAGACCATGTTTAAAGGCATTCTCTACTATTGGTTGGATTATCATTGGAGGAACATAGTAATACCTTTTGTCTATGCGCATATCTGTCTTAATTTCATAACTGAAAGACCCACCATATCGAATTAACTCCATTTTAAGATAACAGTCAACGATTGACAACTCCTCTAATAATGTTATTTTTTCCATTGAAGATTTATTATATGTATCTCTCATTAGCTTAGAGAATAACAACAAATATTGCTGACCTTTGATATTTTGATTACTTTTTAGGAGTAAACTAATAGAATTTAACGTATTATAAATAAAGTTAGGATTCATCTGGGACCTTAATAGTTGCCCATCTGTCAATGCATTTACAGCTTCTTGAAGTCCTCTATTTCTAACCTCGACTAATTTTGCCTTTTTCACCAACTCATGATTAATAATTGTAACTTGCTTTAACTTGACCAGCTTTAATTCCCTTTCCTTGTTTTCAAAAAAGATTCGCTGTTTATTCAAGTCATTTGAGATGGATTTAACATTATATCGACGATTATAAACAACTACAAGTTTCAAATACCGATATGCTAATTTGTATCTTTTTTGTTCATTTAAAAACATAGAATATTCATTCACACATTTGACAAAATCAATTTTACTTATGCTTTTAGCTAAACGCATACTTCTTAGATAAAACTGACTAGATTCAATTGTTTTCCCTTTTTTATGACAAACCTTTGCTAAAAGGAAAAGTATTGAATACTCCATTTGTTTATTAGTATATTTATTTAAAATCTCTATGCTTTCTTGTAAAAGAATATAAGATGCTTCAAAAGCATTTAAATAAAATTTTAGGGTAGCGAGATTGAATTTCGATGTTACAATTTCAATTTGCAGTCCATGATCGATTGCAATTTTGTGTGCATCTGTTAGAACGGACTCTGAAGATACAAATTTTTTTTGAATCGTTAAAATTCTTCCTATATTATTAAGAACCCCCAATGCAATCACTAATTCTCCATTTGCCTTGTAAATTTCATAAGCATTCTGAAAACAATTTACTGCTTTATCTAACTCACCCATGTTATAATAAATAACTCCCATGTTGTTATATATTATGTCAAAATAAATTTTACTTTTGTTTTCTAATGCCGTAGTGTAGCAAGAAATAGCCTCAACATAGTTCCCTATTTGTCGATAACAAACTCCCAAAGAAATAAAAGTTCTATAAAAAACATCTGTTAATTTCTTTTTATTAGTTCTTTTGATTGCCTCAAGATAGTAGTTAATAGCAAGCTGGTTTTCTCCAATTAAATTATAAGCCACTCCATACCAATAATTATATTCAATACAATGTTCTATACTTCCATATTTAATAGCCAAATCAGCATAATTTCTACAAAGTTCTATCGCAAACTTTGGTTGGTCATTTACCACTGATTTAATTTTAAAATCCATTTCCCTCAACTCCTCCAATTCCTCCTCCGTCGGTCCCGTTTTTTTCTTGGGTTTCAATCCTTCTTTCATGCTAGCAGAAATTAACTCAACAATAATTTCATCAAAAACTCCTTTTTCCTTTTGGATACATTTACTAATATATCATTGGTCATTACTAAATAGCCACCACTCCCCTTTACATATTTAACAATATGTTTGCGGTTAACGATGCTTGAATCGTGCACTCTAATAAAATCAACTTTAGGAAGTGTTGCTTCTAGATGTTTGATGTTTTTGGAAATGATGATTGGCTTAGTGTTACCAAGCACAAACATTTCGGTATAGCTACCAGAGGCTGCCAGATAAACTATCTTTTCCAATTCAATAAAATCGAGTCCATTTTGGGTAGGTATTGCTATTTTTTTGTAAGAAAGATGCTGTACTAATTCTTTAAGCAATGTATAATCTCTAGCCTTTTTTCTTAATTTAATTTGCGTATGGCATTTTTGCATGGCCACTTTCAAATCTACATCATCAATGGGTTTGAGGATATATGCAATAGCATTTTGTTTAAATGCTTGTATAGCATACTCATGATAGGCTGTGATAAAAACGGTTTGAAAGGTCACTATGCCTAATCTTTGTAAGAAGTTGATTCCTGTTTCTCCAGGCATTTCGATATCTAACAAAACAACATCAGGCACAAAGCTTTTCAATTTCTCTTCGGCCTTGGTAGTGTTGGACGCTTCTTCAATTTGGATTTTTGTGCTCAGATTGGGCATGTTTTGTAGGCTCATTCTGATAGCATTTCTGCTGAGTTCTTCGTCGTCGACAATTAAGATTTTCATTTGTTAAAGGTTTAAGGTGTAAATAAAAATGATGTTAGGTAATGATATAAAGGGTAAATTTTGTGCCATGTGGCTCGAGCACCTCATAAAACATATTGTCGAATTGACTTTCTGTTTGATTACAATGATGGAGGCGTTTGATAGTAATAAACAAAGCGCTTTTTTTATGCTGACTTTTCAGAAAATCATTTTTTACTTTCAGACCAACTCCATTATCTGTGACCTCTATCTGAAGTACTTTCTTATGATTTGCAGGATGAACAGAAGGGCCGATCTTTATCTTTACCTTGCCAAGGATATTTTCATCCAAATGAAAGATGCCATGTTTGATTGCATTTTCAACAATGGGTTGTAGGATCATTGGAGGTATATCGGTCTCCTCTAATACCAAATCTTCGGCAACTTCCAATTGATAGTTAAATCTATCTTTGAATCTAAGCATTTCCATCTCCAAATAATCTCGTACAATTCGAATTTCAGAGGCTAGGGTGACTTTTTCTTTGGTTGAATTACTGAAAATGTCGCGCGTCAATCTAGAAAATTTAAGGAGATATTTATCTGCCTTTTCGTTCTCTTCCGTTTTTATCAGGGAGCTAATTGAATTTAACGAATTATAAATAAAGTGCGGATTCATTTGCGACCTTAGTAATTGGCCTTCCATCAATTCTCTCTTTACTTTTTCTAGCTTTACATTTTTCTCCTCCAACTCATCTGTCCTATAGAGTAATTCCTTATTCAATTCATTGACGGCGGTCAAGTTTTCTAAACGTATTTCTTGTTCTCGATTTTCATAAATAATTCTTGCTTTGTTTAACTCCGCCTCTTTTTCTCTCACATCCAACTCCTCTGATTTTTCTTGCAAGTCCTTCAATACAATATAGGCTTGCTCGTAATGCTCTTGTGCTTCTAGAAACAGATAATATTTATCTAAACACTGTACGATATCCTTGAGATCGCTTTCGTGTGCAAGCAATAGAGCTTGTTCAAAATACTGAGATGCTTGTGCTTTCTGCTCCGTCTTACCACTTACTTCTGCGAGCAAAAGAACAATTTTAAAAACGTACGCTTTGTCTTCTAGAATGGCTTTTTGAAGATACGCTTCCGTGACGAAGGCAAAAGACAGTTCGATCTCATTCTTTTTATAATGTAGACGTGCAAGGTGATACTTTACTATCACGGAATGAGCATTGCTTCCTATAGTTTGGATGATATCTATGGCTCTTGTTAAGATGCGTTCTGCTGCTCCGTAATTCTTTTGTACCATGAGTATGGTAAAAATCCTAAAAAGTGTTTCTATGTGTTCAGAATGATTAGAATCATTTTTTTGGGGGGTTCCTAGCTTATCAAAACAAATATTTAAGCTAGCATTTGCTTCATCTATTTTTTTTAAAAGAACATAACAGATGGCAATATTTTGAAAGAGCTGCCAATCCATTGTGGATGAATTCTGTTCCAATGCGCTTTGATAAAATTTTATCGCAGTTTGATACTTTCTACTTCTTTGATAGCAGGAGGCGAGTGCGATAGTAGTTTGGTATCTGAGTGCTGGATCGGATGCTCCATTTCGTTTTAGCGAACCCTGATAATAGTCTATAGATTGTCTATAATTTTCTAGTCGCTTGTTAAATTCGCCGAGCATATAGAAGGCGAATACAATATGCTGCCGAACTTGCAGCTCTTCGGAGCGCACCTTATAATTCAAACACAAACTCAGGATATCATCAGAGCCATCAAAAAAAGCCTCAATCACATGTTGCTTTAATTGCATTAGCTCTGACAACTGTTCATCAGACAGTTGGGGAACTGAAATAGGTCGTGTCGGTTTCATGATAAGAATATAAAAATATTATTTTTTTTATACTTCACAAATATTTTTTGATGGGCAAAAAAATGATGTTCTCTAAAAACGTAGAGAAGTATGTACACTGTTGTCAGAAAGTTTTTTGGACCGGAGATTTCGCGTGAGGGATGGTAGTGGTAGCTCCACGAGCCTTCTGCTTTATAGCTCGTGGACTACAAACGAACAGCACGACAGCGGCAAAAAGTGCAGAAAATGAAGCGAAGAGGGAGTATTTGATTGTATGAATGAGCGAACAAACAGAAAGGAGATTGCCGCTGGCACGCCCAACAAAATGGCAGCCATTTATTGGTAATAATTGTTTTTAGACATCAACTGCTGCTTTTCTATCCTGACCATATTTGACATAAATAAGTATATTTACAGATAAAATTATTTTACCATGGCAGTACGACTCCCTTTTAATTTAAAACAGTGGATTGAAGAAAATAGGAATCTCCTGAAACCACCAGTAGGCAACAAAAATTTATATAAAGAAGCCGGCGACTACATTGTAATGATTGTTGGTGGACCAAATGCGCGTAAAGATTATCATTACAATGAGAGTGAAGAGTTGTTTTACCAGTTGGAAGGTGACATAGAGGTAGGCATTCAAGAGGATGGAAAAGCAGTGACCATTCCCATTAAGGAAGGCGAAATGTTTCTACTACCATCTATGGTACCGCATAATCCGAGAAGGCCAGAAGGCACTGTAGGCCTAGTGATTGAGGTGAAGAGAGATAAAGAAATGAAGGATGGTCTTATTTGGTATTGTGAAGCATGCAATCATAAATTACACGAATATTATTTCCCATTGAATGATATTGAGAAAGATTTTATTCCTCGATTTAAAGAATTTTACGGCTCAAAAGATTTAAGAACTTGTAAAAATTGTGGCCATGAGATGGCTGCTGATAAAAGATTTGTAGATTAAGGATGTGTCTCACTATTGATATTCATACGCACATTATGCCGGAGCATTTGCCTCGATGGTCGAAGACCTTTGGTTATAATGGTTTTATTCATCTAGAACATCACAAGACGGGATGTGCTAGGATGATGATAGATAATGTTTTTTTTAGAGAAGTACAGGAGAATAGTTGGAGTGGCGCTGCAAGAATTGCCGAACTTGATATTCACAAAGTAGATGTACAGGTACTTTCAACAGTCCCCGTTTTATTTAACTATTGGGCAAAGCCCGAACACGCGCTTGATACTTCTATGTTTTTGAATGATCATATTGCAGCGGTAGTGCAGCGGTATCCTAAAAGATTTATTGGTATCGGTACCATTCCGATGCAATCGACAGATTTGGCTGTTAAGGAATTAGAAAGATGTGTTCAAAAGCTTGGATTTTCTGGCATTGAAATAGGTTCTAATGTCAATGATTTAAATTTAAATGAGCCTCAGTTTTTGCCCATTTTTGAAGCAGCTGAAGCATTGGGAGCTTCCATTTTTGTACACCCTTGGAATATGCTAGGTGAAAAGAGTATTGGCAAATATTGGTTGCCATGGTTAGTGGGTATGCCTGCTGAAACTAGTCGCGCTATATGTTCTATGATTTTTGGTGGAGTGTTTGAAAAATTTCCTCGATTGAAAGTGGCATTTGCTCATGGGGGTGGTTCCTTTCCAATGACCCTTGGTAGAATAGAGCATGGCTTTCAGGTTCGGCCTGACTTATGTGCGATTGATAATGATAAAAACCCGCGTGATTATATTGGTAAATTTTACCTTGACACGCTTGTACATGATCCAAGCGTCATGAAGTTTCTAATTGATTTGTTTGGGGCAGATAGAATTGCTGTGGGCAGTGATTATCCTTATCCATTGGGCGAAGAACATGCAGGAGCGATGATAAAGAACATGCAAATCGATAAAAAAATAAAAGAGCAAATCCTAGAAAAAACAGCACTCGAATGGTTGGGTGTAGAAAGGGAACGCTTTGTTTAACGATACTTCTAGAGATATTTCCTACAGTTTAATTTCCTCTCCTCTACCATCGTAAAAATGATATTCGTTTAAGGAAGCATTATTGTTTGAACGCACAGGAATCCATTTTTTATAATTCCAAAACCAATTCATTTGTGTGGAATTAAAGATTCCTTTAGTGAGAAAGGCATGAATATAGGGATGCACTGTCAAAGAAAGTTTTTGATGTGTCTGATTTAAAAATTTTACATTTCTTTCGATATCATCAACTATTAAAATCGAAGAATTTACTTTTCCTGAACCTCCACATGCTGAACAAGTTTCTGTTGTAATGATGGTAGTTTGAGGCTTTACTCTTTCTCTGGTAATCTGTAAAAGATTTAACTTCGTGAGGGGCTGAACGCTATGTGTGGCTCTGTCTCTCAGCATTTCAGTCTTTACCAATTCAAAAATAGTTTGTCTATTGGCAGGCAATTTCATGTCGATAAAATCAACAACAATGATACCTCCCATATCTCTTAATCTAAGTTGACGTGCAATTTCGGTTGCAGCTTCCATGTTGACAGATAAGGCGACACTTTCTTGATTGCCATTCATGCTCATTTTATGTCCACTGTTGACATCGATGACGTGAAGAGCTTCTGTATGCTCAACGACAATATAGGCTCCACTATCTAAGGTAACCGTCTTACCAAAAGCAGATTTTACCTGTTTGGTAATTCCATAGTGATCAAAAATGGGACTTTTCCCTTCATAAAAATTGACAATATTTTTTTTGTCTGGTGCAATTTTTACGACATAGGATTCAAGTTCTTTGCTCATCACAGAGCTGTTCGTTGCTACATTGCTAAAAGTATCGTTTAAGATATCACGTAAAATACTGCTGGATTTGTCCAACTCACTATGTATTTTTTTTGGTGCACTAGCCAATCTTAAGTTCTGACCGATGAGTTTCCATGTCTCTGTAAGGCTAAGTATTTCATCGTGCAGTAGAGAAGCATTTTTACCTTCTGCAACCGTTCGCACCACGATAGAAATATTTTTAGGCTTCAAACTTTCTAGCAATACTTTTAAACGTTTTCTTTCCTCTACACTTCCAATCTTTTTAGAAACGCCTACTGCATCTCCAAATGGGGTGAGGATAAGATTTCTTCCAGCAATAGAAATTTCGCAAGACAATCGAGGTCCTTTTGACGAAATAGGTTCCTTTAAAATCTGAACCAACACCAAATCTTTTGCTTTCAGAAAATCGCCAATCTTGCCTTCCTTAGGGATTTCGGGCTCGGCAACAAGGCTATGTGATGAAATATCTAAGGGTGATCCGGCCACTGCACTGGATGTAAAACGAAGTAAGTTTTTGAGTTGAGGACTAAGGTCTGTATAGTGTAAAAAGGCATCTTTCTCACTTCCAATATCTACAAAAGCAGCATTTAATCCAGGAATGATTTTTTTGACACGACCAAGAAAAACATCGCCGACGGTAAATTGATTGCTGTTTTTATCCTGATGGTATTCCACCAACTTTTTATCTTCCAATAAAGCCACGTCCACCCCTTTGGGTCCAGACTGTATGATCAGTTCTTTTATCATTAAATTCCTTTGCTTGTATATGCTTTGTCAGGGGATGGACAAAGTAACATCATTCGTTGCTTATAGATGAGAATCATCATTTAATATAAGCTATAAAAACGCACCTCTTTAGAGAAATGCGTTTTTACGTTTATCAGTTCGGAAAAAAAATTATTTTTTCTTCTTATGTCTGTTCTTTCTTAGTCTCTTTTTTCTCTTATGAGTAGCTATATTGTGTCTTTTTCTCTTTTTACCGCAAGGCATGATTCAATGTTTTAAATGTGATTATAATATATTATTAAATTTTCTTTTTCAATTCAGCGATATAGTCTGCTATTTCTTGTTTAAACGAAGGATCTTCAACTAATGATTTTCCTTTTTCTAAAGCTTTAATGGCCTTTTCTATGTCTCCGATTTTCTCATAAGCTTCAGCAATCAAAAGGTAGGCATCTGCATTAGAGGGTTGCAAAGATATAACTTTTTCCAATCTTACAATACTTTTATCGAATTGACCAGATACAATTCCATATCTTCCTAGTGTAAATTGGGCATCAACATTATTGGAATCTCGCGCTACGATCTCTCTTAAAATGCTCACACCGCTCATTACATCAGGCGTTCCGTCCATGTAGCAAGTCGCCAATTTCACTTTGTAGGTGTCGTTATTTGGCTTCATGGCAGACGCTTTCTTAAAAGCCTCAATGGCACGCTCAAAGAGATATGCTCTTAGTTCTTCGTTCTTTCCAGACAAAACACCTGCCAAATAATTGCGTTCACCTGCCATTGACCACGTGGTATCGTCATTCATCTTAGTAGCCAATACACTTTGATAATACGCAGTCACCTCTGGATGATTGCAAAGATTATAAAGCATTCCAACGGTATCAGAAACTTTTTTGTTGGCAATATTTGGAAGAAGATTGTTTATCATCTGCAGGGTATCTGCATTCAGACCTTTATTCACTTCAACTAAATATGCTTCAAAATGAAAAGAACCCTCGGTAGCGATTGCTTTCGAGGGTTCTTTAGATAAATCTTTTGACGGTTTTTTAGTGTTAGCAAACAAATAAACAACTATTAGTAAAGTTGAACATAGACCAATAGTCACATATTGTTTTTTTGTCATGGCTTAAGCTGGTTTTTTCGCCTTATTCTTTTTTACTGCCTCTACAAACACTTTCGCAGGCTTGAAAGCAGGAATATAATGCTCAGGAATTTCAATTGCTACATTTTTCTTAATATTTCTACCAATTTTTTTTGCGCGTTTTTTGATAATAAAACTTCCAAAACCTCTTACATAAACATTTTCATCGTTTTTTAATGAATCTCTAATTTCTTTGAACAATGCTTCTATTGAAACCAAAACATCTACTTTCGCAATGCCAGTTTTATCCGCTATTCTATTAACTAAATCTGCTTTTCTCATAAGTTACTGTATATTTATAATGATGTGAAATTTCTAAAAATTGAGGTGCAAAATTGCGAATTTTTTCTCTCTAAAACAATCTTTACTCTGATTTATTATTTACCTAACAACGTTTTTATTTATAAGTTTACTTTTTTTAACAATAATTATGTCAAAAACGTTCCTTAGGAAACTACTCGAGTGGAATACTACGAATGAAAGACAGATGCCTTGGAAGGGTGAAAAAAACCCATACTACATTTGGTTATCAGAAATCATCTTACAACAAACTAGAGTAGAGCAAGGCTTGAAGTATTACGAGAAGTTCATCCTTCATTATCCAAACATTGAAGCCCTCGCGTCTGCTACAGAAAACGAAGTTTTTAAAGACTGGGAAGGCCTTGGATACTATAGCAGAGCTAGAAATTTACATCATACAGCAAAATTTGTTGTTACAACATATAATGGACATTTCCCTACAGAATATGCTGCTATACTTCAACTGAAAGGTATAGGACCTTACACAGCAGCAGCTATTGCGTCGTTTGCTTATCATCTTCCATATGCTGTGGTAGATGGCAATGTCATTAGAGTGCTATCTAGATTTCTGGGAATCGAAGAGGCATTTGATAGCACGGAAGGCAAAAAAAAATTCGAAAAGATTGCCCAGGATTTCTTAGATAAAAAAGATCCTGCCACCTACAATCAAGCAATTATGGACTTTGGGGCAACGGTATGTAAGCCAATAGCGCCTTTATGTGATGAATGTCCATTGCAATCCTCCTGCTTTGCCTATTCGAAAGGAATCATGCATTTGATTCCTTACAAATCAAAGAAAATAGTTAAAAAACAACGCTTTTTCAATTATTTAATCTTCGTTTCCGAAGCAGAAATGCTGATAAGAAAACGACATGTCAAGGATATATGGAGGGGATTGCATGATTTTGTTTTGATAGAAGAAGTAGCACTTTTGAGCAGAACAGCGCTACAAAAACATAGCTCCTATACAGCGTTGGAAAAGAATTTTTCAGGAAATATCCGATCAAGCTATTTCGATCATCATCAGGTTTTGACGCATCAAAAAATTAATGCACGCTTTTTTATCATAGAATGTGAGCAGCTCCCCATCATAAACGACTATTTCTCAGTGAAACGTAAAAAAATTGGTAATTTTGCTTTTCCTAAATTAATAAATTTTTTTCTGGAAGAAGATTTCATTAGTTTTAAATAAAATTAAAGAAGAAATGGTTAACAAAGTACAATTGATTGGACGTTTGGGCAAAGATCCTGAAATCAGAACTTTTGAAGGAAACAATAAAATTGCGAACTTCACCCTTGCTACGAACGAAAGATATAAAGATAAAACTGGCAACATGATAGATGTCACTGATTGGCATAATGTGGTTGTTCGATTTACGAAACAAGCTGAAATTGCCGAAAAGTATTTAAAAAAAGGCATGCTTGTCTACATAGAAGGCAAGTTAAAAAACCGTTCATGGGATGACAAAGATGGCAATAAAAAATACATCACAGAAGTAGTGGTAGATTCATTTAATATGCTTGAAAAGCAAGATGTGAGCATCACGCTACCGCCAACTGAATCCAATAAGAAAATAGTTGATCATCCGACTACTACCCCGGAAGAAACAACACCTGAAAGCAAGTCAGAAGGTGATGATTTACCGTTTTAAAATAACGAAGCTTTGCGCTCAACAATATGTCTAACGAAATTATACGAAATTGAATAGTGATATTCCTCCCGAACCTTTAATGGTTTTTACCCAAATTTTACAAGTACAAGGGTTTAGTTTGAACAATACCCTTTTTGAGGTAATAGCAGTGATTGTTCTTTTGCTATTATGTGCCTTGGTATCGGCATCTGAAGTAGCCTATTTTTCCTTATCACCAAAGGAATTGGACGATATTAAAAATGACGACAGCAGCATCAACGACAATATTCTAGATCTCTTAGAAAAACCAAGAACGCTGCTTTCAACCGTTTTGATTGCCATCAGTTTTATGAGTATTTCAATTGTAATGCTCACGCACTTGATCATCCAACAATTTTTTCCAGAGAGTGTTGTTGATGTTCAAATATTCAATTGGCAAATCAAGGCTCATTACATCGAAGAATCAATCAATATCGTCCTTGATATTTGTATCATTCTTTTATTCACCGAAGTGATGCCAAAAATATTTGCCGGTGCCAATAAAATGTTGGTCGCCACCTTTATGGCATTGCCATTGAAATTTTTGATCAAGGTCTTTTATCCCATCAGTTTTGTCATGGTAAAATCCTCTGCTTTTATTGAGAAAAAAATCAGAAGGTATACTGACTTAAATATGGATGACATTGACCAAGCCATTGAAATGACCGCTGATAAAGATACTACGCAAGAAGATATTGATGTGTTAAAAGGAATTGTACATTTCGGGAATATAACAGCCAATCAAATCATGCATCCGAGAATGGAAATCCATGGTGTTGATATCAGTTGGGACTTTCCTAAACTTCTTTCGTACGTGAGGGATAGCGGCTACTCTAGACTTCCCATCTACTCCAAAAGTTTGGATCATATCGAGGGAGTTCTGCATGTAAAAGACCTCCTGCCTCATATAAATTTTGAAACCTACAGATGGCAACAACTGGGCCGAGAGGCAATGTTTATTCCGGAGTCGAAAAAGATAGATGACCTGCTCAGAGAGATTCAAGAACAGCGCAAGCATTTAGCCATTGTGGTCGATGAACATGGTGGCACGAGTGGCTTGGTGACCCTCGAAGATATTATTGAAGAAGTTTTAGGTGAGATAAAAGATGAGTTTGATGTAGAAGAAGAGTTTATCTCTAGCAAGGTAAATAACAATACCTATGTATTTGAAGGCAAAACATTATTGAATGATGTTTGTAAGGTACTAAATGCAGACATAGACGAATTTGAGGATGTTAGAGGGGGAGCTGAATCCATTGCTGGTTTGATTTTAGAACTAGCTGGTAATATGCCTGAAGTAAAAGCAGAATATCAGTACCAACATTACTTATTTAAAGTACTTTCGATTGAGAAAAGACGCATCAAACGAATACAGGTGATGATTCTCGACAAAAATTAACCACACAAGAGCTTTCTATAAAACCATTTGAGATGAAAAAAATAAATGAGATAGCATTTTCAATTTTTCTACTAACGTTCGTTAGTTTGCTACTTAGCTCATGTGAAAAAACATACACTCCGAAACCGAAGTCTTACCCAAGAGTTATCTATCCGACTAAAGCATATCAACCATACGGTAATGATATTTGTCCATTCAGTTTCGAGTATCCAACCTATGCTACCATTGTGCGCGACACCACCTTTTTTAATGAAAAAATTGAAAATCCTTGTTGGATAAATATCGTCTTTCCTCAATTTGGAGGCACCATGCACGTGAGTTACGAGGATGTACATTCAGAAGAACAAATGGCAAAATTATTGGATGATGCACACACCCTTACATACAAGCATACTAAAAAAGCCGAAAGCATAGACCCTGTAGAAGTGGAAAATAAATACGGCGTAAAAGGATTGATTTATGATATAGGTGGCAATGCCGCTTCTAATATTCAATTTTATGTGACAGACATGAATCATCATTTCTTACGTGGTGCCTTATATTTCAATACCGTCCCAAACATAGATTCTATGGGACCTGTGATCGATTTTGTAAAAAAAGACATGGATCATTTGATTGAAACCTTTCAGTGGAAATAATCGCTTATCAATTTTAACTTTTAACCCTTCGAATTCGCATTAACTTTGTGAGGTGTATCATAGTAATAACAGAAAAAAATTAAAAACACCCATCGTCTATCTGAAGGGCGTGGGTCCTGCCAAAGCAGAATCGCTCGGCAAGGAGTTGCATATTTTTTCTTATGAAGATTTACTAACCTATTACCCCTTTCGTTATTTCGATAAGTCAAAGTTTTACAAAATAGATGAGATCAATACTGAGGATGTTTTCATTCAGGTAAAGGGCATCATCACTCAGTTTCAGCTTATCAATACAGGTAAGGTCAAACGACTGGTAGCCACCTTAAAAGACACTACAGGCTCTGTTGAGCTAGTCTGGTTTCAAGGTATTGCTTGGGTGCAAAAAACATTACAAATCAATACAGAGTATATCATTTTTGGGAAGCCTACCCTCTTCAATAATCGCTACAATTTTTCGCATCCAGAAGTAGAAAGCATCCATCCTGAAGAAGAGAAAAAAGCGAGTCATTTTTCGCCTGTCTATTATTCTACCGAAAAATTAAAACATAGAGGCTTTGATACCAAAGGCATTGCACGAATTACAAGGCAATTGTTCTCAGAGTTACAAGCCAGCGATGTGGAAGAATTTTTACCCATCTCCTTGCTTGAAAAATATAAGTTGATGCGTCGATATGATGCCTTGCTCAATATCCATTTTCCTAGCAACGAAGCCTTGATGCAGCAGGCGATGAGGCGATTAAAATTCGAAGAACTTTTTATCACTCAGCTCAAAATTCTGCAATTAAAAGTAGGCAGAAACGAAAGTGTGAAAGGCTATCTATTTGAAAAATTGGATATACATTTCAATACTTTTTACCACGAAAAATTAAGCTTTCAATTAACCGAAGCGCAACAACGCGTGCTCAAAGAAATTCGCCGAGACACCCTATCTGGTAAGCAAATGAATCGATTATTACAGGGTGATGTAGGAAGTGGCAAAACAATTGTTGCCTTGATTACTACACTCATTGCAAAAGACAATCATTTTCAAAGCGCTGTGATGGCACCCACTGAAATCCTTGCCAATCAACATTATGAGACCTTTAAATCCATGTTAGATGGCATGCCTGTTTCTGTGAAATTATTGACAGGCTCGGTAAAAGGAAAAGCTAGAAAAATTATTTTAGAAGAATTAGCAGAAGGCAAAATTGACATTTTAATTGGTACACATGCCTTGATAGAAAATCATGTCATCTTCCAAAACTTAGGGATGGTGGTGATTGATGAGCAGCATCGTTTTGGTGTTGGACAAAGAGCCAAGCTTTGGCAAAAAAATGAACATGCTCCTCATATATTGGTGATGACTGCAACGCCCATTCCACGGACCTTAGCGATGACTATCTATGGCGATTTAGATGTTTCTGTGATCGACCAATTGCCTCCCGGTAGAAAGCCGGTTCAAACCTTACATCGCTTCGATTCGCAACGTTTGGCGGTCTTTGGTTTTATGAAAAAAGAAATTGCCTTAGGTCGACAAATTTATATCGTGTATCCATTGATTGAAGAGAGCGAAAAACTCGATTATAAAGATTTGATGGATGGTTACGAAAGCATTGTACGTGAGTTTCCCATGCCGGAATATCATGTCAGTATTTTACATGGCAAGATGAAGCCCAAAGACAAAGACTTTGAAATGGCGCGCTTTATGCGAGGTGAAACACAAATTATGGTCGCCACTACCGTGATTGAAGTAGGGGTGAATGTACCCAATGCCTCTGTCATGATTATTGAAAGCGCTGAAAGGTTTGGCTTATCGCAATTACATCAATTGCGTGGCAGAGTAGGTAGAGGCGCCGATCAATCTTATTGCATTTTATTGAGTGGTGCCAAAATATCGCATGAAAGCAGACAGCGTCTAAAAATAATGTGCGAGAGTAATGATGGTTTTGAGATTGCAGAATTTGATTTAACACTACGTGGACCAGGTGCAATTGATGGCACACAGCAAAGTGGTGCCACTGCTTTGAAGATTGCTGATATTACCAAGGACAAACAATTATTACAGATGGCTCGCGACGATGCCAAAGAAATTTTAGCGCTCGATCAGCGATTAGTTCTACCTGAACATCAACAGTTACGAAATTATATTTTAGACACAAGTAGCCAAAAAACCATTTGGAGTAAAATCTCTTAGATGGTTTAGATGTCCATTTCTACGACCATTGGACAATGATCAGAATGTTTTGCATCGGGTAGTATCGCTGCATGAATAATGTTGGCTCTTAAGTTTTCTGTCACCGCCACATAATCAATACGCCAGCCTTTATTATTCGCCCTTGCATTGGCGCGATAGCTCCACCAAGTATATTGATGAGGCTCTTGATTAATTGCTCTGAAAGAATCTACCATGCCACCACTTGTAAATAATTTCTCCATCCATTCACGCTCTTCTGGTAAAAAACCCGACGAATCTTTATTGCCTTTCGGGTCATGAATATCGATGGCTTTATGACAAATATTATAGTCGCCACAAAGAATGAGTTTTGGTCTTTCTTTTTTTAAGAGCTCGATATATTCATACATCTCATCCAAAAAAATCATTTTAAATCCTTGTCGCTCCTCTCCCGAACTGCCTGATGGATAATAGATAGAAGCGATAGAAGTATCACCAATATCGATACGAATCATTCTACCTTCAAAATCATGCGCATCAATTTTATTGCCCATCACTACTTTATCAGGCTTTATTTTTGTGAGAATACCCACACCACTATACCCCTTCTTTTGTGCCGAATACCAATAACAATGATAGCCCAAGTCTTCAAATGCTTTGGCATCAATTTGATCGGGCTGCGCCTTCGTTTCCTGAAAACAATAGACATCGTAATTCGTCGATTTTACCCATCCTACAAGGTCTTTGGTCATTGCCGCACGAATGCCATTCAAATTATAAGTACATATTTTCATTGTCGAAATTTTTACAATATTAGAAAATAATTCTTCATAAAGTCAGTGTTTTTATGAAGGGTGCATGGCTCCTATAGTCCCGATTCTAGAATCGGGAGCCACCTTGCTATTCGTTACGAGCTCGAAGCATTTCGGATCTAGCTGCGCTGCTGGCTTTCCACTGCTATGATTTGCGCGGTATATCCACCAACCACAGGTATATGAGAATCATTTTTTTCTTGTCTATTTCTTACATAAAAAAGGGTTCAACAATGAAGTTGAACCCTTAATAATATATCGCTTCTGAAGCTTAACGATCAATTACATTTTAATGAATTTTGCCTGATAAGTACCTTCACTATTTGAAAGTTTAAGGAAGTAGTTTCCATTTTCAAGTTCTGAAACTGGTATCTCATTATTCAAAACTTTACCAGATTTTACAATCGCTCCATTGATATTCAAAATCACATACTCATCAGTTATTAGATTTGAAATCTTAATGATATCTGTAGAAGGATTTGGTGATAATTTGATATCTGATGAGTTGATTTCATTGATGCTTGATGTGCTTGGCACCAAAACTGCATCAATAACATGTACCACACCATTGGTAGAGAGAACGTCTGCCATAGTTACATTTGAAGAGTTAACCTTCACTCCACTTGTCAAATCAATGATAATATTTTGACCATTCAATGTTGCCACTGGTCCATTTGTTAAAGCCGAAGAAAGAACTCTGGTACCCAGTACGTGATATAATAGAATATCAGACAAGTTTGGTAATGCAAGAATACCCGGTAAGTCAGTTCCTAATGCGGTAGCTAAGTTATTAAACGCTGTATTGGTTGGAGCAAATACTGTTAAATTAGAAAATGGATTGCTTAGGGCAGGAAGTAATTCTGCTTTTACAACCGCTGATGTTAAATTTGAAAATCCATTATCTATTGCTACGTCAACTACTGTTTCAACCGGCAATACAACTGCGTTCAAAACGTGTACTGTGCCATTGTCTGCTGTAATATCTACTGCAGTAACTTGTGCTTGATTTACAAAAACATTTCCACCAGAAGTAACCGTGAATTTTAAGGTGTTGGTAGCACTCAATGGTGATAAGATAGCACCGTTTGTTACTGCAGAAGAAGGAACTTCCGTGCCCAAAACGTGGTATGTGAGTACATCCGCTAAATTAGGCAAAGCCAATAAACCAGCAAGATCTGTTCCTAAGGCCGTTGCTAAACTATTGAAAGCAGCGTTGGTTGGTGCGAATACTGTTAAGGTAGCAAGTGGATTGGTTAAGGCAGGAAGTAATTCAGCCTTCACCACTGCAGTTGTTAATGTTGTAAATCCACTGTCTATCGCAATGTCAGCTACTGTTTCAACAGGTAATAATACTGCGTTCAATACGTGCACTGTGCCATTGTCTGCTGTAATATCTACTGCAGTAACTTGTGCCTGATTTACAAAAACATTTCCGCCAGAAGTTACCGTAAGTTTTAAGGTGTTGGTGGAGCTCAATGGCGATACAATAGCACCATTTGTCACTGCAGAAGAAGGAACTTCAGTACCCAATGCATGATAAGCAAGTACATCAGCTAAGTTAGGCAAAGCCAATAAACCAGTAAGATCTGTCCCTAAGGCAGTTGCTAAATTATTAAAAGCTGCGTTCGTTGGGGCAAATACAGTCAAGGTAGCAAGAGGATTCGTGACAACAGGAAGTAATTCTGCCTTAACTATTGCTGCCGTTAGTGTGGTAAAACCACTGTCTATCGCAATGTCAGCTACTGTTTCAACAGGCAATAATACTGCGTTTGTTACGTGAACGATCCCGTTATCCGTTGTTAGATTTGGAACCGTTACCTGAGCTTGGTTAACATATACATTTCCCAAAGACGTTAGTGTCAATTTTAAAGTATTTGTTGGGCTAACTGGAGACACGATAGCACCATTAGTGATCGCTGATGAAGGAACCTCCACTCCTAAGACGTGATAAAGAAGAATATCATTCAAGTTACTTAATGCCAATAACCCAGGAATATCTGTTCCTAAGGCAGTTGCGAGTGCAGTAAACGAGGCATCATCAGGTGCAAAAACGGTGAATGTTCCTGCAGTATCTCTCAATACTACGTCCAATCCTTCTTGTAATAAAGCGGCCTCTAAGTAGTTATGATTGGGACTAGTCGCAATGACATTATCAAATACGTTTGTTGCTTGAGCTGATAGGGTAAAAGTTGAAAACAGCATCAAAATATAGAGCGATACTGCTTTCGTGTTGATTTTTGAAAAGTGTAATTTCATAGCTTGTTTGTTTAAATTAATAATATGTAACTCTAACAAAAAGGGATTTAAAAAGTTTAGGATATGGTCAAAAAAAATGATTTTTTGTTAGAAAATCATTGTAATACTCGTCCGCATTTTTAATGCGGACAAGCGGGATCAACTAATTCGAAATTGTGCTCACCCTTATTTTTTTATCTAAGATTACCTACTTTTGACTAATTAAATCAAACAAAATACTCCTATGCATTCAAAGTCGTTTCTTTTCACAATCATTTTATTTTGTTCAGTTTCAATTCTTTTTGCGCAAACTGTAGAATTAAAAAAGGATGAAGTCCTGTTAGATGACAAAAAGATTTTTAATTATAAAATTGTTTCTTGGAGTGTATATGAATTGCACCTTTCATCAATTGAAACAAATAAAGAGGTCATCATGATTAGCAGAAGAGACAATGAAACTCCAAAATTTTATGATGACGACTATGTTCAAATCAAATTTCTACAACTAGGTAAAAGTCTTGAAGTGAAGACAGATAGACCTTGGAAAAAATTTATCCAATGGCTTCTCGAAAATGAAGCTATTGATAATGCTGGCAATATTTCAGAGCCAAAAGTTGATCTACTGATTAAGAATTTCGACGAACATATTACAAGCAGAACCATCAGATAATTTGACAAACTTTTAAAGAATTTCCAATTCGTTTGTCAATGCATCTTATGCCCCTTTTTCCAATTATCAAATCCTTGCAAGCTAAGCTTCCTTTCGCTAAGCTCATTTATCAATTTACACTCACCCAAATGCTATATCATTCGCAACTTAGCAACTACAAAAAACGACATGGACTAAACTATGTTTACGAATAGTCGCGTTAGTGACTGGCAGCAGTAGCGCCATCGGCCTACTGCCAAAGGCACGGCGCTCATCCTTTGTCTTTCGATGAGCGCAACGCCCCAAAAAAAATGATTTAAATCATCTGGACGAAAAGCCTCAATAGTATTGTTTTTGTGTAGCTTTGTCATAGATTAAAAAGGAGAACTGATGAACTTTAGAAATACGCTCGAATTTGCCAGAGAAATGGATGCACAAGATCCCTTGGCACAATTTAGAAATCGATTTTATATGCCACAAAAGGATGGCAAAGACTGCATTTATTTGTGTGGTAACTCACTTGGATTGCAGCCAAAATCTGTCAGAGAAAAGATTGAACAGGAATTAATCGACTGGCAAAACTTAGGTGTAGAAGGCCATTTTCATGGAAAAAATCCTTGGTTTTCTTATCATCATTTTCTATCCAAAGAAACGGCAAACCTAGTAGGAGCAAAAGAAAGCGAGGTGGTGGTGATGAATTCTTTGAGTGTAAATTTGAATTTATTAATGCTTAGTTTTTATACACCAACTACATCAAGAAATAAAATTTTGGTAGAGGCTGGTGCTTTTCCTTCTGACTATTATGCGGTAGAGCAAATCATTAAAATGAAAGGATTTGATCCTAACGAGTGTATGGTGGAATGCAAGCCGAAAGCTGGTCAACATACCCTTGAAACAGCTGATATTCTTCAACAGATTGAGGATTTGGGCGACTCATTGGCACTAGTGATGTTTGGTGGTGTGAATTATTATACGGGTCAATATTTCGACTTAAAAAGCATTACTACCGCAGGTCATCAAGTAGGTGCAAATGTTGGTTTTGACTTAGCGCATGCCGCAGGAAATCTACCGATGCAACTGCATGATTGGAATGTAGATTTTGCGACTTGGTGTTCTTACAAATATTTAAATAGTGGTCCTGGCGGTACTTCTGGCGTTTTTATCCATGAACGTCATGGCAATAATCCTGACTTACCAAGATTGGCAGGCTGGTGGGGTCATGATGAAAAGACACGTTTCCTCATGAAGAAAGGTTTCAAACCCCAAGAAGGAGCAGCAGGTTGGCAGATGAGCAATGCCCAGATTTTTCCGATGGCGATTCATAAAGCATCATTAGAGATTTTTGAGGAAGCAGGCTTAAACAATTTGCGCCAAAAAAGTGTCCTACTTACAGGCTTTCTCGAATTTTTAATCGATGCGGCGAATAAAGAAAAAGAATTGGGTTTTGAAATCATCACACCTCGAAATCCAATTGAAAGAGGCTGCCAAATTTCATTATTAACCAAAGCAAATGGAAAAGAATTGTTTAATCAATTAACAGAAAAAGGCGTGATTGCAGATTGGCGAGAGCCCAATGTGATAAGGGTTGCACCGGTGCCTTTGTACAATAGCTTCGAAGATGTTTTCACTTTTGTTGCTCTATTGACACAATAGTGTCTTTTAAAATTTATCAACTATAATAGCAAAAATATTTATGGAAAATTCAAATCATTCAATTGTTATCGGAGCAGGTTTAGTAGGCTCTTTATTGGCGATAAATCTAGCGAAAAGAGGACATAAAGTGGGTGTGTACGAATACCGACCAGATATGCGCCAAGCAGATATTTATGCAGGCAGATCTATCAATTTGGCATTGAGCACCCGAGGTTGGACGGCATTAGATAAAATTGGTGTGGGTGATAAGATTAGAGAAATTGGTATCCCTATGTATGGCCGACAAATACATAATGCTGATGGCACCGAAACCTATCAACCATATGGCAAGGAGAATGAGGCTATTTATTCGGTGAGTCGTGGTGAGCTGAACAAACAATTGATTATTGAAGCCGATAAACATGAGAATGTACAGTTTTATTTTAATCAGAAATTGGTAAAGAACGACATGAAGCGCAATCATTTATTGATGCACGACATGAAGTTAAATGAGAATCACGAAATTTCTGGAGATGTGATTTTTGGTGCTGATGGTGCCTTTTCAAGGGTTCGTTATGGGATGCAAAAAATGCCCCGCTTCGATTATTCGCAGCAGCATTTGCCACATGTGTATAAGGAATTGACGATACCTGCTGGAGAAAATGGCAGCTTTCAAATCAAGAAAAATGCCTTGCATATTTGGCCTAGAGGCAATTTTATGATGATTGCTTTGCCCAATATTGACGGTAGTTTCACTTGCACGCTTTTTGTACCGCACGACGGAAAAGATAGCATCAACCATATTCAAACCGAGAATGATGTGATTAAATATATGATGAATCATTTTGCGGACGTTGTTCCTTTTATGCCAGATATGACGAATGTTTTTCTCAAAAACCCAAACTCTAGTTTAGTGACAGTTCGTTGCTTCCCATGGGTAAATGGACGCACTGCTTTGATTGGTGATGCTTGTCATGCGATAGTTCCCTTTTATGGTCAGGGCATGAATTGTGGTTTTGAAGATGTGCGCGTGCTTGATGAATTGATCGATGAAAATGAAAATGATTGGGATAAAATACTATTGGCATATGAGCATGCACGCAAGCCAAATGGTGATGCCATCGCGGATTTAGCCTTGCAGAATTTTATTGAAATGAGGGACCTAGTAGCCGATCCAAAGTTTATTTTACGTAAAAAAATCGAAAAATACTTACATGAACACATGGGAAATGACTTTTTGCCCTTGTACAGTATGGTGTCTTTTAGCAATGTGCCTTATGCAGAAGCATTAGCAGAAGGAAAACGACAAGATGCATTGATGGGTGACATATTAGCTTTTGAGCATATAGAAAGCAACTGGCAAAGCGAAAATACCGTCTCCTATGCAAGGGAATGGCTCAAAAATAACAAAAGATAAAACAAGTGTTTAAACATACAACCATAAAACAGCAATTATCCTTTCTTTCAAGGCTTGCTTTTATACTCCAATGTATTCTTTTGGAGAAGTTGGTGTATCTAAAAAAAATAGCCTGCTTTTTCGCTATGGTTTTGCTTCTGTCCTTTCAATCGGCATTTGCTGCTGGAGATATTTCTACTCAAATTCTTTTACAATGCAAATCAACAGTAGAGGTCAAAAGTTTTTTAATAGCCAAAGAAGTATATCCAATCAATATTTCGCCATTATCACAAAGTATGAATATTTGGTTATTGGAATTTGCTAGCTCTGAAGAAACCGCCAGCAAACTTGCTCAACTCAAACAAGATAAGAATGTAATTGCAGCACAATACAATCACAGTCTTGATTATCGTTCATACACTCCCGTTGACAGTTATTATACCCAACAATGGTATATGAATAATACTGGACAATTTGGCTATGTCGCTGGTACAGATATACACGCACAGGCCGCCTGGGATAGCAGCACTGGTGGCACTACACGCTATGGAGATAGTATTGTAGTTGCTGTAGTGGATGGCAAATTCGATTTGAATCATGCCGACATCAATTACTTTAAGAATATACATGAAATTCCATCTAATGGAATTGATGATGATGGCGATGGTTATATCGATAATTATAATGGTTGGAGTGCACATACCTTTGATGATGATGTCAACTTAGCCTCTGCTGGTCATGCCACACAACTCGCAGGTATCATCGCTGCAAAGCATGACAACAAAGGCATTGCCGGGATTAACAATGGTATTAAAGTATTGCCTATTTATTCCTTGGCCATTGAATCGGAGGTGGTAATTGCATACAACTATATCATCGATCAAAGAAAAATGTATAATTTAACGAATGGTGCTAAAGGGGCGTATATCGTGGCTTCGAACTCTTCTTTTGGTATTGACATGCGTTATCCTATCGATTTCCCTATTTGGTGTGCGATGTATGATAGCATGGGTAAATATGGGATAGTGAGTGCCACTGCCACTGCCAACGCGGCCACTGATGTAGATTTGTTTGGAGATATTCCAACAGCCTGTGCGAGCAATTTCATGATCTCTGTGACCAATTTAACGGGTGCAAATATGTTGAGCTTTAGTGCGGGTTACGGCGATTCGACCATTGATATTGCTGCACCTGGAGTAAACATTTTGTCTTGTATTGGAAGCAATGGTTATGCAGGAAGCAATGGTACTTCTTTTGCCTCGCCAATGGTAGCAGGTGCAGTGGCTTTATTGATGTCGCATGCGTGCGAAAATTTCCTCGATTTATACGCTGTATTTCCAGACAGCGCCGCTTTACTCTTAAAAAATTATATTTTGCAAGGAGCAACACTCGTGCCTGATTTGGCAGGGAAAGTCTCCACTGGTGGTCGTTTAGATCTATTCAATGCCATTGTAGAGTTAAATAATTTCGACTGCAATTCCTGCGAAGGCAACATTAGCTATAGCATTCAGAACAGTCGTTGCTTTAATCAAAATAGCGGTTTTATTCATACCGCTGTAACGCCCTCAAACACAACGCTCCACTATCTTTGGAGCACAGGAGATACCACTACTCATCTCGATTCTTTGGCGGCAGGTTCCTATACCTTGACCATCACAGATTCCAACGCTTGCACGCGCATCAAAAGATTTAATATTCAATCTCCATCGGAGTTATTCATTGATTCGGTGAGTCATACCCCCTTCAATTCAAGCCAAAGCGGCAGCATCTATATTCGAGGCAATGGTGGTATTGCTCCCTATCAATATTCGATGGATGGCGTGTCCTTTCATTCCTCTACCAATTATACTGGTTTGGGTGTCGGAGCATATACGATGTATATCAAAGATGCCAACGGATGCTTGATAGATACCTTGATACAAATCGATGATAATACTTCTATTGGAGCCATTATTGAAAACATAGAACTTTCCCTCAGCAATAGTTTATCCTATGATTATATCTATTTAAACATAAAGCAGCGGGTGTTGTCTGAACAAAATATATCCTTTCAAATAAATGATATTCAATGGCAAGTCATCCAAGCTCAAACACTTGATATGAAAGGTACAGCGCCGACACAACAAAAAATAGACATCTCCATACTTCCAAAAGGATTATATTTACTGACTGTTTTTAATGGACAAGAGCGCATCAAAACCTTTAAATTCGGTAAATATTGATTTATGAAATTCTTAATTATTTAGCCGAGCTTTTGAACTATGAAAAAGCCAGAGCTAATGCTGACTATAAAATTTGAAGATGAAACGCTGGGTTAAAGCAACGCCGGACAAGGCCAAGGTCAATTTGTTACAACAACAATTGAAAATACATCCTTTTTTTTGTGAACTACTGGTAGCAAGAGGTATTGAAACATTTGAAGAAGCACATCGATTTTTCCGTCCGCAATTGCAACATTTGCATGATCCCTTTTTGATGAAAGACATGGATAAAGCCATGGAGCGTCTTTCTCGTGCTTTGAACAATAAAGAAAAAATTCTAGTCTATGGCGACTACGATGTGGATGGAACAACTTCTGTAGCGATCATTTATTCGTTTTTCAAACCTGTTTATCCTTATATCGATATTTATATTCCTGACAGATACCTCGAAGGATATGGTATTTCGTTTCAAGGAATTGATTATGCCAAAGAGCATAATTTTTCATTGATTATTGCTTTAGATTGTGGCATCAAAGCCATGGAACAGATTGATTATGCGAATAGCAAAGGGGTTGATTTTATTATTTGCGACCATCACCGTCCAGGTGCTGAGCTCCCAAAAGCTGTCGCTATCCTAGATCCTAAACGCGAGGACTGCAACTACCCGTACAAAGAGCTTAGTGGTTGTGGCATTGGCTATAAGCTTTTACAAGCCTATTGCCAGAAGTACAATGATGATATGGATCGACTGAATGGTTTGCTCGATTTAGTGGCGGTAAGTATTGCGGCAGATATCGTTCCTATGACAGGAGAAAACAGGGTCTTAGCCTATTATGGTTTACAGATATTAAATAACAATCCATCTCCAGGCTTAAAACAATTAATCGATTTATCTGGGGTAAAAAGCGAATTGGCCATTGATGATATTGTCTTCAAGATTGCCCCTAGAATCAATGCTGCCGGTAGAATGGAAGATGGTAAAAATGCAGTGCGCTTATTGGTTGGTGACTCCACGATACTCAACGCGGAGAAACTGAATAAGAATAATATCGACCGTAAGGAAATTGATTTGGTAATGACCAAACAGGCACTTGACATGATAGAAACAGACCCTACACAGATCAATAGAAAATCTACTGTACTATTCAATCCAGAATGGCATAAAGGGGTGGTTGGTATTGTTGCCTCACGTCTCATTGATGCCTATTATAGACCAACTGTTATTCTTACAGAATCTAATGGCCTACTCACTGGCTCAGCACGATCTATTGCGGGTTTTGATGTTTATAATGCCATTGAAGCTTGTAGCGATTTATTAGATAAATTCGGCGGACATACCTACGCTGCAGGACTCACCATGAAGCCCGAAAACTTTGAAAAATTTTCAGAGAGATTCGAAGCCTATGTTCAAGAAAATTTATTGGATGAATTATTGACACCAGAAATCAATATCGATTGCGAAATAGAATTTGATGTGATCAACGAAAAATTCTATAATATCTTAAAGCAATTTTCACCATTTGGTCCTAATAATATGCGTCCAGTCTTTGTCACCAAGAACGTAATGGATACAGGGCATAGCAAAGTAGGAGGCGCTAACCATTTGCAGCTATATGTCACCAAACCCAATCAACCAAAATTGAAAGGCATTGGTTTTGGAATGGGAAATTTTATGGATATGGTACAGAAGAGTAATGTCAATATATGCTATGTATTGGATGAAAATATATGGAAAGAAAAAACCTATCTTCAACTTTTAGTAAAAGATATACAAGCGACGATTATTAATTAAATTTCTCTTAATTTATTGAACAAAAATGATTCAATCAGAAATGAAATTATACACAGAAAATTTAGTCAAAAAATATAAAGGCAGAACCGTTGTTGACCATGTAAGCGTAGAAGTAAACCAAGGCGAAATCGTTGGTCTGCTTGGACCTAACGGTGCTGGCAAGACCACCACTTTTTATATGATAGTTGGTTTGATTGAACCGGAGGGTGGTAAAATATTTTATGGGGATAAGGAGATTACCAATTCCGCTATGTATGAAAGAGCCAAAATGGGGATTGGCTATCTACCGCAAGAAGCATCCGTTTTTCGTAAATTATCCATCGAAGATAATATAATGGCAGTGCTCGAAATGACCAAACTTTCAAAAGCAGATCAAAGAGAAAAATGTGAATTACTGATTCATGAATTTAATTTAGGTCATGTGCGCAAAAGCAAGGGTGACGTGCTTTCGGGAGGAGAAAGAAGAAGAACGGAAATTGCCAGAGCCTTGGCGACAGATCCTAAATTTATTTTATTAGACGAACCTTTTGCAGGAGTAGATCCAATTGCTGTAGAAGATATACAACGTATTGTTGCGAATTTAAAAACCAGAAATATTGGCGTTTTAATCACCGACCATAATGTGCAAGAAACCCTTTCAATCACCGATAGAACCTATCTTCTGTTTGAAGGAAAAATATTGAAAGCAGGTTCTGCAGAAGAGTTAGCGAATGACGAAGAAGTGAGAAGGGTATATCTAGGTAAAAATTTCGAGTTGCGCAAACCAAAGCCCACAGACATGTTCAAGCCCAACATGGGAACAATAGAAAACACACAAATATAAAATCATCCCTTACTGATAGATAACATGCAACGAATAGAAAATTATATCGATGGTAAACTAGTCGCACCTATAAGTGAACAATACCTAGACAATGTAGAACCTGCCACAGGCAAAGTTTACAGCCTCATACCAGATAGCAATGCAGCAGATGTTGAGTTGGCTGTTGCCGCTGCAAAAAAAGCATTTCCCGCTTGGAGTACTTGCGGTAATATGGAAAGAAGTAAAGTGCTCTTGCGCATTTCTGCATTGATAGAACAAAATTTGGATGCCTTTGCCTTGGCTGAAAGCATTGATAATGGGAAGCCTGTGAAGTTGGCAGCTACAGTTGATATTCCTAGAGCAGTAGATAATTTTCACTTTTTTGCAACAGCGATAGAACATTTTGCGAGCGAATCGCACTTCATGGAAAAGACTGCTGTCAACTATACCTTGCGCAGACCTATTGGCGTGGTGGGCTGTATTTCTCCTTGGAATTTACCGCTATATCTGTTCAGTTGGAAGATAGCACCCGCTTTGGCTGCAGGCAATTGCGTGATTGCAAAACCTTCGGAAATTACACCGATGACCGCTTATTTGCTTTCAAAAATTTGTATAGAAGCAGGCTTACCCGCTGGTGTTTTAAATATTGTGCATGGTCTAGGAGGCTCAGCTGGTCAGGCGATAGTAGAACATAAAGAAATCAAAGCCATCTCCTTTACTGGGGGAACGGCTACTGGAAAAAAACTCGCAGCCACCGCGGCACCGATGTTTAAGAAGTTGTCTTTAGAACTAGGAGGTAAAAATGCTAATATCATTTTTGATGATTGTGATTTAGACAATGCATTAAAAACAACCCTTCATTCCTCCTTTGCCAATCAAGGTCAAATTTGTTTATGTGGCTCGCGCATTTTTGTGCAAAAAGGCATTTATGAAAAATTCAAAACGGCATTTGTAGAAAAAGTAAAGAGTTTAAAGATTGGTGATCCTTCCACAGAAGTGAATATTGGTGCAGTGGTATCAAAAGCACATCAGGAAAAAGTCTTAGGCTATATTCAATTAGCCAAAGAGGAAGGTGGCACTGTTCTTTGTGGTGGCGATATTTTTCACCCAACAGATGAACGTTGCAAGGATGGTTATTTTATTTATCCCACCGTCATCGAAAATTTGGCTCATGATTGTCGCACCAACCAGGAAGAAATTTTTGGACCTGTGGTGAGCATCACCCCATTCGACACCGCTGATGAAGCGCTGATGATGGCGAATAGCACAGAATACGGCCTAGCGTGCAGTATTTGGACCAATGATTTGAACAAGGCACATAGATGCGCAGAGCAAATGGAAACTGGTATTGTATGGGTTAACTGTTGGCTATTGCGCGATTTGCGTACGCCATTCGGAGGGGTAAAAAGTTCGGGTGTTGGCAGAGAGGGCGGCTGGGAAGCGCTCCGCTTTTTTACAGAGGCCAAAAATGTTTGCATCAAGTATTAGATTTATTGGGGCCTGCCAGCAGCTTATCTAACATCATGCAGGTGGTTGAGAACACCACCAATCTTATCTTTCAGAAGCTGCTGTCGTGCTTTCCGCTATTATCTTTTTTGAAATAAGGCCATCAAAAAAGGATAGCCGCTGCAATCGCTCAGGCAAATTATCGTTCATTAGGATATTATATGTTATAACATATGTGTTTGGACATGATTTATTTCCAATGTTTTTATTTGATGACATTTTAAACAACTCATATCTATCACAAGCGGACGCTTGTGAAACATGTTATTAAGATTCCGATTCCGTACATTTGTTTTATCACGCTCTTTGAAAGGCTTTTGCTGAAAGAATTTTAGTTTGAGTTAAGCTTTTTTACACTCACAAGCAGACCCCCTATCTATCGCAAGCGTCCGCTTGTGATAGATAGGTCTTTTGATTACATTTCGAAGACACGAGTGGAAAACACTCGTGCCAAGAGGAGATAGGTGTTTTTTGCTAAAATAATTATTTTTGGAGTTAAGCTTTTTTACACTCACAAGCAGACGCTTGCGAGAGAGTGTAGGAGTATACAGATTTATTTCAATGCCTCAAACAATATCTCCACCGGATGTTTGGCTTGAACGCCAGTACCATCTTTAATTTGATGTCGACATGAAGTGCCCGGAGCAGCGATGATAGACTTTGCCTCATCCTTGCGAATGGCTGGGAACAATACCAACTCTCCCACCTGCATACTCACTTCATAATGTTCTTTTTCGTAACCAAAAGAGCCCGCCATGCCACAACAGCCACTGGCTATGGTTTCTACAGTATAATTTTTAGGAAGCGACAAAAGCTTAACGCTTACATCTACTGTCCCTATGGCTTTCTGATGGCAATGTCCATGCAATTTAATATTTACAGTATCTGTCACAAATGCATCAGCATTAATGTTTCCTTTATCGATTTCTTGTGCAATAAATTCATCTACCATCAAGCAATATTTACTCATCGTATTAGCTGCATCACGCAATGAATCATCGACCAACTTTGGATACTCATCTCTAAAACCTAATATACAGGAAGGTTCTACGCCAATCAATGGAGTGCTTTCGTTGATAATATTTTGTAGCAATTGAATATTTGTATTGGCCAATTTTTTCGCAGCAGGCAATAATCCTTTTGAAATAAAAGATCGACCACTGCTTGTATGCTTTGGTATTTCAACGATATAGCCTAGTTTATTTAAAAGCAAAATTGCTTTCTTTCCAATTTCTACATCATTGTACTCTGTGAATTCATCAGCAAAAAAATACACTTTTGAAATTGGATTTTCTATTTTATTCAAGGTGGCCTGCTGCTGTAGAAACCATTGTTTCAAAGTTTGTGGCGCCAATAGCGGCAAGTTTCTTTCCTTTGCAACACCCATCACATTTTTGATGATATTGGAAGTGAATGAATTCGACAACATAAAATTATTCAGACCTACCATATAAGACCCGATTGCATTGGCATTGGTGATATTCGCCATCGCCCAAGAACGAAAAGGAATACCATTGCTCTTATGGTATTGATAAGTGAATTCTGCTTTTAACATCGCCATGTCAACATTCGATGGGCACTCACTTTTGCAACCTTTACAACTCATGCAAAGATCCATGACATCATATATCTCTTTATGATCGAAACGATTTTTTTTATCTGAGTTTGTCAGGAATTCTCTTAAAATATTGGCTCTTGCTCTGGTGGTATCCTTTTCATTTCTAGTCGCCATATAACTCGGACACATAGTGCCACCTATCACTTCTGTTTTCCTACAATCCCCGCTGCCATTACATTTTTCGGCTGCTCGTAATATTCCATTCGTAGATGCGAAGCTCGCCAAGGTATTGATGTCCGGTGTCGTAGATGGCGCAACATATCGCAGGGAAGTATCCATGGGCGGTGCATCCACAATTTTTCCTGGATTAAAAATATTTTGCGGATCCCAAGTCTTTTTAATATCCTTAATGAACTGATAATTTTTTTCGCCTATCATCAAAGGAATAAATTCGGCACGCAGTCTTCCATCACCATGTTCACCACTTAACGAACCATTATATTTTTTTATCAAATGCGCAGATGCCGTAGCAATCTTTCTAAGCATCTTTACACCATCTTCGGTTTTCAAATTAATCACAGGACGAAGGTGTAGCTCTCCTGCCCCAGCATGGGCATAATACACTGCCTGCTGACCAAAGCCATCCATCATGCCTGTAAACTCTTCGATATAGGCAGGCAAGTCTTGCAACTCAACCGCAGTATCCTCAATGACCGCAACAGGTTTACTGTCGCCCGGAAAATTAGAAAGCAAACCCAAACCCGCTTCACGCAGTTTCCATACCTTACGAATTTCTGTAGCGCCGTAAACCATAGGAGAAGCATAAGCCGAAGTTTTTGTTGCCAAGCAAGATTGCATCTCTTCCACTTTTGCTTGTAGTGCTTCTGTGGTTTCTGCACCAACTTCAATCACAATAATGGCAACAGGATCACCTTCTACAAAAAAACGATATTTACTAAATTCGATATGATCTTTGGTGCAATCAAGAATATTTTTATCCATCAATTCAACTGCTCGAGGTTGATGTTTCATCATCTCAGGTACAGCCAACATCGCCTCATTGATGCTACGAAAATGCGCAGAGACCAAGGCGATTTCTTTAGGGGGCAATGGATTGAGGTGCAATTTTATTTCAGTCATAAAGCAAAGCGAACCTTCACTTCCTGCTATCATTTTGCAAAAATTAAAATCATCGGCTGATGTTTCTTCAAATACGTTTGCTTCCATCAATACATCAATGGCATAGCCTGTGTTGCGTCGATGAATAGCTGGATTCGGAAAATGATTTCTAATTTGATTTCTGTTAGAAGCCTCGCCCAATATAGCCTTCATCTGATGATAGAGGCTTCCTTCTAAATTATTTTGGGTACATTTTTTTTCAAATGTTTCTTGATTCACTGCTTTGAAATGTACTTCAGAAGCATCAGATAGAAATCCTTTTACTTCTAATACATGATCGCGTGTGCTTCCATATACAATGGAATAAGAGCCGCAAGAATTGTTGGCCACCATACCGCCAATCATGGCTCTATTGGCAGTGGAAGTATTGGGTCCGAAGTAGAGTCCATATGGTTTTAAAAACACATTTAACTCATCTCGCACCACGCCAGGCTGAACCCTCACCCAGCCTTCTTCTTTGTTCACTTCCAAAATTTTTGTGAAGTGTTTGGAGACATCCACAACGATACCTCCTCCTACGCATTGACCTGCTAGGGAAGTACCGGCAGTTCGAGGAATCAAAGAAAGTTTATTGTCAGCAGCAAAAGAAATCAATGTTTTAATATCAGCATCATTCTCTGGATACACAACAGCCATGGGCATTTCGCGATAGATAGATGCATCGGTAGCATAGAGACTTCGCATGGTTTTATCCGTGTGGACCTTCCCTTGAATGTTGCTTTGTAAACCCTGAAAAAGTTGATGATTAATCAGCACCTGACGACAATATATTGAAGTACAAAATTAATAATTCTTAACGACATATAAATCTAAATTATGTTGAGTAGCTTTGCCCTTGAATAAAAATCAATTTATGAAAAATATAGTATTCGTTATACTTCTAAGCATCACTCTATTCTCTTGTCAAAACAATGAAAAAAAAGGAGAGAATAATTTCAGCATTAAAGGCAATATTAAAGGATTGGCAGATGGAAAGAAAATACTACTGTTTGCACGAAATTATGACAATGGTCAAGCAGATTCACTGACAGCTACTGTTTCAAAAAATGGTGCATTTGTATTGGAAGGTAATATTCCAAACGCAGATATCTATTATATGGGAATAGAAGGCAAAGAGGGTGCGATTGAATTGGTACTAGAGCAAAAAGAAATGACATTAAGTGGCGACATTAATGACTTGAAAGCTATACAATTAAAGGGTTCTAAAGGACAGGATGATTTTGTTGCATTGAGTGAACAAGTACAAGCGGTATATGCAACCGAGAATATTATCTATCCGCAATTAGAGAAAGCGCAAGAAAATGAAGATAAAAAAGCGGTAGATTCATTAGGAAAAGAATTGGAATCTATTTACCTCAAAGCAGGCGAAGTAGTGAAGAAATATGCTATCGACCATCCAACAGCCCTAGCTGCACCATACATGATTTTGAATACAATCTTTGATTTGGATGCCGCAGAGTACCAACCCATCTTTAATAAATTTAGTGATGAAGTAAAAAACACACAGGCTGGAAAAATATTAAAAGACAAATTAATTGTTTTGTCTAAAACTGCTGTAGGCAATATGGCTGTAGACATTCAAGGTCTTGATCCAGATGGCAAAAATATTTCCTTGATGGAGATAAAAGGAAAAGTTACTTTGATTGATTTTTGGGCTAGCTGGTGCGGACCATGCAGAAAAGAAAATCCAAATGTGGTGAAGATGTACAACAAATATCATGCAAAAGGATTTGAAATTCTGAGTGTGTCTTTGGATGAAAAAGCTGAAAGTTGGAAGGCAGCCATAATGAAAGATGGTTTGATTTGGCATCATGTAAGTGACCTCAAAGGTTGGAAGAGCGACTATGCCACAGCATACGGTATTCAAGCCATACCACAAACCATTCTTCTTGATTCTGAAGGGAAAATTATTGGAAGAAATGTAATGGGCGAAGAATTAGATAATATGTTGATGGAGTTGTTGAAATAAGTTTTAAAAGTTTATTTCATTCTTCATCATCGAATGAAGAAAACTATCGTATCAGTAAGACAATTCCTTTGTACTCATTCAAAAAACCATCGAGGCCATTGAATCGTATCAAATAAGCATAACCACCAGCTGGAGAGTCTTTGCCATTCATGGTTCCATCCCAACCTGTTCCATACTCATTGCTCACAAAAATCTGTTCACCCCAACGGTTGAAGATGGTCATGGAATAACCTGTGATGTCATTAAAAACGATACTTGGTTTAAAGATAGTATTGACTCCATCGGGCACAAAAGCATTGGGAATAAAGACGATTGGACGATGCACAATACAAGCTCTATTAGAAAAACTGCGTGTATTTAAAACATAAGCATTCGGAAAACTGAGTTTGTATTTCGCAGCCACCTTATAACAATACTGAGCACCATCTTCTACAATACTTGATACATCATCGATATAGGTATATGAGTTCGGATCTAATGTCGTTAATAAGGTATAGGCACCACCATTTTGACTCCTATACACTTCATAATTGAGCACTCTTCCATAGTCTATTGAGAACGGGGTCCACTCCAATGTAAATTCATAATAATTACTCAAAGTAACCTTCAAATGTATGGTGCTGGCTTCTGTTGAGGTGACTTTATTGGAGCAACTATCATCACTAATCACATGATATGTATAACTTTTAATCGATGCATCACTTCTACCCATCGTGTCGGTAAGCGTATCTATCACATCAACAAAAGGCCTGTTCACATCAATATCATAGAGTTGAAAAAACAGGCTACTAGACGTTTTGTTTTCTATTAAATATCGATACATTTCTCCTATGGTATCTACATACCAACTCACATCAATAAATTCATTGTCGTTTACAGAAGCGTTAATCATGTATAGGAATCGCGGTAACTGAACAATTTTTGGCACTACACAATTGATGTTGGAGCGAGAACCTGTTACCATATCCTGAGCAATGGCTTCGATATAAAAACACAAGGAATCACCATTTATAAAGTCATTAAACTCGACACTGAAAGAATTTCCATCTACCGCTGCTGAAAAGGTGTATGGTCCGCCATTCTTACTTACATAAAGATTATATTCAAAAACACCACCTGGAAACTTTACATAGGGTGTCCAACTAAATCTGACTTTCCCTTCACATCTCAAAACTTCATTAGTCAGGTAAATAGTACGATGTGATGGCTGTGAAATACCATTGTTATTTCCACAACAATCATTTGCTTCAATGGTATAAAAAATTGGTTCATTATTCGCATTATAGGTAAAAAAACTATCTACGTAGGTCGTATTGAATCTTCCCCAAATGGTATCATGCCTTTCGCTATTCCCTCTAATACTGTCGTAATAAATTACATAAAAACAAGTTTGTGGCGAAGGACTTGGTTGCCAATGCAACACAGCATATCCATTCACGATCGTTACATTGGTCACCAGAGGAACAATTGGTGGCGTATTGTCTACAATTGGACTAGCTGCTGGAATAAATCCTGGACAATTATAAATGGCAACCACATAATAGAACCAGGTGGCACTTGTTCCTAAAGCAGCTAGATGATTAAAAGTGGTATCAGTGATAAGATTGGTAGAATCGATTAATGTGTAAGGACCGCCCATAGTGGTGGAAGCATATAAATAATACGCTTGAAAAGGGCCACAAGGATTGGTGCTTTGAGTCCATTGAATGGCAATATTATTGCTGATGCGGTCATTGTTTACACAAATGATTTCTTGAGCAAAAAGTGTTTGCGTTGTTGACATAAAAAAGAATATCAAAGAGGCGAAAAATCCTCTTTTGAACCACTGAAAAATCACTTTTGTTTTTTGCTTTCTCAAATTTAATGTTTCTTTCTTTATGTTCTTTAGCCAACAACTACTTGATATAAATCTTCTTCTTTCAAATATTGATTAGCCAATTCATTCAATCTTTGCGCACTCACCTTTCTCACGCTATTTTCAAATTCTTTGCTAAAGTTAAAATTTAAATCATGAACCAGCAATGTTTTAAACAATTTAGAAGTTTTGATGGGACCATCAATTCCCCTTAGCGTATGGCCAATAATATAGTTTTTTACTATCTGAAGTTCCTCTTCTTCAACTAGCTCCATTCTTAAACGTAATAATTCAATTTTTATTTCATCGATTGCCGCCTGCGTATTTTCTTTGTTTACCTCTGTTGAAATCTCAAAAACACCCGTGTATAATCTAGTGTAAATGGTAGAGTGAACGCCGTAGGTATAGCCCTTATCTTCACGCAAATTACTCATTAGCCTACTTCCAAAATATCCACCCAACAAACTATTCAACACATAAAAATCCATATAATCTTGATGGTGCATATTAAACATTTCTCTCCCTATCACAATGCTAGATTGAACAACATTCGGCATCTCAACACTATGTATTTTAGTGCTATTTGGTAAGGCAGCAACAAAAGGTGCGATTTGAGATTGTCTTAAGCTGGCATTATCGCTGGTAAATTTCTGTAATAAAGCATTCATTTTGTCAGGTGCACAACCTGCTGTCACTACTTTATACTTTGCATGAACATAATGTTGCTGATAAAACTCTTTAACATCGACGGTAGAGACTTTGTCAAAATCTTCTTGTTCTACCAAATTACCGTAACTATGAACATTGCCAAACAATATATTTTTAAATAGTCTTGTTGCCACATATTCGGTTTTCTGGAAATTTATTTGTTGTTTTTGTTTCCATTTACTCAAGATGATTGTTGCCTCCTCCTCTGGAAAAACAGCATCGAAGAGTATCTCCTTTACTAAATCAAGAACCAGCTCTAAATGCCTACTTAAACAATAGACGCGCACTGTAGTTTCATCTTCATTACAATGAGATTCTATGGATGCACCATAGAAATCAAGCAACTCAGCTATTTCGTATGAAGTTTTGTTTGACGTGCCACTCAAAAGCATATCTGCCGTCAAATCTGCAACTAGCTTTTTTGTGGAATGTATTTTCCCAGCAGGGAAAATGAATTGAATAAGAGAATAGGCATTTGTGCCTATATTAAAAACATAAGTCTCTATATCATGATAGCTTTGTTGTTCGGGATATTGAAACATAATATTATCAATCATCTCCACAAGCGGCGCTATGTTTCTATTTAATTTCTTCAGCATGATTTTGTTGACTAGATTTATAAAATAGCGTACAGCTTTGTTCCTTCACAAATAAGGATCTTGCCTGCTCTTGGATTTGTTCTTCACTGATTTCCATGAAAGATTTTAATTCATCATTAATCAAATCGACATTTCCCATATACTCATAAAAAGCAAGATTGGTCGCCCGATTCAGAATATCTAAATCGTTGTACTCACTATAAGATTCAATTTGATTTTTTACCTTTTGAAGTTCACGGGTACCAATTCCATCTTTAATAAGTTTGTCTATTTCTGACTGAATTACACGTTCTACATCCGAATAATGAACACCCTCATTTAATTTAGTGTCTATGATAAAAAGTCCTGCATCAAGGCTACCTGTCACAAAGCAATTAACTGCTGAGCATAATTTATTTTCTTTCACTAGCTTTTGAAACAATCGAGAAGAATCGCCACTTCCCAAAATATCACTTAAAATATCTGTAGCATAATATTCTTTGTCTTGCCTTCGACACATTGCATAGGTTTTATAGAAACAACTCACAGGAACATCTGCGATGACTTCAAGAAATCGCGCTTCACTTTGCTTTGGTTCTTGCGGAATATTTCTTAGGACTTGTTGACCAGCAGGAATATCGCCAAACCATTTATGAACAAGGTTTTCTACATCTTTCGTTTGTACACCACCGGCAATGACGATGACTGCGTTGTTGGGAACATAATATCGACTATAAAACTGTTTAACGTCATCCAAGTTTGCTGTTTCAATATGAGAAATATCTTTGCCAATCGTTGGCCATTGGTAAGAGTGTACCTTGTATGCCAGGGCACTTAGGTGATGCCATAAATCTCCATAGGGTTGATTGATGCATGTTTCTTTGAATTCCTCAATCACCACCTGTTTTTGATTATCTAGATTGTCCTGACTAAAATCTAAGGAAAGCATTCTGTCACTTTCGAGCCACAAAGCTGTCTCCAAATTGCTCACAGGAAGAGTGATATAGTAATTTGTGATGTCGTTCGTTGTAAATGCATTGTTTTCTCCACCAGCAAATTCTAGCGGTGTATCAAAGTTCTCGATATGCTTACTACCGCCAAACATGAGATGCTCAAACAAATGAGCAAAGCCAGTTTTATTGGGGTCTTCATCTCTAGTACCTACTTTATACAAAGTATTAATCGTAACCAGAGGCGTCGAATCATCTTCATGCACAATAACTTTTAATCCGTTGGTTAAGGTGAATTGATTGAATTGTATCATGTAGGGATATTATTGTTTAGTGCTTAATACGATGCCGATTTGATTCATTGGCGATGTCGGTGAACACCCTTGCATCAGGAGATGTCAGCTTTTAATCTACACTCAAACATGTCTGCTGGAATTTTATTAAACAATCTTTTACAGATGAGCACTTCTTTTTCTATGCATTTTTGCAAATCTTTTTTATACATCAATTTTGTTTTTAATCATAAAAAATCCCGTTCTGAAAGTTCTTTCAGAACGGGACAAATTTATTGTTTTTGTAGCCAACAGAAGCTACAATTTAAATTAATAGTTTCGTAGGTTTAATTCTACACGACGATTCAAGGCTCTACCAGCTGGTGTTTTATTGTCAGCAACTGGAACTGTTTCACCAAAACCTTCTGAGGTAATGCGTGCCGGATCAATTCCTTTTTTAACAAAATAGTTTAGAACCGCTGCAGCTCTTCTTTTTGATAAATCTAAATTAAATGCATCATCGCCCACATCATCTGTATGACCGCCTATATCGGCATTCAAGGTTTTGTCAGCATTCAAGGTAGACACTACTTTATCGAGACTAACAAAAGATTCTTTCTTCAAAATATCTTTACCTGTCTCAAAATAGATGCCTTGAGCTGCTTTTTTAATCTTCTCTAAAATTTCTTTTTTGATTTCTGGGCAGCCTTTATTTGATTTAGGACCTGGTACTGTTGGGCAATTATCTACATTGTCTGCTAAGCCATCTCCATCCATATCTGGACAGCCTTGGAATTCTTTTGGTCCTTTAATGGTAGGACAAGCATCTTCACTATCTTGTATGCCATCTCCATCCGTGTCTGGACATCCTTGGAATTCTATTGAACCTTTTACAGTAGGACATTTATCGCTTGGATCTGCAATACCATCACCATCTGTATCTGGACAGCCTTTATATTCTTTTAATCCTTTAACATCTGGACAATCATCTTCGCTATCTTGAATACCATCGCCATCTCTATCTGGACAACCTTGGAATGTTTTGAGACCTTTAACATCTGGACATTTGTCATCCATGTCCGCAATACCATCGCCATCTCTATCTGGACAGCCATTCATTTCTTTGCTTCCTTTTGCATCTGGACATTTATCTTCTATATCTACAATGCCATCGCCATCCTTGTCTGGACATCCTCCACTTTCACAAGTGCCTTTTTCTTTCTTACACTTATCTGCTTTATTACTCATGAAATCTTTGTCCTTATCACCTGGTTTTTTGTAAGGGATACTCAGCTTTAATCCCAAATAAATATCTGCGTTATATCTCGTTTTTTTGGCAAGCAATCCTATCATGTCAGACGAACCAAGGAATAATGGACCTAAACGCACATTGAGACCTGCTTGAAAATGTTTATTGGCATCAACAGAAAGTGGAAGTGCCAAACCATACCATCTATTCTCATACTTAGGTGTCAATGAGAAGATAGATGTTCTGTGTAACATAGATCTGTCCTTTGCAAGATTTTGAGAAATAGATGCAGCGACATTTACACCGAATCCTTTCCAGATATTCCAGTCAAAGAAAACATTGAATGTAGTTGGTAGCCATAGTTTAATGGCTTTTCTATCTGTCGTATTAAATCGATTCATCAGAATAGTATCGATATCTGCAATAGACCCTACTTTTGTTCTCACCAATTCCCAGTATGTTGAGTAATCACCACGAACAGTATTAAGGTCATTCGTTGTAAAATCTTTCGCAACAGTATTGTTTTTATAATTCAAACGTCCCATATCAACGACTGAAAAACCAACGGCATACTTATATTTTTCTTGCCAGTGCTTGTACCATTTGTTGCAATCCATCTCATAACTATGGTCATCTTTTTTAGGTCTGAATTCATAAACAGCACCCAGGTCAATTCCAATTGAACCTTTTGTCTGAAGCAATTGACTAAGTCCGAAATCCCCACCAACGTATCCACTTCTTCCGTAACCGCCAGAGCCATTTGATATGGTTATCGAGTCTAAAGTATTAAACTTATAATCGAAGTTGTCAGCATACAGATAAGCCGAGTGTGTGCCTATTAAATATTTAAAAGTTCCTCCCACTTTTAAAAAGTGATTCTCCTTTTCATATACCACTCTAGAGTATGTAAGACCTACATCAATCCATGAAGCTAATTTCACAGAAATATTCTGACCGACAAAACTTTTATCTAAGAAATCAATAATTTCATTTCCCTTTTTTCCCATACCATGATAGAATGTACGAGCCCATATCTCGTTTACATTATCTGCATTTACAATGAGGTTATGATGATATGTTAATGCAAAAGCATTTTTATTGCTTTTCTTTTTACCCCAAGCAAACATAAATGACAATGGACCCTGTAGCTGCGTACCTACATAAAGTCTCTTTTCTTTTCCATTTAATTTTTCTGATAAATTATCTGTCGTAAAGGTTTTTGGAGCAAAAATCAATGTTTTGTCCGCCCCGATATAATTATTATTCACATTAACACCCAAGCTAATCAAATTCATATCAAACTTATAATGATTGTCAGCTATCGCAGGATTATAATTTACATTGGTAACTCCTCCAAAGCTTGTGCTATGCATTCCCAAGAATTGCTGTGCATTCATTTTTGCATTCATCGTGAATAAAAACACAGCTATAAGAAAGGATGATTTATAATGTTTCATTTTAAAATATTTGATTTGGGTATAAAAAAATTCCGCGAAGTAGAATGATTGATTCCGCTTTTGAACCACGAAAGACAAAATTAATATTAATTTTTGTTAATTCATTAGATTATTTGAATACCCATTTTTCGAACTCAAAAAGCCATCCTTCAAGCCTAAAAAAAAACCGTGGTATAAGCAAATATGATTTAGTTTTGCAAAAAGAAACAACCATGGCTGCAGCATCAAAATTCTTGTATGAAGGACTCACATTCGATGACGTTTTATTAATTCCTGCGTATTCTGAAATACTACCAAGAGAGGTAGAAACCAAAACCAAACTTACACGCAATATTGAAATTAACCTTCCATTGGTATCTGCCGCGATGGACACCGTAACGGAGTCGAAAATGGCGATTGCATTGGCACGTGAAGGAGGAATCGGTATACTTCATAAAAACATGAGCATTGAACGACAAGCAGATGAAGTTAGGAAAGTAAAGCGTTCTGATAGTGGAATGATTTTAGATCCCGTAACGCTGCCTGTTTCTGCCTCGGTAGGTGAAGCTCTTAAAATCATGGCTGAATACCGAATTGGTGGCATACCAATAGTCGATAACAACCATCTTTTAGTTGGCATCTTAACAAATCGTGATTTACGTTTTGAGACCAATAAACGAAAAAAGGTCAGCGAAGTAATGACCAAGGATAAACTGATCACGGCTAAAGACAATATGAGTTTACATAATGCAGAAAAAATTTTACAACAATACAAAATTGAAAAATTACCTGTCATTGATAAGCATGGTAAATTGGTTGGCCTAATCACCTACAAGGATACACTTAAAGTAAAGGAGCACCCAAATGGTAGTAAAGATGGTTATGGTAGATTGTTAGTGGGTGCGGCTGTTGGGGTTACTTCTGACATGATACAAAGAATGGAAGCATTGGTGCATGTAGGTGTAGATGTAATCTGCATAGACACTGCACATGGACATAGCAAAGGGGTTTTAGAGGCTGTAAAAAATGCGAGAAAATTATTTAAAAACTTAGACATTGTTGGAGGGAATGTTGCTACAAAAGCCGGTGCCGAGGCATTGATTGAAGCTGGAGTTGATGCAGTTAAAATTGGAGTTGGTCCGGGATCTATTTGCACCACTAGAATTGTTGCTGGAGTGGGCGTACCTCAACTTTCTGCCATTATTAATGGAGCGGAAGCGATCAAAAAATCAGGTGTAGCCATTATTGCTGATGGCGGAATTCGATACACAGGTGATATTGTAAAGGCCATTGCAGCAGGGGCAGATAGTATCATGGCTGGATCGATTTTTGCAGGTGTGGAAGAAAGTCCTGGCGAGACCATCATCTATGAAGGTCGTAAATTTAAAAGCTACCGTGGCATGGGCTCAGTGGAAGCTATGAAAGAAGGATCAAAAGATAGATATTTTCAAGATGTTGAAGATGATATAAAAAAATTAGTACCCGAAGGTATTGTTGGAAGAGTGCCATTTAAAGGCACTTTAACAGAAGTAGTACATCAATATGTTGGTGGTTTAAGGGCAGGTATGGGCTATTGTGGAGCAAAAAATATTTCACAAATGAAGAAGGCAAGTTTTGTGAAAATTACTGCATCTGGTATGAGAGAAAGTCATCCACATGATGTTACCATAACAAAAGAAGCTCCTAATTATAGCCGATAAAATGCGGTCATCTAAATAGTTCTATCGATTGTATAATCGATTAGTTTCAGGAGAGATTGATTGGCTTCTCCAGCAGGCATAGAAGCAAGAATACTAATGGCTTCGTTTCGAAAATTGAGCATGATTTTTTCAGTATATTCTAATCCTCCTGATTTCTTCACGAATGCAATAACCTCATTTACTTTTTGAGGTTGATCATTTTCATTCTTAACAATATTGATGATTTTTCTTCGTGTAGCTGGGTCACAATTATTGAGCGTATAAATCAAAGGGAGTGTCATTTTTCGCTCCTTAATATCTATTCCTCTTGGTTTCCCAATCTCAGTGTCTCCATAATCAAACAAGTCGTCTTTAATTTGAAAAGCCATTCCAATTTTTTCGCCTAATAATTTTGCTTTTGCGATAATTGTTTCATCACTCGTAACTGATGCTGCTCCACAAGCGCAAGCGGATGAGATTAGGGAAGCTGTTTTCTGACGAATGATTTCAAAGTAAATATCTTCCTTAATATCCAATCTTCTTGCCTTTTCAATTTGCAATAATTCTCCTTCGCTCATGTCTCTAACAGCATTGGAAAGAATTTGTAATTGAGTAAAGTGCTTGTTGTCCACAGCTAGCAGCAAACCCTTTGAAAGTAAATAGTCTCCAACCAACACCGCAATTTTGTTTTTCCAGACAGCATTGATAGATAAGAACCCTCGTCGTTGGTAAGATTCATCAACAACGTCATCATGAACAAGAGTGGCGGTATGTAATAATTCTACTAGAGATGCTGCATTATAGGTTGAATCGGTAATCTCTCCAAATAATTTAGCAGTCAAAAAAACAAACATTGGTCTAATTTGTTTACCCTTTCGTTGAACGATATAATGAGTGATAGTATCTAACAAAGCTACCTTACTCTTCATATTTTCTTTTAATCGCTGCTCGAAAATTTCAAGTTCATGAAGAATCGGGCTTTTAATTTCATCCAGGGCTTTTGACATAAATCAGTTATCTGCTCCAAAATTATTATTATTTATTAATATTAGCTTAAAATATTACACCATGATCATTCGGAAAGAACTTAGCATCGAAGGAAAGCATTCTAAAAACATCTTGTTAGATTTCAGATATCAGGAATCGAACACAAAAAATCCTGTGATTATTTTTTGCCATGGTTTCAAAGGCTTTAAAGATTTTGCTTGTTTCAATTTATTAGCAGATTTTTTTGCAATGAATGGTTATCTATTCTTAAAATTCAATTTTTCTCATAATGGCACAACACCTGAATTTCCGACAGACTTCGTGGATCTAGATGCTTTTTCAAAAAATACATTTTCGATTGAATTGGATGATCTCGAAACGGTTATTGATGTTATCCTTGATTCGAAAAATGAGCACTTCAGAGATCTGATTGACGATAGTGACGTTTCTTTGATTGGCCATAGTAGAGGTGGTGGAATAGCGATTTTGAAAGCATTTGAAGACACAAGAATTAAAAAATTAATTACTTGGGCTTCAGTGAATCAGTTTGGATACTTCTGGGATGAACAAGTAATGACTCAATGGAAATTAGATGGCATTCGATATGAGATGAATGGCCGAACAAAGCAGAAAATGCCGATGTTATATAATATTTATGAAGATCTTGAAAAGAACAAAACTCGTCTAGATATCCCTTTTGCTATCAAAAATTTGAGAAAGCCATTTCTGGCCATTCATGGAGACAAAGATGAGACCGTGCGCGTTGAAAAAGCGATACAAATGAAAGAATGGAATGAGGCGGTAACAATCAAAATTATTGAAGGGGCCAATCATACTTTCGATGGAAAGCATCCTTGGGAGGACCTAGAATTACCCCAAAACTCTATGGAATTGGCAGAACAAAGTCTGTTTTTTATTAAATCTCCTTAATTTTCTAGATTCAGTCTTAAAAATCATGTACGTAATATCATTTTTTCGTATCTTTTCACGTTGAAAACAAAACATTATTGACAATAAATTTTAGTCATGAAAAAATTATTTACATACATCATAGTGAGCATAGCCAGCATCACTATTGCAAAAGCCCAATGGTCTGGAGTCTTTACGGATGATGCCTATTTACAGGGTACCAAAACTGAAGTTGGCATTTCCAACTGTGGTTCCTTTGGATCAAGGGTTGTTCCAGCACTTATATACGGGTATCATCCAAACGTGCCTGGCAGAGGACTGGGATTCACCGCTGATGCTGGTAGTAATGGCTGGTCCATTGCAGGTCCTGGCGGATTGCCACCCTATTGTGGAGATTATTTTTTACCAGGTTCTCCAGTTGAAGGATTCTCCGTTCAAATCGGAGTGACCAATTATCGCAATTTTAATAACTCTGGGATTTGTGATTTTTTTGACATGGCCGGCGGAATGATTTGCTATAGTTCTACACTCGATAGAGCAAGTGCTACTTGGCAAAGTTCTGGTCTCGTTGGTGGAGCCCTTAGAGTAACAAATACAACCTATGTTCCTGACACTTCATTGTTTTTTGTGACTCAAGTTAAGTTATGTAATGAATCTGGTGCCGCTGTCAATGATGTTTATTATCTAAGACACTTAGATCCTGATAACGATCAACCTTGGAGTGCCTATAGTGGTTCTTTCACCACTAGAAACCAAACCTATAGTCAAGGTTCTGACACAACCCCTGGGCTTGTCACCGCAACTTCCAGAAGCGGATGTTATTTGGGCCTAGGTTCAGAAGCACCATCTACAAGGGTAACTATGGGTGGATTTGCCCCCCCCACAAGAGCTTCAGATGTTTGGAATGGTATTGCTCCTTATAATGGAACTGTTGGATTGATTAGAAATGCAGATGAAGCCATTTCAATCGCCTTTAAATTTCTTTCTATTGCACCAGGTACATGTGAATGTTTTGGTTATGCCCACGTTTTAAATCTTTCAGATTTGAGTCGAGCTCTTGTCCTCACTGCTTCAAATGTTGCGCTATATGAAGATACTATAAACATTACTGACACCTTAACTAAAGTGATTTGTCTTGGTGACTCAGTAAGCTTTAAAGCTGTGACAACCTGTACAGACTTTTACGCCATTAACTGGACCGCTGATCCACCTGGAAGCATTATTGGCTCAGCTGTTTATGATTCGTTAAAAGCAGCCCCGACAGTCACAACAGTATATACTCTTACTGGTATTGGACCCTGTGGAGCAGATACCTTTAATATTACCGTTATAGTTGATACTTTTATCACCACGCTAGCACTTACTCCAAGCGATACCGCTATATGCAAAGGAGCGAGCACTGCTTTGAATGTTACTGGAACTGGATCATATACGTATACATGGTCGCCAGGATCTGGCTTAAGTTCTGCTAGTTCAGGCGCTCCAATAGCTAGTCCTTTGGGCACTACTAGCTATGCAGTGACGGTCACCTCTACCCTGGCTGGCTGCAAAGATACTTTATACACAAGGGTTCGCGTTGACACCTTGATCGCTACAGCAGGAAGAGATAGTTCTGTTTGCCCCGGTAGGACGATGATTCTAGGTGGATCGCGTACTTCTAGTCTTGGCTATCCTGTGGCATGGAGTTCTGCACCATCTGGTGGTTTGGCTTATCTGTCTTCACCTTCAGATACAAATCCAACTTTGATATTTCCACTTGGAGAGCCCGCTGGGTCTTTTACTTATACCTTACTGTCATTTAACTATGGTTGTATAGCTCGTGATACGATAACTGTATCGGTATCGGCGTCACCATCGATTACTATGGGGCTTGACTCTATTTATTGTTTGACATCTCCAAATGATATTATAACCTGCACTCCTTATGGTGGTATGCTTTCAGGCCCAGGAATTATTGACTCTACATTTCATCCATCCATTGCAGGAATTGGTGGTCCTTATAGGATTTTATATTCTGTAATGACCCCTGCTGGTTGTATAAGCATAGATAGCGCATTCACGGTGGTTGATTCATTTCCATTAGCCCGTTTTATAGGATTGTCCAGTACCTACTGCGTGGCTGATTCTTCGGCCATTTTGATTGGTGCGCCTGGTGGTGGTGTTTTTAGTGGTCCAGGAATTAGTGGCAACAGATTCTATCCAGCTGTGGCTGGTATTGGCGGACCCTATAATATTCGTTATACATATACCAATCCTATTAGTGGATGTACTGATGATACCATACAAAGAGTTACAGTTATTTCAATACCTTCTGTAAGTTTTACCGGATTAGATTCGCAATATTGTATGTCGGGCATTCTAGTTACTCTAACAGGAAGTCCCGCAGGTGGTACATTTTCTGGACCAGGAATATCGGGAAATATTTTCTCTCCTTCATCAGTTGGCCTTGGTGGACCTTATCAAATCATATATACGTACTCAACCGGTCCATCATGTATAGGAGCGGATACACAATATGTAACTGTCAATATGGGTCCTACTGTTAGTTTCTCTGGACTTGCCGCTAGATATTGTATTTATGAAAGTTCTGCTACCTTAACAGGTATTCCATCTGGAGGTGTTTTTTCTGGAGTTGGTATATTAGGTACTTCATTTTCACCTGCGGTTGCAGGGGTTGGTGGTCCATACGCTATTGTTTACAGCTATACAAATCCATCAACCGGATGTTCTAGTACAGATACTCAGTATGTGAGGGTGAACCCTATACCATCTGTCAGCTTTACAGGTTTAAGTACGCCATATTGTATTTATGATTCACCGATAGCGCTTACCGGTCTACCAAGCGGTGGAGTCTTCAGTGGACCCGGAATTAGCGGATCTAGCTTTAGCCCATCATCAGCTGGATCTGGTGGTCCATTTGCGATCATATACACATACACGGATGCAAATACCTGTGTAAATAGAGATACGAATTATACAACCATAAACCCTAGACCTGTTGTAACATTCACAGGACTTAACGCTCAGTATTGTTACTACGAATTAGCGAGCACACTTAGTGGTTCTCCGTTAGGAGGTACATTCAGTGGCACAGGAATGAGTGGAAATATTTTTACACCAAGTGCTTCTATCATAGGTGGACCTTATAGGATTATCTATAGCTATACGGATACGCTTACTGGTTGTTTGAGTGCTGATACGCAACTCGTGACGGTAAACAACAGACCTTCTGTTTCTTTCACTGGGTTAAGCGCTAGCTATTGTCTAAATAATCCAAGTGCTCTTCTCACAGGTCTTCCTAGCGGAGGAGTGTTTTCTGGACCTGGAATTAGTGGCGCTACATTTAGTCCTTCAAGTGCAGGTGTAGGCGGACCTTATATGATTACCTACAGCTACACGAATCCACTAACAGGATGTAGCAATATTGATTCTCAATATGTGACAGTAAATGCATTACCATCACCATCCTTCACAGGATTGAACAGTGCTTATTGTATATATGAACCTGCAGTGACCTTGACAGGAAGACCGTTAGGCGGGACCTTTACAGGGACTGGAATAAGCGGAACCACATTTAGTCCTTCTTCTGCAGGAGCTGGTGGACCATACCGAATTTTATACTCTTATACAGATTTGATATCAGGATGTTCTAATGTTGATTCTCAATTTACAACAGTTAATCCTCGTCCAGCCATTAGTATTTCTGGATTAAATACGCACTACTGCATTGATGCGGCCTCTGTAACTTTAAGCGCAACACCAGCAGGTGGTACTTTTAGCGGACCTGGAATAACAGGTACCACATTTAATCCAGCTTCTCTGGCTGTAGGTGGTCCTTATTATATTGTATATTCGGTTACAGATCCTCTTACAGGTTGCTTTAACAAAGATTCATTGGCCACAAGGGTTGACGCTCTGCCCACTCCTTATTTCTCGGGGCTGAATGCTTTTTATTGTTTAAATGCACCGGCAGCGGTACTTACAGGAATACCTACTGGCGGTAGTTTTAGTGGTCCAGGAATAAGTGGCAGCACCTTTACACCTAGTGCAGCAGGTGTTGGAGGGCCACACACGATTGTATACTTATATACAGATTTTAATGGCTGTACTGCCGACACTTTCAGAACTACGATAGTACACCCATTACCTGTAGCTAATGCTGGCCCAGATGATACTGTTTGTCTAGGTTCTAGCACCATATTAACTGCAAGTGGTGGTGTAAATTATGCTTGGTCGCCAGGGGGTGGCTTAGTTGCAAGCATCACGGTAGCACCTATTATAAATACAGTTTATACAGTAACGGTAACCGATATTAATAGTTGTACTGCTAGCGACAATGTTACCATAAGTGTAAAAATCATCAACATGAATTTCACTAAAACAGACATTAGCTGTTATGGTGCAAACAATGGAACAGCAACAGTTACGCCAACTACAGGACTTGCTCCATATACTTATGAATGGAGTGATGCTTTACATCAAACCACTGCTACTGCGACAAATTTAGCGGCAGGAGTTTATAGGGTAACTGTTACGGATGCTGAATTATGTAGTGGTGTTGACACGATTCGAATTAATGAACCACCGGTGTTAGCAGCAAGTGTTCTTACTTCAAATGTCCTTTGTTATGGAGATTCAAACGGCACAGCTAGATTTAGTGCATTTGGTGGTACGCCTGCCTATACCTATAGAACGACCCTAGATGGTATCTATTATTATTTAGGTCAGTCGATTACAGGTCTTCCGTCAGGAATATATACTACAGAAGTTACTGACGCGAATGGTTGTATGATATCGATAAGTTTTACCATCACTCAGCCAACACCTATCACCATGAGTTATCAAGAGATGCAACCGCGATGTTATGGTTATAGTGATGGATCCATTTTTGTGCTTGCCACCGGTGGCACTCCTATCTATACCATGCAACTGGATGACATCACCAATACGTCAGGCTGGTTTATTGATTTGAGCGCTGGAATTCATTTGTTATCTATCACTGATGCCAATGGATGCAAAGAAAACTATACTTTAAATTTAGCACAACCAGCTCCAATGATCGTTGATATTAATCCGGATACATTGTTACTTGACTTAGGTGAAACTGGACAATTATTCACTTCATTTACTGGTGCACCCGCAGACAGTGTTATTTTCCAATGGAATACAGTAAATGGGATGAGTTGTACAGACTGTCCAAACCCATTGGTAAGTCCATATTTAGATCAGGTATATGAAGTCACTGTTATTGATGTGAGCGACCCTAACAATCCCAGGCCATGTGCTGGAACTGCCATTGGATATGTATTTGTGGCAGATGGAGATCCTATATATATACCAAATGCATTTACGCCCAATGGGGATGGCTCTAACGACTTTTTCTCTGTCTTTGGTAAAAGTCTAAAGACGGTAAGAATGCAAATCTTTGATAGATGGGGTGAGCTTCTTTTTGAGTCCTACAATCAAGATAATGGATGGGATGGCACATTTAAAAATGAAAATTTACAGCCTGGAGTATACGTTTACAAAGTAACTGCCGCTTATTTAAATGGTAAAACTGTCGACAAAACAGGAAGCGTTACTTTAATTAGGTAAAACAATTTATTAAACAAATAAAAATCCTGCTAATCAGCAGGATTTTTATTTTAACAACCTCAGCAAATGCAACAAAAAATTGAAGATAAAATCGAAGAAATTCGAGCATCGGGATTTGATTTTAAATTTTCTTTTTACTTCTCTAAGGCTTGGGAAATTTTCAGCTTTAATAGTGGAATGATGATTCTCTACACTATTCTATTATTCCTTGGATTAGGCATTTTGAGTCTAATTCCTTTGATAGGTGGAATGATAAGGCTCTTATTTCAAACACCACTCATTATGGGTTATGCCTATGTAACTTATAGGATACACCATCACCAAGCTATTGAGTTCGGAAATTATTTCGATGGCATAAAAGATTTCGCAAAAATATTTGTCATCAATATTCTGACTGGTATCTGTATATTAATTGCTGTTCTCCCTGCTGTAATCTATATCTTTTATATGCTTACCAATGGCTTTGATTTCAGCTCTTTTAATAATCCAGGCTTCTTGTTTGATTCTCTGAATCCTTTAAGGTTGTTTAAAATAATCATTGTAAGCTTTATATTACTGCTCCCTGCTTTATATCTGAGTATAGGTTTTCAGTTTTCATCCTATTTTGTAGTATTCGCTGGAGCAGATTATGGAACCTCCATCAAATGGAGCATGATGATTGCGAACAAGCATATTTTTTCCTTTATTCTACTTGATTTTACGCTAGCTATGCTGGTGATAGTTAGTGTTTTACCCTTGGGCCTTGGACTCTTCGTCTCCATACCTTTTGCTCTTATTATTAAATATGTAATGTTTCATGATATCCTAGCATTTGACAATATTAGTCATGCTAACAGAGATGAAGTTCAAGATTACTTAAATGAAACCCCATCTGTCCAGTAATTAAAAATTCAAGGTAAAAAGATGCTTGAAAGAAGCTGTTAATCAGCGACAACATATAAATGGGAGAAGGAACTTTCTACTCAAATCTGTAACGTCTTCCTGCTTTAATTTCAGCTTTTTGTTTTTTGACTTTGAGTCTGTTTTCGGAAACACTATGAGGTATGTGCGTTTTGATTCTTTTCTTTTTTTCTCGAAAGGCAGTAAGCAATAGTTCGAAAAATTTATCCATCACCAATTGCTTATTTCTTGCCTGAGAGCGACTTTCACTACAGTCAATCATTAAAACACCTTCACTATTTATCCTGTTTTTTAGGTGCTTTTTAACCTTTGCTTTTTGATCTTCTGTCAATAAAAAACTATTATCGACATCAAAATATAATTGGACACAAGTGGCTACTTTATTGACATTCTGCCCACCGCTGCCACTACTTCTTACTGCTTTAAATGATGGTTCTCTGAGTATTGCCGCTTTTTCTATCATTATATAAAATTACAACAAAATCCTAAACACATTCAACTGTTATAATAAATAAACAATAGCTAAAATTTTATAAGCAGGCAAACCGAAAGCCTTTCTCTAGTTTACTCTCAATAAAAAGAGGCAGAGCATATCTAAGATTTTTTTCAGCTTTCAAACTATCATGAAAAACAACGATAGAACCATTGGTTGAATTATCATTCACGTTTTTTAGGACATCTTCTGGAGCAATAGTATTGACCCAATCATAACTCAAAACATCCCACATAATAATCTCATAATGCTTCGAAAGATGCTTCAATTGAGGAAGTTTTAATTTGCCATACGGGGGCCTAAAAAGCTTACTGTTAACTAATAAATTGCATTTTGCTACCTCCTTTACATAATCTTTAGTTGGCGTTTTCCAACCATTAGCGTGGTTCTGCGTATGATTACCTATGCGGTGTCCAGCAGTCAATATTTTTTCATATACGTTAGAATTTTCTTCCACATTTTTTCCAATGCAAAAAAAAGTGGCTTTGATATCATCAAATGATTTCAAGGTATCTAAGACAAATTCGGTTACTGCAGGAATAGGTCCATCATCGAAAGTAAGATAGATCGTTTTCTCTTCTCTGCCCTTATTCCATACACAATTTTTCAAAATAAGCGGAACAATAGCAGGTGTCTTCACAAATACATTCATAGAATAAAATTACAACAATGCGATATTTAAAAAAATGCTATACTCAAATTATATAATTTTGCATCTAAGAAAACCGCTTAGAAGAAATACTTTTATGGATAAAAGAATTAGAACTCGATTTGCCCCAAGTCCTACGGGGCCTTTACATTTGGGAGGCATACGCTCCGCATTGTTTTGTTATTTATTCGCCAAAAAACACGGCGGTGATTTTATTTTAAGAATCGAAGATACTGACCAAAATCGTTTTGTACCGGGCGCCGAAGAATATATCATTGAATCATTGAGGTGGTGTGGCATAGAACCAAATGAAGGAATTGGTTTTGGAGATGGTGCCTATGGTCCATATAGACAAAGTGAAAGAAAACCTATGTACCGTGAATATGCTGAAAGGCTTATTGCATCTGGTGATGCGTACTATGCGTTCGATACCCCTGAAGAGTTGGAAACCATGCGCTCCAATATGACCAAAGAAGGGAGTGCAGCACCCGGCTATACGCATGTTACAAGACAATACATGAAAAACTCCATCTCCTTATCACAAGATGAGGTAACAGCTAGACTTGAAAGTGGCGAACCGTATGTGATTCGTCATAAAATGCCTAGAAATGAAGAAATCAAATTTCATGATTTAGTGCGTGGATGGGTGAGTTTTAATTCATCTCAACTCGACGATAAAGTACTGTTAAAGGCAGATGGCATGCCTACCTATCATTTGGCACATGTGGTAGATGATTATACCATGAAGATTACACATGCCTTCAGAGGTGAAGAATGGTTGCCTTCTGCACCGACGCATATTTTATGTGTGAGGGCTTTGGGCTGGGAAAACGAAATTTGGGAGTATGCCCATCTTCCGCTCATCTTAAAGCCAGATGGTAAAGGAAAATTAAGCAAAAGAGATGGCGATCGATTGGGTTTCCCTGTATTTCCTATCAGCTGGACGGATCCTGTCACAGGCGAAGAATCTGTAGGATATAGAGAAAGAGGATTTTTCCCAGAAGCATTCATCAATATGCTTGCTTTCTTGGGCTGGAATCCAGGTACGGAGCAAGAAATTTTTTCATTAGAACAATTAGTCCAAGATTTCTCCATTGAAAAAGTAAATAAGGCAGGCGCTAGATTTGATTTCGATAAAACAAAATGGTTCAATCAACAATACATCAAAAACAGAAGTAATAAGGAACTGGTATCCTTAATAAAACCATACCTTGACGCAAAAAACTATCATCGTGATGAAAAATATCTCGAGAAATTTTGTGAATTGATCAAAGATCGGGCAGTTTATCTCAGCGATTTCGCAGAATTGGGTTACTACTTTTTTGAACCCATCAAGCAATACGACGATGCTGCCATCAAGAAAAAATGGAAAAATGAACGAAAAGATTTATTCGAAAATTTAATTTTATTTTTAAATAATATCTCTACTTTTGAAACGAAAGAAATTGAGGTCGCAGTGAAAGAATTTATTACAGAAAATGCGATCGGAATGGGCGATGTAGGACCGATATTAAGGATTGCTTTAGCAGGGAATATGTCAGGTCCACCCGTTTTTGAGATGATGGAATTGCTAGGAAAAGAAGAAGTTAAAAATAGATTGGCAATTGCCATTAAGTATTTTTGTAACTTAGATTAATTTTATATTTTTACTCATCATAATTATTAAAAACAAACAAAAGCAGCATTATGGCAAGGGCAGCATTTTTAGGAAAAAAAGCAGAAGTAAGCAAAGAATTAGACGGTCTTGAAATTGGTGTAAACCAATTTGGTGTTATTTCTTCTAACCTTTCAGTAGAAGAGATGAATGCATTTTTAAACAAAAATGTATTCGACAAAAAATTAAAAAACAATCTATCGTCCGAAATGAGTGGCGACTATGATTCATTGGATGAAGATTTCGATGATGATGAAGATGACTTTGATGACGACGAAGATGATGCGTTTGATGATTTTGATGACGATTATGATGATGATGATTTAGAAGGAATGGACTTCGAAGACGATGACTCCGTTGCTGATGAAGATACTGATGACGATTTTGATGATGACGTCGAAGAAGAAGACGATGAAGAATAAGCAAAAACATAATGACTAGACCCATCCGTGTATTAGTAGCAAAAGTAGGGCTCGATGGTCACGATAGAGGAGCCAAAGTCATAGCCGCTGCTTTGCGTGATGCAGGAATGGAGGTGATCTATACCGGTCTTCGTCAAACACCTGAAATGGTTGTGAACGCAGCCTTACAAGAAGATGTGGATGTGATTGGTGTAAGTATTTTATCTGGCGCGCACAATACTATTTTCCCCAAATTAATTGAGAAGCTAAAAGAAAAAAAGATGGAGGATGTCCTCTTGACTGGCGGTGGTATTATTCCAGATGAAGACATGAAACATCTTACGGAGATAGGCGTTGGTAAACTCTTTGCCCCCGGTACAAACACCAACGATATTGCGACTTACATCAAAGAATGGGTAGCCATTCATCGAAAATTATAAGTAATAAAAATCTATAAATGATAAAACGCCATAGTATATTTGCTATGGCTTTTTTATGAAATCAAAACACATTAAAACATGTACAACAATTTATTAGTCGAGAATCAAAACGGCATTTTAATTATCACAATCAACAGAGAAGATAAATTAAATGCATTGAATATTGAATTGCTTTCAGAATTAAAGAAAGTAGTAAAAGTAGTCTATGATGATAAAACTATAAAAGGCGCTATCCTCACTGGTAAAGGACCAAAAGCATTTGCTGCAGGTGCTGATATCGCTGAGTTTGCAAGCTTTACAGAAAAACAAGGTATCGAATTATCGCAAAGCGGTGGCGCTATTTTTAAGAGTATTGAAGAATGTCCCAAACCTTTTCTAGCTCTCAATAATGGTTTTACTTTGGGTGGTGGTTGTGAATTGGCAATGGCTTGCCACATGCGCATTGCAACGGATAACGCGAAGTTCGGACAACCAGAAGTGGCACTCGGCATCATCCCAGGATACGGCGCTACACAGCGTTTGGTGCAATTGGTGGGCAAGGGCAAAGCCTTAGAATTACTGATGACAGGCAACATGATTACAGCAGCAGAAGCCAAAGACTTAGGTTTGGTCAATTATACTTTTGCGAGCATCGAAGAAGCCATGGATAAATGTAAAGAACTCATTAATAAAATCGCAACACAGGGACCATTGGCCATTGCAAAAATCATCGATTGCGTGAATTGTTACTTCGATCATAACATCGATGGTTTTGAAGAAGAGAGCAAATTGTTTGGCGCCAGCATGAACACTCAAGATTTTAAAGAAGGCACCACCGCCTTTATCGAAAAAAGAAAAGCTGTTTTCACCGGACAATAATTATATTTTTTTCAATTCATTTTTTTTGAGGGCGTGCCGCCAGCCGAGTATAAAAGGCTGCCGTCCTGCTATCCACTACAAGCTGCTGCGCGTCCCTTGCAGCAGGCTTTTCGTTGCTATCAGTCACGCGATGTTTTCGTTTTAAAAAATAATTTGCGTTTTATTTGTGTTACACATCAGTTAAGTGAATTGTCGATACTTTTAAAAATGGTTTATCTTTAAAGTGGAAGTTTAACCTGTGGTTGTTTAATCAAATCGGAGATTTGGCTACACTAAAGCGTAGTCAGGAGACTACGCTTAGCGGGGTCTTTTACCTATCCGAGATCAAATTATAATTTATTAATCTACTGCTTGATTATTTTGACAACTTCTTGAAGCTGGCCCTCAACCTGCAATAAATACAATCCGGGTAATAAGCCATTCAAATCAATTCTGGTGTTTGTCGCTTTCAATTTCCCTTTCATAATAACTCTTCCAGAAAGGTCAGTTATCGTATAATCAGCATTTATAGATTGTTCAATATCTGTCAATGAAATAGAAATAAATTCCTTTGCAGGATTTGGATAGACAACTATGGATTTATCGATAATATTTGTAGAAGCAAGACCAGAAAGGATTTCGTTGGTATACCGGGCAACTGCTATTGTGGCAACTTGATAACCTGCTGCAACTATTTTGCCATCACTTTGAAGTAGCAACATGGAACAATAATCATCAGAAAAACCAAAATCCGTTAATATTCGGCCAACACTGTTGAAGCTACTATCTGTACTTCCATCTGAATTATAACGAGCAATAGCAAAATCAGTGTCGGTACCTTTATCGAGGAGTCCACCAGCCAATATTTTTCCATCACTTTGTATGGCTACGGCAAACGCTTCATCACGAGCACTTGTTAAGCCCCTTATCAAAATTCCATCTCCATCAAAGCTATTATCTAAGGTGCCATTACTGTTGTATCGAGCCAATGCAAAATCAATATTGGTGGAGCCATCAGAGGTAGAGCCCACCACCACTATTTTTCCATCGCCTTGAATAGCCATATTGCGACCATATTCATCACCGCCTAAATCTGTTATTACCTTACCGTCGGTACTAAAACTAAGGTCTAAGCTACCGTTACTATTATATCGAACAACCGCAAAATCACCTCCACTAGTGCCTGCAAGAAGTATTTTCCCATCTAATTGAACAAGCACATTGGCAACAAAATCATCAGAACCACTATTTAGGTCAGAAGTTAAAATACCATCCGCATCAAATGAACTATCCAAAGATCCATCGGTATTGTATCGTACTACCACAAAATCATAATCTGGCACAACTGTAGATCCGGCTACTACAATTTTACCATCGCTTTGTAAGGCAACTGACACGCCTTCATCATCGAAACTACCCACATCAGTAGTTACGATGCCAACTCCACCAAAGGATGAATCAAGGCTTCCGTTTGAATGATAACGAACGACTACAAAATCATAGCCAGATCCATTCAATCTATATCCAACAACAACGATCTTACCATCCGTTTGAATAGCGATGGCATTACTACCATCATAAGAATTACTATCTATGTCTGTGGAAACAAGGCCATCATCATCAAAAGTGCTATCTACAGAGCCATTCGTATTTAAGCGAACCACCGCAAAATCAACACTAGATAAACCAGCAATAATGCCAGTAACAAGTAATTTACCATCAGTTTGTATAGCAGCTGCATTGTCACCTTGAAAACGGGGCGTCAGGAGCGGCGTAATCACTTTACCATTGCCATTAAAGGTTGCATCTAATGACCAGTTTTGGGCATAGGAACTATTTATGTAAATAGTAGCATAGAAAAATAAAATGAGAAAGGAGATTAATTTGGTTTTGATTTTCATTTGATGGACGTCTAGTTTGATTTTTTTCAAAAGTAAAATAATTGTTTGCTTAGACAAAGCCTATTTTAATATGTTGTATCTCTAAATTAAATTGACATCTCTCCTTGGCGCGAGTGTTTTCCACTAGTGTCTTCGAATGTCTATAAGATAATACTTCGCCACATGTTGTGAAAGGCATTGAGAAGTTCAGCTAAAAGAATCTTTGCTATAGTTATCTAGTCTCGAACAGAAGTGAGAATTAAGAAAGACTCAGAGTGCTTAAATAATAATGGTTTGTGAAGACACAAACCTTAGGAAACAGAGAAGGAAAAAAGCTCCAGCGGAGCGAAAAATTCCTAGAAACATCATCCATATCAAATTCAGCTCCAGCGGAGCGGCACAGATGATAAAGGTTTGTGAGGACAGGAGTCTATATCGCTGTTCAACCACAGACAGGCTGAAACAGTTTGTTTACTTATGTTTCGAGCCACGTTTATTTGTTTTTGAATCTTCTTCTTTTGCAGGCTTACGGATAGGAATATTACTCTTCACTGATGCTTTAATAATTCGTTCAAACATTTCTGCTGATTCTTCCGGAGTTCTTTTATCGTCCTTTCCCTTTTCCATGAGATAAAGATAAGAGTTTTGCAGAAAATGCAAATGATAATTTTAAAACGAAGATATACTGCGTTTGTATTCATTAAATTTGTAAAATGAGTTACAAACTTTTCCTTGACGATATACGAACGGTAAGCATGGTTTATGCCAATGCTGGAGAGCAGGATTTTGTTATCGTTCGGAACTTCATTGACTTCAAATCTACCATTACGGAAAAAGGCTTACCTGCGTTTATTTCTTTCGACAATGACTTGGGAGAAGATGTGAATCACAATATCTTGTCAGACGGCTACCATTGCGCCAAATGGTTGGTGTATGAATCGGGGTTGGATTTGCGGGAATTAAAGTTTTATGTGCATTCGGCAAATCCGGTAGCGACTGAACAAATCAAAGGCTTACTAAACAATTATATCAAACACCAAAAGGAAACATTATGAAACCACCAAAAGGCGTAACACTTGTAAGTGCAAAATATGTTAATGAATACAAATTTCTGTTCACATTCAGCAACGGGAAAGAGAATGTTACCGACTTTCTACCCATTATTAATCACGGAACGATGCTATTAAAGTTCCTTGATATAGCTAAATTCAAAAAGATAATCATTGACAAAGAACGGGGAGATATTTTTTGGGGAAAAGATTGGGATATGTGCTTTCATATTGAATCGTATTATGGAGTGTCTGCCATCCTACCACCCAAGCCAAAAATATATATGAAAGTAGGAACTAACATTGTGGCTGCCGAACATGTGGAAGGCTATAAGATCAGGATCACATTTAGTGATGGGTATGTAAATGTCTTTGATTATACGAATCTCGTTATGCGTAATCACGGAGAATGTATTCCATATCGTCCGTTAAGCAAGTTTAAGAAGTTTCACATCACAAGATATAAAGGTTCTATTGGTTGGGGCAGAGCAGATAATATGAGCTTACATACCCATGAACTTTATTACAAAACAGAGTTCAAAAGCAAGACCAAAAAAGTAGGCAAGCGTATGGTACAGGATAATGACTATATTCGGTTAAGGGATTTGCCCGACAATGAACCTTCTGATTTATGTACATGGATGTATCAAAACAAACTGAAGTGCATTGAAGATTTTGACGATTGTTTGTGTGTTAAGAAAGAACATTACGATGCATGGATTGCTTATAAAAAGGAACAAAAAACAATGAGACGTAGAGATGTTATTTTACTAAGGAATATTCCAAAAGAACATTTTGAAGCATTCTCTGAATATATGAAAGGACAAACCGTTATCCCATTTGAGAATGGTAAGACGATAGGCTTTCATAGGCACGATTATGACAAGTGGTTAAGTTGGCATAATGGTAAAACAGATAAGCCTTTAATGGATTAACAATCATAAATATTCTGCAAAAAAAAATCGGGCAAACCTAACGGTTTACTTGACTGCTTACCTAAAACCCTAACACGAAAATCGTCAATTACTCATTGACATTTAAAATGTAAAAATATTTTCCAAAATACAAATTATACATTACTACTTTGTTTGATGCTCTAAAAAATACAAGATTTATGACTCAATAATCTTATTCGTCTGGAAATAACCCCGAAGTATAGCTATCATACAATTCAAATAAAAATTCTATTCGCTTTGGCTCCGTAGTAAATGGGGTATCTCGATAACATTTATCCACCGCTTCATCAAGTTTTTAATGTGCTAACTCTAAATCAGCGGGCATGGTTTTGGGACTATACAATTTTGCAAGAGTGGAATCTCCGTGGATATATTTTTGACGAATGTCCAAAATTGATTGTGATAGTTTTTCTACTAAATCTTTTTTTCGTTTTGGAATACTGTTTGTCCAAGGATAATTATTATATACAATTTCGTTGCTATAACGGTAACGACTTTCTAAGCGTCCACATACATACCTAACCCACGTCATGTGCATCTTTGAAGTTAAAACTCCGAAATGGAAAAGAGAAGCATTTGGTATTAAACCACAGGAATTGTTTGCGATGTACTTTTTATTGATGAAGTCGAAAGGAATGTAGTTCCGATTTTCAGAACTTGTTAGTGGAATAAAAATATAATCTGATTTAGGTTGTCTTATTTCGCCAAACAAATGGGGCGTGTCAGCTAATTTATTTGTTGCTTGTCTGTCACTGCTTTTTCTGTGTTTTTTAACAGATTGAACTCTTTTGTTTATCTCTGGAAGTTTTTTTAATTCAGAATCTGTTATACCAATTAGCCAAAGACACCACTTTTTTCTCCCGTTCAAATACTCTTTTGCGCTTATTAACGGTCGAATCCATTTTTTGGAATCGGGTTCTTTTTTTATTATTTCGCTTCTTTCTTCATTACTTAAAAGCAAATGGCCTCCGTCATTAGGCATACTACCAAATGATATTTCAGGTACAGCACAAATTGGAGATCTTCTTTTTAAAATTACTGTGTCGTTACCCTGCACTAAATAAGGGCTTATGTTTCTTACTTTTATTTTTTTTGGTTCTCCTTTGATATCCGAATATTCAAAAATATATTTTTCTTTTATATTTTCTTTCCCAAAGCCAACTATAACACAATCTACTCCCGCAACTCCTGCCGATTCGTTATGCCATTTGAAAGTTTGATGAGCAAATTGAATTTTAAATTTGTAAGTTTTAAGTAAAATATTCCACAATAAACCTGTTTGTTCGCCTTGTGAAATGCTATTTGTACTTACTAATGCTGTCCTTGTTTCAGGATTTGCTTTCATATAATCAGCAGCTTTGATATACCAACAAGCAACATAATCTAAAACTCCCGTACCGTTTAAACCATTAAATATTTTATCAATGTCATTCTTTTGTTCATCTGATTGATACTGTTTGCCCCTGAATGGAGGATTGCCTAAAATATAATTAAATGTTTTGTCTTTTTTCTTCAGTTTCCATTCAATATGAAGCGAGTTGTTGTTTATGATAATTGCCGCTTCGTCTAACGGTATTGTGGGAATCGTTTTGCCAAACTTGCTTTCTAAACGCATATTCATTTGGTGTTCAGTTAACCACAAAGCAACCTTTGTAATCATTGCAGAAGTGGTATCAATTTCATAACCATAAAAATTTTCAAGCGGAACATTGCTTAACCAATTCAAGTGGAGGATTGGTAACCCTTTATACATTTTTGAAACAATTTCAATATCAATTAAACGTAGTTCACGATAAGTAACAACGAGGAAGTTTCCACAACCGCAAGCTGGATCTAAAAAAGTTAACCCGTTCAATTTTATTCTAAATTTCTCCAAAGCGGTCTTGCTACTCTTGATTGACGCAAATTCTTCGTGAAGACTATCGAGAAACAAAGGGTCGAGAACTCTTTTAATGTTTTTTTCAGAAGTATAATGAGCACCCAAAATTCTTCTTTCTGGATCATCCATTACGGCTTGAAAAAGAGATCCAAATATTACTGGTGATATATCACTCCAATCGTAAGCGCAACAATCTAATAATGCTTTTCGCATTGCATCGGAAGTAGTCGGCATTTTATTTAATCTATCATCAAACAAATCTCCATTTACATAAGGAAATTTTGAAAGGTGTTTGTTTATTGCTTTCCGACTTCCGACTTCTGTATCAAGTGTTTTAAATAATGCTAATAGGTGATCGCCAAGCGTTTTACCTGTCGTTTGTTCTTGTATATAGTTTTCAAATTGTTTTTTGTCAAATATTCCTGTATCCTCTGCGAACAAACAAAAAAGAAGTCGAGCCAATAAGATTGCAATGTCGTTAGAGTTGTATCCTTTGCGATCAATAGCGTCATAAACATTTGCTATTCTTCTTGCCGCTTCTTGGTTGACTATTATTTCATCTTCTTCTAAACGATTCGCAAACTCGAGAAAGAAAACAAATTCATCTAATTTTAATGCAAGTTTTTCAAGTGGAGTTTCGCTAATAAAATTAATTTTAATCTTATTTGATTTGCTTACTTCAACCGAATATTTTTTTATTCGTTTAAAATTCATTAACATTATATACTGAGGTCTTTGATGTGGGAATAGATTTTCAATATATTCTTCTGCTTGTTGTAGTGTCTTGTCCCAGTGTTTATCGCTGTCTAAATGTGCTGATTTTGATTCAATAATTAATTTGCCCGACCAAAACAGATCAGCGAAGCCCGTTCCTGTTTCATCCTTCTTTTGTATTGGTTTTTCAAATTGCGCATAATCTTTTCTATATAAACCAAATATTTCAAAAAATTCGTTGGTGAAAGTTTGGGCTTCCGCTCTTTCGGTAGTAGTGCCCCTCCAACGAATAATAAATGCTTCTGCGTTTTCACGCATTTCTCGGCTAATATTTGACATATTGTGTGTTTGATTAAAGAACAAATCTAACTTATTTGCAATTATTTTCACATAAAAAGTAGAACGCAAATACCCTGCGTTTACATATCGTATATTTGTATATACAAACAACAACACACACCCAAATGAAACCATTTAAAAGCATCTTAGAATTTCAAAAAGAGTTTAATACACAGGAAAAATGCAGAAAGTTTTTAGAACTACAAAGATGGAATGGTACTCCCGCTTGTCCTTTCTGTGGATCAATCAATGTTTGCAGGTTTGCAAGCGGAAAGATTTTCAAATGCAGAGAGAGAGGTTGTAGACATCAATTTAGCGTAACCGTAGGAACCGTGTATGAGAACACAAAAATATCTTTGACGAAATGGTTTTTAGCAACTTATATTTTAACAGTACATAGCAAAGGAATCAGCAGTTTACAGTTAGCCTCCATGATCAATGTTACTCAACGCACGGCTTGGCATTTAACACATCGTATCAGAGAAATGCTGAAAGATAATGATCCAGTAGTGTTGATTGGTATTGTTGAAGTTGACGAAACATACGTAGGTGGTAGTCTTAAAAATATGCACGCCAAGAAAAAGAAAAGTATGAAAGGCATGGATAACAAAACAATGGTATTTGGTGCACTAAAAAGAGACGGTAAATTAAGAACAAGAGTTATTACCAATACTGCTCTTGAAAATCTTACGGGTACACTCGAAGAATTTGTTGCTCACGATAGTTCTTTAATGTCAGATGAAAGCAACGCATATACTAAGATTGGCGAGAAATATAACCACAAAACAGTAAATCACAGAGAGAAAGAATATGTTCGTAAAGAAGCAAAGGTATCAGTACATACAAACAGCATAGAGGGTTATTGGAACATCTTAAAAAAGCAGATTGACGGAATACATCACTTTGTATCTCCAAAGCACTTACAACGCTACTGCAATGAATCTGCATTCAGATATAACAATAGGAAAACATTCCAAGATGAAAAATTTGCTTACGCATTATCGAACTGCAATGGCACATTACCATACAAAACCTTAATCGGAAAGTAATGAAAGATTATTCAAAATCTCCAGAAGAAAAACAATTCTTAAAAGAGATGGGTAAAAAAATACAAATTGCTCGCAAGGCAAAAGGTATTTATTTAAGGGATTTGGCTCCGTTGTGCAATATCCATTACAGCAATCTATCTATGATTGAGAACGGAAAATACGGCAGCCTTATTTTGACCTTAAAAACTATTGCAGAAAAGTTAGATGTAGATGTGAAGGATTTTTTGTAATTAACCATTCTGTTTAGCGAGCCATACATTAAATAAAACATCTATGTTTTTAGATGTTTTTTGTATGTTTGATAAAATTTAAAAGGATGGAAGACATAGTAGTAATTCACACAATAGACAGGATATTGAATTTGATAATTGTTGTTGGTGAACGCCAAGCAAACTTAAGTTTTATCAAAGCTCGTTATCCTGAGATGAATGATCCTATAAGAGAAAATAAGGTTGTTATTCGTGCTAAAAAAGACAAATTGTTGAGATTTGAGAGAGGAATGATGGGCGATACCATTTATAAATTAACAGACAATGCCGACATCATAATACACGACTATGGAACATATGAAGCGTATTGTGAGCATTTTGCAAATCAGTCAAAAGTTGAAACGCGTAGTAGATTTGTATCTAAACTAATTGATAATAGCAAATGGATTATAAGTAGTGTTGCAATCCCCTTTATAATACTTTATTTAGGGCTTCAAACATGTGGTCATAAAAAAGAAGATAACGCTCAAAAAGCGGGAATGCATGACGATACCCCAATGAATAAACCGCTTGAAACCATAAAAAAAGCACCAGCACCCGCATTAAAAGATAGCTAAGACGTCGATTCGGTTCGTATCCGAATACCCAACAAATAGCCAGCAAAAAACCAATCAGGCGATTCTTTAAAAACAGCAAAGTGACACGCCAAATATTAATATTATTTTTCATATTTAGCGTGGTTTAACAGCGATATAGGCTCCTGAGGACACAAACCTTGGAGGAAAATTAATCTTTGGAAACGAATATAATGCGTGACTGATAGCAACGGAAAGCCTACCGGAAGTATGGAGGCAGCTTGCAGTGGATAGCAGGACGGCAGCCTCTGTTTTTGGCTGGCGGCACGCACTAAAGAATTTTAATTTATTGTAGAAACAAAAAAAGCGATTAGAGAATCTCTAATCGCTTTGCATTTTTTGCTCCCTGACCTGGGCTCGAACCAGGGACCTACTGATTAACAGTCAGTCGCTCTAACCAGCTGAGCTATCAAGGAATTTCCCATTTGGGAGTGCAAATGTAAGCCTATTATAATTTATTTGCAATAGATGTTTCAAAAATCTTAAAATTAATTGTAGTTTCGCACCATATAATTAAAGATTATGAGTTTATTAACCGTAGGCACTGTTGCCTTTGATGCGATTGAAACCCCTTTTGGAAAAACAGATAAAATTGTAGGTGGTGCTGCGACCTATATCGCGTGGAGTGCTTCGTACTTTACCAAACCAGTCAATATTGTTTCTGTGATTGGCGATGATTTTGATATGAATGAATTGGCGGCGCTGCAAGACAGAGGCGTGAATTATGATGGTATAGAGATTCGAAAAGGTGAAAAATCTTTTTTCTGGAGTGGAAAATATCATATGGATATGAATAGTCGCGATACTTTGGTGACTGACCTCAATGTATTGGCATCTTTCAATCCTATCGTTCCTGAGTCATATAAAGATTGTCGTTATTTGATGCTTGGCAATATTGATCCTTCATTACAAATTAAAGTAATAGAGCAATTGCCAGTGCGGCCAGAATTGATTGTGATGGATACGATGAACTTTTGGATGGATATCGCTTTAGATACCCTAAAGAAAGCGATTTCGATGGTAGATGTATTGACGATTAATGATGAAGAAGCAAGACAATTGAGTGGTGAAAATTCATTGGTAAAAGCGGCTAAAAAAATTATGGCAATGGGTCCGAAATTCTTGGTAATTAAGAAAGGGGAACATGGTGCTTTGTTGTTTCATAACAACGATGTATTTTTTGCTCCTGCCCTTCCATTAGAGGAAGTATTTGATCCAACCGGTGCGGGCGATACCTTTGCTGGTGGCTTCATTGGCTACATTGCAAAAACAAATGATTTGAGCTTCGAAAACATGAAGAGAGCGATTATTTATGGTTCGGCAATGGCTTCGTTTTGTGTAGAAAAATTTGGTACAGAAAGACTGAAATCATTGACTTCAGAGCAGATTGACGAACGTGTAAATATGTTTGTTGCTTTATCTTCGTTTGATATTGAGCTAGTTTAGCGTATTAAAGCGAAATAAAACACTTATATTTGCAGTCCAAAAAAACATTCATTTAAAAAATAAAAAAATAGTACAATGGGTAGAGGTGACATGAGAACTAAAAAAGGCAAGCGTTTTGCAGGATCATTTGGAAATATTAGAACATCTAGAACAGGTGAATCTACAACAGTTGTAGCAAGTGCTCCAGTGGAGAAAAAAGAAACTGTAAAGAAAGCTCCAGCTAAAAAAGCAGCTCCTAAGAAGAAAGCAGCAGAGAAAGAATAATTGATTTGGTGACAGATTAAGGAGCTAAGCGGTATTTATGCCACTTTGCATCTTGATTGAGCTCATATACAATACGGTCGTGTAGTCTATTTGGTCTACCCTGCCAGAATTCTATTAATCTTGGCATTAAAATATACCCGCCCCAATGGTCGGGTTTTTTTATGTCTGTACTTTTTTCCAATGCGGTATAAGCTTGTAACAATAGGTCTTTTGAATCGATTTTCTGACTCTGAGGCGATATTATCGCTCCTATTTGACTACCCGTTGGTCTTTGATAAAAATAGTCATTTGATGTTTGTTCACTTACCTTTTGCACCGTCCCTTCAATACGCACTTGTCTTTCTAGTATATCCCAAAAGAAGAGTAAAGAGGCGTTCGGGTTTTCTGCCAAATTCTTGCCTTTATTGCTTAGATAATTGGTGTAAAAAACAAAACCTTCGTTGGTCATTTCTTTTAAGAGGACAATCCTTGCAGAAGGCACGCCATCTTTGGATGCCGTTGCTAATGTCATGGCATTGGCTTCAATGATTGGTGATTCATGTGCTTGCGTAAACCAAGTATGGAAAAGTGGCAAAGGAGTTTCTGGAGTGTTAGCTTCGTTTAATTCTGCCGCCTCATAATGTTTGCGCATGTGAGGCAATTTGTTTACACTCATAAATAGGTTATTTCACGTCAATACGCATTGTCTTCTGGTAATGTAAGCCATCTTTAGCATACATGTCGAAAATGAGTCTAATAACGTCTGTTTGATTAATGGTAGAATCATTTGGCACCCTGAATGTGGTGATGTCTGTTTGAATATTATTCGTGTCTGGATAATATTGAAATGAATACAATTGAGTCACGGGATCCATGGTGGCATCAAAGACATGATATTTAGTACTGATATTATATTTACAGGTTGTTGAGTCGATTCTTCTATCGGTGGTATAGCGTACTTCATACTGTAAGGTATCTCCCCTTTTTAATTTCACCCAATTGGTATCTGGATGAATAAAGGTGATTGGCTCTTCAATGCCATCTGTTGGAAAAGTATCTTTTTTACAACCTGTACTGAGTATCGTAATCAGGTATAAAAAACCAATGACTAAAAAAAGTGTTCCGTAAATTTTCTTCATGTGCTTGTTTGCTTACTTCTTTAAAACGATTTTCTGTCCCAAATATTTTATCAAAATTAAAGTATAAGATGCAACTATTCTAATAAATCTTCAATCTGATGCGGATAAGTGCCTATTTTATTAGGGTACACTAAAAATTTGGGGTTTTGGAATTTCTATGGGGTGGTCAGTTGTTGCCTACCCTTTTTTTATTGCCAATTGATGCATTCGCTCTAGTCTTTGAGATTCATTGGCTTGCATCCATCCATCGACAGATAAGAGTTTATAAGCTTCATGAAAATAATAATTGTACTGAGCTTCATTATTTTCGAGCAGGTACAATTCTCCTAATTCTTCAAATATATACCCATCTGGTTCATTGATGGCCTCACTTTCTATTTCATGTTGTTGTTGTTTAGCTAATGCTGCATTGCCAAGGAAACGATTCATTTTAGCAATACTCCATTTCGCAATTCTTTGTTGTTGAATGGAGCCTTGCATCTGAAACAGCTTAAAGCTTTTTACAAAAACCTCCATCGCTTTATCATATTGCTTTAAATTAAAATAGGTCCATCCAATATTATTATACAAGGCCGCAAGCCACTTTTTTGCACGTTCGTCTATGGCTTGCTCAGCAAGTTTCATAGCATATAGATTCCACTCTAATGATTTTTCATTTTTAGTGGCAATACCAAGCATATGTGCTGCATCAACGGCATAATTTTCTTCCTTTATTGCTTCAGCTATTTTGAGAGCCTGCTCGAATAATGGAATTGCCTTTTCTTGTTCTTTATTGGAATTATAAGTTCGCCCTCTTTCCAATAAATAGCGAATAGATACGATTGGAAAAACCTCCGAAATATGACATTCTACTTCATCTAATAGGTGATGTGCCTCTTCAAATTTTCTTTGTAAACTCTGTGTCCTGGCCAATTGAGTCAAAAGTTGCAGGTGATAGTTTTTATCAAGCAACTTATTTTCATTCAATAGTAAAGCGCGGAAAAGTTTTTCAGTTTCCTCGGGCTTCCAGTAGTTCCAAAGTTTATCAAATTCTTGCATCTTTTCTATTTAGAAATACTGAATGGTCAGGTTGATCATTCTTCTTACAAAATTATTATAGGGAGGATACATAAGGCCAACCAAACCTTTTTTTAAATATTGTCTTACCACTGCTCTTTCGTTGCTGAATTCACGAAAGCCCCAAATACCATGACTTTTGCCTAATCCACTATTATTGACGCCGCCAAATGGTAAGTTGGGATGTGCTTGATGAATCATGGTATCATTGATACAAGTACCGCCTGCACTAGTGTTCTGCATGATATAATCGATATTTTTATTCTTTTTAGAGAAGATATAAAGCGCCAGGGGTTTCTGATTTTTATTGATATGCACTAAGGCTTCATCTACATTTTTAAAACTTATGATGGGTAAGATTGGTCCAAAAATTTCTTCTGTGAGCAATTTGCTATCCATGGTTACATTGCTTAAAAGCGTTGGTGCCATAAAATTTTGTTCATCGTTTGTCTCTGCACCAAGATCCACAGAAGCTCCGTTCTGTATGGCTTCTGCGAGCCATGTTTTCACACGAGTATAATGTTTTGCGTTCACCATATGCGCAATGGATTGACTTTGTGCTGGATGCTGCCCATACATTTTTACCAATTGCAAGCGCATGGCATCAATAAATGCTTGCTTCTTGCTTTCGTGAATAAAAAGATAGTCGGGGGCAATGCACGTTTGTCCGCTATTCATAAATTTACCCCATCCTATTTTCGCTGCGCACTCGGTGACATCAGCTGTTTCGTCGATGATCACAGGGCTTTTACCACCAAGCTCTAAAGTCACAGAACAAAGGTGCTCACTCGCTGCTTTCATGACTATTTTTCCAACGGCAGGACTACCTGTGAAATGAATATGATCGAATGGGAGAGACAACAAATGTGTGGAGACTTCCATACCACCTTCGATGACCGCCACTTCATTTTCGTTAAAAACAGAAGCTATAAATTCTTTGATGAACTTGCTGGTATGCGGTGTCATTTCTGATGGCTTCAACATGCAAACATTTCCTGCGGCAATCGCCGAAATAATGGGCGAGATGGCTAATTGAAAAGGATAATTCCAAGGCGAAATAAGCAAGCAGTTTCCTTTAGGCTCCCTCACAATAGAGGCCATACTTCCAATCATGGTAATCGGGCTTTCTATCTCTTCTGGCTCCATCCACTTCGACAAATCCTTGCAGAATGACTTAATTTCAACGATGAGAGGATAAATTTCTGTGAGGTCGACTTCCTCTTTAGGTTTTAAAAAATCTGCATGCACTGCATTTCTAATCCCCTCTCTTTGGGAATGAATGGCCCTTTGAAGTTTTTGTAATTTTTTACACCGATCTTTGTCAGACGAATTTTTAACTGCCTGTTTATTAGCTTTTTGCAAGTTAAATATTCTATTTATTTCTTCAAAACTTGTTTCAGAAACATGGGTGGAAGGCATCATATGGCTTAATCATAATTTTTATAAAAGTAAGGAAAAGCCTCTTACTTTTATATTAAAATTGCTTAAATTGTGTATGGCTGATGCGCCCTAAATGAAGGAGTTATAACATTTTTTCACTTTATTTAAAAAAATCGCTATATTTTTGCATCCCTTTCTGAAACTTTCAATGGGGTTATATCGTTAAACTAGAAAATACATTTATAGTATACTATGCGTCAACTTAAAATTACCAAATCAATTACCAATCGCGAATCTCAATCTGTTGAGAAATACCTTCAAGATATAGCGAAAGTAGATTTAATTACTGCAGAGGAAGAAGTAGTATTGGCAAAAAAAATTAGAGATGGCGATCAAGTGGCACTAGAAAAATTGGTAAAATCCAATCTCCGTTTCGTAGTGTCTGTTGCCAAACAATATCAAAACCAAGGCTTGTCTCTTAATGATTTAATCAATGAAGGAAATGTTGGCTTGGTTAAAGCTGCTCAAAAATTTGATGAAACAAGAGGTTTTAAATTTATTTCTTATGCGGTGTGGTGGATTCGTCAATCTATTATGCAGGCACTAGCTGAACAAGCTCGTTTGATTAGATTGCCATTAAACAAAGTGGGTTCTCTAAGCAAAATAAGAAAAGCTCTAGCACAACTAGAACAAGAATTTGATCGCGAGCCTACTCCAGAAGAACTTGCAAAGTTTTTAGATATCGATGTGAAAGAAGTGGAGACAACTTTAAAATTATCTTCTAGACATACATCACTAGATGCGCCATTGGTAGAAGGCGAAAACAACGCATTGGCAGACGTTTTACAGAACGATAATGCTGATGGAGCTGATACGCATTTAGATTATGCTGACTCTCTTAGAAAGGAGACCTTACGTTCTTTGAATACCTTAACAGAAAGACAAAGACAAGTGATTCAACTTTATTATGGAATTGGTGTAGACCATCCAATGTCATTAGAAGATATTGGTGAAAACCTAGGACTAACGAGAGAAAGAGTAAGACAAATCAAGGACAAAGCAATCAACAATCTTCGTTCTACCTCACGTAGCAAATTACTAAAAACCTACTTAGGATAATCATTTAAGAATACATTAAAAACCCCTTCAAATAGAAGGGGTTTTTTTATGTCGATATTTTTAAATTAATTGATAATGCTGAACAATCTCTATTAGTTAAGACGTGAATTGCTTTAAAAAACGTACATCATTTTCATAAAACAATCTGATGTCGTCGATGCCATATTTTAATAAAGTGATGCGTTCGATACCCATGCCAAAGGCAAAACCAGTATACTTTTCATGATCTATTTTACAGTTCTCCAACACCGATGGGTCCACCATTCCACAACCTCCTATCTCTACCCATCCGCTTCCTTTGCAAACTGGACAGCCTTTTCTATCACAGATAAAACAAGTGATATCAAGTTCAGCACTTGGCTCTGTGAAAGGAAAAAAAGATGGACGAAGACGAATTTCTACCTTTTGTCCAAACATTTCTTTCGCAAAATATAAAAGGGTTTGTTTCAAATCTGCGAATGAAACATTATCATTGATATACAAACCTTCCACTTGATGAAAGGTACAGTGGGCACGAGCAGAGATGGTTTCATTCCTATACACGCGTCCAGGCGTAATCACTCGAATGGGTGGCGCTTGCGTTTCCATCAAACGGATTTGGACTGGTGAGGTATGCGTCCTCAATAAAGTATTTTTATTGATATAAAAAGTATCCTGCATGTCCCTAGCCGGGTGATCTTCGGGAGTGTTTAGGGCCGTGAAGTTATGCCAATCATCTTCTATTTCTGGACCTTCTGCCACCGAAAAACCAATCCTAGCAAAGATTTCAATCATCTCATTCTTTATGATATTGATTGGATGTCGAGCTCCAATGTCAAGTGGAATGCCTGGCATACTAAGATCGAAATCATGTACAGCGCCTTCGTCAAGGTTTTCTAATGCTTCTTTATGTTGATTAAAGACTTGCTCTACATGACTTTTGAGCACATTTAACAATTGACCATATTCTTTTTTATTTTCGTTAGGCACTTCTTTGAATGCATCGAAAATATCTTTCATGGCTCCTTTCGTACCTAAATATTTTATTCGAAACGCTTCGAGCTCTGCTGTGTTTTTAAGCACTGCAGCCGAAGTTTCTTCCATCATTTGTTTAATCCTTTCTTTCATGGTTTTAGAAATTGAAATGGTTCAAAATCATTTTAAAGCATCCGTTAAATTCCATCCTTGAGCTTTCAATTCATGCTTCATGCCTGCCTTACTTTCAAGAATAATACCTTTCTCTTTATTGGTAATTTGACCGATGCATTTCATACCGAACATGCCGTATAATTTTTGGGCATCATCCTTCGAAACAGTAAATAAAAGTTCATAATCCTCCCCTCCATTTACGGCACAAGTAATTGGATCCATATTAAATTTCAAAGCCGTCTCATAGGTATCTGCGTCAATAGGAATCTGCTCTTCATAAATCAAACAACCTACTTGCGATTGAGTACAGATATGAAACATTTCTGATGATAAACCATCTGACACATCAATCATGGAAGAGGGTACAATGTTCAACTCTGCTAATTTTTCGATGCATTCCTTTTGTGCTTCTGGCTTCAATTGACGACCTACCAAATAATCTTGATTATCTAAATCTGGAACAATATTCGGATCTTCTTTAAACAATTGCTTCTCTCGTTCTAATAGCTGCAAACCCATAAATGCCGCTCCCACATCACCTGTGATGAAAATTAAATCACCCTCCTTCGCTCCATTTCTATACACCACTTTATGACTGTCCGCTTCTCCTATTGCTGTGATGCTAATCACAAAACCTTTCAATGAGGTAGTTGTGTCTCCGCCTACTAAGTCAACATTATATGCTTTACAAGCAGCCTTGATACCATTGTAAAAATCTTCTAATGCCTCAAGAGAAAAACGATTTGAAATTCCTATGGAAACAGTAATTTGTTTAGGCGTTCCATTCATAGCATAAATATCTGAAAGATTTACCACAACAGCCTTGTAGCCTAAATGCTTCAATGGACAATACATCAAATCAAAATGAATACCTTCCAATAGTAAATCTGTACTCACTAAGGTTACTTTGTCTGCTTGGTATTGTATCACCGCTGCATCATCACCAATCGATTTAATGGTAGAATGATGCCCATTTACAAAGCCATCTGTTAATTGATGAATGAGTCCAAATTCGCCTAGGCTTGAAACTTCTGTTCTATTTTCTGACATATTAATTTATATGACACAAAACTAATGAATATATGGCATAGATATGACAGATTTCACCCTTAGAAAAAAGTATTCTTACTTAGACTGATTGTGCTTGCTTAAAAAAGAATCGAGAATTTGATTGAAAATTTGAGGATATTCCATCATTGGTGCATGACCACACTCTTCAAGAATAGTTAGATCAGCATTGGGAAGTATGCGCTCAAATTCCTCACCCGCAAACAAGGGTGTGATTTTATCTTCACGACCCCAAATCAATTTTACTGGCAACACAATGGTATGCAAAGAGTCTCTTACATTATGTCGAATGGCGCTTCTAGCGATATAAAGCACGCGAATTGCCTTTTCCCGATTATTGACAATTTCATATACCTCGTCTATGAGTTCTTTTGTGGCTGTCTCAGGATGATAGAAGGTATATTCCGTTTTGGCTTTCACAAACTCGTAATCGCCTTTCTTAGGATAGGAATCACCTATACTATTCTCAAACAATCCTGAACTGCCCGTCAAAATTAGTGAATTTACTTTTCCCTGATTTTTTAGCGTGTATAATAAACTAATATGACCACCAAGCGAATTGCCTAAGAGATTCAGTTTATGAAGCTCCTTGTACTCAATAAAACTTTCGACATATTCCATCAGTCCGTCGATAGTACTGTTCACTACTTCTAACTCAAACAATGGAAGAATGGGCACTACAACCCTGTAGCGTGTAGAGAATTCATCAATGATTGCTTTGAAATTACTCAGGGCACCAAATAAACCATGGAGCAGCAATAATACTTCACCCTCTCCTTCATCAATATATCGGAAGCCTTTTACATTTCTGATTTTATAATCCATAGGTTGATTTGAATGGATAAAGGTAATAAAACAAAGATGAGATTTTTTGTTTCGTTTCTATCCTTAGCAATTATTTATTGTATCTACTGCGCTATCCATTGAAACCAATTTCTTAATAAGGTCAAGCCATCTGCTGTAAGCACAGACTCTGGATGAAATTGAAAACCGGCAATAGGCAATTGTTTATGAGCCAGTGCCATTACCTCCATCTCTTTCGTCCAGGCAATCATTTCTAGGTCGCTTTCCTTCGCCGTTGAAGACAGCACTAAAGAATGATACCGCATGGCCGAAAATGGATTGTTTATTTGTTTAAAAAGGTCGTGCTCTTGATATTGAACGTCACTTATCTTTCCATGCATGGGTCGAATGGCTTTCTCTAAAGTCCATCCAAAAAATGCTCCCAGAGCTTGATGCCCCAAACATATACCCAAAATAGGTTTCTCCTTATAATAGGTGGCGATTAACTCGTTCATGATGCCCGCTTGTGAAGGCGTACAGGGACCAGGTGACAATAAGATAGAATCAAAATTATATTTCTTAATTTCCTCCATCCTAACATCATTTCTTAGCACCACCGACTCCTGATTCAATTGACTTAAATAGTCGACTAAATTGTAAGTGAATGAATCAAAATTATCTAACACTAGCACCATGGTTACTTATCAATACATTGGTTGAATACTTTTTTATAAAGCATTAATTCGTGTGTACATGCTTTGTTTGCACGCTATCCATTTCGTTGCTCATGTTGGAATACATGTCTTTGAAAGCGGGAACGGCCGTGCCAACAGCATTGGTAAAGAGAGGAGACAAAGGTTGAACAAAAGCGTAGGTCATCGATTTTTCTTTCGTTTCGCTTTCCAAATAATGAGCCTGATTGGCATACCAAAGTAAGGTGCTAAACAAGAAGGTGACCAATGACGAAAACAAGGCACCACCGATGATTCTGTTCACACTTGTTAAACTAAAAGATTTGAGCAACTGCTCAGAAGACCAACTCATCAATTTAAAAAACAAGGCGATAAAAACAATCAAACAGAAGATCGATACAATGGGCAAATAGGATTGATTCATGCTCGTATGTTGACTCAGATAAATCGTCATCTTCTCGTTGAATTTAGTAACGATTAACGTACCTAACACAAAACCCAAAATACTAAAGATTGTATTCACTACCCCCTTTTGATAGCCATAGTAAAAGCCAGCAATAAAAACGATAGCAAATAGGATATCTAAAACCATAATTTGACGACTTTGATAAAAATTAAACCAATAATTTTTTTACAATTTGTGAAATGAGCGAACCATCTGCTTTTCCTGTCAAGGCTTTACTTGCTTCTCCCATCACTTTACCCATGTCCTTCATGCCCGCTGCTCCAGTAGAGGCAATAATTTCTTTTACTTTTGATGTAATTTCTTCTTCGCTTAATTGCGCTGGCAAATATTTTTCAATGATAGCGACTTCTTCCTTCTCTTTCTCAGATAAATCAGTTCTATTCTGTTGATCAAAGATGGCAATACTGTCTCTTCTTTGTTTCACTAATTTTTGTAAGATGGCAATTTCCTTTTCAGGTGTTAGCTCTTTATTCGCGCCAACTTCAGTTTGTGCCATCAGTATAGCTGCCTTAATCGCGCGAACGCCCCTCAACGCTATCTCATCTCTAGAAAGCATGGCGGTCTTCAAATCTGCATTTATTCTATCTACTAACTTCATTTTCTATTAATTTTTGATGTAAAAATAAATGATTGTGATGTTATCTTGCGAAAAAGTTAATTTTGCAGGAATGTATATACTAGGTATCTCGGCATATTATCACGATTCTGCAGCGGTTTTGCTTCAAGACGCCACCATATTGGTCGCAGTGCAGGAAGAAAGATTTACAAGAATTAAAAATGACGCTTCCTTCCCATCAAATGCTATTCAATATTGCATCCAAAAGGCTGGTATTGAATTAAAAGATATTGATGCCATTACCTTTTATGATAAGCCTTTGCTAAAATTTGAACGCATTGTAGAAACCTTTCTAGCAATAGCACCAAAAGGCTTTAGAACTTTTGTTCAATTTGTACCCCTCTGGCTAAAAGAAAAATTATTCTTAAAATCATTGCTTAAAAAGGAGCTGCATAAAATAGCACCCATCGATTTAAAAAAAACGAAATTGCTTTTTACCGAACATCACCTTTCACATGCTGCTGCTTGTTATTTCACGTCTACATTCAAAGAGGCGGCCATTGTAACCATTGATGGCGTTGGCGAATGGGCCACCACTAGCATCTGCTATGGAAGCGGAACGCATATCGAAGTGATTGAAGAAGTTCGATTTCCAGATTCCATAGGGCTCCTCTATTCTTCTTTTACCTATTTTCTTGGATTCAAAGTAAATAGCGCCGAATACAAAGTGATGGGACTTGCGCCTTATGCATCAAGAAATAGTGAGGCTGTTCAAAAATTTTATCTCCTCATCAAAAACAACCTCATTCATTGCTTAGAAGACGGATCCTATAGATTAAATATGGATTTCTTTTCTTTTCATTATGCCCTTCACATGATTGAAGCCAAAAAATGGGAAACGCTCTTTGGTCTCAAAAGAAGGGTCGAAACAGACGAACTTAATATCATGCATGCTGCACTTGCCTCAGCACTGCAAATAATAGTAGAAGAGATGGTCTATAACATTTGCGAAAACGCAAAGAAACTTACTGGATCTGACAATTTGTGTTTAAGCGGCGGGGTGGCTTTAAATTGTGTCGCCAACAGCATGCTCGCGCAGAAAAAATTATTTAAAAATATTTTTATTCAACCAGCAGCCGGCGATGCAGGTGGTGCCTTGGGTGCAGCCTTGGCTACCCATTATATCTATTTCAACAACAATAGAAACCATTGGGCAGTATTCGACCCATATCTAGGATATAGCATCGATGAAAATGAAGTGAAAATACTCTGCAAAACGCAAGCATCAGAAAGCTATACCAAGTATCCCGAAAACGATTTATTAGAAATTGTTGCCAAAGCATTAGCAGCCGGAAAAATCGTTGGATGGGTGCAAGGTCCAATGGAATGGGGACCTCGGGCATTGGGCAACCGAAGTATTCTCGCTAGCGCTACCGTGGTAGACATGCAACAAAAAATAAACTTACAAATAAAAAAAAGAGAAGGCTTTCGTCCCTTTGCACCCGTGGTGTTGGAAGAAGATGCAAAAAACTATTTCGAAATCGACAACGCCTCTCCTTACATGATGTACACGTTTCCACTGATTCCGGAAATTAGAAAAAATCTTCCTGCTTCATTCGAAGATTTCAATATCAACCAAAAATTAAGCTGTCATAAATCAAATTTCCCAGCCATCACTCATGTCGATTTTTCTGCTCGCGTACAAACAGTCAACAAAGAACAAAATAGATTATTATATTTACTATTACAGCGCTATAAAAAAGAAACAGGAGATGCCATCTTGGTCAATACGAGTTTTAATGTGCGTGGCGAACCGATAGTAATGAACGCCCAACAAGCTTTTGAATGTTTTAAGCATACCGACATGGATTTATTAGTGATCAACGATACATTGTTTAGAAAATAAGAAATGGAATTTATAAAAGACATTTTTCAATATTTTATAGAGAGAAAAAAGTGGTGGCTAATGCCCATCATTTTGATCTTTTTAATTTTAGGGACCTTGCTTTTATTAGCCCCAGGTGGCGTGGTGGCACCTTTTATTTATTCATTATTTTAAGGTCATGAGGATAAGAAAATCGCTACAAGATATTGCCATCATATGCCTCCTCATCATAATGATTTGCCTATATTTTATATGGATAAAACACAACCATGGCATGCATCTCAAAGCATTCATAGCCATCGCTTTTCTTATCTTTATATCAAGCGTTTTCTCTGAATCATTTTCAAATTTTTTTCTAAAAAACTGGCTCCGATTAGGAATGTTTTTAGGGAAAATAAATAGCTTTTTAATCCTGAGCATTTTGTTCTTTCTAGTCCTCTTTCCCTTTGCCTTGCTCAGAAAACTTTTTTCAAAAGATCAGCTCTTTGCCCATTACAAAGATAAAAAGAGTCGTTTCTTTCTTAGAAGACATACATATATTGCATCCGATTTCGAAAAAATCTGGTAAGCCCAAAACACTATATTATATCAACACTTTAAACAATAATTTATGAATATTAGACTTGATCATTTAAACGCCATGGTATGCGGTGGCAGTGGTGGAATTGGTAAGGCATCTGCCATCGAATTGGCAAGCTTAGGCGCCAACATCACACTCGTAGCAAGAAACGAAGACAAACTTAAAAGTGCCTTAAGCGAATTATCACAAACAGCATCTCAACAGCACGATTATATCGTCGCTGATTTTTCCAAACCAGAAGAGCTCAAAGTTGCCATCCACTCATACCTCGCTAATAGCAATAAAAAAATTCATGTTCTAATTAACAATACCGGCGGACCAGCTGCTGGACCAGCCATAGATGCCAAAGAAGCTGATTTTGTAAGCGCCTTCACCAATCACCTCATTTGCAATCATATCTTAGTACAAGCTGTTGTAGAAGGCATGAAGCAGGAAAAATATGGTAGAATCATCAATATCATTTCAACCTCTGTCAAAATACCCTTACAAGGCTTAGGTGTAAGCAATACCATCCGCGGGGCAGTGGCTAGTTGGAGCAAAACCTTAGCTACAGAACTTGCCTCTTTCGGCATCACAGTAAATAATATTTTACCTGGCGCTACTTCTACAGAAAGATTAGATGCCATCATTCTAAACAAAAGCACTAAAGCTGCCAAAGCCATCGACGAAATAGCCATCGAAATGCAAAACGAAATACCGATGAAAAGATTCGGTAAACCAGCAGAAATCGCCAATGCAGTCGGCTTTCTAGCCAGCCCTGCGGCAAGCTATATCAGTGGCATCAATCTTCCAGTGGATGGAGGTAGAACAGGATGCTTATAGCAATAAGAAAATAGATAGAGCGGATTCGCTACATGTTTCAAATGCAGTTGAAAGGATCCGATAAAATTGAAATGATGCAGGCAGCGTTATATTGATCCATTTTTTTTAAAGCCTGTTAGTTTTACGATCTCATCATAAAGTTTCGCTGCCTCGTCTTCACTCAACTCCATCGGCAACAGATGCTTCTCGCCGCGCGTAATAAAACAGATATGGTTGCAATCATCTTCAAAATGAAAGACAACCTGTATATCTTCTATTTCATTCACCACGGTCACCCACTCCCCATCACAAAACAACTCCCCATCTTTAATCACAATCTTTGAATTAAATTTTGTGAAATATTGATAAATGAGGACGAAAGGGAGGATATTTCCTATCAGGGTGACCAAAAAAAATGAAACAGTAGTTACGATATTGCGACTTTTAAAAACATGGCTCAAGTCAAAATTGGGAGCAATTTTCAAAAAGTTTGGAACAAAGAAAAATACCGCAGACAAAATAAGAGCAATCGAAATGACAAGCATGACGTAGTAATCGAGATTAGGAGAATTCCTCACCTTGATTTGATTGGACGAGACGGTTATCTTCATAGTATTTTACAATTTTAAGGTCAACAAAATTAGTCTTCAAGTGATTATAAATATAATATTTATTTTCTAACAATCATAATTTCAGAATATTTATCTTTAAACCTTATATGACTAACGAAAGCGTTTTATTTTTATTACCCTGTACGCTAGGAATAGATGCTGTTCAAAGCATTCCCTCTTATGTGAAAGATATCGCTGAATCTTTGGACATTTTTTTTGTAGAAAACGAAAGAAGCGCTCGAAGATATCTTAGGTCCATTGGCTATACCAAAAATTTTGATGAGGTTACCCTACACCTATTAGACAAACACAATAAAAATACTTTTATCAAAACAGCTTTGCTCGATCTTATAAGAGAAAAAAAATCTGCGGGCATTTTATCAGAAGCAGGCTTGCCTTGTATTGCAGATCCAGGAGGCGAGGTTGTCAAAATAGCCCATCAGCTCGAAATGCAGGTCAACCCACTAGTTGGGCCATCTTCTATTATTATGGCGCTCATTGCATCAGGAATGAATGGTCAAGAATTTATTTTTCATGGCTACCTACCCGTTGAGAACGAAGCACAGAAAAAAAAATTGAAAGAAATAGAACAACAAGCGATAAGATCTGGCTACACGCAAATTTTTATGGAAACGCCCTATCGAAATAATAAATTGATCGAAAGCATTCTCAGCGATTGTAATGCTGAGTTATTATTGTCCATTGCATGCGACATAACGCTTCCTACACAATTCATTCAGACCAAAACAATACAGCAATGGAAAAAAGAAAAGCCCGATTTTCATAAAAGACCATGCATCTTTTCCATCAATAAAAACACCTAGGCTATGGCAATAAAAATCTTTATAACTGGCGGTACCTTCGATAAAGAATATGATGAGTTAACTGGCAAATTATTTTTTAAAGAAACGCATCTTGGAGAAATACTTAAACTTGGCAGATGTAAGGCAGAGGTGTCTTTGCGCACTTTAATGATGATCGATAGCTTAGACATGAGCGATGCCGACAGAGAACTAATTGTTAATTATGCTTCAAAAACCGACGAGGATAAAATCGTTATCACACATGGTACAGATACGATGACTGTTACCGCTGCGGCGCTGGCGAAGGCACAATTAAACAAAACAATCGTGCTCACCGGAGCCATGATCCCCTATAAATTTGGCAGCTCAGATGGCTTATTTAATCTAGGTTCTGCCTTGGCTTTTGTGCAGAGCTTGCCCGCTGGTGTTTACGTGGCAATGAATGGCAAATATTTTAATTGGGATAATGTTATCAAGAATACCAAAACAGGGTATTTCGAAGAACTAAAATCCTAAAACTTTTTGGGCCTGCCCACCATTTCCAACAGCCACAATCATTTGTTGATATTGCAAATAAGTTCTCCAAGCATGTTCTGACGTGGTGGTCGCGCTATTCGCTGCTATCTTTTTGAAAGAAAAACAAAAAGGATATCCGCTGCTATCGCTCAGGCAAATCTTAATAACAAAAATGTTTTGTTGTCAATAAGATAAAAAAGCACTGCTCGTCCACATTTGTAATACAGATGCTTGAATTTTACACTTGCAATGGCACGAGTGGAAAACACTCGCGCCAAAGGTTTATTGGCCTAGAGCAAGGATATCCGTTTCTATCGCTAACTAGTTACAGTTCTTTCGTTGCTTTCCTTTATACTACAAAATCTTTTTCTGCTTAAATGTTGTTTATTATCTACAAAAAAACCATATTTGTGGATAATAAGCAACAAAAATGAACTCAAAAAAGCAAATCCTCTTCCCCAAACATCTAAAAATCCTACAAGGTCTAGGAGAAAATATTAAACTTGCTAGAAAGAGAAGAAAGCTAACAACTATTCAAGTCTCTGAAAGAGCAGGCATTGACAGAACAACTCTTTATCTCATTGAGAGAGGAGCGCCAAGTGTCTCTATGGGTGCCTATTTTAATGTGATGCGTGTACTGGGTTTGCAAGACGACTTTTTAAAATTGGCAGCAGAAGATAAACATGGAAGAGATATTCAAGATTTAAAACTTTTAAGAGGTAAATAAATGGCGACAGACAAAATAGATATATTGGTGTATGCAGATTGGTTCGAAGCAAATGGACAAAAACTCGTAGGAACACTTTCGGCACATCTAGGCAAGGCAAGGAAAACATTCAGTTTTGAGTTTGATGAAAAATTCTTGGAATCAGAGAAGCCTTTCCTCTTCGATCCAGAGATCAGTTGGAATAAAGGACTACAATTCCCAGTTGGGAAATCCATTTTTGGCATTTTTAATGATGCAATGCCAGATACTTGGGGACGCACATTGATGAAAAGGAGAGAAGCACAAATGGCTAAGGAAGAAAAGAGAGCTCCCAAAAATTTGTATGACTTGGATTTTTTGATGGGGGTAAATGATGAGAGTAGAATGGGAGCATTGCGCTTTAAGTTAGAAGAAGATGCGCCTTTTTTAAATAATGATAGGACACGTCCAACTCCGCCTTGGTCTTCTGTTAGAGAGCTGCAACATGGAATTACATTCATTGAATCTGAAAAAGAGAATAAAGAGGTACGTAAATGGTTAAGTATATTGTTAGCACCAGGATCTTCATTGGGAGGTGCAAGACCTAAAGCAAATATTCTCGATGAAAAAGGAAATATATGGATTGCTAAATTCCCTTCAAAAGGAGATGCCATTGATAAAGCAGCGTGGGAATTTCTGGCCTATAAACTTGCCATAAAAGCAGGCATTGAAATGGCAGAGTGCAAGATTGAACACATTGCAGGCAAGCACCATACTTTTTTTACCAAACGCTTTGACCGTATTAAACAAAAGAGAGTGCACTTTGCATCGGCCATGACAATGACAGGGAATAATGAAGATACCATTAAAGATACTTCTCCAAGCTATTTAGATATTGCAGAATTTATTCAATTCAACGAATCAAATAATAAAAGTGAATTGCATCAATTGTGGCGAAGAATGGCGTTTAATATAGCGATTTCGAATACGGATGATCACTTGAGAAATCATGGATTTGTGTTTCATAATAATGGGTGGCAATTATCTCCAGCCTACGATATCAATCCATCCATTGATAAAGACGGACTCTCCTTGAATATTGATACCGATAATAATGCTTTGGACTTTGATGTTGCTATGAGTGTAGGCGAATACTTTCAGTTGAACGAAAAGCAAATGCTTCTCATTTTAAATGACATTAAAAGCGCGGTAAAAAATTGGAAAACACTCGCAATAAAAATTGGAATTTCGAAAGCAGAGATGCATTTGATGAGTGGTGCATTTAAGTTTTAATGATGCTGTAAATACGATAGTGTGCTTACAGCTTGTGTTTTAGAGGAACAAAAAAAAGCCCCTCTTAAAAAAGAGAGGCTCAATCAATATTATTTTTAAAATCTTATTTACCAGGAGTTACTGCTGGAGCTGTTTCTGCTGGTGCATTAACCGTACCGTGTATTTTTAAGATTTTAGTTCCACTTGGATCATTTGTATCAACACTTACTGTTTTAGTAAATGCACCAGTTCTCTTTGTGTCATAGTGAACTTTAATGATACCTGATTTACCTGGCATAATTGGTTCAGTAGGACAATCAGGAACTGTACAACCGCAAGATCCTCTACAAGTAGAGATAATCAAGGCTTCTTGACCTGTGTTTTTAAATTTGAATTCTCTTGTTCCATCAGCACCATTTTCGATAGTACCATAGTCCATATCTTCAGACACGAACTCAATCTTCGCCAATGATGGTTTTGGAGTTGCTGCTGTTGTTGTAGTTGCTGCTTGAGCAAAACCGAAGTAAGAAACCCCGCTCAAAGCCAACATCAAGAATAACTTTTTCATAATTCTGTTTGTTTTTTTGTGAATAATTGATTTTTATGTATCTCGTCTTTCAACTAAGATGTTTTTCTATGAATTACATTTACAATTGCTATGCCAAAAGTGACATTTTTAGACCCCAACTGATTCTTTTTCGTCCTACAATTATCTAATATGCTGATTATCTGTATTTTAATGTTTTTAAAAAACTTTGGAAACTTTTGTACCTTTTTTTGTTTCCATGGTAATAGTATGTAAATTTGCACTCGAAAAGAAAAAATGGCAACATTAGTAGACATATTACAGAAGGCTGAGCAACTCTTTTTTAAGTTTGGTATCAAGTCCATCAGCATGGATGATCTGAGCAAAGAAATGAGAATCTCTAAAAAAACTTTGTACTCCTTTGTTGCCAATAAAGAGGAACTCGTTTTCCTAGTAATAAAAAACCACCTCCACGAAGAGAAAAACAAAGTGGATGAAACTGTAAAACAAGCCTCCAACTCCATAGAAGAATTTGTAATGATACTCATGTACAACTATTCTCAAATAAACGAGATGAATGCAAGTACGCTCTATGATATACAAAAGTACTATCCACAAAGCTGGGATCAATTCACAGAATATAAAGAAAAATATATTCAGGTCTATATTCTACAAAATCTACAAAAGGGTATCAAAGAAGGTTTGTATAGAAGCGAATTAAATCCAGAAATCATCGCCCTCATTTATGTCAATAGCATCGATACCATTTTTAATATTAGCACAGAAAAGTTTAACAAAAACGATATTGGCAATATGCTACGTGAATATGTTACCTATCATTTACACGGCATTGTATCAGACCAAGGAAAAGAATATCTACATAATTATTTAAATAAAACAAATCAATAATGAAGTTAGTATCATTAAAACAATTGAGTGTTGTACTGCTGGTGCTTGCATCTCAAGTCATCTTAGCGCAGCAAGAAAAAGCCTATTCCATAAAAGATGCCGTAGACTATGCCTTGCAGAATAACATTAACGTTAAAAATGCTAAACTCGAATATTTAAGCACCAAGAAAAAAACGATAGAAGTAACGTCAATCGGACTTCCTAGCATTAACGCTGGTGCTGAATATACGAATTTTTTCGATTTACCTGTACAGTTAATTCCCGGTGCGCTCTTTGGCAATCCTGGCACCTCTGCTGAATTAAAATTCGGTAAACCTCAAAATTTCAAGCTTGGATTCGATGCCTCGCAACTCTTATTTGATGGTCGATACATCGTTGGTCTTAAAGCAACCAAAGATCTTGTCTTAACAAGTCAACAAGTGATCACAAAATCAGAAATAGATACTAGAAAACAAGTGTTGAACAGTTATTACGGGGCACTGATCGCTCAAGAAAGCTACAAGATGATTCAGACGAATGAGAGCACTTTAGAAAGAATTTTGTACGAAACAAAAGAATTATATAAGCAGGGATTTGTAGAAGAATTAGATGTCAATCGATTGGAGTTGGCTTTGTCTAATCTTCATACCACCATCAAAGACATCGAGAATAAATCAAAAAACGCATTGGATGCCTTAAAGTTTAATATGGGCATAGACATGAAAGAAAACATCGTTCTGACGGAACATTTGGACGACTTACTTTTAAAAGCCACGCCTGTTACAGACCTTTCTTTTTCACCTGAAAATAGAATCGAATACACTTTATTGAATTCACAAAAAACATTGCTTGGCTATGATGTAAAACAAAAGAGAATGGGATACTATCCAAGCATGTATGCTTTTGTTTCCTACTATGCAAACGCACAAAGAGATAAATTCAATTTTTGGAACAATGATAAATGGTTCAGAAATGGAATCTGGGGCGTAAGCTTAAAAGTGCCTATTTTCGATGGTTTGAACAAAGACGCTCAAATTCAACAAGCTAAAATCAAACAAGCAGAAGCTATCAACACGCTAGAAAATTTTAAACAAGGCTCTCAATTAGAAGTGTCTGTTGCCAAAAACAATTACCAACACGCTTTAGAAGCATTAGCCGATCAGAAAAAAAACATGGATTTAGCAAAGAAAATTCATGACAAAAGTTTGGTGATGTTCAAAGAAGGTGTAGGAACAAGTTATATTCTAGCGCAATCAGATGCTGACCTTGTAACGGCTCAACTCAATTACATTCAAGCAACGTATGCGGTACTCACCACTAAGACTGACATGGAAGCAGCCTTAGGAAAATTAAATAATTATTAATACAAATAAATTTATCAATGAAAAAAATTAGTTTCATTCTGATTGCAACAGCATTTTTAATGTCATGCGGCGGCAAAAAAACAACCGAACAACAAATTGCAGATCTAAAAAAAGAAAAAGAAAAAATTGAAGCTTCCATCAAAGACTTAGAAGACAAACTCCCCCCTAAGCAAGAAAATGCATCTAAAAAAGCAATCTCTGTAGAATCTATCAAAACATCTGAATTCAAGCACTTTATTGAGTTGCAAGGCAATGTGGAAGCTGAAGAGAATATGTGGGTAACCTCCACTGGTGGCATCATCACACGTGTATTTGTAAAAGAAGGAGACGTGGTGAGGGTTGGGCAAGTATTGGCAGAAACAGATATGACACCGATGATTAGTGCCATAGAAGAAGCAAAGAACGGACTCTCCCTAGCAACCACTGTTTACGAAAAACAAAAAAGATTATGGGACCAAAACATAGGAAGCGAGATTCAATATTTACAAGCAAAAACAAATAAAGAAAATGTTGAGAAAACGATTGACAGACTACAAGCTCAACTAAACATGAGTAAAATGAAGTCACCAATCAATGGAACAGTGGATGAAGTGAAGGTTAGACTTGGAGAAATGGCATCGCCGGGAACGCCCTACAGTGGCATCCGCGTCATTAATACCAATAAACTTTCTGTGAAAGCTAAATTATCTGATACCTATTTATCGAAAGTAAAAAAAGGGGATAAAGTTCAAATCGTTTTTCCTGACATTGACAAAACCATCGAAAGTCAATTGACCTTCGTAGGCAATGTGGTGAATGCGCAAAACAGATCCTTTACGGTAGAATCGCAGTTAAATAATAGCGGTGGAGATTTTGCTGCCAACATGATTGCTAAAATGATGATCAACGATATCAATATCAAAGATGCCATCACTGTTCCAACAAACATCATTCAAAAATCTTTAGATGGCACTTTCGTATTGCTTGTAGAAGCTGAAAACGGCAAACAAATTGCTAAAAAAAGAATGATCACCATTGGTCTAGAATATAATGGCGTTACACAAATCCTCTCTGGCTTAAATGTCGGCGACAAATACATTTCATTCGGTTATTCCGAAATTAATGAAGGACAAATGGTAACATTTTAAGCACTCCTTGAAGCTGCTAGAAATACGCTATGGATTGACATAGCAAAAATAAAATTATAAAAAAAAAGAGATGGATATTGAAAGATTAAAAGAACTCAAGTTTACCACTTGGTGTATCAATAATAAAACAAGTATTTATGTGATCACATTGATCATTACAATTGCAGGTTTAGTAACATACAATAAACTACCGAAAGAATTATTCCCAGATGTAGTGGTACCAACAATTTCTGTTGCCACAATCTATCCTGGAGCAACACCGGAGGATATCGAAAATCTAGTGACTAAACCCCTAGAAAAACAAATGAAATCCTTGAATGGTGTCAAAAAAGTAACGAGTACATCGATGTCAGATTTCTCTCTCATCGTGGTAGAATTTAATACCGATCTTTTGCCGAAAGATTGTAAGCAGAAGGTAACTGACGCGGTAGGAAAAGGCAAGAAAGATTTACCCACCGACTTAAAATCGGACCCCCAAATTCAGGAGTTCGATATCTCTGAGCTACCAATTATGAATATCAATCTAGCCGGAAATATTCCACTAGATCAACTTAAAAAACAAGCAGAAGATTTAAAAAACAAAATTGAAAGTCTAAACGGAATCACCCGTGTAGACATTGTTGGTGGCCTGGAAAGAGAAATACAAGTCGAGATTGATTTGTATAAAATGACTAGTGTTGGCCTAACATTGCTTGATATTGAAAATGCCATTAGCAGACAGAACATGAATATTTCTGGTGGTGAGATGCAGATTGGAGAACTCAAAAGAAACGTCAGAATTACTGGTGAATTTGAAGATCCTAAAGAAATTGAAGATATGGTCCTTCGCTCTTTTATGGGTAATTCTGTTTTTGTGAAAGACATCGCTACCGTTACAGATGCTTACAAAGAAAGATCCGATTTCGCTCGACTAGACGGCAAATCTGTAATCACCCTCAACGTGATCAAAAGAAGTGGAGCCAATTTGATTGATTGCGCAGATAATATCAATGTTATTTTAGACGAAAGCAGAAAGACAGATTTCCCTAAGGGAATGACAGATACCATCACTGGCGATACTTCCGGCAAAACGAGGCTACAGCTGCATGATCTCATCAATACGGTAATCCTTGGTTTCGTATTTGTTGTTTTTGTACTTATGTTTTTTATGGGATTTACCAACGCTTTTTTCGTTGGCTTGGCTGTTCCTTTATCTTGTATGATCGCCTTCCTACTCATGCCAACCCTCGGCATGACCATGAATGTAATTGTATTATTCTCTTTTCTGCTTGCCCTAGGTATCATTGTGGATGATGCAGTGGTGGTGATTGAAAACACGCATCGTATTTTCAATAACTATGATTATTCAATAAAAGATGCCGCCAAGTATGCCGCTGGCGAGGTTTTTATTCCTGTATTAGCAGGTACCCTTACAACGCTCGCGCCTTTCGTTCCGCTATTATTCTGGCCTGGCATCATTGGCAAATTTATGCACCATCTTCCTGTTACTTTAATTATCACATTAGGCGCATCACTTGTGGTGGCATTCGTGATGAACCCTGTATTTGCAGTTACTTTTATGACGAAAGATCATGATGCTGATGGCAAATTAACGCAAAGAAAAGGATTTTTTGCTGCCAACAAATATGGCTTTATTGTTTTTGGTTTGGTCGCGATCATCAGCTATATCAAAGAATGGTATGGTGTAGCCAACTTCTCTGTTTTCATGATTCTTTTAATCATTATTTTCCACTTTGTTTTTAGTAAAGCAATCGTTGCTTGGCAAACAAAAATTTGGCCTCGTTTTATCGCAAGTTATAAAAACCTATTGTCTAAATTAGTAATTGGTTTCCGACCTGCTTTGATGTTGGTAGCCACCGTGGTAATGCTGGTACTGAGTATTGTGATTTTTATGGCAAGCAATCCAAAAACAAATATCTTCCCGCAAGGAGAACCAAACTTCGCTTACGTCTATTGTAAACTTCCAAATGGAACAGCAGCAACGGTTACAGATAGCATCACCAAAGGCATAGAAAAAAGAGTGGCAAAAGTGATTGGTGAAAAAAATGATCTCGTGAGTTCTGTAATTTCAAATGTTGGATTGGGTGCTGGTGATCCTCAAAATCCTGACAAGGTGCCAACGCCACACAAAAGCAAAGTGACGGTCGCCTTTGTTCAGTTTGACCAACGAAAAGGGAAATCAACTCAAGAGCTTCTAGATAAACTCAAAGAAGAATTCGCGAAGGGAGTGAGTGGCGCTGAAATCACTGTAGAGCCTGAAAGCAATGGTCCACCAGTAGGCAAACCAATCAATGTTGAAATTAGTGGTGACGATTTCGCAGAGCTCAATGTTTTGGCAGAAAAGGTTAAAGTTGAATTCAATAAAGCTGGCATCAAAGGATACAGTGAGTTAAAAAGTGATTTACAGATAAGCAAACCTGAAATCATTGTTCAACTAGATAAAGAAAAAATGCAAAGAGAAGGAATCTCCTTGGCTCAGGCTGCTGGTGAACTTCGAACTGCACTTTATGGTAAAGAAGTATCAAAATATAGAGACAAGGATAAAGATGCACCCATCATCATTCGCCTAGATGCCAAATACAGAAGCAAGATGGAAACATTGTTAAACTTAAATATCTCTTTTATGGATATGTCCATTGGGGCTTACAAACAAATTCCATTGTCTGCGATATCAACCATAAAATATGATAACTCTGTAAGTATGATCAATCGAAAAAATCAAAAAAGAATCTTAAATCTTACGGCAGAACCTTCTAAGGGATATGAAGCCAGCACCATCACCAATGCCATGAAAGAAGTTGTAAAATCCATGGACAAACCTATCGGATACGATGTTAAAATGGTGGGAGAACAAGAACAACAAGAAGAAACAACCAACTTCTTAGGCGTGGCTTTTGGCGGTGCTTTGGCGCTGATGTTTTTAATTCTTGTGACACAATTCAACTCGGTAGCTAAGCCATTAATTATTTTCACAACTGTTGTTTTTAGTATCATTGGCATCATGCTCGGATTCACTTTTACAGGCATGACTTTCTCTATCGTAATGACAGGAGTCGGCTTGTTTGCCCTTGCTGGAATTGTGGTTAGAAATGGAATCTTAATGATCGAATTTATCGATGAGTTAAAAGAACGTGGCCTTTCGCTTCAAGAAGCTGTGATAGAAGGTGGTGCTACTAGAATGACACCTGTTATTCTTACCGCGATGAGCGCTATCCTCGGCCTAATTCCACTTGCCATTGGTCTAAACATGGACTTTGCTACCATGTTCAGTGAGTTCAATCCTCACTTTTTTATCGGTGGCGACAATGTAGCATTCTGGGGACCCTTAGCATGGACAATGATTTTTGGACTCATCTTCGCAACATTTCTTACCTTGGTACTTGTGCCACTCATGGTGCTGATGGTAGAAAGAGCTTCTGATAAAATTTTTAAAAGAAACTAGGCTATCTATTAAAATAAAAAAAGCGAATAGGTTGTGATCTATTCGCTTTTTTTTATGCTTTATTTTTGCTGTAAAACATTTTAAAATGGCGGTGGTCCGTGAGGTGGTCCTTTCGGAGGGCCTTGTTGACCAGGAGACATCATTCTTAAAGCATCATCGATAACTTCATCAAATTTTTTCTGTTGTGCAGAAGTACAAATAGCTCGCACCGCCTTAAAATGATAAAAAATAACCATCTCTATTTGTTTCTGAGTAGTCACAATAGAGTCTACCGCATTATTTAGTTGAATCGAATCTGATGCATTCTTGGCCAACATATCAAAAAAATGATCGTGAAATGCTTTGTTCTTATCTCGCAACGCTCTTACTTTATCTTGATGATCATGCTTCAAAATATCAAATTGATTCTGTTGCGCCTCACTAAAATGCAACTCCTCGCTTAAGAACGCACCAATATCCTGATGTCTCGGATTTCTACCATGTCGACCATTTGAATACCACATAAAGGCAAGCGTAGCAATGTTTATAGACAACAGCACCACAATAATAATTTTAAAAAATTTTATATTTCCCATACCTTTTGCTTATTGATTGATGTAAGAAAAATATTCCGTATACAAAAGATTTGACTCCCCTGTTTTTATTTCTTTTTCAGAAGAATAATGAAGGACGCTATACGAATTGATGCCAATCAGCAATAAAATGCTTGCAGCAATAGACCATTTAGAAATAGCGCTCATTTCTATCATGCGTTGTCTCTTCATGGAGAATCGTGCTAAAATTTTTGCATCCATCCCTTCTGGGACTTCCACTGGCGAGAGAGCATCCACGATATCTATCGTCTCTTCTATCCACTTTTCTTTGCTTTCCATATTCATTTTGATGTTATTTTGTTTAAAAACTTGCTCTTATTTCTCATTCTCTTTGTAATAATCGCCTAATATCTTCTTTAGGTTCTGTTTGGCTCTGAATAATAAAGACTCTACTGAAGACACTGTTACTTCCATAACCTCTGCTACCTCAACATAGCTCAGCTGCTCTAATTTATTCAAAACAAATGCCGTCTTTTGATTTTCAGGTAATTGATCAATCGCTCGAAAAAGTATTTCTGTTCTCTCTTTGTTTTCTAATAATACGCCCGGATGTATAAAATTCGGCCGATCATAAATGGGTTCATTGCTCTCTTCACTAAAAATACTACGCATAAACCCAAACCGCTTCTTTCGCTTTTTCATCCTTACATAATCAAGGGATTTGGTAACGGCTATTCTATATACCCAAGTGGTGAGCTTAGACTCACCTTTAAATTGATGTATAGACTGAAAGACGGTCACAAAAACTTCTTGACAAATATCCTCCGCATCTTCAGAGTTTTGCAATAAATTCAAACAGGTATTATAAACCGTCTTTTTATATACTGTTATGAGCTGTTGATAGGCCGACGTATCACCACTTTTTAGTAAAAAAATAAAATCAGGCTCATTTAAATTCGATATCAATGGGAAGGAGAATTATGATTCGAAAGTAATAAAAAAAATTGGGGAACGCTCTGACAATAATAAAAGGGAAGCCTTCTTAAAATGAAATAACAGGATGAAAAGGGCTATCCATTAAAAATGAAAACTATCGTAATAACCGGCCTTGTAGGGGAAGCGCTCGAGGTATAGCTTCTTTACTTTTTGAAAAATTTGCTTTCTAAATTCATCCACATTCTGTTTTTTTAAGGCAGAAATAAAAACAGCATTATCATTCGTTCGCTGCATCCAACTGCTTTTCAATTCTGTCAATATATCATGTCTTTCACCTTCTGGTAAATACTTATCAAAAGTTTTCTCTTCATACAAATCCATTTTATTGAATACAACCAAGGTAGGTTTGTCTTGCACTTTCAATTCAGCCAATGTCTTATTCACAACATTGAGTTGATCCTCAAATGCCGGATGCGAAATATCTACTACATGGATAAGAACATCTGCTTCCAAGGTTTCCGCCAATGTGGACTTGAAACTTTCAATCAGATGATGTGGAAGTTTTCTAATGAAACCTACAGTATCACTCAACAAAAAGGGAACATTTTCCAAAACTACTTTTCTTACAGTAGTGTCAAGGGTGGCAAACAATTTATTCTCTGCAAACACTTCACTTTTACTCAACATATTCATGATGGTGCTCTTCCCAACATTGGTATAACCAACTAAAGCAACGCGAATCAATTCACCTCTATTCTTTCTCCTTAAGGTATCTTGTTTGTCATAAGCTAGAAGCTTTGATTTTAATAAGGAAATATTATGTTGCGCGATCCTTCTATCTGTCTCAATTTCTTTCTCGCCACTTCCTCTCATTCCAATACCTCCCTTGATTCTATCAAGATGCGTCCACATACCTTTCAATCGTGGAAGCATGTATTGTGTAAGCGCAAGCTCCACCTGCATCTTGGCTTGATCTGTTTGAGCTCTTTGCGCAAAAATATCTAAGATAAGCATGCTTCTATCTAAGACCTTACACTTCACTTCTTCTTCAATATTTCTTTGTTGGGCTGGCGTAATTTCATCATCAAAAATAACCATGTCAACTTCATTCAATTCAACATAATCTCTGATCTCCTCCAACTTGCCTTTGCCGACATAGGTTCTATTGTCAGGGTGAGAATACTTCTGATAAAAGGTTTTCAGTGTTTTCGCTCCTGCTGTTTCTGCTAAGAATGATAGTTCTACAAAATACTCCATCAGCTGAGCCTCTGATTGCTGCTGCGTTACAAGCCCAACAAGAACACAAGTCTCTTGTTTATTTTCCTTTGTATCATGCAAGATATTTTTTGCCAATTTGTCTATTTTAATTTTATTGTAAAGATAAAAAAACTAGGTGAAAGATGCGGAGACAAGCATTTTGGGGCATCACTACCATTTAAAATCTAGGATTAGTAAATCTTAAATACATCCGCATCATCTAAAAAGGGAAGTGCCACCCTCGTCTGATCTAAGCTGCTTTTTTGTAAACTGACAATACCAAGATCTTCATCTTGACTTTTCATATAAAGAACCTCTCCCAAAGCATCATATACTGCACTATCTCCACTATACACGATGTCGTTTGCATCTGAACCTACTCTGTTAACGCCAATAACATAAGATTGGTTCTCTATCGCTCTGGCTTGCAACAAAGTCTTCCAGGCCGTATTCCTTTTCTGAGGCCAATTGGCAACAACAATAAGTATATCATATTCGTATTCCTTATTTTCCAAACATTTGTTTCGCAACCAAACTGGAAATCTTAAATCGTAACAAATCACTGGTTTGATCTTCCAACCATTCAACTCAACAATAAGTGGACAATCACCCGCCGAATAATGTAAGTGCTCATTGGCTAGACTGAAAAGATGTTTTTTATCATAATATTGAAACGCTCCCGACTTCTCCATCCAAATTAACCGATTATAATATTTTCCGTGTTCTTTGATGATAAGACTGCCCGAGATGGCACATTGTCGATGCATTGCTACTTTTTTCATCCACTCAATCGAAGCACCATCCATGCTTTCACTTACTTTTTCAGGATGCATGCTAAATCCCGTGGTAAACATTTCAGGCAATAGGATGAGATCTACGTCCTGATCTATTTGATGCATTTTTGTATCGAAATACGCAAGATTCATTTGTACATCTTCCCAATGCAAAACACTTTGAACAATGGCTATCTTTAAATCTGCTGCCATAAATTTAATTTTCAAACAAGATACATAAAAAGAATTCTTTTTCTCCTTACATTTATCTTCTAAAACCAAAGTAATGGCTCGCCTGCTGACTACCCAACATTCTATCCTTTCGGAATTGATTTCTGAGATAAGAGACAAACACATACATTGCGACAGATTAAAATTCAGAAACAATCTTGAGCGTATCGGCGAATTGTGCGCCTATGAAATTAGTAAGGAATTGAACTATGAAGAAAAAATCGTGACAACTCCTTTAGGGGAAGCGGTCTCTTATCAGCTGACGGCACAACCTGTTCTTGCAACCATCTTAAGGGCTGGTTTACCACTCAATCAAGGCGTGCTCAGAATCTTTGACAAGGCAGATGTTGCTTATCTCTCCGCTTATCGAAAACATGATGCTGAAAATGACAATCATTTTATGATCGAGTTAGAATATATCTCCTGCCCTGATCTTACAGATAAAACTCTTATTCTGAGCGACCCCATGCTTGCAACAGGAGCCTCTATCGTTACTGCAATCAACGCCTTAAAAAAATATGGAACACCGAAACACATTCATGTTCTATCCGTCATAGCAAGCACAGAAGGTGTCGACTTTGTAGAGCGAAACACCGAAAACACAACCGTATGGGCAGTTGCAATAGATGATGAACTAACTGCTAAAGGCTATATCGTACCTGGCCTTGGTGATGCTGGTGATTTGTCATTTGGAGAAAAACAACAGTACTAGGTTTAACTAAACCCAACAAAAATTACTTTCAAAAATGCGAATCGTCCAGAAAACAACAGCAGTTTTACTTTGAATACTGGCATTCTATACACATTCTAAAGTCGAACTTGTAACATGAATGCTTGATTTACTCTAAAACAACAGCCTACATCTATCTCTAAAACTATATAAATTATTATTTATTATGTATTTATATATTTGTTTTAATTATTACTTTATTTTAGGAATATTGTTCAAATAAATAGTAGATGGAGTAAGTGAATTACCATAACTAAGCGGTAATTTTGCAGACAAAACAAATCATTAAAAAATTGAAAAAACTATTTCTATTTATAGCCTTGCTCACTTTCATCAAAGTATCAAATGCTCAATTAGTTATTAATGAATTATCGCAAGGTGCCTCTGGAGCCAAGGAATACGTAGAGTTTTTGGTTATAGGAACACCTAGCTGTGATTCTTCGACCGTTGATTTGCGAGGATGGGTATTCGATGATAATAATGGTTGGCATGCATCAGGCGCTGGAAGAGGGATAGCTGCTGGTCACAAAAGATTCTCCTCTAACATCCAATGGGCAAGCATTAGAATGGGCGCATTAATTGTGATTTACAATGAAACTGATCGAAATCCTCTGATTCCTGCAGATGACCCAACAGATGCAAACCATGACTGTGTCTATATTTTACCGAGTTCCTCTTCTTTGTTCGATCATAATTCAACCACACCGAGTTCATCATTATATGTACCATACGCTGGTTCTACCTATTCAGGCATAGGCAACTGGGCACCATTGGGCATGAGCAATTCCGATGATGCCTTTCACTCAGTCAGCCCTAGTGCCTTGGGTAGACCTTATTTTGCAATCGCTTGGGGAAACAATGTTGATTCCAACACGGTGTACTTCCCAGGAACAATGGGCGTGAATGTGGTGAGCATGTTTAATCTTATTGATGACAATCCATTTAACGCTGCAAACTATTCTAAAGACGCTATCATATCTGGTTCCTCACTTGAAACACCCGGTAGTCCTAATAACTTAGCGAATCTCGCTTGGATAAATTTAATGAAAAATAGCTGCTTGCCATTCACAAGCACCAATATTATTGTGGACACCACAGTGTGTAGCGGCACCGCTATTTTTGCCGGTGGAGCACTGCAAACAACTAGTGGTACTTATTATGATACCATCATTGCATCAGTGGGCTGCGATACTTTAAAAAGAACAAACCTAACGGTAAGATTTGGATCTTCGGGAATCCTAAATCAAGATATTTGCAGCGGCAGCACTTATTTCTTTAATGGAATAAATCAAAGCATCACTGGTACATACTTAGATACAGTAATCAATTCAACAGGCTGTGATAGCACGATAACATTGAATTTAACAGTTGTACCAAACAGCACCTACACAATCAATCAAAGCATTTGTACGGGGCAAAGCTATTTGTTCAATGGCATCAGCAGAAATACCACAGGCACTTATCTTGACACTTTAATAAACTATACGGGATGCGATAGTATACTAACACTAAACCTAACAGTGAATGCTTTTAGTTCTGGTGCAATCAACAGAACTATTTGTGCCGGACAATCATACCTCTTCAATGGCATCAACAGAACAAGCACAGGTACCTATCTAGATACATTACCCATTTCTCTTGGGTGCGATAGTATCTTGACGCTTTATTTAACAGTGGTTCCGACCTCAACTGCTAGTCTCAATATCTCTATTTGTAATGGTCAGACCTATTTGTTTAACGGCATCAATAGATCTGCAGCAGGTACCTATTTAGATACCTTGGCGAATTTTGGCGGATGTGATAGTATCTTAACGCTTACCCTAAGCATCAGACCAAGCGCTGCTTCTAGTATCAATGCCAATATCTGTAATGGCAGCAGTTATCTATTCGATGGGATAAACAGAAGTATTGCAGGAAGCTATGTAGATACTGTTCCCAACAGTAGCGGTTGTGATAGTATTATAACGCTCAATTTAACCATCAATCCTACAAACGCTATCACACAAAACATAAATATTTGTGAAGGGACGAGCTATGTAGTATTAGGCTCTGTCTACACAACCACAGGCACTTATTTTGACACCCTAACAAATCTTTATGGATGCGATAGTATTCTGAGAACAGATTTGAATGTAACACCTATCAATTATTCGCGAAACATCAGTATTTGCAATGGGCAAAGTTTAACCATAGGTGGTATTGCAAGAACGACTCCTGGAAGTTACGATGACTCTGCCATCAGCATCAGTGGCTGTGATAGCGTCATGAGAACAATCCTTTCTGTAAATAGAACAGACTCTACTTTATCTTCTATTTCTTTATGCAGTGGTGATGCCTTCAATGGAGTAGTATACACAGATGACACTACACTTTCTCAAACCAGAAGCAATGCATTCGGATGCGATTCAGTAACGATCACCAATATCATTGTGAACCCATTGCCGCTTGTAAATGCAGGGAATGATACCACCATTAACATTGGAGAATCTGCCCTTCTTTCGGCAACTGGAGCAACAGCATATTATTGGAATAATGGAGTTTTACTTCCTTTTAATATGGTAACGCCTCTAGGTACAACGACTTATTTTGTAACGGGTACGGATATGAATAACTGTAGCAATGTAGATACCATCACCGTATTCGTAGGCAGCATGATGGATAGTACCTTAATCGCAATTCCAAATGCCTTCTCACCCAATGGAGACGGAGTCAATGATGTTTTTAAAGTGCTTGCCTCACAAAATTTAACCATTGATCTGTTTCAAATCTTCAATAGATGGGGTGCTATTATATTTGAAACCATAGATAGTAATGTGGGGTGGAATGGCTCTTACTCGAACAGAGATCAACCAATAGGTTCCTATGTTTATTACGTTCAATGCCATAGCACCGTTGATTCAAAAATCAAATCTTACACGGGTACCGTGACCTTATTACGCTAAAACTTCATTTCGCTGCCAACAATCAGATACTCGCATTTCGTTTTTTTGAGTTGATGTTTAGTCATTTGTATAAATATATGTTATAACACTTGTTTTTAGTCATTTGTATAAATATCTTTGGACCGTCAAATCGGATGATATGGAGGATAAAAAAGATCACATTTTAAAAACGGCTGAAAATCTCTTTTCTGTCAATGGTTTCAAAGGAACCACCACTCGAATGATTGCCCAAGAATCTAAAGTCAACTTAGGCACACTCACTTATTACTTTGGCAACAAAGAAGATCTTTTCAAAGAGCTGATAAAAAAAAGAATTGGTTTCTATAAAACAAACATCAAAGAAAAGTTGTTGCAGCACAAAGTTGGCTATATGGATTTAATTTTAGAAATTGGCGATATCTATGTTGACCACATGATGAGCAATATTGCCTTTCATAGAATCATGAACAAAGAAATCATGACCAATTCCGATAGTGAAGCGGCAAAATTTGCAACCACACATATCATTGAAAATCGAAAACAACTAGCCTCTATCGTGAATAAAGCCATTCAAAAGAAAGAGATTCGAAAAATTGATACTGATATGTTCCTAAATTCTTTGATTGGAACCATTCTTCACATGGCAAACACAGAATCCATGACCCTTAAAATAATGGGACAAGACCCCAAAAAAGACAAAATAAATAATCACAAGAATACCAAACGCATTAAAACATTTATTAGAGATTATATCAGCGTTTATTTAAACCCATCGTTCTGACATGAAACACATATACATCATAGGTATTTCCATCTTTTCCTTGTTTGCCAATGCTCAAGTAAACACCAAAAACCTATCCTTGTCGCAGGCAATCGAATTAGGCATATCGGAAAGCAAACAGCTGAAAATTTCATTGGCCAAAACAGCCGCAATTCATGCTAGAGTGGAGCAATATTCCTTTAATGCTATCCCAGCTTTAACAGTGACAACAGCCTACAGCAGACTGAGCGATAACATCGACCCCTTCACCATCCAAATACCTGGCATTGGAGAAAAAGTATTGAATCCCGTTATCCCAAATCAATTTGTGAATAAGGCCTCTCTTTCACAAACAATATTTGCCGGACTAAGAGGCGTCTATCTTCTACAGTCTACTCAATACCTTGAAAACGCAGCAAAATACGATTACGAAAAAGATCGCGTAGAAATAAAAAACAATATCATCAACGCGTATTATGCGCTCTACAAATCGATGGAGGCGAAAAAATTAGTTGAAGAAAATAAGTTAGTTCTAGATAAGCGACTTTATGATACCAAAAATTTTCAATCTGTTGGGCTAGCCTTACAAAATGATGTACTTAAAGTGGAACTAAATATTTCTAACATCAAGCAAGCCTCTGCTGAAATTCAGTCTGCCATCGATATTGCCACCTACAATTTTAATCTCATGTTGGGACTACCAGAAAACACGGTTTTAGTATTAGAGTCTGAACCAATGTTGACCGCAAAAGAAACGAATACTCCACAAGATTACCTTGCTCAAGCAGTCACAAATCGAAACGATTTAAAATCTTCTGTGATGCGCGCCAAATCATCGTTAAAAATGGTTTCGCTTGCAAAAGGTGCCTATCTACCTATCGTCAATGCTGGAGTAAATTATTACTACAACAATCCCAATCAAAGAGTATTTCCACAAGAAGCCAAATTTAAAAACACATGGGATTTAGGTGTTTCACTCAATTGGAACTTAACCACTTTATTTACGAATCGTTATCAAGTCAATGAAGCAAAAGCGAACCTAAAACAGGTAGATGCCGCAAACGACATGCTCAATGATGCTGTTAAAATGGATGTAAATGCTAGCTATTCTCAATATATGCTCGCCTTACAAAAAATTGAAATCACGAAGAAGGCAGTAGAACAAGCAACCGAAAATCAACGCGTCATTAAAAATCAATTTGATAGTGATGTAAAAATGCTTTCAGATTTACTTGACGCAGATTTCTTGCTTCTTCAATCCAAACTCAATCAGACCAATGCTAAAATAGATGCCGAAACAGCTTGGTTCAAACTCATCAAATCAACAGGACAATAAAAAAAACAATACATGGAAAATCAAATCTCGGGACAAGAAAATAATAACACTACTGAAGTGGTTAAAAAGAAGCGAAATATCATGCCCTTCATTATGGCTTTTCTTCTTGTTGTTATCGCTTTCATTGGCATCAAAAAAATAATGTACGGTAGAGAAAATGAAGATACCGAAAACTCACAATTAGAATGCAATATCACAAGTATGGTTTCCAAAGTACCTGGATACGTCACAGTCCTGAATATTAAAGACAATCAATATGTCCATAAAGGCGATACACTACTCAAAATAGATGATCGAGAATGGCTCATCAAAGTAACGCAAGCCGAAATTGCACTCGCAAATGCTACTGCAAATATTGACCTAACAGGCTCAAATGTAAATACTGCTGATGCAAATGTGATCGCAGCAAATGCAAATATTCTCACAGCACAAGCCAATGTAGAAGCTGCTAAAGTAAAAGTATGGAAAACTACCCAAGACTTTGATAGATATAAGAAATTATACGACCTCAACTCGGCAACTGCCCAGCAACTTGACAATGCAACCGCAGAAAAAGAATCAGCAGAAAAACAGTTAGAAATCACAATCAAACAATTGAATGCTAGCAAAAGCGTATCTGCCGTGTCAAGTGCACAAATGGGAAGCAGCCAAAAACAAATTTCATTAGCGGCACTATTGGTAAAACAACGTCAAACGGAGTTAGACAACGCTAAACTTCAGTTATCATATGCTACCATCATTGCACCATCTGATGGATTCATTGCTAAAAAGAATGTTCAGATGGGACAACTCATCACAAGCAACACACCTCTTTTTGCATTAGTAGATGATAGTTATTTTTGGGTAACCGCAAATTTCAAAGAAACACAAATCGAAAAATTAAGTGTTGGTCAAAGTGTAAAAATAGAATTGGACGCCTACCCTAATGGTACATTCACTGGCACCGTAGAGTCTCTTTCTCCTGCTGCTGGTTCTAAATTTGCATTGCTCCCACCTGACAATGCCACAGGAAATTTTGTAAAAGTAGTACAACGCATTCCTGTAAAAATAAAAGTAAACAAAGAAGACAAGGACAAATATCCTTTGCGCGCTGGTATGAATGCCAAGGTAATTGTGAAGGTAAAATAATTCATACTTCTGTCACTCGCTTCGCATGGACGAATAAATAAACTGGACCTTTCATCACAGATTGACACAAGTGAAAACAAAAATAATGTCGCAAAGAAGTGGAAAATAATCCGAATAATCTTATAGAATATGGTTTTAGAAGAGTCATCATCACCATTACAGTGATTATGTGCTCTGTGCTTGAACTTATCGATACATCAATAGTCAATGTTGCTACCACCAACCTAATGGGTAATCTAGGAGCTACGCTAAGTGAAGTCAGCTGGGTCATTGCTGCCTATGGTATCGCCAATGTTATTGTTGTGCCTATGTCGAGCTGGTTATCTATAAAGCTTGGCCGAAGAAATTATTTTGGAGCATCTGTTGTCCTCTTTACCGTGGCATCTGTGCTATGCGGCAATTCTACCAGTATCTGGGAGCTTGTCTTTTTCCGATTCGTTCAAGGTATCGGTGGCGGAGCACTCTTAGCCACATCACAAACGATTCTTACAGAAATTTATCCCGCAGAAAAAAGAGGATTTGCATCTGCCATGTTTGGAATGGGCGTCATCCTCGGTCCCACATTAGGACCCTTATTAGGTGGCTACATCATCACTACGCAAGAATGGCCAATGATTTTTTATGTGAATCTACCGATCGGCATCATCGCCGCTTTTCTTGCTTTCACATATATCAAAGATGTTGGCAATATTCCTGCTTACATGAAACAAGCAAAGGTAGATTGGCTAGGCATGATTTTACTGGTGGTTGGGGTCGGCTCCTTGCAGCTCATTCTTGAACAAGGAGATCGAGAAGACTGGTTCGAAAGCACCTATATCAGCATCTTCACCATTGTAGCGATACTCGGTATCATCTGTTTTATTTGGCGCGAATTAGTCATCGATTATCCGATTGTAGACTTAAGAATTTTAAAGAAAGGGAATGTGGCTATCGGTACTATTCTCTCCTTCATCTTAGGCTTCGGACTTTTTTCAACCGTATTTATCTATCCTGTTTTTGTGCAACGATTCCTCGGATTCACTGCGCTGCAAACTGGCTTATCCCTGCTTCCTGGTGCACTCACCAGCGGTTTAATGATGCCCATCATTGGTATTTCTTTGAGCAAAGGCGTCAAGCCAAAATACCTGATACCATTTGGTTTGGCCATCTTCGGTATGTTTACTTATTGGGTCTCAAAAATTTTAACCGCACAAACAGGTGCAGAAGATTTCTTTTGGCCACTCATTTTTAGAGGTATTGGTTTGGGCTTACTTTTCGTACCGCTCACTACTGCATTATTAACCGGACTTCAAGGTCGTGAAATCGGTCAAGCCGCTGGCCTATCGGGCATGATACGTCAGCTAGGTGGCTCTTTTGGGGTGGCCATCTGCTCTACTTTAATTGCTAAATTTACCTACTTGCATCGATTTAATGAAATACAGCACAATACGGCATATGATACGCCCACTCAGGAAAGATTAACGGCACTCACCAATGCATTTATGTCAAGAGGTTCTTCTTTGAGTAATGCTACAAGTCAAGCCGATGCAGTACTTGAGCGCTCTTCTACCATGCAGGCAACAGTGAATACTTATATTGATATTTTCTTGTACCTAGGCGTGTTCTTCCTCATTTGTATTCCTTTGGTGTTTTTGATCAAGGATATTAAAGCAGCTGGAAAGGTTGATATGGGGTCAGCACATTAATATTACATGTTTAAACATCTAGTTTATTTGGGCGTGCCGCCTGTTTTAAACAGTTTATAATAATGCCACCATAAATAATTTGAATACTGTTTAAACAGCCGTCCTGTGTTCTGCAGTACGCGGTACTGCTACCACCCAGTCACGCAATGTATCGTCAATCGTTTGACTTAATAAAATTAGCTAAGAAAGCTATACTACTATTTGTGCATCAATTTAAAGTTCTCCAGTCCGCATTTTAGAAATGCCCCATATTCATCTTCCGCAGGTGTAAAGCCTTTCGGCGTATTCAACACCCGATGATCTATCGGATCTATCAAAGCATAGTAGGGTTGTGTGGCCGATTTAAAATCGCGTAAAGACAAATCAAACCATTTATCACCAACAGTCGTAGCATTTTTCTTATTTAGAAATTTGCTCACAAATTTTTCATTTTCTGGTAACTCAATTTGTTCATCTACATACAGCGATGCGATAATATACTTATCTCTCAAAACATTATTGATCGATGGAATCGTCCAAACATTTTCTTCCATTTTTCTGCAATTCACACAGGCCCATCCTGTGAAATCAATCATCACTGGCTTGTTTTGTCTCTTACCTTCGGCAATGGCGTCTTCTAAATAAAGATATACCTTAAGCCCTTTTAAATCATGAGTTCTAGCAGTACTTCCCTTCTCAAGTTTTTCTACCTTATGAAACCAACTATAAAATTTAGGAGGAGGAAATCCACTCACCAAACTAATTTCTTTATTAAAAAAATCTAAAGAAAGGTAGGTGGCAAATACCAAAGACAAAACCGCTAAACCCTTCATCACACGACTACTCTTGAAGGTTGGATCTTGTTTAAACTTGAATATACCTAAAAGATACAAGGCCATCAAAATGGATATCACAATCCATAAACCAATGAACAATTCTCTTTTTAACAAACCCCACTGCTTCACTAAATCGGCATTAGACAAGAACTTCAAGGCAAAGGCCAATTCAATAAATCCGAATACAACTTTTACCACCGTAAGCCAACCACCAGATTTAGGCAAAGCTTTGAGTAGATTTGGGAAAATAGCAAATAAAGCGAATGGAATACCAAGACCAATTCCGAAGCCAGACATAGCAGGCATAATCAGCTTTGTATTCCCGATATTTCCCAAGACCAACCCCAATACTGGTCCAGTACAAGAAAAGGACACTATGGCCAATGTTAACGCCATAAAGAAAATACCACTAATGCTTCCGATATTACTTTTTTCATCCACCTTGTTCGCTAGAGAATTCGGCAAACTAATATCATAAAAACCAAAGAGCGAAAACGCAAAAACAAGAAAGACTGCAAAAAAGGCAAGGTTCACCCACACATTTGTCGAAAACACATTCAGCGCATTACCACCCCATCCTAAAAACAAGAATGGTAAACTCAATAGAAAATAAACTAAGAAAATAAAGAAGCCATACAAAATCCCCTTTTGTACACCACTTTTTCGATCACCTGCACCCTTCAAAAAGAAACTAATAGTCATGGGTATCATAGGTAAAGTACATGGGAAAAACAAAGCAGCAAAGCCTCCCAGTATCCCGTAAAAAAGTGCAGTCCAAATAGACAATTCTTTTTTCAAACCTTCTCCACAATCACCAACGATGGTTCCAAAATCACCATAGGTCACTTGACCATCACTCGTCACAGTGGTATCCTTGATAACAGGCTCTACCTCACTCGCCATCAAGGTGTCTATTGAAGAAGTATCTAACACAGCATTTAAAGATTTATCACAATTGTCATTTAAGTCGATAGATAAATTTTTAGTCTCGGGTGGCAAGCAACCATGCTCGTCACAAGTTTGAAAATAAACTTCAGCCGCTATGATGCCCTTCTTTTTAATTTTTATTTTTTGGGTATAAACAATTTTATTTTTAAAAAAATGATATGGCCCAATGCCAGCATCGTCAAGGGTTTCAAGCACTCCTTTTTCCGTAACTTTCCCAACAAACTCAACATCTTTGTTTTTTGTGAAGGTAATTTCGGGCGAAATTAGAGATCCATCTCCTCCCGCCTCAAAAGAATATAGATGCCAACCCTCATCAAGTTTTGCAGTAATAGCAATCTCTCCTTCAGTCTCATTCAACATCTTGGTACAAGAGGAAAAATGAACTTTATTCATGTTCTGGCTATTTGTATGAACTGCAAAAAAAAGCAGTAGGCAAATAAAACTTATCTTTCTTTTCATCTTAACTAATTTATAATCCAATTTTAAACTTTACTTCTTTAGGAGGAAGGCATTGCATATCATCACAACACATATACTCTACATAACCTTCTATACTTGTTTTTCCATGAAGGACTTTAAATTTTTGTTTAAAGATTGCCGTTTCTCCAAACTCCTTCAAAAACATGTCAAACATGGGCTCTATACCTTCTTTTACCTTGGTGCCATTCTCTGACAGCACACCTATCAATTCAATATTTGGATTTTCAGTAAAATGAAAAGAAGTGGGTATTGGGCCACCATCTTTAATAAATTGAGAATAAGTCCACCATCCCTTTTCAAGACTGGCAGTACAAACCAAATAATACTCATTTTTTCCTGCATCTTCGATGGTAAAAGTCCACTTCGCTGGATTCAAATCCTGAGCACTTGCACTAAAGTGGAGAGTCAAAAAAATAATAACACAAAAAATAATTTTTTTCATACCATTCATTTAAGAGTGAACTAGAGATTCATCTAAAAGAGAGGCAAACAATTTAAAGCCATCCGTATTCCCCAAAATCTCTTCTGATGCTCGCTCTGGATGTGGCATCATGCCAAACACATTGCCTCCCTCATTGCAGATACCAGCAATATTTAACAAAGAGCCATTAGGGTTGCTTGATACGTTTTCGTTCCCTTCTTCATCACAATAAGTAAATAAAATCTGATGATGCGCCTTCATTGACTGTAAGGTTGCTTCATCGGCGTAATATCTACCATCGCCATGGGCTATTGGAATTTTTAAAATTTCATTTTCGGTACATTGTCGCGTCAACAAAGAATGATTTTCTTTCACTTTTAAGAAAATATTTCTACAATTATATTTTTGATTATCATTTCGCAAAAGCACACCTGGCAATAAACCCGCTTCGCACAAGATCTGAAAACCATTGCAGATACCCCATACTTTACCACCAGCATTTGCGTGCTCTATCACTGCCTCCATCACAGGAGAAAAACGGGCTATAGCTCCCGTACGCAAATAATCTCCATATGAAAACCCTCCTGGTATGATGATACAATCCTCAACACTGAAGTTTGGCAAAGTCGTTTCTTTATGCCATATTTCGAGGACTTCTTGCTTGGCAACCGATCTTAGCACATGAACCATATCCTGATCGCAGTTTGAACCTGGAAAGATAACTACACCGAATTTCATATTGATAAATTTAACTTATTTATAGAGACGTAAAAACTATTAATCCTGCCAAAATTACATGAATTAATTCAGCTATCCACATTCTTTTAAAATCTTTAAGGATTGTATATAGATAAAAAGAAAATGGAATTGCCAAGAAGAGAAAAGAAGTTAATTGTAGGCTATGCGAAAAAAAGAAGGAAAGCAAAAGACCAATCATCAACAAAAGACAAATACTGTAAAACTTACGGACGGTGACTATTGTCTTAATTGACTCTGACTGACCTTTAAGGATTCCAAAACCTACTAAGATAGCGAGGATAATCACTTTGACATACTCTAAAAGCTCTTCTTCTTTTAAAATATCTATTGAAGTGGTTATACTTGGCAATAAATGAGTGTAGAAAAAAGAAAATCTATCTATCATAAAACAATAAGTACCCATCAGAAAAACGGGGACAAAACATCCAATCAAGGTAATGAGCAGGTCTCTGAACTGAACACTTCTAAGTAAAATAACGGCAGCTAACAAAAAGAAAATGAGTAAAAAAATAGGCTTATAAATAAGTGCACCTAGGCTTATAAAAAAACCGGCATCAAAAAGCCCGGAATGTTTATTGTCGTTGAGAAGAGTGCCATATAAGATCATCACAGCAATAAAAACAAAAAAGAAAGACAGAAGCACATTGGAGATAAAATTAAAATCTGTAAAAAAAGAGGCGATGAGTATAAATAATAAGGCTGGTAAAAAACCATTTTTCTCAACGATCTTATTGTTGGTTAAAATAAAATTAAAATAAAAAGCCACGATCAAAATGAGCGTAGTGCTAGCAAGATAGTGAATCCATAGATTTGAAACTGAAACCTTACACAGTTCATCCGTAAGAAAAGAAAGGGGTTGGGAATAATCAACAGCGACATGAATACTAGAATGAAACAGCATTGGACAGCGAATCAAAAAAGCATACAAAACAATTAGTAACAAGGATAATGGATTGGAATTTCTGACTAATTGCAGCAAGTTTTTCTAAAAATTTATTTTGATTAAACGAAAATCATTGTTTCTATAACTAGGCAAAACTAACTCATTTGTCTGAGTCTGCACCGCCATTTTAGGTATCAGCATCAAATTCTTTTCATCCTGACTGAGTAATATTTTTTTTCGACTTTCAAGTACATTAGATAATTTTTCTTGTACCAACTCAGCATTTACAGCGACATCATCTACATAAAAAAGATTTAATGACACACCATTATTTGCTATAAAGAAGGAGGAGAAAGAACCATTGTCATTCTCTGTTACCTGCTTTTTTCTGATGATTTGATATTTATTAAAATGGCCATCCCTATCAAAATAAAATACTAGTATGTCATTGTAGTGATAGATATTCACCGTACGTAAACTTGGCGAAAAGCCACTACCACCAAAACTAGGCATACTCAGATCGATGCCGTCATGTATCTCATTGTCTTCTTTATAGAATGATTCTGCAATACAGACACTGCCTCCATCAATGGTAGCAATAACTTTTTTTATCTTAAAGGTATACAAGGCCCCGTTTTCTTTTACTATTCCTTTCGTTACATCAGAAATAAATGCATCATTAAACAAAAAATCATTGCTAGACATTTCACCTAAGCTATCGGTACTTATAGCATAGTTCGCCAATGATCTAGCACCTGCTTTTAATTCCTGTTGTTCATCTAAAAAAACATGACAGATCAATTTCTTATTCTTTTCATCTAATTGAAAAAAAGGATCGTTAAAAATGGGTTTCGCCATTTGGAGTGTACAAGAGTCTACTACGTTTCCATTTCTATCAATCTTTTTAACCTCATAAACAGTTGCTGTATTTTTACTCTCGTATTTTAAAATTAAAAACGTGTTTCCATTATTATCAACCAAACCATCTTCTGCAAAGGCTTCTGCATTCTTTTTAGAAACAGAGACACTTGACTTAAAAACAATTTCTCCCGTATTAAGTGCGGAAACAATTCTCATGTGAGTCAATTGTCCATCTTGATAAATCGGCACAAAAAAACTAATCTGCTTTTTGTTTAGACTATAAGAAAAAGAGACGCGCATGTCCTCTGTATTGCTTTGAAACACTACAGTATCTATTACTCTTTCATTGGAAGTTTCAATTTTATTACTGATCAATGCACTGCACAAATAAAACTCCTTCTTGTGGTAATCTGAATAAAAAAAACTGGTGCCCCGCTCGTTTACAGCGAAGGTCACTGGTGTATAATTAGGTCTTTTGATCAATAGAGTTCTAGAGAATAAAAGATTTAGTTTGCTATCATACAAGTCAATTCTCTCCTCATTTTTGCCATAGTTTCTTATCCAAAACCCGGCATCGTTTTTACCAAGAATTTTAAACTTGGGCGTCCGATTACTTGTCTCAATGGGCTTGGAAATCAGAATCTCCTGCGACTGAAGTTCAACCGAGAAAACAAACACAAAAAATAAGACTAAAATCTTTTGATATAACATGATACGAAGTTAAAACATATCCTTTACATTTTGTCAAAATAGAAGCGTAGAGCTTTCCTTTAAAACACAAAAAAAACCATCACTATTGATGGTTTTTTCTATAAATATATTGTAAATTATTATTGCTTTAATCTAGGATCGATAGCATCAGTAAGTCCTTCTCCAACAAAGTTAAAAACAGTAACAGTGATAAAAATTGCGAAACCTGGGAAAACTGCTAACCACCATGCTGGAGCATATTCTCGTGCACTACTCAGTAATTTACCCCACGTAATAACATCAGACTGTGTTCCTATTCCTAAGAAGGACAAGCTCGATTCTGCAAGAATAGCACCAGCTACCCCAAAAGCAATAGAAATAAGTACTGGGGTTAAAGCGTTTGGAATAGCATGCTTAAAAATAATTCTCCATTCAGGATATCCCAAGGATTGAGCAGCTTCAATAAATTCAAGATTTCTCACCCTTAGTAACTCTGCCCTGATGAATTTTGCGATACCAGTCCAACCCGTAAGTCCTATGATTACCATGATCAGCATGATAGAAGGTTTTTTGATGATGGCGCAAATGGTCAAAATCAATAGAAGTGTTGGTATCGATATAATGACCTCAATCGTTCTGGAAACTAAAATATCTATAGGAATATTAACCTTTTTACTAAGCAATGATATTTTTTTGAACGGAAACAAATAGACTATTAGATTAGGAATAGCCATTAACAGTATAAAAAGAAATGTACTGAATAAAAAAGAGAGTATAAAGCTACTAAAAGATTCTGCCATGGCATCTGACATGCTATAAGATCTAACCACAAAGGAATAAAACAATGCAAATGGAACAAACAATAAGTTTAATAATAAACGGATGCGAGACATTTTAAATCTTTCGTCACCATAATAACCAGCCATTGAACCTAGAAAAATTCCAATCAAGGATGCTATTGACATAGAAACAACACCAACCAACATGGCTATTCGCGTTCCATGTATCAATCCCGATAACAAATCTCTCCCTATCTGATCTGTACCCAACCAGTGTGTCCATCTTTTCGATGCGACTTTTTGATCTTTAAAAGGAGGTTTGTAGTCATTATTGTCCTTGTCTGTTTTATATGGTGCATAAGGCACTGGTGGAAAAAGAACAGCGTCATATTTCATATTTTGCCAGTCGGCATTGATAAGCTCTACAGGCCATTTACTAATGCCCATATCAACCGTATATTGTTTCACAATAGGAAAATAAGTGCTGCCATTATACTTACAATATAAAGGTTTGTCGTTTGCCAAAAAATCAGCGATCAATCCTAAGAAAATAAGAAAATAAATAATTCTTAATGACCAAAGTGCTAATTTGTTTTTCTTAAACTGACGTTTAACAATGGCACCATAACTATGATCCACTTGTGTGACTGTTTCTCTTTCTTTTGCTTGTTGATTGCTTGTGCTGCTCATATTACGTTTAGCTCTTTTCTAATTTAACAATTATGATTTTTTAGTCAATGAGATACGAGGATCTACAAAACCATATAATATATCGGCAATCAAATTCCCAGCCATAGTAAGAATTGCTGAACACATTAAAATAGTGAATAGCACTGGATAATTTCTTGATACCACTGACTCGTAGCTGACCCGCCCCATGGCAGGTATAGTGAAAATATATTCGATAATCACGGCACCACTGATCATGGCTGGTAGAAAACTAGCAAACATGGTTACAATTGGAATAAGTGAGTTTCTAAAAGCATGTTTCCAAATCACTTTATTAGGAGTTAAACCCTTAGCAAAAGCTGTTCTTATATAATCTTGGCGTAAGACAGATAACATACTCCCACGCATCATTCGAGAAACAAAAGCAAATGCTCCTAACAACATACAAAACATGGGTAAAGCTAAGTGATAAGCACGGTCTGTCAACCTTTCCATAAAAGTAAACTCCTCTCCCGTTTTACCAATGCCATGGTCTGGGAAGATATTCATCCACTCGGCATAATGACCATTTGTGAAGAATATTATCATCAATGTAGCTATCCAAAATGTTGGTAAAGAATACAAAATAAAATTCACAGAGGTAACAATTCTGTCATAAGTAGTACCCTTTTTTACCGCTAAGGATACGCCCATAGGGATGGCAATGAGGTATATCAAAAGAAATTCAAAAAAATTGATAATTAACGTCAAGCTCATTGATTCCTTAATAATAGAAGAAACCTTTCTACCGTCTTGGTAAGATTTTCCGAAATCACCTCTCAAAAATCCATAACAAGATCTTGATGCGTCTTCATTCTTACCCACCCATGGCAAGTCACCAAAGATCCATCTATGATATTGGTTTCTCAATCCATAGAATTGAATAGCGGGAATATAATTTTTATTAGGCGTTGCCTCGTTGATCATTTTATCATAAGCCGCTTGCAATTCCTTAGCCAAGGGTTGCACACTTGACATTGCATAATAACTAACAGGGGCAGAAGCGCTATCTCTTTTTACCTCTGATTTAAAATTCACTGCTTCATTGATAGAACGCAAAGATTGATGTATTAGAGTATCATCATAAGAACTGAACAAATTATTGACGCTTTCTCTCGCTGTTTGTACTCTTGTGAAAGTGGTGTTGTCAATAGTGTCTATAGGTAGATTCAATAATGCAAGTTCAAACTTTTTACCAGTTGCAAAGTAATTACTAATCTGAGGCCAGTTTCCATACCTATCAATCAAACGACTTAAGTTGTCTCTTTCTACTGCTCTTCTTATCTTATACAAGGTATCTGGATAGGCTGCAGAAGTTATTGAAAAATAAAAGGCAGGCAAATTACGCCCTAACTTTTCGCTTAGTTCTAAATATTGCTTTTCACCAGTTTGCTTTTCACTTAATCCATTGGTATTACCACTCATCCCTCCTTTCAGCTTTAACTCTACAGGATCTCCTGGCGCCATTTGCCCCAATGAAAAAGTAATGAGCGATATTACAATAAAAGTAGGAATAAAATATAGAAGACGCTTAATGACGTATTTGAACATCGTGTGTGCTTTAAATTGAAAAAACTATGATTGATTATTTACCGAAGTTTGCGTCCATTTTTAATTCCATTTCAACAAAACCAGGTCGAATCAAAGTGGTCATTGCATCTGGGAAACGCTTATGTATGGCAAATCTATTTTTAGAACTTGAGATAAAAATATAAGGTTGCGCATCATAAATCATTTGTTGCAAATCTTTATACATCTGATCTCTCTTTGCATCATCTTGCTCATTTCTCAAGGCCTCTATCAAAACATCAGATTTTTGATCTCCGAAGCCTGGGAAATTATCACCATCTGTATAAGATCTTGTATGCCATATCTGATTTGGATCTTCCAATCCAGTAACACCTCCCCAACTTCCCATGTATAATTCAAAGTTATGTTTTTTTACTTCTTGAATTAAAACGGTAAACTCTTTTGGCGAAGTAGATAACTCACAACCTGCCTTACGGAAAGATTCTTGAAGGATGGCTGCTACTTGGTCACCGATACCTCCACCAGAACCATATTTAATAGTAAAGTTCAACTCTTCTTTTTTACCATTAATTACTTTGTCTCTGATACCATTTCCATCACTATCCAACCAACCTGCTTCTGTTAAAAGTGTCTTAGCCTTCTCAACATCATAAAGAATAGGCTTCAGATTGGTGTTGAAATATCTCTTTAACGGGCTTATCATCCCCACTTGTCTGACAGCCATATTATATTGTAAGTTCTTAATGATTTGATCAACATCTGTTAGATGAGCCAGCGCTCTTCTTACTTTAACATCACTCAATTTATTATTTCTCATATTCATGGCGATATACAAGTAGGATAATTGATCCTCTTTATACAATTTATACTTTGCTGTATCTTTTTCGCTTTTTTGCAAATCCAAAAAGTCCTTTGCCTTGATAGATTTCAAAATATCAACTTTCTCACCACGAAGTGAAGACAATGCGCCCGCATCATCTTGGATAATTTCAAAAGTGATTTTGCTTGGAAAAGCATTGAAACCAATAAGTTTAGACGCCAAAGCATCACCCCACCAGTTTTGTTTTTTCTTCAATACAATTCTTTGACCTGTTTCATATTTATCCAAAGCATATGGACCGCAACCACTTACCCCTTTTGGATCGCGTGAATGATAGTCACCATTAAAATCATCAGCAAATTTTTTCAGTTCCATGTTTCCCTTCAGCTTGTCGGTATTTGCTGGATCATTCAATTCTTTTACCGTGAACTTTGCCATGATTTTAGAAGGATCATACACATATTCTGGAATGATGTTCATACCACTTACTTCTTCAGAAAGCATATATCTTCCTTTACACATCAACGTAAATTTGCGAGGATTGCTTGGATCCATGATAATGTCGTCTATAAACTCATAAAAAGGTCTGAATGTCTCACTTTCGCACAATGGATTTTTCAAGGCTTTTAGTGTAAAGGCAACATCCGAAGCCATTACAGGTGAACCATTATCCCATTTTGCTTCTGGTCTTAATTCATATACAAAAGACATTCCTCCTTTATAAGGTCCATCCTCAATAAGTGTTTTTGTTGGTCTTGAAACGGCTAACAATGGAACCAATTCTAAAGTCTTTGGGTTTTGACCTAATAGAGACATAAAAATATCAGCTACTGGGAAAGTAGAATAACCACTAGTATAAGTATAAGGATTTATCTTATCGGCATCGGCTACTTCACGAATAACAATTTCATTGATACCTGCTCTGTCACATTTTACGCCACTACCTGAGTTGGATTTTTTTCCTCCACCACAAGAACTAATCATGAGCGAGAAAGTAAATAAGGATAAAAGACTACATTTGATAAGATAATTTTTTTTCATTTGGTATAATTGTTGTCTATTAATAAATCGATTGCCAAAGATATATTTTATTCCACGATTAACAAAAAGTTAAAATTGGTGTTATCATACTATAACAAACCCCCTTTATGAATCAAAAAACAGTCCTTGTCACAGGCGCATCGGGTATGGTGGCCAGCAAATTAATTGATCTTCTCCTTCAAAAAGGATATCGAGTGAATACGCTTAGTCGAAAACCCAATCAACGCAAAGATGTTCAATCTTTTTTATGGAATTTAGATAGTAAATATATTGATGAACAAGCCATTTTAAGTGCAAATTTCATTATACATTTAGCTGGCGAAAGCGTCGCTGCAGAAAGATGGACACTGTCGAGAAAAAAGAAAATCTTGGATAGTAGAATCGACAGTACAAAACTGCTGATGTCTGTTTTAAAAAAACATAAGCATTGCTTAGATGGCTATATTGGTGCCTCCGCCATTGGGTTCTATGGTGATAGAGGAACAGAAGCATTGACCGAAACTTCTGTAGCTAAAAAATGCTTCCTTTCTGATGTTTGTATAGAATGGGAGCAAGCGCATCAACAAATAAGCGATTACACGAAAAGACTAGTCATATTTAGAATTGGTGTTGTTTTAGATAAAAATGAAGGCGCCTTGAAGGAAATGATGAAAGCCTTTCCACTGTCACTCAATTATCTTGGAGATGGCAAACAATCCACCTCCTTTATTGCATTAGACGACTTGGCAAAAATGTTGGTCTTCAGTGTGGAGGATAGCAAGATAAATGGAATATATAATGCTGTAGGACCAGAAGTACTTTCCAACAAACAACTCATCAGCACCCTTTCAAGATTTAAAAAACCCCTCTTGCCTATTACTTCAGTTCCAGCATTCATTTTGAAGGCAATCATGGGCGAGGCAGCGGTTATTGCCCTGTATAGTCAAAATTGTTCCGCTGAAAAGATACTGAACACCGGCTTTGTATTTGACTTCCCTAATTTGGATCTTGTTTTTCAACATTTATTTAAGAAGAGCTAGTTTGCTATCATATAGAATTCCATTAATTTATAACCATTTTAAATCAGGGATGCGTATTTTTGTGACCTCATGATCAAACATCGATTCTTTCTTCTTTTTATGATGATTCCCTTTTTAAGTATTGGGTTGTCTAGTTGTGTAAATGACTTAAAAAAAATAGATGAGGTGGCTTCTCTTAAAGATATTGGGGTTGAACTAGGTAAGAACGTTGAGGTGGTGGTAAGCAATAATGGAATCATGCGCGTGAAAATCATTGCCACAGAAACCAAAAGACATATGGAAGGAACACCCTATACAGAGTTTCCAAGAGGGATTAAGGCATACACCTACAATGCAGCTTCAGAAATTGAAAGTTCAATGACAGCTAAATATGCCACTATTATAGAACATGGAGGAAAGATTGAAACCATGAATGCCAAAAATGATGTGGTAGTAGTCAATCTAAAAGGCGAAAAATTAAACACGGAAGAGTTGATGTGGAAACAAGCAGAAAAAAAAATCTATGCCACTGGCTTTGTAAGAATCACCACTCCAGATGAAATTATTTATGGAAACGGTTTGGAGGCTAAAGAAGATTTTAGTGAGTATACTATTAAAAAAGTGACTGGTACAGTGAAAATCAAAAACGATGATTTATAAGACCAAGCATACATTTTCAACCAATTTAATTTGAATAATTAATGAAATTTCTAAAGTATTTCGAAACCTTATGGAAGGTGGCTATCGCCCTTTCGCTCTTCACCGCCGTGTTCAATATTTTTCGCTACAAAACATTCGATTATCATGTTTTTTTACCCATCGTTTGTGCCATCATGAGTTTTGTACTTTGGAGAAATTTACAAGGACAGCGACAGTTTATGGAGAAAATGAGACAACGTAGAGAGGAGGATGAAGCCAACAAAAACAAGGAAGAAGAGCCGAACGATAGTGAACAATAAGCTTATGAAAACTAGTTCTTTGATTCCTTTCCTTTTATCAACAAGAACAAGATTTACGCTTAAATTATCTTATTCTTTGTAAATTTGATTTCAATTCAACATGGATATTCTTGCCCTCATTATCATTCTTGCTTTTATCGCCTTCTTTTCGGGCATAGAAATAGCATTCCTTTCTGCCAATAAATTAAGAATTGAGTTGGATAAAAACAAAGGAACCACCTCAGGTAAAATTCTTTCTAAGTTTAACGAAAATAGGCATCAATTTATCAGCACTATGTTGGTAGGATTGAATATTTGCGTGATTCTTTTCGGAAATATTATGGCGAATTTATTGATTCCCGCAAACTATAGTTTTCTGCCAAAAGGGAATTTTGTATTGCTGCTGAGTCAAACGATTATTACTACATTGATTGTTTTATTTCTAGGAGAGTTCTTTCCAAAAGCACTGTTTCGTATCAATCCCGACAAAATTTTGTCCTTTTTTGCCATACCACTGAAAGTCATAGAGGCAATCTTATATCCGTTAACAGCCATTTTAGTTGGGACATCACGTTTCTTTATGAAGACTTTTTTAAAGAGCGATATCACCGAGCATAAAGAAGAATTCGGCGCCATAGACTTGGAATATCTCATTAAAGAAGTGTCCAATAGTGCAGATAAAAAGGGAGAAATTGAAGAAGTGAAAGAAATTGATGCGCACATTTTTGAGAAAGCACTTTACTTAAAAGATGTGAAGGTGAGAGAATGTATGGTTCATAGAATGAAGGTGGAATATGTAAAAAGCGATGCTTCTATTGAAGAGCTGCGAAGAAAATTCATTGACACACAACATTCGAGAATATTGATTTGTGGAGAATCTATTGACCACATTATTGGATACATCCACCATCAAGAATTATTCAAAAGTCCGAAAGAAATTCAACAAATCATTCGACCGATTTTGAATATCACTGAAACCATGACCGCTCGTGATTTGCTCTATACCTTCATTCGAGAAAATAAAAACATCGCATGTGTGATTGACGAATATGGTGGAACTGCTGGTATTATTACCTTAGAAGACTTGATGGAAGAAATTTTTGGAGAAATAAATGATGAGCATGATGATGATGATAGCACAGAAAAAAAACTAAATGACGGCAGTTTTATCTTAGCGGGAGACCTTGAAATTGACTTACTAAACGAGAAGTATGATTTAGGTTTGCCAGAAAGCGAAGACTATGAAACGCTCAATGGATATATTATTCACGCTCATGAATCCATTCCTGATACCAATCAAGAAATCACCATAGGAAATCATATTTTCAAAATTTTGAATGCCGAAGACAATAAAATTAACCTGGTCATGTTGATGCCAATAAAAGAAGATAATTCATAAACCTCAAGATATGCTAGCAAATTATAAAGAACAAAATCAAAAAGACACTCGATCTGGATTTGGAGAAGGAATGACCGAACTAGGTCGTAGCAATGAAGCTGTAGTGGCACTTTGTGCAGACCTTACAGGCTCTTTAAAACTAGAAGAGTTTGAAAAAGAATTTCCTGATAGATTTATCCAATGCGGCATTGCAGAAGCAAATATGATTGGTATGGCTGCAGGTTTAACCATAGGAGGAAAAATTCCATTTGCCACTACTTTTGCAAATTTTGGAACAGGCAGAGTCTATGATCAAATTCGCCAATCTGTGGCATACTCAGACAAAAACGTAAAAATCTGTTGCAGTCATGCAGGCCTTACATTAGGAGAAGATGGTGCCACCCACCAAATTCTTGAGGACATTGGATTAATGCAAATGCTTCCAGGCTTAACCGTTATCAATCCTTGTGATTTCAATCAAACAAAGGCGGCAACCAAAGCCATTGCAGATTATAAAGGTCCTGTTTATCTTCGTTTCGGGAGACCCAAATGGCCAAATTTCACACCTATCGATCAAACATTTGAAGTAGGGAAAGCGATTCATATGCAAGAGGGAACAGACGTAACCATTTTTGCAACAGGGCACATGGTTTGGAAAAGTATAGAAGCATGCCATATTCTGATTGAAAAAGGATATGCTCCTGAACTCATCAATATTCATACGATTAAACCTTTGGATGCAGCAGCAGTCTTAAAATCTGTAGCTAAAACAAAGTGTGTGGTGACGGCGGAAGAGCATCAGCAATTAGGTGGATTAGGTTCTACAATTTCACAATTACTTGCGCAGCATCAGCCTTGTCCGATGGAATTTGTGGCAGTGCAAGATAGCTTTGGAGAGAGTGGTACACCAGACCAATTACTTGCTAAATATGGTTTGGATACAGTGAATATTGTTGAAGCAGCACTCAAAGTCATTGGCAGAAAATAAGTAGAGAGGCCCTTTTGTTGTAGCGATATTTATTTACGATTGAATAGAATAAAAGCAGCTCTATTGACGTTCAAAGAAGCTTATGACAGATAAGGAAATCTTAGATTTATTTCAGATACCAACAAAATCAGAACAGGCCTTTAATTTGTTGCTTAAAAGATATCAGCAAAAACTGTATTTTTTGGTACGTAGAATGGTCCTAAGCCATGATGATGCAGACGACATTATGCAGAACGTATGGATTAAAATCTGGAAAAATCTCGCAAATTTCAAACAAGAATCTCAACTCTATACTTGGCTCTATCGTATTGCCTCGAATGAAACATTTACTTTTTTAGAAGAGAAGAAAAAAAAGGCAACCACTAGATTTGAAAGCCACAATGAGGAGAATGAAATTTTTGACTCCTCCATACTTTTAAAGGCAGATGCCTATTTTGATGGTGACGAAATTCAATTAAAGTTAGAACAAGCCATTCAACAGCTTCCTGATAAACAGAAAATGGTTTTTCAGTTAAAATATTACGAAGAAATGAAGTATGAAGAGATGTCAGAAATACTGGGCACTTCTGTGGGTGCGCTCAAAGCATCCTATCATCATGCCATTAAAAAAATAGAAGTATTTTTAAAAACAGATTAAACCATTTGCTCGAAAAAGCATCTAACATAATATGGACAGCAACGAAGAAAATAAAATACAGGAAGTAGAACTAAGTCCCATGCTAAAAGGACTAAGGAAAAAAAATCCTTATAAGGTTCCTGATGCTTATTTTAGCAAATTTGAAGATGAGGTGATGATGAAAATCTCAACTTCATCTCATGGCAAACGCATCTCCATTCAGACCTATTTTAAAGTGGCTATGAGCATTGCTGCAACTATAGTTATTTGCTTCTCTGTTTATCATTTTGTGATGCCTAAAACGGCAAACAGTATGACTGCCGTGGAATTAAAATCAGCACTAAAAACGCTGCCAGAAGCGGAGCTAAATCAATACCTCATGCAGAATGCGAATGGTTTAAATGAAGACATACTTGCCCAAACATTAGACTTTGATAAAAATATTTATAAAATGGAATTAAACAGTGCAGATTCTACAATCGTTGAAGCATATATCAATGAAGTAGACGACGCCTACATTCTAGAACAAAATTAAAAACATGAAAAAATTAGTATTGCCATCATTGCTTATCCTATTCCTAGCTTTTAACAGCTCAAATCTATTAGCACAAGACAATTCAACCCCTGCCGAAAAAAAGGCTAAAATAGAAGCATGGCACACGGCATATCTCACCACCGAAATGAAGCTAACCAGTGAGGAATCGCAAAAGTTTTGGCCCATTTACACAGCCTATAAAGCGGAACTAGATCTTTTAGAAAGACCTAGGAAAAGTATTGGCAAAACCATCGATCAAATGACGGACAGCGAATTGAAACAGTTAATATATAAAGAACTAGACAATGAACTAGCACGCGCCAATATTGATAGAAAATATGTAGAAAAATTCTTGGCCATATTAGCTCCCATCAAAATTGTTCGCATGAAAAAAGCAGAAAAAGACTTTAAAAGAATGGTTCTTGAGCAATGGAGAGATAATCACAAATAACTCAGAAGAGGAACATTATGCTCATTTGGACGCAGGATAGTATTGGCGTCATACCCAAACGAAGGTTTTCTGAATTAGAAAATCGATTAGATGTTTAAACACCTATATTAGTAATTCATTAATTTTTGTAGTGCTTCCTTAAATCTTTCTTTTGGTAAAAAATTCTGTTCTAGAGGAATAGAAAATGGAACAGGGGTATCTAAACTGGCTACTCTAATCACCGGTGCATCTAGTTTCTCAAATAAATACTCTGCAATATGGGCAGCAATATCACCACCAATTCCTCCTGTTAAGGTATCTTCATGTAAGATAATCACTTTCCCTGTTTTAGTTACAGATTCCTCAATTGCTTTCCAATCCAATGGCAAAAGGGTTCGTAAGTCTATGATATCTGCTTTTATATTCAACTCTTGACAAGTCTCTACAGCCCAGTGAACACCACTACCATAGGTAATTACAGAAACATCTTCTCCGTCTAGCACTCTATTGGCTTTGCCGATTTCTATGGTATAATAATCATCTGGTACTTGACCAAGCACACTTCTATACAAGGCCTTGTGTTCAAAAAACAGTACAGGATTGGGGTCGTTTATGGCTGCCGCAATCAAACCTTTTGCATCCAAAGGATTCGATGGATACACAATTTTTAAGCCCGGCACTTTATAAAACCATGCCTCATTACTTTGCGAATGGAAAGGTCCTGCGCCAACACCCGCTCCTGTTGGCATACGCACCACCACATCAGCATTTTGTTCCCATCTATAATAACTCTTCGCTAAATTATTCACGATGGCATTAAAACCCGTGCTTACGAAATCTGCAAATTGCATTTCTACTACTGTCTTAAAACCTTTAATACTCATACCTAAGGCAGCACTCAGAATACCGCTTTCACATAATGGCGTATTTCTTACCCGATCTTTGCCAAATTGCTCTACAAAACCTTCTGTAATTTTAAAGACACCGCCGTATTCTGCAATATCTTGCCCCATCAACACCAAATTAGGATGTTTTTCCATACTCATTCTTAGCCCATCACTGATGGCATCCACAAGTCTCTTTTCAGTTGTTTTGTCAGATTGTGGAGCTTCTGCATTATTAAGATATGGTGCGTAGATATCCTTGCATTCTTCTGCAGTATCTGGAGTTACTTCTGGCGCAGCAAAGGCTACCTCTAAAGCAGCATCAATCTCTTGTAATATTTTATTTTTTTCGATAATAATGGTTGCCGTATCAATCACCTTTTGCTCTAATAAATAGTTCTCATAATTCGACACCGGATCTTTTGTTGCCCATACATCGAACAATTCCTGAGGCACATATTTTACACCGCTTGCTTCTTCATGGCCACGCATCCTAAAAGTCATCATTTCTACCAATACAGGATGTGGATTTTCGCGCATCTCAGCAGCGAGTGCAGAGATAGTAGTAAATACCTCAAGCAAATTATTTCCATCTAATATCACCGACTTCATGCCATAGCCAATACCTCTATCCGCCAATTGTTTGCAGCGATACTGTTCATTGGTAGGCGTAGAAAGCCCATAGCCATTGTTTTCTATGATAAACATACTAGGCAAATTCCATACAGAGGCAATATTTAATGCTTCGTGAAAATCGCCTTGGCTGGTACCGCCATCGCCTGTAAAAGTGACTGCAATTTTCTTTTCTCCTTTCAATTTGTAGGCTAAAGAAATGCCGTCTGCCAAACACAATTGTGGTCCTAGGTGAGAAATCATTCCAACGATATGGTGCTCATTAGACCCAAAATGAAAGGAGCGTTCGCGTCCTTTAGAATAGCCACCCTTCTTACCTTGCCATTGTAAAAACAATTTATCTAAAGGCATATCTCTTCCAGTAAAGACGCCCAAATTTCGATGCAATGGCATGATATATTCATCTGCTTCTAATGCCATTGTAATGCCTACTGAAATAGCTTCCTGCCCAATGCCACTAAACCATTTACTCACCTTACCCTGGCGGAGAAGTTTGAGCATTTTCTCTTCAATCAGTCGAGGTTTAATAATGCCTACGTATAATGATTTAAGCTGTTCGTCTGTAAGACTTTTTCTATCGAATACCATTGGTTCCATGCACTAAAATATAATGAAGCACAAAGATAGAAAGTTTAGATGGAATAACATGAATTAAGCGAATGCAAGGCACTCAAAGAATGGCTGCTTTGCTACAAAAGAAAGTACAACTTATACAGAGAAACTTTCTCCACAGGCACAAGTACGACTGGCATTTGGATTTACAAAATGAAAGCCTTTTCCATTAAGCCCTTCTGAGAAATCTAGCGAGGTATTCACTAAATATAAAAAGCTACGCAAGTCGGTGACTAGTTTAATACCCTTATCTTCAAAAAGCTGATCATCAGCTTCCATTTTATCGTCAAAATCCATGTTATAGCTTAATCCAGAGCAACCACCACCTTTCACCGAAACACGAACAAAATGTGCTGGGCTATAATTTTTCTCTACGATCAAATCCTCTATTCGCTCTTTTGCCTTTTCTGTTACAAATAACATAGTCTTGTATTTTACTTACAAAACTACAAATGAATCTAAAAAGTTTCATCTTAGTTATTCACTATAGCTACTTATGAATATCTATGGCATCATTGCTGAAAGCTGAGTTTGTCTTTACATTTGTTATTCAATACAAAGTTTATGTACAAAATCGAACATATTGGCATTGCAGTCAAAAATATTGATGAGGCCACCCTTCTATACGCGAAGCTGTTTAACAGAAACGCTTACAAAACCGAAATTGTGGAATCAGAAGCGGTTAGTACCGTCTTTTTCCAAAATGGAGAATCAAAAATCGAATTGCTCGCAGCCAATAATGAAACGTCAGCCATTGCCAAATTTATCGATAAAAAAGGGGAAGGCATCCATCATATTGCTTTTGCCGTAGACGACATTTATAAGGAAGTAGAAAGATTGAAAGGAGAAGGTTTTCAAGCAATTTCAGAAGCTCCTAAAAAAGGGGCAGATAATAAATTGGTGTTTTTTTTCCATCCCAAAAGTACCAATGGTGTGTTGGTAGAGCTTTGTCAAGAAATACAATAAATTCATTGCTCTTATTTTTATACCATGTACCAAAACATCAAACACATCTTTTTTGACCTCGATCATACCCTTTGGGATTTTGACACCAACTCTACCCTCACACTGATAGAAATTATTGATCACTTCGATTTAGAAAACTTAGGAATCAATGATAGCAATCAGTTCATCGCCACCTATAAAAAAATAAACGATAGCTATTGGACCAAATATCGCATGAATCAAGTGAGTAAAGACGAATTGCGATTGGGTCGTTTTCGTGATACTTTATTGGAATGGAACATAAAAAATGATGAAATGGCGCTCGCCATCAACGATTATTATGTGGCCCATAGTCCATATAAAACAAAGCTTCTACCAAATGCTCATGAAGTGCTGGCTTATTTACACAAAAAATATATACTTCATATCATCACTAATGGCTTTCGCGAAGCAGTGACCGTGAAGATGAGAGAAAGTGAGCTCAATCAATATTTTGATGAAATTGTTATCTCAGAGGAAGTCGGTTTTCAAAAACCTCATCCGCGAATATTCCAACATTTATTGAGCAAAAAAAACATTCTATCAGATGAATGCATGATGATTGGAGACCATTACGAGGCTGATATCGTAGGTGCAGTGCAGCAAAAAATTGTAGCCATACTTTTTAATCCAACAAAAGAATCTCATCCCTATCCTCATCAAATCTTTGACCTCATAGAATTAAAAGATTTTCTATAATGGAAAAACAGCATATTCAATGATAAATGGGCTCTTTTTATAAAAGCATTTATCTTTGTTAGGTATGCAAGCATTCTTCCATAAAATAAAAACTTATAAAACTCAAATTGTTTGGGCATTTATGCTGATTGCCTTTTTGGTAGAGTTTATCATTTTGATATCATGCAATAATCACAACGACCAAAGCACCACTTCTGTTTGGCTATTTATCTGCTCTATGTCATTGGGCATCTTACCTATCATATTTAATAAGTCTTTAAAAAAAAATACCTCAAGCACTAAGCCATCTTCATGGTGGTTTTTTGCCCTTTTTACAAGCATTGTAGTCTTATGCATCTACTTTTTTAAGATGCAAGACTTGATCAAACATTGCAGAATCGATGAACATGTTTCCGATATCATACCCACTATTATGCAAGAGGTGCACCGATTTTTACATCATGAATTTGTATATACACCAATACTGTTAGATGGCTACTCTTATCCTTCTGGATACCTTCCTGCCGTTTGGTTTCCGTTCATCGCTGCAGAAACTTTTCACTTCGACTATCGCTATATTCCTTTCGCAATATTTGCTTTATTAATGATTGGAATATTGTTGGTCTATAAAAAACAAATTTCGAGTCTTTCCACTTTTCTGTCTCTAGTGATGATACCACTTAGCCTAGAACTATTCATCGCTAACAATAACTCTGTTCCTCGCTTTTCGGTAGAAGTACTCATCGCTTGTTATTATGTATTTTTATGTTTAGCCATCACCACAAAAAATTATTTTTTAATCGGTATTGCTATTAGTTTATGCCTTCTTTCTCGTTATTCTTTGGCACTTTGGCTGCCTTTGTATTTTATTGTCTTACTCATCAATCAAGATAAAAAACGCTTGTTCAAAATAATCATGGTCATCATCATTGCCATCGCATTATTTTATGTCATTCCATTTTTATCTAAAGAGCCAAGTCTTGTTATCCGTGGCCTCCTCAATTATAGCAGCGCAGGCGATGGCGAATGGCGCAGAATCAACCAAAGCACGCATTTACCGGAACATCTGACCCATGGTCTTGGTTTCGCCTACTTCTTTTATGTGCTCAAAGGCATCGACATTCCCACCAAAATAAAATACTTGCAAATCGTTTTATTGGCGCTGATTGCAATCTTTTTAGTCAGCATGAGTTTTATCTTTTATAAATACAAAAACAAACTGAGCACACCGATTTTTCTCATCTGTAGTTTAAAAATATACCTAAGCATTTTTTATACCTTTATTCACATCCCCTACGTCTATCTATACACCGTCCCACTAATGGTTTCAAGCTCTTTAATTTTTTACTTAGCAAGTGCCAAAAAGGAAGATTTAATCGATTAAATTATTAATTTGATTGGAAGCTATTTCCCGCTTTCCGCTCTATCTTTTTTTAGATACAGAAAAAAAGGATGCCGCTTCAATCGGGGCTAGGGTGTAGTATTCCAATAAAAGTTTTGCATCCATACAGATTCAACTAAACCCTCGTCAAGCATATCATTCAGCCTGATTGTTTTTGTGCCGCTCCTCTGGAGCTGATCCCGATTCAGATGATTTGTCTAGTAATATTTCGCTCCGCTGGAGCTGCCAAATAGAATATATATTTATTGACCAAAACCTTCTCCAAGCATGTCATTCAGAAGGAACCTTCACGAAATGACTACAAGACTTACGATGCTAAGAAAATTATTATTTGACCAGGTTTTTAAAGCCACTTGTCCGCATTGGACTGAAACGGTAGGTGACAAGACAAACACCAACCACAGGAGTAGATTTTGTAAAGGACTAGGAATTGGCTTAGGGGCTGCAGCAAGTACCGCGTACTGCGAAAGACCAGGTGCCATTGCTTTTGTACTCAGCAATGGCAAAGCCCCAAAAAAAATTATTATCAAATAACCTTTCTTCTCAAAGATGAAATCTCAAACTAATTTTCGCCAATCATTTCTAAAAAGGCATCCTCGTCAATTACTTGTATAGAACTGATTTCGCTTGCCTTCTTTAATTTGGAACCTGCCTCGGCACCGGCTACCAGATAGCTCAACTTGGCACTGACACCGCTTAATAATGTGCCGCCATTTTTTTCGACCAACTCCTTGGCTTTGTCGCGCGTAAATTTGGTGAGGGTGCCTGTAAACAAAAAAGTTTTACCTGCTAATAAATTACCTACCTTGGCTGTATTCCCCTCGTGATGGTGCACAGAGACGCCGTACTTTTCGAGTTGATGTATCAAATGTAGATTAGACTCTTTGCTGAAAAATGCTTGAATACTTTGTGCCACGCGTGGTCCGATGTCTTCTATCTCGGTGAGTTGCTCGATGCTCCAATCTTTTAAATCGTAGATAGATTGAATTTGCTTGTCGAGTTTCTTTGCCATAATCACACCAACATGTCGAATACCCAAACCAACAATCAAACGCCACAATGGCCTATTCTTGGTGTCTTCAATGCCTTTGATTAAATTATTTAAAGATTTTTCTTTCCAACCATCTAAGGCAAGAATGGCTGTTTGCATGGTTTTTGCCTCTTCGAAATAGGGGCTTGTAGTATCATTAATCGCCAACAAATAAATGTCAGGAATTTGTTTGATTATCTTTTCATTCAAAAAACGAATGACGATATCTCTACCTAATCCATCTATGTCCATCGCATCTTTAGATGCAAAATGTATCACGCCCTCTTCTACTAAGGACGGGCATTCTAGATTGATACATCGCCAGACACTTTCTTCCTCTGGTCTTATCAATGCCTCGCCACAAGTAGGACAATTGCTAGGAAAAACAATATCTATTTCTGTACCATCATCATTATCTGTGTCGGCTGCGGCAATGTATGGAATCACATCTCCACTTCGCTCCACAAAAACATATCGATTTATCTTGAGCATTTTTTCTTTGATAAAATCTTCGTTGTGTAAGGAAACCGATGAAATAGTAACGCCTGCAAGTGCCACTGGCTCTAATTTTGCCACAGGTGTCACTGCTCCGGTTCTACCTACTTGAAACTCTACATCTATCAATTTTGTCCTCGCTTTTTTTGCTTTGAATTTATAGGCAATGGCCCAACGAGGGTGATGTCCAGTCGCACCCACTTTTTGTTGCAAATTAATATCATCTACCTTGATGACCATACCATCAATTTCGTAATTATAAGCATCTCGCTTCCCTTCCCACTCATTGCAAAACTGTATAACTTCCTCAATGGAGTTGCATAATTTCTTTTCTTTTTGTGGTGTCTGGAAACCCAAGCGATGCAACATTTGCATGTTTTCAAAATGCGAAACAAAGTTATTGCCAAGCATCTCTTTTTTGGCAGCATCTACCACATAACCTACTTGATAAATGAATGCTTCCAAACCACGTTCTTCAATTTCATTAGATTCCTTCATTCGCAGCGATCCTGATGCTGTATTTCTGCTATTCTGAAAGGTCTTTAGATTTTTCTCTTTCCTAGTTTCATTTAATTTTCGAAAGACTTCATTCTCAATCACCACTTCTCCTCTCAACTCAATAGTATCTATTCCTAAGCTAGAGAAGGCGGGGTTTTGAGGGATGCTTCGAATCATTTTTGCATTGTGTGTGATATCCTCGCCTTCTGTACCATTACCTCTGGTGGCGGCTCTGACAAGCGAATCGTTTTGATACAATAAGGCAATGCTACTGCCATCGAACTTAGGCTCAACACAATAAAGAATGTTGTCCATTTTTAGTAAGTTTCGAATGCGTTTATCAAACTCATACAAATCATCTGCATTATAAGAATTCTCTAAGGAGAGCATGGGAACGCTATGTTGCACCACTTTTACGTCATTATCATCAACAGACAGCGTTATATTCTGTGTGGGAGAATCTGGCAAAATAAGTAAAGGATTTTTGGCCTCTAAGGCTTTCAGTGTCTTGAACAAAAAATCGTATTGTTGATCGTTTATTTTGGGTGCTGCATTCTTATAATAAAGATGATCGTGATAATGCAGCACTTCCACCAATATGGCCATTTTTGTGATGTCATCACCCACAAACTCCTCTCGTAATAATTCTGATGTCTTTTGATCTAAAGATGGCTGATTGAAAATGTCGAACATAATTGAAAGTATTGACGTTTTGGTGTTGCGAATTTATAGCATTTGAAAAAAAAGAGTAAAAAAACATAAAATTGAGTCGGAATAGTTGTAATGTGCGAATAATATACAAACTTTGTGTAAAAATAGAGCTTACATGATAAAGCAACTTTCTATTCTGGCATTTATCTTTTTGTTTTTACAAGTGAAGAGTCAAGAAAAATGGTCATTAGAGCGATGCATTGAATACGCTTTCAAAAACAATGTCAGCATACGGCAGAGTGAGATTGCCAAAAAAGTGAATGAAAATAATTTTTTGCAGTCGAAGATGAATTTCACACCCACTTTGTCTGCGGATGGTTCCTATAATCTGAACTTTGGGAATTCGGTGAATCCAACTACCTATGATTTTGTGCAGAAGACCACCAATTCGAATAGTTTTTCTGTGAATGGCAATTTGCCTTTGTTTACAGGACTGCAGCAGATCAATAACATGAAAAAGAGTGGCTTAGATTTGGAGGCGAGCAAACAGGATTTGGAAAATGCCAAAAACAATATGGTCCTTTCCATTGCTCAACTTTATCTTCAAATATTACAGAATATGGATTTGGTGCAAGTGGCGATAGATCAAAAAAAAATGTCGGAGCAACAACTACAAAAGACCATAGCATTAATCTCTGCGGGTGCTCAACCAGAAGGCAATCGTTTGCAATCTGATGCACAATTAGCTACGGATGATTTAAAAATTGTAAATGCACAAAATGCTTTAGACTTAAGCAAGCTATCCTTAAAACTATTATTGCAATTAGATCCTGAAGTGAGTTTTGATGTAGTGATTCCAGTGATTAACCAAGAATTGATGTGGGACGAAAGCGTTTCGGCAGCTCGCATATATGGATATGCCGTAACGAACCAACCATCCATCAAAAGTGCTGAATACCGACTAAAAAGTGCAGGAAGAAGTTTAGCCATTAGCAAGGGGGCATTTTCACCGACTCTAAGCTTATACGGAAGTTTGCGTTCAAATTATTTTAGTGAGAGTCAAACCGTAAAAACCTTAGAAACCTATACCCTACAACCGATTGGCTTTGTACCAAGCAGCTTGGAACCAGTGTATACGATCCTTTCAGACAGGGAGATTACAAAAACGCCCTACGGCGCACAGTTGAAAAACAATTTTTCGCAAGTGGTAGGTGTGTCATTAAATCTTCCGATTTTTAGCAAGTGGAATCGAATCACCAATTTAAGTAATGCTAAACTTGATTTGATAAATAATAACCTGACCTTAGAAGCTGCTAAAAACAAGCTAAAAGAAGATGTGTATAGAGCTTATTTTAATGCTATTTCGGCAAAAAAAACCTACGAAGCCAACCTTAAAAACACGGAGTCATTACAGAAGAGTTATGATTTTGCAAAAGAGCGATTTGGTGTAGGATCCTTGGCGCAAATAGAATTGAACATTATTCAAAACAATTTATCCTTTGCACAATCAGAACTAACAAGAAACAAATTCGATTATTTATTCAAAATCAAAATTTTAGACTTTTATCAAGGTAAAACCTTGAGTTTAAATTAATCATCTCTTATTCATCTTTCCATCAAATCATGAAAACAAACAAAATAATATTTATACTACTTGGTGTTTTTGCAGCCGTTTTGCTTCTTGTTTTTATCGGTAAAAAAGCAGGCTTTATCAAGTCGAATACAGGGACAGAAGTTGCGATGCAACAAGTAATGAAAAAAGATATCACAGAGTCTGTTCCAGCAAATGGAAAACTATATTCACAAACAGAGGTAAAGATTAGTCCCGAAGTTTCTGGCGAAATCATTGAGATATATGTGAAAGAAGGACAAGCCGTAAAGAAAGGACAATTGTTATTGAAGATTAACCCTAACATTTACAATTCTGAATTGATAAAATCAGAGGCCTATGTGAATCAAATGAAAGCAAATGAAAGTAGTTCAAAAGCAAACCTAGCGCAGGTGGAAGCAGCATTCGATCTTGCCAAACAAAGCTATGAAAGAAATAAAAACTTACATACGCAAAAGGTGATTTCTGATTCAGAATTTGAACAGGCCTTCTCACAATTCAAAACAGCAAGTGCCAATTATGATGCAGCGATGAAGAATTTAGAAGCAGGTGGCTATAGTGTTAAAAGTGCGATGGCCTCTTTGATACAGACAAAATTAAATCTTGATAAAACAACGATTTATGCACCAATCGACGGTATCGTTTCTAAGTTGAATGTAGAAAAAGGAGAGAGAGTGTTGGGTACCACACAGATGGCTGGAACTGAATTATTGAGAATCTCGGATTTATACAATATGGAAGCAAGGGTGGATATTAATGAGAATGATATTTTAAGAATGAAAATTGGAGACACCGCAGAGATAGAGATTGATGCCTACTTGAATAGGAAATTTAAAGGAGTAGTGACTGAAATTGCTTATGCCTCTAAAAGCGACTTTTCTATTACTACTGATCAAGTGACAAATTTTACCGTAAAAATTAAAATGATTGCTGACTCTTATGCTGATTTAGTGGCACCTGAAAATGGACATCCATTTCCTTTTAGACCTGGAATGTCTGCTACTGCTAGCATCCTGACAAATAGAAAGCAGAATGTATTTTCTGTGCCTATTCAGAGTGTAACGACACGTGATCTCAAAGCAGAATCGAGCGACAAAGGTGATGACAAAGAATCGACTAAGAAAAAATCGATAGAAGAGATTGTGTTTGTTGTTGAGAATGGTAAAGCAAAAGCAGTAAAAGTGAAAACAGGCATTCAAGATGATACCAATATTGAAATTGTTTCTGGTTTAACAGGAAACGAAAAAATTATTACTGCACCCTATAAAGCGATTTCAAAAATATTGAAGGATGGAGATATGGTTGTGGTAAAGACTGAGGAAGAACTTTACAAAACGACCAAATAGCGATTTCTCGACCTCGAATTCAAAGCATTAAAATAAAAAAAGAGCAGATAATATCTGCTCTTTTCGTTTTATAAGAAGTTGTTGTTTTATCCGAAGGAAGTACCGCAACCACAGGTCTTGGAAGCATTTGGATTATTATATACAAACCCCCGATTATTTAAGCCTGTTTGATAATCTATCTCGATTCCGTTTAGGTATAAATGATGTGCAATATTCATGATTACTTTGATGCCTTCGATTTCATACTCATCGTCCCCTTCTTGTTTACTATCAAAATCGAGGATATAGCTAAAACCTGCACAACCACCACCTTTCACACCGATTCGAAGAAATTGATCGGAAGTCATATTGCTAGCATGAATCAGTCTTTTTATCTCCTGAATGGCGCCTTCTGTAAGTGTAATTGGATTGCTTGTAAGTGTTTGCATCTTTATTTTATAATGTAATCGTGCTTTGTAAACACAAAACTAGCTCATTGGGTTCATTTATTTTGAAAATTTACATAAAAAAACAAGATAGAGATGCACATTTTAGTACCTTTATCGTTGATTAGAAGGTAGCATATCTTATGCATATTGAAAGAGATTTCTAGCTTCAATTTTAAATTTAGCACATTATGGAAACCACCCTTTTAGAAATTGCCAAATACACCGTTCCATCTGTGATTTCTTTGGCAGCGGCATTGCTTATGGTTCGATTGTTTTTGAAGAAAGAAGAAGATTATAAAAAGTTTGAAATCACCATCAAGAATAAAAACACCACCTTACCGCTCCGTTTGCAATCGTATGAACGACTGACATTACTCATCGAACGCATGGAGCCGAACAATTTACTGACTAGAATTTTACCGTCAGATATCTCTGCCAAAGACTATCAGCTGATGCTGATTTCAACCATCAAATCTGAATTTGACCACAACCTATCTCAGCAAATTTATGTTTCTGCTAATTTATGGAGTGCTATTGTAGCCGTAAGAAATGACATGTTGAAAAACATCCACATCGTGGCTGCAAGTATTCCAACAGACGCAAGCGCTTCTCAATTGTGCAAAGCCATTTTGAATCAATATTATGAAATGGAAAATCCTGCCCCACATCTTGCGGCACAAGAACTTTTGAGAGAAGAAGTAAAATCACTATTTTAAATCTATTGTAGATGAGCAAACACATCACCGATTCTGGAATTATATTAAATGCAAATTATAGCCAGCCTGATCATGCTATAGAACAACCAGGTGCATTCCCCTTCACGAGAGGTATTCATGCCAGTATGTATCGCGATAAGTTGTGGACCATGCGACAATACGCAGGTTTTTCGACGGCAGAAGAATCAAACAAAAGATACAAGTATCTTTTACAAAATGGGGTAATGGGCTTAAGTGTTGCCTTTGATTTACCTACTCAAATCGGTTATGATTCTGATCATGAATTAGCAGAAGGCGAAGTAGGAAAAGTAGGTGTAGCCATTGATTCGATAGAAGACATGTCCATACTTTTTGATGGCATTAAGCTTGAAGAAATTTCAACCTCCATGACCATTAATGCAACCGGGTATATATTATTATCGCTCTATATCGCTCTTGCAAAAAAACAAGGTGCCGACATTAAAAAAATTTCAGGTACCATTCAGAATGATATTTTAAAAGAATACGCTGCGCGAGGAACCTATATCTATCCACCCAAGCCTTCAATGAAAATCATTACTGATATTTTTGAATATTGTAGCAATGAGGTACCCAAGTGGAATACCATTTCAATTTCCGGTTACCATATTAGAGAGGCTGGATCTACAGCTGTTCAGGAGTTGGCTTTCACTTTAGCAAATGGTAAAGCTTATGTAGAAGCCGCTCAGAAAAAAGGCATGGACATCAATGTATTTGGCAAAAGGCTTTCTTTCTTTTTTAATGCACACAATAATTTTTTAGAAGAAATTGCAAAATTTAGAGCTGCAAGAAGGATGTGGGCAAAAATCATGAAAGAATTAGGAGCGACCGATGAAAGGGCCATGCAACTTCGTTTTCACACACAAACAGGTGGTGCCACATTAACTGCTCAACAACCTAAAAACAATATTTCTCGTGTTACCTTGCAAGCCATGGCAGCGGTATTGGGCGGCACACAATCCTTACACACCAATGGCTACGACGAAGCTCTGTCGCTTCCTACGGAAGAAGCAGCTCGAATCGCCTTACGAACACAACAAATTATTGGCTACGAAAGTGGCGTCTCTTCTGTGGTTGATCCATTTGGGGGATCCTATTTTATGGAAGCACTCACAGATGAAATTGAACACAAAGCGAATGATTTAATATTGAAAATAGATAAAATGGGCGGTGCGGTAAATGCTGTTGAAAAAGGGTTTATTCAAGAAGAGATCGCCAGAAGCAGCTATCAATATCAAAAAGATATAGAGAGCAAAGAAAAAATTATTGTAGGAGTGAATGACTACTTGATAGAAGGAGAAAAAACAGAACCCGTATTTAAAATAGATGAAAGCATTCGACTTGTTCAAGCAGAGAAACTAAAAAAACTGAGAGCAGAAAGAGACAATGATGCAACTCGACAAAACATCATCGACATTCAGACCAGCGCTAAGGAAGATAGAAATATCATGCCTTATGTAATCAAAGCTGTTGAATCAAAAGCAACTTTGGGCGAAATTGCCGACTCACTGCGCGAAATATATGGTGAACATAATGGTTAAAATTAAAAACTACGTATTTGTTGCAATCCTTTTTCTGCTGGGTTCCTGTGCACCTAAATATTTTTACCATACCACGCACCTTAGTGGTGAAATAAAGATTAACAAGGACTATGCTTCCGATGCTCAAATTGACTCATTGATATATCCCTATAAAGCACAACTCGATTCTACCATGAATGCTGTATTGGCTATTTGCGACACAGAACTAACAAAGAATAGACCTTCTTCTAGTTTAGGTAATTTTTTTAGTGATGCCATCAAATACGAAACTGAAAAAAGAACGGGAGCAGCGGTGGATCTGGTCATTATTAATTACGGTGGCATTCGACTAAACATGATTCCAGCAGGCAATATTACTTTAGGTAAGGTATACGAACTAATGCCATTCGATAATCAATTGGTGGTTTTAAAAATCCATGGAGATACCTTAGCGACGATTCTGGATTATATTGCTTCGCAAGGAGGATGGCCAGTGAGTGGAGTCAATTTTACTATCAAAAAAAATAATGCGGTCAATATTTTTATTGGTGATAAGGCATTTGATATCACTCAAACATATACCCTTGCTGTGTCAGATTATATCGCAAATGGTGGTGACAACTTAAGTATGCTGAAAAATATCCCACAACAAAAAATCAATTATCTGGTAAGAGATGCTTTAATAGATTATTTAAAAGACTTGACTAAAGCAGGGAAAAAAATTGTTTCAAATAATACACAAAGAATTAAAAATGTGGAATAGAAAATCATTTATCAGAACAAGTGCTGCTGCTGCAGCTCTGATTGCCGCTGGACAATTCCCCGTATCTGCCATGGCCGCAAATGAGAATGAAACAACCTTAACCATCCTGCACACCAATGATGTGCACAGCAGAATAGAGCCGTTTCCAATGGATGGTGGCAAGAATCAAGGCATGGGCGGCGCAGCACCAAGAGCATCTTTGATAAAGAGTATTAGAGCAGAAAATAACAATGTTTTATTATTAGATGCTGGCGATATTTGGCAAGGCACTCCTTATTTCAATTTTTTTAATGGTGCCGTGGAATACAAAGTGATGAATGAAATGGGCTATGATGCGTCCACCTTAGGGAATCATGATTTTGATATTGGATTAGAAGGATTAAAAAGACATTTGCCTTCGGCAAAATTTTCAATGCTCAACGCTAATTACGACTTTGAAAATACCATACTCCATGGTATGATAGAACCTTACAAAGTGTTTGATAAAAATGGTGTGAAGGTGGGTGTTTTTGGGATAGGCATAGAGCTCGAAGGTCTTGTTCCTTCTCAAATGTATGGGGATGTCAAATATAATGACCCCATAAAAACGGCCAATACTATTGCAGAAAAATTAAAAAATGAAATGGCTTGTAATTTCGTGATTTGCTTATCTCATTTGGGCTATAAATATGAGAATAAAAAAGTAAGTGATGAAATTTTGTGTGCCTCTACAAAAAACATTGATTTAATTCTTGGTGGACATACTCATACTTTCTTCGAAAAACCATTAGCATATAAAAACCTAGATGGACGCGAAGTATTGCTCAATCAAGTAGGTTGGGCAGGATTAATGCTTGGAAGACTGGATTTTCATTTCAAAAAGATGAGTGAAAAAAAATATATGAAATATTCTAACACTTTTATTACAAAGTCCTAATTAATATTCTTATATTCGTGCATAGGTACGGTAAAAACCTTTTTAGACGTTAGTTTTCAACGGTTAAAATTTTTTTCCACAAAGTCAAGTGGAAAAAGTTTTTTTTATTAGAATTTTTTTTACATTTTCGCACCCCCAAGAAATTAAGAACAACAAGATAACCCAATTATTAATATGAAACATACATTCGAATCTGTTTGGAACAATTCACTTAAAATTATAAAGGATAATATCAGTCTTCAAAGTTTCAAAACTTGGTTCGAACCCATCAAACCCGTAGAATTAAAAGATAATGTTCTAACAATTCAAGTACCAAGTCAGTTTTTTTATGAATGGTTAGAAGAACATTATGTTTCTCTGCTCAGAAAAACGATTAAAAGAGAGTTGGGTAGTGATGCGCGTTTAGAATATAGAATTGTGGTAGAGAACAGCTCTAATGGCAATGCTCCTTCTACCGTGAACATTCCAAACTACAATACAGGCAACAATAAGAATCCTGAAGCAAGTATGCCTTTAAACTTGAATAAGAATATAAAAAATCCTTTTATCATTCCAGGTTTAAAGAAAGTGAATATCGACTCTCAACTTAATCCAATCTACAACTTCGATTCTTTTGTGGAAGGCGATTGCAATCGATTAGGAAGAAGTGCTGGTTTTGCGGTATCTCAAAAACCAGGTGGCACTGCTTTTAATCCGTTGGTAGTATATGGCGGTGTTGGCTTAGGTAAAACACACTTAGCACAAGCGATTGGCAATGAAGTGAAAAATAAATTTCCCAACAAAACAGTACTTTATGTTTCTTCTGAGAAATTTACCAATCAATTTATAGATTCATTGAAAAACAATGCAGTCAATGATTTCATACATTTCTATCAATTGGTTGATGTATTGATTGTTGATGATATTCAATTCTTCGCTAATAAAGATAGAACACAAGATATATTCTTCCATATTTTCAATCACCTACATCAGAACGGTAAACAGTTAATTTTAACGTCAGATAGACCTCCTCGTGATTTAGAAGGAATGGAAGAAAGACTATTGTCTCGTTTTAAATGGGGCTTGAGTGCTGACTTACAGGTTCCTGATTTCGAAACAAGAATCGCAATTCTTGAGAAGAAAATGTATGCTGATGGTATTGAGTTGCCGAGAGATGTCGTGGAGTTTGTAGCCTACAACATCAATACAAATATTCGTGAACTAGAAGGTGCTTTGATTTCCCTATTGGCGCAAGCGTCATTGAATAAAAAAGAAATCGATATCGATCTTGCAAAAAAGATTATCAAGAATTTTGTAAAATCTATATCTAGAGAAGTGTCTATCGATTATATCCAGAAAGTAGTATGCGAATATTTCAGTATTCAAAATGACAAATTAAAAGAAAAAACTAGAAAACGTTCTGTGGTTCAAGCGAGACAGTTATCTATGTTTCTTGCCAAAATGTACACCAAGAATTCACTCAAAGTAATTGGAAAATATTTTGGTGGTCGTGATCACTCTACGGTTATTCATTCCTGCCAGGCCGTTCAAAACCTTATGGATACTGATGATATATTCAAAGACAATGTATCTGATATCCAGAAGAAAATTCAAATGAGCATCGGATAATTTTAATTTAAAATAAAAGTTTGAATGCAGGTATAATTTGATTACTTTTGCATTCCTTTTTGGTGAGGTGCCTGAGTGGCCGAAAGGAACAGTTTGCTAAACTGTCGTACGGGTAACTGTACCGAGGGTTCGAATCCCTCCCTCACCGCAAGTTTGGTGATTGATTGAAAGAATGAACACGATATAAAATCGGGGTGTAGCGCAGCTGGTTTAGCGTACCTGGTTTGGGACCAGGTGGTCGCAGGTTCGAATCCTGCTACCCCGACACATATAAAAAAGCCTTAGCAATTGCTAAGGCTTTTTAGTTTTAAGATCTTTTCTATTTCTATTACAATATTCCTAAAGCATCGAAATAAGCAATAATTTTTCGCTTGAGCAAACCTTCTTGTTCACGTAACTTTCCTTTGGGAATATTTTCAAGGGTATCATAGTGTGGCCAACCATCTTTATCGAAGCCGGCAAACTTAAAATATCCCTCGTCCTCGAAGAGTGCGCAAATAGCAATGTGCATTAGGTCTTGTTTCTCTTCTTTTGTAAAAACCTCTCTCACCACTCCCAATTCATTAATTCCAATGATCATGAGCACCGCATTAATGTCGGGGCGTTTGCCAAAATTTGTATTTACATATTGACGAACTTTCAACCATTTCATCATAGCATCCTTTTCTTCTTCGGTTTTATTTTCGTTTAATAAAGGCATGACTATAAATTATGTTCGTAACAACTATGAAAAAGAGTGTGGTTTATTAAAATGGCAAATCGTCTTCTATCGATTCGCTTATAGTAGTATTTGTTGCTGTACTTGGTGGAGTGTCTGAATAATCTTTGGGATCATTTGTTACAAATGGTTTCTTTACTGGCGCTACTGTTCCTTCCTCCATAGATGGATTCTTCTCTACTTTCCAACCCTGTAGGCTTACATAATACTTGCCTTGGTACTCATTGCCACGAATATTAAAACTCACCTTTACAAAATCTCCTATAGAGAGCGATTCAATGATTTCTGCTCGGTCCTTTGTCATCTCAAATTTTACCTGCTGCGGATATTGCTCTTGAGTGGTAATTACAAATTCTCTTTTTGAAAACCCACTGGTAAAAGTTTGGGTATCAAAAATTTCTTTGACGGTTCCTGTTATTTCTAGTGCCATTTTTATTTAATATTTGTTTAAAGTTAATTATGTACAAAGTTAACTCAAATAATTAAATTTAGTTGAGTAAGCTTTTCACTATTTAACTGTTTTTATAGGTAAGAGTAAGAAAATTCTTCATGATTGAAACACCTATTCTGCAATTGTTTCACGCTAACAGAACATGATATCAAAGTATATTCTCAACTCTACGTTTTTAATTCCTTTGCTATGAATTATCTTTGCCTTTCATTAGCATAAATAATCTATCACAACTAAAAATATTCACTATGTACGGAGGCTTACAAAAACATATAGCAAAAGAATTGGAGGCCATTAAGGAGGCCGGTTTATATAAAAATGAAAGAATTATCACTTCGGCCCAAGACGCAGAAATCACCTTAAACGATGGAAAGAAGGTGCTTAATTTTTGCGCCAATAATTATTTGGGACTTTCGTCACATCCACGTGTAACAGCCGCTGCAAAAGAGGCCATTGATACGCATGGTTTTGGAATGTCGTCTGTTAGATTTATCTGTGGTACACAAGACATACACAAAACGCTAGAAGAAAAAATCGCAACTTTCCTTGGAACGGAAGATACCATCCTTTATGCAGCAGCATTTGATGCCAATGGTGGTGTGTTCGAACCATTATTCAATGAAGAGGATGCCATTATTTCTGATTCCTTAAACCATGCCTCTATTATAGATGGCGTAAGACTTTGCAAGGCCCATAGATATCGATATGCCAATAACAATATGGAGGAATTAGAGAACTGTTTAAAAGAGGCATCTACTAAACGATTCAAAATAATTGTGACTGATGGTGTTTTTTCAATGGATGGGTATGTAGCTCAACTGGATAAAATATGTGACCTAGCGGACAAATATGATGCGTTGGTGATGGTAGATGAATGCCATGCTACAGGTTTTATTGGCAAAACTGGCAGAGGTACCATAGAACTAAAAAACGTTATGGGTAGAGTAGACATTATCACCGGTACCTTAGGAAAGGCTTTGGGTGGTGCTATGGGTGGCTTTACAACAGGTAGAAAAGAAATTATCGATATTTTAAGACAACGTTCTAGACCCTATTTATTTTCTAATTCTTTGGCTCCAAGTATTGTCGGCGCATCTATTGCTGTGTTGGATTTACTAAGCGAAAGCACTGCATTGAGAGATCAGTTAGATTGGAATATCAAATACTTTAAGGAGGGTGTAAAAAAAATGGGGATTGCCTACAAAGATGGAGAAAGCGCCATTGTTCCTATTATGTTGTATGACGCTAAACTATCACAAACCTTTGCCAATAAATTATTAGAGGAAGGAATTTATGTGATTGGTTTTTTCTTTCCTGTGGTACCAAAAGAACAAGCTCGAATTAGGGTTCAATTATCGGCTGCACACACCAAAGAACATTTGGATAAGGCATTGGCTGCTTTTGAAAAAATTGGAAGAGAATTGGGTGTTGTAAAATAAGTGCTACTTTTCTTCTGCAACAAAAAATTTTGCTATTGCCCAATCCAAGTATTGATTTGCTCAACAGCCTGTATAGGAACTACGGATGGATGGAGAATTTCAGTTTCTATAACATCCATTGTTATATTCTCTTTGTTCACAAAATAGAATGAGAAAGGTTTGTTGTTTGCTAAATACAATCTAGCAGAAGCCATTTTGCTTTTTTCTATCTCCTTCTTCTTAAAGCCTCTAAACATTTTGTAGGCAGGATAAACAAATTTATCTGTTTCCATTGTCATTGTAAATTCGCCATAAACCAACAAGGAAAAATATTTTATAATCAGATTTATACCTGTAAGAATTGGACCTAGTGCAATAATATACATTAGACCAGCGGAGGTTGCTTTATCGAGTTTTGCACCTGAAATTCGTAGTGTCATGTCGCCTCTAGATGCCCAATACAAAATCGTTGCCCCCAAAGCCAATGCCCCAAGTCCTAGAATAATACTTTCTGTTTTATAATTTCTTAATTTTAAAGTTTTCATGAGAATGTTATTTGACGACAAAATAGCACAAAAACATGCGTTTTATAAATTAAATGCCTACAACATTATCACATATCTTATGAACTCTACTTTGCGATAGCGATAGCAACGAAAAGCCCACAGCGGCGACGACAGGAGACGCGAGGACTTGTAGTGTATAGCGCGGTGGCTTGCCAATTGCCCAGTTCCTTTTTCTTTGATAAAATAAAAAACCCTCGCAAATACGAGGGTTTCAAATTGTCAATTTTTTTTAGTGATTAACTACAGCCAGAAGTGGATCCGCAAGTTTCACAATAGTAACAAGTTCCTCTTCTAACAGTCATATTGCCACATTCGCGGCAACTTGGTGCGGAACCATCACCATAAATATTTCCGACCTTTACGGGTGCTAAAATCACTTTAGATGTCATCTTTGCTACATTGCTAGAGGTATCTGGTTTGGCTTGACTAACGCTTGATACAGGCATTTCAACGGCAGATGCTTTTGGAGTGTCCATTTGCAAATTATCACCAGCAATTTCTGTAGTAAGGTCTGATGGGTCTTGCTCTTTAGATGCTAGCTCAGCAGGGGTAATATGCACTAAATCCGTTCTTCCCAAATATTCAAACGCCAATAATCTGAAAATGTAATCGATGATCGATGTTGCATTTTTAATATTTGGATGATCAACGCGACCACTTGGTTCGAAGCGTGTAAATGTAAATTTACTTACATATTCTTCCAATGGAACACCATATTGCAAACCAATAGAAACGGCGATAGCAAAGCAGTTCATTAAAGAACGGAAGGCTGCACCCTCTTTATGCATATCGACAAATATTTCACCCAACGTTGCGTCGTTGTATTCACCTGTTCTTACAAAAACAGTTTGTCCATCGATTTTAGCCTTTTGAGTAAAACCATTTCTTTTGTGCGGCAATTGTTTTTTCTGAACGATTCGAGATAATTGTCGCATGAATTTTGTATCGCTAGAATCATTGATAAGTCTCACTGCTGCGTCCAACACTTGCTCAGGAGTTAATTCGCTAAACTCGATACTTTGTTTTTTGTTTGCCTCAGCTATTTTAGTATCTGCTGCTGTTACTTTATCTTCTTCTTCATCCTTTTTATTTGCTAAAGGTTGAGACAATTTACATCCATCTCTATAAAGGGCATTGGCTTTAATACCGAGTTCCCAACTCTTCAGATAACATTCTTTGATATCATCCACTGTTGCTTCGTTAGGAAGGTTGATCGTCTTAGAAATTGCTCCTGAAATAAATGGTTGAGTGCTTGCCATCATTCGGATATGTCCCATGGGATGAATAAATCTTTGTCCTTTTGAACCACATTTACCAGCACAGTCAAAAACAGAATAATGCTCCTCTTTTAAATGAGGCGCTCCTTCGATGGTCATTGTTCCACAAACAAATTCGTTTGCAACCTCAATCTCATTTTTAGTGAAGCCCAATTCGCGTAGTAAATTAAATTTAGAATCTCTGTATTGGTCTTGTGAGAAGCCTAGTCTTTTTAATGTTTCTTCCCCTAATGCGTGCACATTAAAAGCGAAACTGATATCAAAAACACCGGCCATTTGATTTTCGATTTTCTCTATTTCTACTGTGTTTAGACCTTTGCTTCTTAGTGTGTCATAGTTGATATGAGGCGCTTTCTCAAGGGATGCATGACCTTTGGCATAATTTACAATATCTTCCACTTGATTAGGTGAATAACCTAAGTTTTCTAATGCTTTAGGGATAGAGTGGTTAATGATTTTAAAGTAACCACCACCAGATAATTTTTTAAATTTCACCAAAGCAAAATCAGGTTCAACACCAGTAGTATCACAATCCATCACTAGACCAATTGTTCCTGTTGGAGCGATTACGGTAGATTGAGCATTTCTATAACCATATTTTTCGCCTAATTTCACTGCATCATCCCAAGAGTTGCAAGCCGCTTTCAATAAATAGTCTGGGCAGTATTGAGGATTGATTCCTTGTGGAATCGTTTCTAGACCCTCGTATGCATCAGCATCAGCGTTATAAGCAGCATATCTATGATTGCGCATTACACGCATCATGTGCTCTTTGTTTTTTTCATATCCTTTGAAAGTACCCAATACAGAGGCCATTTCAGCGGATGTTTTATAAGCAGTACCTGTCATGATTGCAGAGATTGCTCCACCATATGCTTGCGCCTCTTCACTATCATAGGGAATACCAGATACCATTAATACAGAGCCAAGGTTAGCAAATCCGAGACCTAAAGTTCTATATTCGTAAGACAACTGAGCAACTTCTTTTGAAGGAAACTGAGCCATCAACACAGATATTTCAAGTACCATCGTCCATAGTCGTGACATGTGCTCAAATCCTTTCACATCAAATGTTAGCGTTGCGTCATTGTAAAACTTCCTAAGGTTGATTGAAGCAAGATTACATGCAGTATTATCAAGGAACATGTATTCGGAACAAGGGTTTGAAGCATTGATGCGACCACCCTCAGGGCAAGTATGCCATTCGTTAATGGTGGTATCGTACTGTACTCCTGGATCTGCACAACTCCATGCTGCTTGTGCGATGTCGCCCCATAATTTGTCAGATGGAATTTCCTTCATTGTTCTTCCATCCGTTCGCGCTTTCGTCTCCCAATTTTTTCCTTCTTTTAGCGCTCTGAAAAAACTATTAGGAATACGAACAGAATTGTTAGAGTTTTGACCTGCAACTGTTCTGTAGGCTTCACCTTCGTAATGAGAATCATAGCCAGCAGCGATTAGTGCTTTTACTTTTTCTTCTTCTTTCACTTTCCATGAAATGAATTCTTCAATTTCTGGATGGTCCAAATCTAGACAAACCATTTTTGCGGCTCTACGAGTAGTGCCACCAGATTTGATAGCACCAGCAGCACTATCACCGATTTTCAGGAAGGACATCAAGCCGGAAGAAGTACCTCCACCTGATAATTTTTCGCTAGCACCGCGTATCGTAGAGAAATTTGTACCAACACCAGAACCGTATTTAAAAATTCTTGCTTCTCTGATCCACAAATCCATAATACCTCCATCGTTTACCAAATCATCACCTACAGAAAGAATAAAACAAGCATGAGGTTGGGGTCGTTCGTATGCAGAGCTTGACTTTGTTAGTTTCTCTGTGGACGGATCTACATAATAATGACCTTGTGGCTTGCCTTTGATTCCATAAGCGGTGAATAAGCCAGTATTAAACCATTGCGGTGAATTTGGAGCTGCCAATTGACCTACAATAGAAAATGAAATTTCATCATAAAATCTTTGTGCGTCTTCTGAAGAAGCAAAATAACCATATTCTTCGCCCCATTGTTTCCAGCAATCTGCCATACGGTGCGCTACTTGTTTGATAGAGTTTTCGCCTCCTAATGAGCCATCAGCTTGGGGTACACCAGCTTTTCTAAAATATTTTTGTGCTAAAATATCTGTTGCTACTTGTGACCATTCTTTAGGAACTTCTACATTTGGCACACTGAAAACCAACTTACCATCTGGATTTTTTATCTCAGATGTTCTGTATTCATATTCGAATAAATCATATGAACTTTTTCCTTCTTTGGTAAAATATCTTTCTACCTTTAATCCTGTTCCTTTTGTCTTAGTGTTTGCCATGAGTGCTGTATATTTGAAATCGAAAAAAATTTGTAACAAGTAAAAGTTCTGAACTTTTCACATACAAATTTATATTTGAATGAAATTAAATAACAGAGGCAATATCCACATAGAACTATGTTAGTAGTCGAAAGCCTTTATTTTTGCACTAAAGAGAGACGTGGATAATTAAATATTTAAAAAAATAACTAACACTATTGTATTAATAAAAGAAATGTTTTATGAACGGTTGCAAGGCAAAAACGCTCTAAAAACACCTCCAAAATAACAATTGTTTATAAAGATGAGAAACGTATATAAAAAGATACATGAAAACACAAAAAAGGGGCTAAAAATGCTTGGTGTTTTGATTGATCCAGACAAGTACAACATAGCAAAATTAACGCATGTATTAGGACTTTGTCAGCAGCATAAAGTTGATTTCATATTAGTAGGTGGCAGCTTACTGATGCAGAACCGTTTTGAAGAAACCATCAGGACATTAAAGACCCAGACAGACATTCCAATAATTATTTTTCCTGGCAATGGATTTCAAATCAGTTCAAATGCCGATGCTATTTTGTTTACTTCTCTATTGTCTGGTAGAAATCCCGAATATTTAATTGGACAACAAGTGCTGGCAGCACCTTTCGTTAAGGAGTTTGATCTCGAAACGATAGGCACCGCGTATCTACTTATAGAAAGTGGTGGTTCAACTTCTGTCTCCTACATGAGCAATACGAAAGCCATTCCGGCAAACAAGTCAGATATAGCGGTGGCAACATCCTTAGCCGCAGCAATGATGGGCATGCAAATGATTTATTTAGAGGCAGGCTCGGGTGCAAAATATCCTGTGCCAGACGAGATGATTCAGCAAGTCAAGAAGTATGTATCATTGCCATTGATTTGTGGTGGTGGGATAAATGATATGGAGACGGCACTCAACAAATATAAGGCTGGTGCGGATTTGATTGTAATTGGGAATGGTGCAGAAAAAGCCCCTAACTTAATTGGACACATTACTGAAGCAAAAAATCGGTTTATAGAACTGACATGAAAATTAATTTAGAATCAAATAGAATCAAATAGTGCAGGGAATTGTTTTAAAGTCCACAGGTAGTTGGTATGAAGTGCGGTTAGCATCTGGCGATGTGGTTGATTGCAGACTAAAAGGTAAAATAAGATTATTGGAGTTAAACACCACTAATCCTATAGCTGTTGGAGATCTTGTTGACATAGAAAATGAAGATACTGAAATCGTCATTTCAAAGATACATGATAGAAAGAACTACATCGTTCGTGAGTCTCCGAAAAAAAAATATGCCAGACATATTATCGCAGCGAATGTTGATCAACTATTTTTAATTGTTACCATTGCATCTCCTCGAACATCAACAGGATTTATCGACCGCTTTTTAATGACTGCCGAAGCCTATCATATTCCTGCTTCAATTATTATTAACAAGCAGGACACCTATGATGAAAAAGCCCTAGAGAAACAAGCTGAAATGCTTGAGATATATGAACCCATTGGCTATCCATGTCATCTAATTTCTGCATTGGATAGCAATCATGTTAAGTTTTTGGAAGACCTACTTCAAAATAAGATCACCCTTTTTTCTGGACATTCAGGAGTTGGAAAGAGTACTTTAATAAACGCGTTGAATCCTTTGTTGGATCTAAGAGTTGGAGAAATTTCGAACAAACATGACAAAGGGATCCACACGACCACCTTTGCTGAAATGATTATTCTAAACAACGACACCTATATTATCGACACCCCTGGTATTAAGGAATTTGGGATTATGAATTTTGAGCTCGAAGAGATTGGCCAATACTTTAGAGAATTTAAAGCGGTCATGAATGACTGTCAATTCAATAATTGCTTACATTTGGAGGAGCCTAATTGTGCGGTTAAAAACGCCATGGAGCAAGGTAAAATACACCCTGAAAGATATTTTAACTATGTGAGCATTCTTGAAGGTTATAGAGAAAATTTTAACTATTGGGAAAGAAAAAGTTAGTATCTAAAAATTAATAAAACATCCATAAAATTATATATCATGAGCACTCAAGTAAAAGAATTTAATGAGTATAGAGAAAAGATGAATGAAAGAATTCTGAAAGAAGACAATCTTGTTTTAAAAAGATTTTGGAGTCTTGACAATCAAGCCTATACTGAAGGAGCACTACCACTAAAAACCAAAGAGCTGATGGGATTAACGGCAAGCATGGTCTTGAGATGCGATGATTGTATTAAATATCATCTTGGTAAATGTCATGAACTTGGTGTGAGCAGTGCAGAAATTTATGAAGTTTTTTCTATTTCGAATTTAATTGGTGGCTCTATAGTGATACCACATACACGTCGTGCAGCTGAGTTTTGGGATGAACTGAATAAGTAAAGAACAAAGATAAAATTTGCTTGTCCTTAGCTTTTGATGATATCCTCATAAACTACTCGATCGAACATATTCAGCATTCCACCGCGTGTGGCGTTCAATATCTTTACATTTCTTTTTCCGGCCTCCACCTTAAGGAGATTTAATTGATGCCAGATAGCGTACATATTGAACCAATCTATTCCGGTACTTGCTAAATCTTTTTCAAAATCTTTCTCCGCCTTATTTGAGGTAATAGGCGAATTTCCGTAAAAGCGAACATTATCTCTATCATTAGCGATAAGGCAAAGTTGATCCAGATCAAAACCCATCAAATAAATCTCTGAAAAGCCCATATAAATAGCAATGGTGAGACATTGTGTAATGACCGTGGGTACACGCATCATCAAACCTGTGATATCAACTTTTGCTTTTGACAAACAATTAGCGTTAAATCCTGGTTCAACAAAATAAGAATGATCTTTTAGTTTAGGTCTTTGCATCACCATTTCTTTCGTGTTTAAACCAAAAAAATAGGTACAATCTGCCGGCAATTTTTCTTCCATCGTTCTGAGCCATTCTACCCAATCACTATCATATTCTTTTGGATGAAACTTAGGAATAACAACTTGATACTTGGGTTTAAAAATAGAAGTATCGGGATGCGCATGAAAATGATTTTGAGACATTACAATTTCATTCTGCAATAATTTCAAATCTTGTAGTTTAATGGAATGCCCACTGCCTAGAATAAATAATCGCTCTCCTTTATGAATGTTTTTGAATTTGACATTTTTTCTCAAATCATCGACGGGAAGTAGATTCTTAATATTTGCCAACGTATTTACAAGATGGCCCCTCAAATAATAGCTTAGGTTCATAATCAACAGATAATATCACAAAGGTATCAAAAATCGTCTAGTCCTAAACTACAAATACCAACTTGCTTATTCCAAGAAATTTGCTGTACTTTTAACATTTAATTAACATTGATGAAGTTCATGAAAAAATTATTACTCTTTTTATTTGTTAGTTTTTTTTTGGTCAATAGAAGCTTTTCTCAAAACATTGTCATTACTGAGATTATGTACAATAACCCAGCCTCAGACTCCTTAGAATTTGTCGAAATTTACAATAATGGTTCTTCCACCGTTGATTTGGAGGGTTGGAAATTCAGCAAAGCATTTAAGAAAACGATACACGCTACTTTGATTGCGCCAGGTCAGTATAAAGTCTATTGCGTCGATTCTATGGCTTTTTATCGAGCATTTGGCATGAGTGCTAACCAATGGGGAAGCGGCTCCCTGAGCAATGGGGGAGACTCTGTCTATTTGGTAAATGGCCTTGGCGTCATGCAAGATTTAGTAGTCTACAACAATAGTTTTCCATGGCCAGAAGTTGCGGATGGCGAAGGTCCATCATTAGCACTCTGTAATCCTAGTTCCGATAATTCAATAGCAAGTAATTGGAGCTCTGCTCAAAAATATACTGGTATTTTTATAGAGGAAAAGGAGATTTACGCCCACCCAGGATTAGGATGTCCAAGCACAGATGCTGTAGGTCCTGTTCCTTTCAAAGCATGGACAACCGCTGCGAACAAAGTTCAAATTGCCTTTAACGAATCGCTAAACTCTAGCGCAGATGTGGTTTCGCATTATACAGGCCTTGGAACCATCTTTTCAGCTATCAGAAGTAGCAGTAATGATACGGTAACTTTAACCTTAGCAACCCCATTAAGCATCGGAATGTATTCTACCATTACAATAGACAATATTGAAGACATAACTGCTAATGCTATGACTGCGCCACGTTCTTTTGATCTTGTATTTAACAATACTTTAGGATCTATTGCGATGGATGAAATATATTACAACGATCCTTATTCTCTGCTCAAAGACACCATTGAATTTATTGAAATCACCAATTATGGAAATATGCCTGTCTCTCTAGGTGGCTATAAATTTAATCAGGGATTATCTTTTAAATTTCCTGAAAGAACTTTAGCTCCAGGAGCGTTTTTAGTCATTTCTGAAGATTCGGTTTTAATGCAAACCGTCTTTGGTTTAGCCACCTTACAATGGAGTAGTGGTGGATTAGGAAATACAACTGACACACTCGTATTAACAAACTCCTTGGAACAAACGATTGACAGCGTTTATTACGCCTCCGCAACTCCTTACGATGTGAATGCCAATGGCAATGGTCCGTCTTTGGTAATGTGTCCACCTTATAACTATGCGCTTCCTACAAACAACGATATTGCTTCAAGTTGGCATGCAGAAGTCAATAGAACTGATTTTCTAAATGTAAAATCATTCAATGGATACAATTTAATTGTATCACCTGGTAGAGCAAATTGCGATCCATTATCTATTGACGAAGGAAATGATTTAAACTCTTTTTCTCTCTACCCAAATCCAACCACACAAGACTTTATTGTTGAGAAGTCAAACAACAATCCATTTGAATACATAGAGATATATGACATGCTTGGAACCAAGCTCTTAAAAAAAGATTTTTACAATCAAAAATCATTCATAACTTTACGAGACTATTCAAATGGTGTCTATTCAGTTGTTCTGAAGGACATCGACAATAAAATACTAAGCATTAAAAAATTAATTAAAAACTAAATCATGAAAAAAATCATTGCTCTTTTATTGGTGACCTCTGCTATTTTTTCAATGTTTATCCAAGGGGTAGACTCTAACAGTGGTAAGGTTGGTTATACTAACTCCCCGGGTGAAGCGAATTGCACAAATAGCGGATGCCATACTTCCTTCACCTATAATACAGGAACTGGTTCGATTACACCAAGTTCATCAGACATGACAGGCTGGATTTATACTCCTGGCACCACATACAACATGAGTATTACGGTAGCTAAAACATCGGTTGCCTTATTTGGTGTAGATGTTGAGATATTGGATTCTACAGGGGCAAATGCTGGTACAATCAATGTGACTGATGCCGCAAAAACACAGACAGCAAGTGTAATGGTCAGTGGTAAATCAAGAAACAACTTAACACATAAATCAGGGGGTGGAACCTCTTCTTCTGGAGCAGCTACGTTCAATTTCAGTTGGACAGCCCCGGCTACAGATGTAGGAAACGTAACCATGTATTTTACTGGAAACGCGAGCGACAACCTTAACAATAAAACTGGCGATTACATTTATGGTAGTTCTCAGGTATTCACTCCTGTTGTTGTTCCATCAGGTATTTCAGAGGTATCTCAATTACATGGCCTAACTATAAACCCACAACCTATTAGCAACACAATGACTATTTCATTTTATAGTCAATCTACAGAGAAAATGAATGCCATTATTTTTGATTTGAGTGGCAAATTAGTTTATTCATTAGAGAGCAAAAATGCTGTGATTGGAGAAAACATCCTGAGTATAGCTAAGCCAGAAAACCTTACTAGTGGCATTTACTTTTTACAGATGTCGATAGGTAATAGCAACACCACATCAAAATTAATTATCCAATAAAAACGAATGATGAGATTCAAATTTTTATTTTTCCTCACTACTATTGTCTTATTTGTTTTATTTAGCTCATGTAAAAAAGTAGCTGGGGATGGTGGATTGGCATCTATTCAAGGCAAAGTGTATGCCATCGATTATGATAAAACTGGTCTTATAAAAAGTGAAGGCTACTTAGGCGACGAGAGGGTTTGTTTATCTTATGGTACTAACACCACAGTGGATGTAGAGACTCGCACATCATACACTGGTGAATACAAATTCGATTTTTTACAGAAGGGTGATTATACGGTTTTTGTGTATAGTCCTTGCGATACTTGTCCTCTTTTGCAAAGAAGTGTTCTTCAAAAGGCAACTATTGTTGAGCGAAAAGAAGTGATAACTTTGGATGACTTACTAATCACTCAATAAAGTTTATGTATGAGTAATGATTTGACCAGGAGCACCGAAACCATCAACAGCTTTGATTCACTTACTCTTGAAGAACTTGACAAAGTAAAACTACTAAATCGTGTAGATTCGAAATACGTAATCCACATAAAGGATTTTCCAATGATTCTAGGAGAAATTCAATCGGATTATAAGGTTTTAGAAATTGAATCTAAAAGAATACATCGATATGAATCACTCTATTTTGATACTGTAGATTTCGACCTCTATAAATATCATCATAATGATAAACAAGATCGATTTAAGGTAAGATATCGAAAATACCTAGATACTGGCTTATGCTATTTTGAAATTAAGTACAAAGAAAAGGGCAATCGGACCAATAAAATAAGAGCGAAAAGAATAGATATCAGTACGACCTTATCTGAAGCGGACATTAAAATGATTGAACATGATTTAATAAAGGGAGAAATGCTTCAAGAAAAAGTTTGGGTCTATTTTGACAGAATTACTATAGCCAATAACAATTTTAAAGAGAGAGTGACTTTGGATTTGAATATTAGATTTGACAACAAAAAGATAGTGAAAAGTTTTCCCGAATTAGTGGTCTGTGAGATTAAGCAAGAAAAGTCAAGTTATACGAGTAGCGTTATCAAAGCCTGTACTAAAAGGCATTATGAACAAACTGGGTTTAGCAAATACTCCACAGCCATAGCGATGATGGAAGCAGTGAAAAACAACAATTTTAAACCCAACTTTATAAAAATAAATAAACTAATCAATGGATAAAGAATTATTAGACACGGCATCAGATCTCGCAACAGACGCTGGAATTTTTGGACTTAGTAGCATCTGGGATTTTGCCATCAGATATGCATTTAACCTCATCATGGTGTTTATTGTTGTGAGGGTTATATACTATCCAAAACATAAAAACAAAGATTTCTTATTTACTTTTTTTCTTTTCAATACAGTGAATTTCTTGATTTGTTTTTTGTTAAGCACCACCAAACTTAAGCTTGGTTTTGCCTTTGGGATGTTTGCAATCTTTTCCATTTTAAGATATAGAACGGTATCTGTACCTATCAGAGAAATGGGTTATTTCTTTGTTTGTGTAACGCTTGGTTTATTAAATTCATTGGCAGACGTCACCAATGCTTGGCCGATTTTGCTTTTGTCAAACTCTATTTTATTGATTCTTATTTTTCTTCTTGAAAGATCTCAAAGCTTGGCACATGAAAATTATAAAGAAATCAATTATGAACGAATAGATTTAATCAAACCAGATAGGCGAGAGGAGATGATAAAGGATTTGATAGATAGAACAGGACTACCTATTCATCGTGTGGAAATTAACAAAATAGACTTTCTAAAGGACGTCACTCGAATTAAAGCATTTTATCTATCAACAAGCAACGAGACAGATGCTTCTGTTGATAATGATGATGATTAAGCGCCCTTTGCTATTGAAGTACGTTTAGCCTATCTCGGCGATGCATTTTAATTCTATACAAATTGGGCTCGGTAAACTATTAATTTCAACAGTAGTTCTGCATGGTTGATTGTCTTTAAAATACTCTGCATATAATTGGTTATAGGTTTGAAAGTCGCGTTTCATATTTGTTAAAAATACAGTAACGTCCACCAATTGATTCCAGTTACTTCCACTTTCTTCCAAAACAACACGTACATTTTCAAAGACTGATCTGCACTGTGCTTCAAAGTTGAAGCTTTTATAATTTCCATACTTATCAAATTCTAATCCGGGAATTTTATCAGTGCCCGCTTCACGAGGACCAATACCAGATAAGAATAATAAATTTCCAACTTTTCTTGCATGTGGATACAAGCCAACAGCGGCTGGTGCTTTGCTTGTAGAAATTTTTTCACTCATTTGAAACTTTTTTCTTTGTTTAAGTACAAATTTAAAACAAAAACGATCTAATCTAGTAGTAATAGGGCTTTCTTGGCACTAATTCCAGTAAGAGCCACCCCCATTCCATTACAACTCATAGCTACAATGACCTTGTCGCTTTGCTTTTTAATGATTGGATTCTTATCCATGGTAAAACCCATAATTCCTGTCCATTGAAGTTCAATTTCTACATGAACATGAGGTAAGATTACCTCGGTCAAGATTGCTTTGAGATTTTCTAAAACCATCTCATTATATTCAAATTCTTGACTTTCTTCCTTAATGAAATCGAGGTTTCTTCCACCACCAAAAATCACTCTATCTTCATAATTTCTAAAATAATAGAAGCCTTCATCAAAATGAAAAACACCTTTAAAAGGCAAATTAGGTATTGGCTTTGTTACAAAAATCTGACCCCTCCCTGGCTTCACAATTTCTTCCTTATAGAGCATATTTAACAATGCGTTTGTACAAACAAAAATTTTCTTTGCCGAAAAACAAAGCCTTTCTTTAAGAACGTTATGCGTTACTTCTGCTATGGCCCTTGAGTCAGTTTCATGAATAGCCAATACTTCGCAACCGGTTAATATTTGCACCCCTTTTGAAGAGACTAATTTTAGAAATGATTGCATCATCTTTCCCGAATCAATTTGGCCCTCAAAACGATTATATATCAATGCTTTCACTATGTCAGGATCAAATCCGAATTGTTCAATCTTTTCATTAACAAGTTCAAAAACATCCTGCTGAAATATTGGGAACAAGGATTTGTTCACCTCTTCCAATTTGTCCAAGCTATGAAGATCCTTTTCAAAAATCAATTCATAGCCTCCATTAGCTTCATATCCAACATTATTCTTACCAAGTCTTTGACATAATAATTCAATGCCTTCATATCTTTCTTTGATGGTCTCCAACGTTTTTTCAACACCATTCAATGTAAAGTCAGAAAGTATTTCTGTAAGGCTACCAAAGCAAGCAAAACCAGCATTTTTGGTCGATGCACCAGATGGGAAAACACCTCTTTCTAAAACGATAACTTTAGCATTAGGTTCCTTCTCTATCAGTTCATAGGCAATATGCAACCCCATAAGACCACTTCCAATGATAATATAATCATGATCTATGAAAGAATTTTTTTCCCAGAAAGAAAGCATATTGAATTCTTGTTTATTTGATCAATAAGATAAGTTGCTTGACGAAATTACATGTATCCGAGAATCTTTAACATACTCTTATAACTTTGCTCTTTTGCAAAAAGCTTGGTTGTAATTTCACCTTCTTCATCTCTAGATATAATAACATGTTTAGGAGCGGGTAAAAGACAATGTTGAATACCACCATAACCAGCAATAGATTCCTGATAAGCGCCTGTATGAAAAAAACCAATATATTGTTGGTTGTCCTTGTCATATTTGGGCATATAAATGGCGTTGGCATGACTTTCACTATTATAGTAATCATCGCTATCGCAAGTTAGACCACCTAAAAAGACTCTTTCATTTTCTTTGTCCCAATTATTAATGGCTAGTAGAATAAATTTTTTATTTATTGCCCAACAATCTGGTAAGGTCGTCATGAAACTTCCATCTATCATATTCCATGCTTCTCTATCGTTTTGTTTTTTTTGGTCGAGAATAGAAAAAAGTGTAGCGCCACTCTCACCAACTGTATAGGAGCCAAACTCAGTAAAAATATGTGGTTCTTGTACACCATGGCTTTCACAAATATTTTTTATTTGTAAAATGATTTCCTCCGCCATATACTCATAATCGAAATTAAAATCGAGTTTGTTCTTAATCGGGAAACCGCCTCCTATGTTTAAGGAATCTAGTGTTGGGCAAATCTTTTTCAAATCGCAATAAATATTCACACATTTATTTAGCTCACTCCAATAATAAGCAGAATCTTGAATACCAGTATTAATGAAAAAATGAAGCATTTTCATTTCCACCATTTTATTCTTTTTTATATTGTCCTTATAAAACTGTAAAATATCCTTATATCCAATACCCAAACGCGAGGTATAGAATTCAAATTTAGGTTCCTCCTCACTTGCTATTCTAATACCAATCTTTGTATAGTGCTCTATCTTGCCATACAATTCGTCAAATTCATGCATGTTATCAATAATTGGAATCACATTTGTGAAACCTGTGTTAATGAGTCTTGCAATGTTGTCGATATATTGTCCTCGTTTAAATCCATTACACACGATTAACTTATGTCGATCAATTAATCCTTGCTCCAATAGCGCATCAATAATATTAATGTCAAATGCTGATGAAGTTTCTAGGTGCACTTCATTTCGAATCACCTCTTCTAACACAAAGGAGAAATGCGAACTTTTTGTGCAGTAACAAAAATTATAGGTGCCGTTATAGTCTGCTTTCGCAATAGCAACATTAAACATCCGTTTTGCCTTTTGAATTTGAGAAGCAATCTTTGGCAAGTATGAAATTTTTAGTGGTGTACCATACTGTTTAATGATATCCATCATAGCAATATCATGAAAATAAAGTTCATCATCTACCACTTTAAATTCCTCTTGTGGCCATTCAAATGTTTGTTCAATTAGATCAACATACTTGTTTTTCATCTCAATAATTTCTTTTGATTTGGTATTCAAATATAATCTAAATGAGTTGGATGGACCAAATTAATATAATCCAAGTGAGTTAACTTAAACTTAAATCACTAAAACACCTAAATTGCTGATGCAATAGTGAGCACACTAAGCTTACATTGCCACTTATTTATAATGGTATATGCGCATGCTTCAAGGGTGGAACCAGTTGTTACCACATCATCTACCAATACTACATGCTTATCAATAAATGCATTTGACTCCTTAACTTTAAAGACATTTTCGACATTTTCCCATCTCTGAATTCTATTTTTTCCTGTTTGAGAATCCGTGTTCACAACTTTCTCAAGCAGCAAGTTAGACCAAGGAATCTTCAATTTTTCCGATAATCCTTTTGCAAAGTAATCACTTTGGTTATATCCTCTTTGCCTTAATTTTTTATAGTGCAATGGAATAGGTATTATTAAGTCAGCTTGAGTAAACACCACCTCATCGTTCAATAATTGTTGAGCATATAATTGTCCAACTCGCTCTCCTACCATAGTATTGTTTCTATATTTTAGCTGGTGCATTAATTGTTGAACCCTTCCTGTCTTCAAAAAGAGGTAAAAGGAGGCTGCGTGAAGTAGGGGAAGTCTACCCCAAAACTTCTTCATGATTGGATTTTCCTGACTTAAATGATAATGGGTCAAGGGTAGCCTCAGCTCACACGAAATACAAATCACCTGTTCGTTTTCTGATAAATAAGCATTGCAGGCTGCACATAAATTAGGATATAACAGATTCAGTATATCCTTTTGAATCATCTTAGCAGATTGGTACATTGAAACGAAATTACACTTTTAAAAAGCTCAAATCTGATAGATCATTCAAGCATATAAAAGGACCAATTGACGATCAAATACTTTGTACTTTGATAAGTGGTAAGGAGACAAAACTAAAATAGGTGTGCCAACAATTCATATACTTTAGCAATGTATACTATTTCGATATTCCCATTCAGTACCTGAATATGATTTTGTGAGTAGGCGCTTAGAAATATTTTTTCAAAACCTAATTTTTCAGCTTCTACAATACGTTGATCGAGTCTATTTACTGAACGAATTTCGCCACTTAACCCTACCTCCCCAGCAAAGGCATATTTGTATGAAATAGGCTGGTCTTCGTAACTGCTCATGATACTGGCAATCACCGCCAAATCTGTTGCTGGATCACTAATTTTTATTCCTCCGGTAATATTTAAAAAAACATCTTTCATGGCTAATTTATAATTAGCTCTTTTTTCCAATACCGCCAACAACATATGCATTCTTCTTATATCGAATCCTGTGGCACTTCTTTGGGCTGTTCCATAGACTGAGTTGCCTACTAATGCCTGCACCTCAACCATCATTGGCCTCATTCCTTCAATATTTGAAGAGATGGAGATGCCACTCATTGCCTCAGACCTATCGGTAAGTAATAACTGCGATGGATTGGTCACAACTTTTAATCCCTGACGATCCATTTCATAAATACCAATTTCAGCTGTTGAACCAAATCTGTTTTTGTGCGTCCGTAATAGTCGATAAATATAATTGGTGTCACCTTCAAATTGCAAGACAACATCCACAATATGTTCTAAGACTTTTGGACCAGCAATACTTCCATCTTTTGTGATATGCCCAACCAATATCACAATCACTCCATTTTCTTTTGCAAATCGCTGAAATTCTGCTGCACACTCTCTAATCTGAGATACAGATCCGGGAGTACTTTCGATCAAATCCGTGTATACCGTTTGTATGGAATCTACAATAAGAATATTAGGTTGAACCTCTTTGCAGTGCTGAAACATTCTTTGAGAATTTGTTTCTGTTAACACGAGAAAATTGTCATTCTTTTTATTCACTCGTTCTGCACGAAGTTTGATCTGAGAAGCGGACTCCTCTCCTGTAATATATAAGATCTTTTGGTCAGTAATAGTGAGACCAATCTGAAGAAGCAAAGTTGATTTACCTATACCTGGTTCGCCTCCCAATAGAATGAGTGAGCCTTTCACAAGGCCGCCTCCCAACACACGATCTAACTCCGAATCCTTAGTAGAAACTCTTTCATTTGGATTTTCAACTATTTCATCTAATGCCTGTGGTTTTGATGCATATACATCTCTATTATTTTTTTCGCGCCATGTATACTTTTCTTCTTCCTTTTTATTTACTAGTTCTTCTACATATGTATTCCATTCGTTGCAAGCTGGACACTTACCAATCCATTTGGCAGATTGAGCGCCACAACTTTGACAGAAAAAAACTGACTTTGACTTTGCCATACTTCTATTTATAAGTAAGATAGAGTTTGTACCAATCTTGATTTCTTGATGTGGACTTTACCTTAATAATTTGTTTGTTAATATTGATGTCTTTTATAAAATACTTATTAATGATATCCTCTAAGGAGGAAGGAACAGGGAAATCATTCTTTGCATTATCCGTTGTAATAAGTTGAATTGTTAACTCTGCTTTAATATTTTCATTTTTATTAAAAGAACTTGCTATCGGTTTTATGGTTTCATCAAAATCATTGTAAGTACGAATTTCGTCATCCAACACAAACAAACTATCTAAAAAAAGAATGTTGTTTTTTTGAATTTGATGCAGTTGAATATTGTTAATAAAGCCTCCTGGTGATTTAAAACTCTGCAACATAAACACGGTATCATAGGTATTGTAAGCGTCTGCCCTTACCTTTAGTTTAACCTGTTTATCCGTCGGCAATTGAAAACTATACTTTCTATTTTGTTTGTTGATTGTTGTAGTATAAATCACCCGCTCCTTGTTGTTTGATATGTCTATCAACTCCACTACACACTGCTTCACCTTTGGTGCACTACTATCATAATCCACAAAGTAAACTTTGCCTTCAATATTAATGATTGGCTCCATAAATAAGTTAATCATTAATTTCTGTCCTTCTTCAAGATTTCCAATATTGATGCTTGTATCTATGTCGATATAGTTGTCTTGTTTTACCTTAATTCTATACTTCTTGTTTTGTTCAATAGCAATCGAGTGCAGTTGTGAAGTGTCACTATAATATATTCTTACTGCATTCTCATCAACTGATAATTTATAATTTTCCTGTGTTTTATAATTGGAAGATACTGTAATGCTCATGTCGTTTTTTTCGACCTCAAACTTATATACTTTATGGTCACCAGACGATGTTGGTGTTTCTCTATTAGATTCTAAAAAGCCCTCCCTATCTACTGTTCGATAGAAGAAATCATCTGCACCTGAATTAAAAGGCATATTTAAATTAACGATAGACTCGTTAACTTCTCTTTTGTAGGAAAAGATATCAAAGCCTCCAAAGTTGTTTCTTGCATTATTCGTACTAAAATAAATAGTGGCATTTTGTTTGTTATAAAAAGGGGTTATCTCATCGAAGGTTGAGTTAATTTCATTTGGCAATATGGAGTCTTTAACTACTTTAAAATCTGAATTTAACTCCGCAAAATAAATATCTAATCCACCCTTTCCATCAGGTTTGTTTGAAGAATAATACAGATAATAATCTTGGTTTATTTTGACGATAGAACCATAAAGACTATTATATCCCTCAACATTGATTGGATATTCAAACACTACTGGCCTTTCCCAAATTCCATCTATTTTTCTTGCATATAAAACTTGAGAGGCCGATGAATTTACACCATTTGTTTTTCTGGAGAAAATCAAAATATTGCCATCTTCAGAGACAAACACATCGCCTTGGAGTGTGTTTTCCGAATTTATATAAGTGGGAAGGATTGAGGAATCGCTATGAATCGTAACAATTTTTCTTTTTTCAATCACATCATTTTTGGTTTCCGATGCCCATTTTTTTGTACTCTGCACATAGTAGAAACAACCCTTATTATCCATAGACGGGGAAAACATTTCTGCTGTAGAAGATAATAATTGGATGCTTTTAGGTTTTTGAACACGCGCGAATTTTAACATAGAATCGCAACGAGACAATGACTCGTTCAACACAATTTTAAAACTATCAGAGCTAAATAAATAATTATCTGCAAAGGTTTTAAATTCACTTTTAGAAAGCGACAAATCTCCTTTTCTAAAATATGCTTCAGCGAGATAATATCGACAAATTGGAAACTTTAAATAGTATTTATTAATGATTGTTTTGAATACTTCTATGGCTTCACTATACTTTTCAATTTTCAGATAGTTAAGTCCAATCTGCATTAACTGCGCTGGGCTCAACTTTTGAGAGGCAATTAAAATTTCATAATAATTGGAGGCTAACGCTATTTCGTTTTTACTTTCTAGTGTGGTTTTAGATTGTAAGTCTTTTTTGAAATTCCCTGTTGCTTGAAAATCACTCTGGGCAATCAACAACATTTGGGATATGAATAAAAAAAAGGTAAAAAAAATACGCATTATACTAAAAATAAAAAGGAGTTCTGCTTCTGCAGAACTCCTTCCAAATATATAAAATTTTATTTTATGCCTTCTCTATTTCTTTTCACCTACAACAATGAATTCTACCCTTCTATTCATTTGTCGTCCATCAGGATTATCTGTGCCGTCTGGCTTTTTATTTGGTACTAAAGGCGCTTTTTTACCATAAGTCTTTACAACCGTATTAGAACTAGGAATATCTTTTGACAAAATGTATCTATTCACCGCTGCTGCTCTTTTTAAACCAAGTGAATCATTATAAATATCTCGACCAATATCATCTGTATGACCACCTACCTCAACTACATAATTTGGAAACTGCTTAATAAAGGCAAGCACTTTATTTAATGTGTCGGGTGCTTCTGGGCGTAAACCAAATTTATCATAGTCGAAAAACACTATCCCAATTTTTGTTCCTACATAAGTGAAGGTTCTTTTTAAGGTCATTTCTGTAATGATACTTTCTGGCTTGTATTCGCCTATATTCAAAGATACTTTTGAATCTTCAAAATCAGTCTTTTTAGCTGAAAGATAAATAGCCTCATTTTCCTTATCAATGATCACTGAAAATCTTCCGTCTTTTACAGTAGCCTTTGTCAACAATGAATTGTCCGAAGTTTTGCGAATTTCTACAACCCCCTCTTTCGTAGCAGATTTTACTCCATTGATATCTTCTGTAACGGTGCCCATCACAGTTACGTTTCCTCTTACCATTCTTGCAGCATAAACATCATCCGAACAAGTTTCGCATTTCACAGCATTGCCTCCTTTTCTATTAGACACCACATATCCTAATCCGAAATTCTTTGCTGGTCTAAAATAATAATCATCGGCACTAGAATTAATTACTGTTCCTAGATTGGATAGGTTTTTCCACTCTGTACCATCCTCGCTTTGTAGCGCTTTAAAAACATCCAAGCCACCTAAATTAATTTGACCATCTGAAGAAAAATACAAAGTTCTTGACTCTGCATCAAAGAAAGGCGTAACCTCATTTCCTGTTGTATTTATTGCGCTTCCCGCATTTTTAGCACGACCAAATTCACCACTCTCGCTTTTAATTGAATAGTAGATATCAAAAGCGCCTCTACCAGACAATCGATTAGAAGCAAAATACAATATTTCTTTCCCTTCTGCGTTCACATAAATCATAGGATTTTTGCTAGCAGATGTCACATCATTGATATTCTCATTGAGTGGTTTACCTACTGTCCAACCTGTTCCATTGTTTTCACTTACAAATATTTTAGAGCTCACTACGCCCGATTCATCTTCCGACTTTCGTGTATAATACATCGATTTTCCATCTGCAGAAACGTAGGCATCACTTGAGTTTGCCATCTGAGCATTGATGTCAGAACTAAACTCAGTTGCCGCGGACCAATCACCTGCAAATTTTTTAGATTCGTAAAACTTAGAATATACTTTTGATGTTCCTGCTACAGTTAAATTATATGGATCACTGCCTCTTTGACTTGAAAAGTAAAGATTAAAAGGGTCTAGAGAAAAGGGAGCATAATCATTAAACGCCGTATTGATATTTCCATTTAAAGAGTTTAACTTATACTCAACAGGCCTTTGCGATAAAGTATCTGCCATCTCCATTCCTTGAATCTCACGTCGTGCAAATTTTTTCATGCTTAGCATCTCTTCCTTTTTATAATCTTTAGCAAGGAAAGATTTAAAAGTATCTATTGCTACAGGGTAATTCCCTATTGCTTTTAAGGCCAAACCTTGATTATATTTTGTAAGCGGAAATTTCTTTAAGCCTTTCTTAGTTTGTGACAATTTTGAATAGAAATTTTCTGCGTTAACATAATTACGTGATTTCATATTGGCATCTGCCAATAATGCCAAGAGTTTCCATTTTTTAGGCTTTTCATTTAAAGCAGACTGAAAATAATCGCATGCATCAAAATAATAACCCTTCGACATCATTTGAATTCCTCCTTTTTTCTTCTTGCCAAACTTCATCGTTGCTAGTGATTCATTCACTACTTTACCTACCTGAACCTCGTTAGAGCTTTTCGCTGTTTTTTCTTTTACTTTCTCAGGTTTAGCTACAACAGCAACTGTATCTTTAGGAGCCTTTTCTTTTTTGACAGTGGTGCTGCCACCAGCAGTACTTTGAGAAAAAATTGACATTCCTGAGAAAATCAATATAATGAATAATGCTTTGTGAAGCATAGCTGAAAATTTCATAGTGATATTATTAGTTCGTTTTTTAATAAAAAGTGTGCAAAGCTATGATTTTCTTTCCACTATTTATCAAAATACTGATGTTAATATCAATGCCTACAACCTATTCTAGCAAAGAGTAGATTTGCAACAAACAAAATTAAAATGAAATCATATCTTTTTCTATTCTTGATGTCTATCTCAATGATATCATGTGTTACAAGTAAAAAATTTAATGAGCAAAAGGCACTTGCAGACAAATACTTATTGCAAAGCAACGATTGTAGCGAAAAACTATCTAAAAATATGGCAGACATTGCCGATCTTCAAGCAAAGAAGGATGCGCTACAAAATGAATACGATAATCTTAAAAATGATCATGTCAAATTAGAGGCTAAAGGCAAAGGAATGCAAAGACAAATTGATGAACTTAACAATCAAATTGATATACTTACTACACAAAATAAAACTCTATTAAGCAACTCTACTAAAGATCGCGAGGAACTAAATAATTCATTGATTCAAAAACAAGCCGAACTCTTCAAAAAAGAAAACGAAATTAATCGATTGGGAAAGGATTTAATGGAAAGAGAAAATAGGGTCAAGGAGCTTGAATCAATTTTGAACAAACAAGACTCCGCTACCACTTATTTAAAAAATAAATTGCTAGACGCATTGACTGGCTTCAACAGTAATGAGTTATCAATTGTCCAAAAAAACGGTAAAATATATGTATCCATGTCAGATAAGTTACTTTTCAAAAGCGGTTCATTTGCCTTAGGCGAAAAGGGAATTGATGCTTTAGGCAAGGTGGCTTCTGTTCTAAAAAAACAATCCAGTTTTGACATTCTAGTAGAAGGACATACCGACAACGTGCCCTATATAAATGCAGCTGGAACGATCAAAGACAATTGGGATCTAAGTGTGATGCGCGCGACAACTGTAGTGAAAGTGTTGGTAGACGACAATAAACTAGATCCAAAGAAGGTCATTGCCTCAGGACATGGGCCTTTTAACCCAGTTGCAAAAAATGATTCTGATGAGGGAAAAAGCAAAAATAGAAGAACCGAAATTATCTTATCTCCCGATTTACAAGACATTTATAATATTTTAAAAACAAAATAACACTACATTTATCATCTTTGCATTCCTTCAATAAATTTCCTGCTTGATGGAGATGCATTCATGTAAAAATATCAATTGACAGTTAAAGATGATTAAGACAATACTGGGGAGTTTTCAAAAAAAAGACAAAGAAACAGAGATGGGTTTTTTTGATCATCTAGAAACCCTAAGATGGCATATCATTCGTTCATTTATTGCCATATTGTTGGGAAGTACAGTCATCTTTATTTTTTATGACTGGTTTTTTGAAAATATCGTTTTTGCCCCAGGTAAACCCACCTTCATAACCTATACGTTTTTTTGCAAGGTCGGGGCAATGTTGCATACCGATCAGCTCTGTTTTCAATTTAAGGAACTAACCCTACTAAACACTGAACTATCTGGACAGCTAATGACGCAATTTACAACCGCATTTACAGGCGGTATTGTGGTCGCCTTCCCTTATATCTGTTTTGAAATTTGGAGTTTTGTTAAACCTGCCCTTCAAGAAAAAGAGCTGAGCAAAACAAGACCAATAATTCTTTATACCTCCCTTTTGTTTTTGACAGGTCTTTTATTCGGGTATTACATAATGACCCCATTCTGGCTCGCCTTTTCTCAATCCTTCACCATTTCGAAGTCTATTACTAATATGTTTTCCTTAGACAATTATATCAGTGGTGTATCTACTTTAATATTTAGTTGCGGACTTATTTTCGAATTACCAGTACTCATTTATTTTTTGTCAAAACTAGGATTGATGACCCCAAAATACATGAGAGAATATCGTCGGCATGCCTATGTAAGCATTGTTATTCTTGGGGCCATGATTACGCCACAAACGGATATATTTAGCCTAACGATGATTTGCCTTCCCCTTGTTGTGCTATACGAAGCCAGTATTTCTGTTTCTGCCCGGGTAGAAAAAAAGAAACGCCAGCTCGAATTTCAATTTCCCGACGATGAAGCATAAAGTTGGCTAAGGGAACAGTTATAGTAGTTCTCCTTTACTAACAATCTATATAATGGCGTACCCCCATGTCAAAAAGCACATGGGGTCGTGCTCTCTGCCGTACATGGTACGGCTGCCGATCACTTACGCAGTATCTTACTATGCAATGAGTTTTTTCGTTTCTTTATATATCTCCTACCATTCAATCGGCGGTACAAAAATATTTTTCTAATTTATTTGAAGTAAAAAAATAGTATTATTACAATATAAAATAAACAAAATGAAAATTGCAATTGGATCAGATCATGCTGGTTTTGAATATAAATCAGAGATAATAAATTTTTTGGTTGAGAACAATCAAACGGTAACCGACTTTGGAACCAACTCCATGGACTCTTGCGACTATCCTGATTATGCACACCCCACTGCCATCGCTGTAGAGAATAAAGATTGTGACTTAGGAATATTGATTTGTGGAAGTGCAAATGGGGTTGCCATGACAGCTAACAAACATCAGGAGATTAGAGCAGCCATTGCCTGGAATCGAGAATTGGCAGAGCTTGCACGTCATCATAATGATGCTAACATCATCTGCATCCCTGCTCGTTATGTTTCGATAGAAGTGGCAAAAGAAATTGTTTTTGCTTTTTTAAATACTGACTTTGATGGTGGAAGACACATCAAAAGAGTAGATAAAATAAGACTTTCAGAAGTATAAATAAATTTCTAAAGGCCGTAAAAAAATTCAATGATGAAGCGAAATATAGATAGCTTTCAGCACAGCCATAAAATGACCTACACTGCCCCCTAACACAAACAGATGCCATATCGCATGATGGTACACAAATCGCTTCCAAACATAAAATACAATACCAATAGTATAAAAAGCTCCGCCAACAAAAAGCCATATTAGAACTGGCGGAGGAACACTGGATAATAGTTCTTTACCAAAAAAAATGATAGTCCATCCCATTGCTAAATAAATAGCAGTAGAAATCATATCCCATTTTCCTGTAAAGAATATTTTAAATACCGTTCCCAACAATACCAATAGCCATAAAAAAAATAAAACATAATGGCCTTTGGTATGATTGAAATACAATAAAATAAACGGCGTATAACTTCCCGCAATCAAAAAATAAATCGACACATGGTCAAAGGTGCGTAAGACTCTTTTGGTCAGCGGGTGACCAAAACTATGATAGAGCGTAGAGCTCAGGTAGACCATCATCAAGCAGAAACTATAAACGGCTACAGAAGAAATGGTAACAATTTGATTCGTTAGAATTGACATCGATAGGATAATCGGAACCCCAACCAAAAACAACAATAGTCCTAAACCATGTGTTGCGCTATTGGCAATTTCCTTTTTAACCTCAATGGAGTTCATATCATTTTAAAATAACTAGGTATTTAACATCACAGGCATAACCAACATGAGTAAATCATCGTTGTCATCGCCTGTAGCAGGAACAATAATACCTGCTTTTGTTGGACTAGAAAGTTGAAGTACAATTTCATCGGTATTTAGAACGTTCAACATTTCTACTAAAAATTTTGCATTAAATCCAATCTCCATGTTTTCGCCATCATAACTACATGGGATCGTTTCCTTCGCTTCATTACTAAAGTCTAAATCTTGTGCAGAAACAGTCACTTCACTTCCCTTGATACTGAGAACAACCTGATGTGTTGTTTTGTTAGAGAAAATGGAAATACGACGCAATGAATTTTGGAAATCATATCTACCTATCGTAAGTTTATTTTGATTGTCTAGAGGTATCACAGCATTATAATCAGGGTACTTAGCATCGATTAAACGACAAATCAAGTTCACATTGTTAAACTCAAAAAAAGCATTAGATTGATTATATCTAACAATGGCTTTAGAGTCGTCATTAGGTAGTGCATTTTTTAATAAATTCAATGCTTTTTTAGGTACAATAAAACTTGTATTTGTATCGCTCTTAGCATCTTTTCTCTTGTATCGTACAAGTTTATGAGCATCTGTAGAAACAAAAGTTAATCCTTCTTCAGATAAGTTAAAATAAACCCCAGTCATGGCAGGTCTTAAATCATCGTTACTCACAGCAAACAATGTTTTACTGATGCCGAATGTGAGCACAGAAGTTGCTAACTCTAGGGTGCTAACACCTTCCGGTGACGGAATTTTAGGGTAATCTGACGCATTTTCGCCAGTTAATTTATACTTTCCGTTGTCAGAAGTCAACTCAACACCAAAGGTCTTTTCATCAATGTTGAATGTTAGTGGTTGCTCTGCTAATGTCTTTAAGGTTTCTATTAATATTTTAGCAGGAATAGCGATTCGGCCATTCGTTTTTGCCTCAACATCCAATGTTGTACTCATTGAGTTTTCAAGGTCTGTAGCAAAAATGGTGAGTTTTCCGTCCTGAATATCGAATAGAAAATCTTCCAAAATGGGTAAAACGGTATTTGAACTAATAACGCCACCGACGATTTGTAGTTGCTTTAATAACTGAGATGTAGATACTATAAACTTCATGAGTAATAATTTGCTTGATTTCTTTTGATTAATCTATTGGCAAATATACTAATTCGCATGAAAGATTGCCCTTAAATTTGCATTGTCTAAGCACCTAAGAATCAACAAAATTTATAGTGCTGTTTTTCAAACACTTACAAATCTTATTGCCATTATTATTAGTTTTTGCCAATTTTTTTAGCAAAACGCAGATAGGTTGCCTTTTGTATGTCTATATTTGCTTAAAATCAATTAAAAATGGGAGCGTTAAAACAAGAAAATTACAGTTTCAAAAATGCAGAATTATATGATTACGAACATTTACAAAACATGTCAAAAAAAGTTTTTGAAGATGCCATTCAAAAGGCCAATCAACTAAAAACATCAGAAGCTATGGATCTAGCTCAAGAAGCGCTAGCATACGGCAACATGTGTCAGTCTTATATTCGAATCAATATTCATCGCTTTATGAGTATGGTTAATTTAGATTTAGGCAAATTGAATAATGCTAGACTTCACTGCTGGCATGCAATACAGATATTGAACGTTAGGCAAAAAAATTATTTTGAAGAAAAAGAATACTTTGAATCTTTAATGTTTCTGATAGAATCTCAATTAAAAGAAAGTAAAATTTCTGGCAAAGTCATTAAGATGGCTAATTCATAAAATTGTTGTTGTTGTTATTTTAAAACCACTGCCGATGCTTTTCGTCAGTGGTTTTTTATTTTTTAATGTCAGTAAAACTTGTTTAATTTGTAAGATAAATTTTAAAAGATGAAAAAAAACTACGCGTATCTTATTATAGCGCTCTTCTTGAGCAGCCTTCAGTTAAAAGCTGTTAGCACAGAGAAAGGATACATCGGCGTAATGCCGAGCATGTATGCAGATCAACAACTAGGCTATGGCACTCCAATAGATAGAGTGATGGATAATAGCCCTGCACAAAATGCTGGTTTAAAAAGAGGAGATGTAATTACGGCTGTGAATGGGCACCTCCTAAATGGTGGATGCGATATGATTACTTTTATATCGGCGCATCATGCAGATGAGTTAGTCCACATCAATTATGTCAGAGATGGAAAGCCAGCAGAAGTTGAGCTTGTTTTAACTCCAAAAATATACACGAGTACAACAATGTATGTTATTGATAAAGTGTTAGGAGAGAACAATGCATGGAGATTTAGAGATGATAATTCAACAGTTGTGCTCATAGATAAAAGAAATGCAAGGTTTTCAAAAGAAGTGGGAGGAAAAACACAATCTTTTGACATTAACTTTGATAATGTTATCCTTGGGGATGTTAAGTATTTCGCTCTGAAAGATAAAATTGAATTGATAAAATCTATATTGGACAAAGAAAAACTAGAAGATATCAATCTGTTTGCAGAAGGTGCTAATACCAAAATGATTAACTTTGTATTGTCGATGGATCCTACATCACAAGTTCCTAGTATAAACATCAACTCCTTAAACATTCCTTCAAAAAGCGAAAAGTTAGAAAACACTCAAGAGATAATTTTAGAAGTAAACGAACTAAATATTTATCCAAATCCAAGTAACGGAATCTTCAATGTAAACTTTGTTACCACAGAGAAAGGAAAGGCCAATATCAGCATCATGAATATGGAAGGAAAAATTATATACACAGAAAACATGAATAATTTTTCTGGCTCATACTCAGGTAATATCAATATTTCAAATGTTGCCGCTGGTTTTTATACAATAATCATTAAAGTTGGAGACAAACAATTATTCCGAAAAATTAATATTGACAACTAAACAAATTCAAGCCTACAAAAAAACGTCCTTATCTTTTCAATAAGGACGTTTTTTTTTTACATTTTAACTTATGAAAAACATAACTATTGAATCGTTTTTACTCTTCTGTTATTGTTGGATAGCAATAGCCGTCATAACTTTTGTCGCACTATTATTCATTCGTCAACCATATGGAAGACATGTTAGAAAAGGTTTTGGACACATGATAAACAACAAACTTGGCTGGCTTGTGATGGAAATTATTTCACCTATCGCCTTTAATTTTTTCTTTTTACACGGCAATACAATGAAGACGCCACTCCATTGGCTTTTCTTCGCGATTTTCAACTTACATTACCTAAATAGAAGCATCATATTCCCACTTCGGACAAACACAAAAGGAAAGAAAATACCTCTAAGCATTGTATTGTCTGCAATTCTTTTCAATTGTGTGAACGGATTTATTAACGGTTTCTATTTAGGAAATTTTCAAAACTCTAACCCTACAATTATTCTTATAGGTATTGGAATAACCCTTTTTCTAATTGGATTTTATATCAATAATAGGTCAGATAGTATTTTGATTGCTTTAAGAAAAGATGGTTCTACGGATTATAAAATACCCCATGGCTTCCTTTTTGAAAAGATCACATGTCCCAACTATCTTGGTGAAATACTTGAGTGGCTCGGTTTTTTTATCATGACCATGAATATTGCATCCTTCACTTTTTTAATTTGGAGTCTTGCAAATTTAATTCCAAGAGCACGAGACCATCATGCTTGGTATGTAAAGACATTTAAAGAATATCCTTCTAATCGAAGAGTTATTTTTCCTTATTTATTTTAAGCAAAATGATTAAGCTTTTGATGATTAGCAAAAAAAAAATGTCTTTTAAAAGAACCTTTTCTATCTCCAATAATAAAAAAACCATAGGAAGATGTATACTCTTAATTGGTCTATTGGGTATGGTATCTATAAACAACTCTTGTAGATCAAAGAAAGGCTGCCCTGGCGTACATTATTACACAACACCTCAAGTATTTAAAGACAAGAAAATGGGGTTGGTTAATAAGACTCCTTCGTACAATTCATCTGGCGGAATGCGCGATAGCAAGATTGTAAACAAAAACGGAACAGGTGCTTGGTCAAAAAAAAACAAAGCAAAAGACAAGCGTAAGGCAAAATCGGGCATCATTCCACCTCACTTAAAAAAACCGCCTCACTCAAAAGTAAAAGCAAAAAAATCTCAAAAAACGGTCAAACCAAAGAAGTAAAAGACTTCTTATACTTGTTTTTTTGCGCTACATCCCACGCAAATGCCTTTCGCGATTATAGAAAAACTATCCATAAAAAAACCTTTGGGTAATTTAATCTCTGGAAGCTTTTTTTCCTCAAGACAAAAGGTGTTATTGCATTTGGTACAAGTGAAATGAACATGCTCATCTTTATGCAAATGACCAAAACATTTTTCCTCACATAAAGCATATTTCACAATACCCTCGCTGTCATTCAACTTGTGGAGAAACCCCATTTCCTCAAAATAGACTAGATTTCTAAAGACACTAGTCCTATCATGTAAATGCAATGCCTTCTCTAATTCAGGAAAGGAAACTGCATGGTTTTTTTCATAAAAATAGGTCAGCATATCCTTTCTACACTCGGTCTTTCGAATATGATGTCTTTCTAACAACTGATTAAGATTCTTGGGCATGGTCAAATTTATAAATTTAAACTAAATACTCAACAATTTTAATTGCAACAATGTTGCAATTAAAAAAATATAATTACATTTGCAACAATGTTGCAAAAAAACAATTTTATTATTCTATTTGTACTTCTCTTTTTTACTCAGCTAATTTGTCAAGGGCAAGAATCATGTCATCTACATTTTGAAGCAGAGGTACTAGATAAAGCCACTAAACAATCTCTCCCTTTTTCGATTGTAGAGGTCCAAGAATTAAAGTCAAAAATTCAAACAGACGAGAAAGGCTTTTTTCAGATAAAAGATCTTTGTGAAGGACCATATACCTTTATTATATCACATATTGGATCTGTTTCAGACACTATTCGAATAATATTAAAATCAGACATCCATAAAGATTTTTTTCTTGTTCCCTCTGAAATAGCTCTGGGTGAGTTACAAATCAGAGATAAAAAAAAATCAGAAATACTCAACAGCAATTCTAATAAATTAAACCAATATGATCTTGACCGTAAGTCGGGTGAAAATTTAGGAACTATATTAAAACAGCTACCAGGCTTAAACACATTGAGCACAGGAACGGGTATTTCTAAACCTGTTGTTACAGGTCTTCATAGTATTAGAGTCATCACTATAAATGACGGAGTTAGGCTTGAAGGTCAGCAATGGGGCTCTGAACATGCTCCTGAAATAGACCCTAATACTGCAGGTCAAATTCAAGTAGAAAAAGGTGCTGGTGCCTTGCAATACAGTGGTGAGGCAATTGGCGGTGTCATAATTGTGAAACCGCCCTCCCTAAGATCAACACCAGGTTGGAATGCTTATATCAACTCAAACATTTCTTCAGTGAATCTAAGAGGTGGGATTTCTGGCATGTTCGAAGGTCAATTCGCTAAAACACCGGGATTTAGTTGGCGACTTCAAGGAACGTTCATGAAGGCTGGTAATACAAAAACACCCACATACTATTTAAAAAATACCGGCTATCAGGAACAAGATTTTAGTGCCTCCGCAAACTATCATAAAAACAAAATTAAGCTCCATGCTTCCTATAAAATTTATCAGTTGAATCTAGGCATATTTGCTGGTTCACACATTGGTAACCTAACTGATTTGTTAACCGCTTTCCAATCAGAAGAACCTATTGATAAGGATAGGTTTCGTTACCAAATTGCTCTACCCTCTCAGAAAATAAATCATCATACTGCCTCCATGGGAATGGGCTATCTACTGAACACAAAAAACAAATTAGACATAGACTATTCCTACCAATTTAATAAGAGACAAGAGTTTGATAAAATTTTAGGTCGAGAAGAAAATAAACCTGCTATAGAATTTTATCTCAACACCCATAGTGGAGACATCAATTGGCGACATGAAAATGCTAATTCGTCTTATATCTCAAATATTGGTTGCAGTGGTTTTTTACAAAACAATTATTATGCTGGCTCCTATTTTATTCCTGAGTACGGATTACAGAACATAGGTGTCTTCAGTATTCATAAAATTACTGTCAAGTTATTTACCCTTGAGGCTGGTGTAAGATTTGATAGTAAATGGCAGCACATTACTCGAATGAAACAACTAGACGTAGATATTAGACATAATTGGATGGGGCTTTCTGCGAATCTTGGAATCTTATATCAGTTTGATTCACATCTTTCTTTTGATGCTCAGATAGGCACCTCTTGGCGGGCCCCACACGCGGTTGAACTATATAGTGAAGGCGTACATCATGGTGCAGCAGCCTTCGAAAAAGGAAATAGTAATTTAGGACCTGAAAGAGTATACAATACTGCAATTAATATGACCTATAGCGAGGGGAAATTATATCAGGCAGAAGTAACAGTATATAACAAATACATTAAGAACTATATTTACCTTCAACCCAGAACTAAACCTGTATTAACAATTAGAGGAGCGTTTCCTGCTTTTGACTACAAACAAACCGATGCTAACTTTTTAGGAACTGATATTTTCTTTAGGATTAAATTAAGCAACGCTTTTGATATCAGTGAGAAGGCAAGTATTCTTTTTGCTAGAGACCTGCTCAATAAAAATTTTCTCCCTTTTATTCCTCCAAACAGATTTGAAAATAGCATCGGATACACTCTTCCTATTCATAGTCGACTGGATGACGTGAGAATTGAATTGAATACAACCTACGTTACTCGCCAAAACTTAGCCGACGATAATCAAGATTTAGTTCCTGCTCCAAAAGCGTATTTTTTGATAGGATTTGCAGGTGAACTACAAGTTAAAACTAAGAAAGAACCTATTCAAGTTTTTATGTCAATCGATAATCTTTTCAATAAAAAATATCGAGACTACATGAATAGATGGAGGTATTTTGCTGATGAAGCTGGTACAAATTTTTCTATACGAGTTAAAATACCCTTCTCTTCTAAGGACTTATAAAATAACAATCGATCACTTATTTTTTAACAATAAATTCAAAAAAAATTATGAAACAAATTCAAAAAAAAACGAGCAAATTTATGGTGGCAACTTTATCTATCATCTTTTTAATTTCTACACTTGACTCATGTAAACCTAAAGAAGATGACAATCCAGAGGAAGTTATAACAACTCTTAAATTAACTTTTAGCGAAGGAAGCAATACAAAAGTGTTCCAGTTTAAAGATGCTGATGGTTTAGGAGGTGGATTAGATGGTGTTGCCGATACGATTGTATTGGATAGTTCTAAAAACTATCGTTTAGTAGTTGAAGTGTTAGACGAAAGCACCTCTCCTCTTACTGTTGTTAGTGATGAAATCCTGAATGAAGGGGTAGATCATCAATTCTTTTTTAACATAAGTACTGGACTCATGATGACACATGCTTATGATGATCTAGATTCAAAAGGTTTACCAATTGGATTGTCAAATAAAATCAACTCAAGTACGGCCTCAACTGGCACACTTAGAGTGAATTTAAAACATCAGCCAGGTACCAAAAATGGTTCTCAAGCAATTGGCTCCAGTGATATCGACGTGAGTTTTTATACAATTATCAAGTAATAAACTCTACTGCTTTTTCAAAGTCAAGATTCTACCTATTGTGCCTATTTCTTTTTGGGCGTGACAATGTCAAGTAGAACTTCACTTTCACGCAAATTATCTCATTGACATTGTCGTGCCTTTGGCAGTACAAGGTACCGCTGCCAGTCACTCACGCTACATTCTATACCATTCAAACACTATAGTTTAATTCAATAAAACAAAGTGCACTAAACAAAAAAATCCGCTGATTTTATCAGCGGATTTTTCAAAATACATTTATAATTATCTTAAAACTGTTACACTACCAGAATATGTTTCTCTTTGACCATCCAAATATTCTGCTTCTACAAAATAAACGTAAACACCCGGATTAACTAGAGAGCCTTTGTAAGTTCCATCCCATCCAATATCTTGTCTATTAGATTCAAATAATTTCTCTCCCCACCTATCATATACACTCCATCTAATCAATTTGATTCCTTCTCCATAAATTTTGAATGTGGCATTCTCACCACCCTTGCCAGGCACGAAAGCATTCGGAAGATAAGATCTAACATGATCTTCAACAAAAACATAAAGCGTTGCTTCCGCATAACAATCTTCAGTTGAAAACTGATATCTGTGATCATATACTTTAACTTGATATACAATATCATTATATGCCGACACAATCGGGTCTTTACAATCTATGCAACTTAATCCCAAACCAGAGCTCCATAAATATGTTTCATTCACTGCATTTTGCTGTACCACTAAAACAGGGATACTCGCACCTAATGCTAGAAAAACAGTGTCAGGAATCACATCAACGATGATAGGTGGTGGTGACGGAATAGTCACCATCATTGAATCTATGCAACCATTTCTATTGCTTGCTATCACCAAATGAGGACCAGCACCTAAGCCATATAAATTGGCATTCAATTCCTGTGGACCTCCATCAACACTATAAGTATAAGGTGGATTTGCCGTTGCATCTACATGAATGGCACCATCTAAATATTGAGGGCCATAGCATGTGGTACTATCAACAGTAATACTAAATACGTCAATTGGTGGCTTACCAATAGTTGCTGTATCACTTGCCAAACAACCATTTCCGTCAAAGGCCTCAATGTAGTAAAAGCCACCGGCTAAATTAATAATGTTGGAAACAGCAGAGGTAAGAAAGCTAATATTGTCTCTGCTATATTGATAGTTAGTATAAGGAGGCGTTCCTCCTGTGTTGGCAATCTGTATAGATCCATTTTCTGAATCCCAGCACAGAACCTCGAATGCTGTGGCATCAATTATATATTTAGGAGGATTAACCAACGTAAAGGAAGCGGAACCAATACAACCGTTGTTATCTCTGACTTTTATAAAATAGGTACCCGCAACTAAACTAGTGAATGCATTGCTAGATTGGTATGTTGTGCCATTATCGATAGAATATGAATATGGCGTACTGCCACCTCTTGCAGTAAAAGTCATTCCTCCCGTAGAATCTCCAAAGCACTTATTCACAGTAGGTACAGTACTAATAGTTATTGGAGCTGGTTCAGTAATTGTAAAATTGATTGAATCAATACAAAACAAGGAATCAACCACATATGCTCTGTAATTTCCTACTGCCAATGAAGTGAAAGAATCTGAAAGTTGATACAATATTTTATCTAAAGAATATTGAAAAGGGGCAAAACCATTTGTGTGACCAATCTGCACCGCTGCATTTCTATCACCATTACACAACTCATTTCTCAAACTTAGTATCGTTGGTATAATTCTTAATGGCTGAGTCAAGGTTAAATTCAACGACTTCGTACAGTTATTCGCATCCTTTACAGTTAAGATATACAATCCAGGAGTTAGTCCTGTAAAAGAACCAGACAATTGATAAGCTCCGCCAATAGAATAACTAATCACTCCAGTACCACCGCCTCCACTTGCCGTTATCGTTCCGTTAAAACCACCATAGCAGGTGATATTCGTGGACACATAACTCAGAGATAAAGAATCTGGTTGAAGAATTGTCATGGAGTCAACATCCGTACATCCGAGTATGTCCGTAACAGTTACAGTATAGGTCCCTGCACTTAAACCTATAGCTGTAGGCGTTGTTTGTGCACTAGGGTCATTCCACAAATAAGAGTATGCTGGTGTCCCTCCAGAGGTAGTAGAGATAATGGTTGCGTTAGTATTGCCATAACACAACAAACTTGTACTAGTCAACGAATTGACAAGCAAGGATGGTTGTGTAATGATAAATGTATCGATTACAAAACATGCGTTCGAATCAGTCGTTGTGACATAGTAAGTGCCAACGGTTAAAGAGTCTGCAAAATTTCCAATATCGCCATTTGACCAAGCATAAGTATAGGTTGTTGAAGCACCTCCTGTAGAGGAAACCTGCAATCGTCCATCGTTACCACCAAAACACGAGACATTGGTCCTAGCTGTTAACACAGTTACAATGTCCGAAGGATTTCCAGTAGAAAAACTTATGGAATCTATACAATTCGTACTGTCTTTTACGTAGGCAATGTGTGAACCTGCACTAAGTCCAGAAACTACATTGCTTGAGCCAAATGGTCCTGCATCTACCGAATAAGAAAAAGGTGCAGAGCCATTCACATGTCCTAATGTTACACTACCATCGGTCTGACCAAAACAAGTGACTGTTGTAGTGCTAAGGATGGTTGGTTGAATTCTCACCGGTTGATTTACTACGATGGATGCAGAAGTAATACAGTTATTCGTATCTCTTATGTTTACTGTATAAAATCCTGCCGCTAGGGTGTTAAAGGTATTTGAAGAGGTAAATGGTGCAACTCCCAACTGATATTGATAAGGTGCCTCACCACCTACTAAGTTTGCAATTACGATTCCATCATTTCCATTATTACATCGAACATTTACAGAATCCAGATCTAATACCAATGGAGCTCTAAGTCCAACGGATACATTTACAGAGTCAATACAACCATTGGTATCTCTAACGTATGCTGTATAACTGTTGGTTGTTAAGCCACCTAATGTTGTAGAAAAACCATACGTAACATTGTCTGTTGAATATTGAAAGCCAGGAACTCCATATGTTGTGGCAATGACAACGTTTCCATCTGCTTTTCCGGGACATGATTCAGGTCTCATACTAATCATATACGGCTCAATTGCCAACGGATTGATGTATGTGAATTGCATTGTGTCTTGACAGTTATGAGCATCACGCACATAAAACACACGTGTGCCAGCACTATATCCAGAGAAGATTCTTATTGAACCAAAAGTAATAGCATCGTCACTATAAGTATAAGGAGGTGTCCCTCCTACAGCATTTAGAATAATTAATCCGTCTCCCGCATTATTACAAGTAATTTGTCGAATACTATCCGGAATTAAAAAGACTTCTGATGGTTGTATCACCCGAACAGAATCCGCGATGCTACAAAGATTGACATCTTTAACAGTTACTGAATAAAAGCCTGCACTTAAACTGTTTGCTGTATCTGTCGTGGACCCTGAGGACCACAAATAAGTATATCCGGCTGTACCACCAGAAACGAATACATGAGCCATTCCATCTCCACCTTCAAAACATTGTACACTGTCTGTTGTAAAGGAGTCTATCAAAAGTCTTGTAGGTTCTGTAACAACAAACATTTGACTAACCCTACAGTTGTGACTATCTACTATTTCTATTGTGTAATTTCCTCCAGGTATTTGATTTAAAATGCTTCCACTTGTACTATCTGTCCATAAAGCACTAGCATCAGACCAATAATAAGTGTATGGAGTAACGCCACCACTTCCGATAATTTTTATCCTACCTGAACTGTCTCCATTACATTTTAAATTATACAAACTATCCAAGGTCAGAATAAGTGATGGGGGCTCGACAAAGGTAAAAGGCATTGAATCTCTACAGTTGAAACTATCTAAAACAATCACATAGTGCGCTCCAGCAGGAATATTTAAAATAGAATCTCCAAAAGTAGGAGTTGCACCATCAAGTCCATACCTCACTCGTCCAGCAGCATTTGTAGTGCGCATGACAACATAACCATTGTTATCTCCATGACACAAAGGTGGCCGTTGATATAGAAATGTGTCTTCCATGGTAGAAATGGGCACTACATGAAAGGCGACCGAATCGAGATAACACAAGTTTGTATCTGTAAATTTTAAACAGAGATAATCTCCTGCGCTATAAATGTACTTATATCGATTAGTAGTATATAGCCCCCAAGTATATTTTACTCCTCCAAGCCCTGCATCAAGTCTGATTGAGTCTTGTCCACAACGTATAGAATCTTCGTGAAAAACAGGAGTAATGAGAGCTCCTTTGACATAAACAGTTGCTGAATCATATAGCGAAATACTATCCACTCGGGAAGCTGAAAAAGTACATGAATCTAGGATTACGGCTCTTGCATAATAATTTTGAACAGCAGGAAAAGGGCCAGGTAAAGAAGGACAAAGTGAAACAGTGGTATCCGCGGCTAAAGGAATACCGCTACCTCCTAGTTCATACCAATAAATCTGAACGGGTAATTGAGGACCATTTGGTGTAAAGCGGTAGGCATCATTTGTTGCTGTCCAAACCGTAGCGTTTCTTCCTGGGACAGCATATCCCACGGTTCCTGTAGAATTTTGAATTCCTTCAATTGCCAATCCGCCATTCCATCCTGGACAAACTGGTTTATTGGTCATATAAATTTCGATGTAGTTAGTGGTTTCATAACAAACGATGGTGCTTGTATGACGTGATCCCGTACAGCTGAACATTGGAATATTGGTGTACTTTACAATAAAAGCCCTCCAAGGTGCAACACCTACCGTTTGATAAGTGACATAAGTTGGACTATAGCTTACGCTCGGGTCAATATCTTGAAAAGGTCCTAAAATCGAATTTCTTATTTGAGTGACAACAGAACTCGGAAGGGCTGCTGCAGAGGTAAACGCCCATGGTGAGAAGGTCCCAGCCAATGCCGTATTGAAAGTTACATATCCATTTGCCGACATTACAGCTTGATTATACGTATTGCCGAAAAAACAGAAATCAAAACCAATTGGAACAACGGTTGAATGAATATCATCTGAACGTATAGAACCTGGGGCAGAAATACCACCGGATTCACATGGGAGAGAAGCAACATAAGGAATAGCATCAACCGTGTAAGACGTTGTTTTTCTTAATTCAGGCAAAGCTGCCGTAAGCCAAGCACAGGTTCCATTACATACCGAATCCCTGTCTGTGATATTAAAAAAGACATTAGAACATGCAAACTGCGCCTGCATACTTCTGCTACCAAAGGTAATTAGTAGAAGTAGAAGAATTTTGTAGAACTGTTTCATCGTTGTTTTGTTTTGTTTGTTTTATTGATGGCTTAAAAAGATGGACAATAATTTTCATCCGCTCTTCTTCGATCATCTTCTCCAAATATATAAATAGCCGATACTTCTAATGAACCTTGTGTTTTTGTTGCAGCACGCAAACCAGAAATATTTACATCATAACTGACGCCTGCTTGTAGACCTTTCCACTTGATTCCAATAACAGGAATTGCGGCATCGTTGTATCGATAATAGGCTCCAGCCGTTACTTTGAACTCATCAGTCAGTGCATATTTTATTCCTATTCCACCAACATATTCTTGCGCGGCGGCTTGATACATAAACAAAAATGATGGAGTTATTGTAAAATAATCAGACACATCAAACTCTGCAGAAGCATGTGCCACATATCTTGGCGCTAATCTGTTATCTGCATTATTGAGCAAAGATTCTTTTGGTCTGGCGACATGAAACAATGAAAAACCAATGCTATATCTAAATCTGTCAGCAGGCATTGAACGCCAAAGTGCACCTAGGTTAAAATCGGGATAAATGATTGGTTTACCCGCATTACCGACTTCACCATTTGGTAGATTGGTATTGAATCCTAAGTCTTCAAGCTGAGATTCAAAAACCAAATCATTAATAAAAACTCTTTTGGAAACAATGCCTCCTTGTAAGCCAAGAGATAAAACATGTTTCCCAAAACGATCAACGGCTCTATGGTATGCAATAGAAAGCATCGCACTATTGGTTGTGAGCGCTCCGTTACCTGCACGATCACCGAATACAGTAAGTCCAATTCCTACTCGACTATTATCCCAAGCACCCGTTGGTATCACCATATCAAAAGAACCACTGTAAGTATGAAAAGTAGGAGTACCAAAGTTATCGGTAATTTTCCACCATTGATTTCTATAATTGGCAGCCACCCTATACTTTCCATTAAAACTGGCTGTGAGCGCAGGATTTAAGGTAAGTGGTGACATAAAATATTGTGAAAAATGAATGTCCTGCGCATCCAAATTTGATGCAAAAAAAACCACGAATAGATAGCATATAACTTTTTTCATAAATGTCCTCTTTTTATTCAACTTACTAAATTACTTAATTTTTTATTGAAAAATCAATTTTTTGTTAAAAATGGAAGATTTAACAAGGTTTTTCTCATTTAAAACAATTATAATCGTAATGTGATGTGCCAAATACATAAGAAATTTTAAACAGAACCATAAAGTAACTATCCTTATTCTTAGGATTACCTCTCTGTTGACCTGGTGCAGTTACATTACCATATAAATTATCCTTGTCTAACTCTACTGACCTTCTAGCTATCGAAGCAACTAGGGCTGCTTTTTCTTTATCATAATTGGCGTTTAACTCTATCGGGTCTACATATACAGTACTTACATCATCTATATAATCTGTCAACGTGATATGATGAACGCATGATAGTTCTAGTTTCCAATGTTTGTTATATTGGTATTTAATACCGAAAGAAATTGGAAAATTAGGTTGGATTCTAGAGTAGATTTTTTGATGACCCGGCAATCCTTGACCTTCGGTTCCAAGCGGCTGTAGACTTATCCAGCCATTACCGAGGTTTGCTTTTGGATTCATGTAAAAAAGGCTGACACCAGCTCCAATAAAAGGGGTCCAGTAAGTATGGTTTTTATACTTTGTTTTATAGCGAAGTAAATCCAATTGAACATTTACGGAGATAGAAGCAATGAATGATTTGAAATTTAAATTTCGATAATGCCTAAACCAAAAATCAGAGAAGACTGGACCATTACCGATTAATTTATCGTCCCCTCGAAGCTCGGTAGCAAGAAAATTTGCTTCAAAAGAAAGCACTCTTTTCATATTATAGCGATAAAATACGCCACCTGCAGGCCTAAATAAAGTAGGCTCTACATCTTCCAGAAAGGGAACCCCGATATGATTGGCCCCGCCTAGATCTCCTAGAAAATTTGACGTTCCAAGGCTTATACCTAACTCATGATTTTGAGACTGCAGAAGAAATGACAAACAGCAAAACAGATTTACAATTAAGGTGACTCTTAACGTTTTCATATCATTGTTTTTAAGGTGAAACAGATTAATATGGTAAAATAGCTTCATTATTTAAAACTATAATGAACTTATGTTCTATAAAAGAACGAAAACGCAAATTAAATTATTGCTCGATGAGATTCTCTCCTATTATATCCGGAGAGCTATTGCTAAAAAATGGAGAATGTGTCTTAAAAAAACAGAAATGATCAATAATCACCCATGGTTTCTTCTAATTGATTTAGAGCATTTGCGAGCTGATCATCATTTGGCGCTGAGCCATGCCATTTGTAACTTCCCTGCATGAAATCTACTCCATATCCCATTAGCGTAGTCATGATTATCGCTATCGGTTTACCTTTACCAGTCATGGTTTTGGCCAAGTGAAGCGTTTCAACAACCTCCTTAATGTTGTTGCCATTCATGGTAAGTGTTTCCCATCCAAATGCTTTAAATTTTGCTTGAATATCCATTAGGCTTAATACCTTATCTACCGTGCCATCAATCTGTGCATTATTATAATCAATGGTGGCAATTAAATTATCGACTTTGTTATGAGCTGCGAACATAATTGCCTCCCAATTTTGACCTTCTTGTAACTCACCATCACCATTTAAAGTGTATATCAAATGATTGTCTTTGTTTAGTTTTTTTGCTTTGGCAGCACCACATGCTACGGACAAGCCTTGTCCTAAAGATCCACTTGCTATGCGAATACCTGGCAGGTGCTCATGTGTTGCAGGGTGGCCTTGAAGTCTCGAATTCAATTTTCTAAACGTGGCCAACTCCTTCACATCAAACATACCTGCTCTAGCCAGGGTACTATAGAATACCGGACTTATGTGACCGTTAGATAAGAAAAATAAATCTTCATTTATACCATCCATTTTAAAATCTTTTTTATAATCCATGATTTCAAAATATAAGGCCACTAAAAAATCTGTGCAGCCCAATGAGCCACCTGGGTGACCAGAATTGACTGCATGAACCATGCGAAGAATATCTCTTCTAATTTGCGTTGCTGCTCGTTGTAATAAATTTATATCTAGCATATTTATATTTTCAAATTGTAAAAGTAAACAAATCAATGTTAACAAATGGTAACTAAAAGAATCTTTTTCGACGTGTATCTAGTCTATTTTTATTTTTCATCTCACTCTAAATATCTCAAAATATGAAACAAAAAAAACATTTTATAACTTTTATTTTTGTTTGTCTGACCTGCTTAGCGTCGGCACAAACTACCGTAACAGGTAAGGTAACAGACTCTAAGAGTAAGGAGGCCTTACTTGGGGTGCTCGTTGTAGCAGAAGGGACGAGTATTGGGACCACTACAGACTTGGATGGCAAATACAGCATAAGTGTTCCGTCAACTGTTAAACGACTTTCGTTCTCACTAACTGGGATGATTACCAGAACTGTTGATATTGGGGCCTCTGCCTTATTAAATATTTCAATGGATCCGAATGAAAAACTTTTAAACGATATTGTGGTAACCGCCCTTAATGTAAAACGAGAGCAAAGATCATTGGGATATTCCACTACCACTATCTCATCGGAAGAACTAAACAAAACAAATGGAAGAAGCGCCATTGAAGAATTGCAAGGGAAGGTTGCTGGTGTGAATATTACATCAACAAATGGATCACCGGGGAGCTCGACAAGAATTGTGATGAGAGGAGGAAACTCCTTGCTTGGCAATCAACAAGCACTCTTGGTTGTCGATGGAATTCCGATAAACAATAGTTCTTATGGCTTGGCTGACAATTTCAATGGCAAAGCAGATGAATTAAACAACGCTATTGATTATGGTAATAGAGGCAATGATATTAATCCAAATGATATACAATCCATTACGGTATTAAAAGGACCAGCAGCATCGGCTCTCTATGGATCAAGAGGATCTCAAGGCGCTGTCATTATTACAACAAAATCGGGCGGTCTTGGTGCCACTGGTAAAAAATTTAAAGTAGCAATCAACTCCACAACCTCTTTCCACAACATTTTAAAATTACCTGAGTTTCAAAATGAATATGGACAAGGCGGAGAAGGAATCGCAGATAGTAGAGAAAATTTTAGTTGGGGACCTAAATTTGATGGTAGCACGCAACCATGGGGACAAGCTATTCTGGATGACAGTGGTAATTTGATCCAAAAAGTAAAACCATATAATGCACTTCCCAATAATGTCAAAGGTTTTTTCAATACCGGTCTCACTCTAAACAATAATATCTCCATTCAAGGTGGAACACAAAAAACAAACTATTATCTTTCCTATAACAATCTAACAAACAAAGGGGTGATTCCCGGCACAGGTTATGTAAGAAATTCTGTTAAGTTAAATGCTGGACATGAGTTTAGTGATAAATTAACAAGTGATGCTTCTATTACTTATGTAAAAACAAAAGGCGATTTAGTGAGTCAAGGACAAAGTAATTATTCTGTGTATGATCAGATTCTACAAACACCTAGAGATATTTCTTTGCAAGAAATAAAAGACTTAGATGACCCATTCAACTCATTGGAACATTTCTATGGAGCTTATACTTTAAATCCATATTATGTATTGGCCAATCAAAAGAACAATAATGAGGTAGATAGACTTCTATCGACCGTTTCGATTAACTATACTCCTTCAAAATGGCTAGCAATCACAGCAAGAGTGGGCAATGATTACTCTACAGATACTAGATATGAAAGACGTCGAAGATTTGCTGTAACTGATGGTGGACAAAATGATGGGCAACATGATGATGGCTTATATTCTGAAGATATTTATAGAACGAATGAATTAAACGCTGATTTAATCGCAAACTTTAATAAAAAGTTTAAGCATGATATTGGATTTAATTTTCTTCTTGGTTATAACTTCAATCAACGTGGAATAAAGAATACATATGCCTCAACCAATGGCTTAGTAGTAAGCGATTTTTATAATTTAAAAAATTCTAACGGGCGCCCAATTGTAGAAAACAGAACATCCTTAAGAAGAATCATGGGAGCATACGCTAGTTTAGATTTGAGCTGGAGAAACATGTTATTCTTAGGAATTACAGCTAGAAATGATTGGTCATCTACTTTACCTAAGACCAATAGATCTTACTTTTATCCAAGTGTTAACGGAGCATGGGCATTTAGTGAATTAATCAAAGAAAACAATGGCAAATGGTTAACTTTCGGTAAACTGAGAGGTGGCTGGGCTAGTGTTGGTGGTGATGCTGACCCTTATTTGCTGACTAATGTATTTGTACCTGCAGAGGTTGGTGATGGATTTAATAATTCTACAGTGACTGGTCCATTTCCAAGTAACAGTGGCGGAACAGTGCCAGGCTATACTATTTCAAATTTAGGGAGAAATTCTAATCTAAAACCAGAAAGGACGAACTCATGGGAGATAGGATTGGAATTGGCGATGTTTAGTGATAGAGTTAGAATAGACGCTACCTATTACAATGCATTAGCAAAGGATCAAATATTCCCTATCAATCTTGCACCAAGTTCTGGTCAATCTACCAAAATAATCAATGGTGGTGAAGTCTCAAATAAAGGAATAGAGTTAGCAGCCAAAATAGTACCAATACGAACTAAAAGCGGTTTTAAATGGGAAGTATATGGAACCTTTACAAAAAATGTGAACAAGGTCAAAAGTCTTAAAGATGGTGTAGATCAAATTATTTTAGGAGGGCCAAGCGGCATGAGCATTGTAGCAAAAGTTGGAGAAGCTTACGGAACTTTTTATGCGCTAACTGAAAAAACGGATGATCAAGGAAGAACCATCGTGGATGCTACAACCGGACAACCAATTCTTACAGATAAACCTCAGACCTTAGGAAGTTTCCAGCCTAAGTTTATAGCGAGTTGGGGAACAAACTTATCGTATAAAGGAATATCTTTTAACATCTTATTTGATACCAAGCAAGGAGGTAAAATCTATTCAAGAACAAAGGATTTACAAGAGTTTGTTGGGACTTCACCAAATACAACAAACAACAACAGAGAGGATTTTTTAATACCAAATTCAGTGATAGAAACTTCGCCTGGTGTGTACGAAACAAACACCACTGTTAAGGTACATCATCAAGATTATTGGATTGACCAAACAGATAATAGTAGAAATATTATTGATGCGAGTTTTATTAAATTAAGAGAACTTTCTCTATCCTATCAGATGCCTAGCAAATGGTTTAAAAACACTAAATCGATTTCTGGGGTACAGATCAGTATTTTTGGAAACAATCTTGCAATATGGACACCTAAAGAGAATACATTTATTGATCCAGAAACAAGTACAAATGGAAACGGAAATGCTCAAGGTTTTGAGTATGGTACAACACCCACTTTAAGAACCATGGGCTTTGGTATCAAAGCTGATTTTTAATTAAATAATGAGAAAAAGTATGAAAAAAATAAATTTAATTTTGACCTTATCGTTACTAGTACTGATAAGCATTTGTTCAGGATGTAAAAAAGATGTTCTCGACATTAATCAAAATCCGAATGATCCTGAAACCGTAGATATCAAATATGTTCTACCGAGTACAGAAGCCTTCTTAGGCTATACGATGGGTAACCAATTGCAGATTATGGGTGGACTTTGGTCGCACTATTGGACTCAAGGACCGAATGCTGGACAGTATAATGACGAGGATGCCTACTTATATAAAACGACTGATGCAGATCGTCCTTGGACCCAACTTTATGCTGGTACATTAAAAGATTTGAATTTTGTTCACGAACAAGGCATCAAAGATAAGCAGAACAACTATGCAGCTATTGCCCTATTTTTAGAAGCATATACTTATCAAGTAATCACAGATGCATGGGGAGACGTACCTTTTACTGAAGCATTAGGAAAGAACGACAATATGTTTCCAAAATTTGATAAGCAGGAACTTATTTATGCTGAGATTGATAAAAAGATTGATGAAGGACTTGCCTTAATTGATCCGCTTGGCGCAACACCAGGTGCAGATGATATTATTTATGGCGGAGACATGGATCTTTGGACAAAGTTTGCTAATACTCTAAAACTTAAAATATACTTAAGACAGATTTATAAAAACCCTAGCATTTCTACAAAAATATCTAGTCTGATGAGTAGTGGTGCTGCTTTTTTAGATGATGGAGAAAGTGCCACCATTGTTTATTCCAACAATAAGTTGAATCAAAATCCGATATACACAACCAATAATGCGATTGGAGTAGATTATAATTTATTAGCATCGGCAACATCCATCAATCTTTTAGACTCTCTTGGAGATCCACGACTTGCAGATTATTATTTTCCAAATGATAATGCTGGGGTCTTTGCTGGCATCATACAAGGAAAATCTAAATTATTGCCTTCTCCTCAAAGCAATGGAGACTATTCATTTTTGGGTGAAGAGGTGGTTGGTGCCACGGCGCCTGTTTATTTAATGAGCAGTTGGGAAAGTCTTTTCTTACAAGCCGAAGCAAACGCAAGAGGATTGGGAACAGGAGATGGCCAATCTGAATATGAATATGCGATTGAATTATCTTGGGCAAATTGGACTAATTCTTCTGCGGCTATTGCGACAGATTTACCAACTTTTTTAAGCCATCCATTTGTCGATTATACAGCGGCCTCAGGAATAGAAAACAAAGTAAAATTCATCATCAATCAAAAATGGATTGCGATGAATGGCACACAAAATTTTGAGTCATGGACGGAACTTAGAAGAACGGGTTATCCTAATTTTCTTAAAACTTCAGAATCTTCTGTTCTTCCATCAGGAGTATTTCCTTGCAGATTTATGTGGCCAGATGCAGAGATAACAACGAATCCAAATGTACCTGGGAACAACAATGTAGAAGTTAAGGTATGGTGGGACAATTACTAACTATTAATAAAAAACAATATGAAAATAAATAAATTAACCATACTAGCGAGTGTTTGTCTCTTGTTTGTATTTGGATGTAAAAAAATAGAAAACCAGTTTCCTTCTACCGTAGTGAAAGTAAGCTATCCTATGATTACTTTAAAGGGAGACAATGCCGTTAGCATCAATGTAGGAGAGAGTTATACAGATGCAGGGGCAACTTTAACAGACGACATTACAGGTGGCATCACAGACATTGTAGGAGATGCATCAGGAGTCAATACGGCCGAGGAAGGCTTATATTTTGTAAGATATACCGCCGCTAATGCCAATGGATATTCCACAACAATTGTAAGACCCGTTGCTGTGACAGGTATTTCAGATGCGTTTGACATTTCTGGAGAATATCTCAATGCTGCTAGAGGAGGAACTGCAATGGTCACAAAAGTATCTAGAGGATTATTTCTTTCGGATAATGTAAATGGTGGTGGTTCTTTAGGAAGTATTTATATGATGGTTATGAGCGATAGTACACTAAATGTTCCAGCTCAATGGAGTAATGATGGAGGCTTTGATGGAGACTATGTTGATGAAAGCATCTATTTATCTCCTGATACGGCCTATGAATATACTATTGATGCCGCTGGATTTGGCAACTCGCCCAGACTATTTGAGAAGCAATAAGTACAAAAAACGTAAAGTAAAAATGCCTCATTTATTGAGGCATTTTTATTTAGATACTGTTGCTTGTTTGTTTATTTTGATAACAATCATCATATTTCGTCGTTAGATAGTAAATTTGTGCACATTTAAATTATCCTACATGCTGAAGCGCCTCCTCTTTTTTTGCTTTTTCATATTTATGCTTATCGGTGCTTTTGCTCAAAATAGAAGTATTGGGTCTTGGAAACTTTATTTACCATACAACAGGTGCATTGCTATAGCAGCTGCGCCAAATTACATTTATGCAGCCACTCCTTATTCGCTCCTTAAATACAACAAAAATGGAGAGGAGTTAGATAACATCGATAAAGTCACAGGCCTTTCTGAGATAGGTATTCAAAACATTGTTTATGACAATATTTCTAAAACACTTATAGTTGCCTACACAAACAGCAATATCGATTTAGTGACAGATAACAATGAAATCATTAACATCAACGATATTAAAAATAAGATTATTTCTGGTGATAAAGCCATCTACAATTTAACCATCAATGAAGGCTTAGCCTACTTATCTTGTGGTTTTGGAATTGCTGTATTGGATGTCGCTAAAAGGGAGTTTAAGGAAACATATTATATCAGTAATACGGGGAGCAATTTAGCAATCAAAGATGTGAGCATTTTGAACGATAAAATTTATGCCTCCACAGCTGAAGGGTTAAAATATATTGCACTTAATAATCCAGGCATTCTTAACTATGTGAATTGGCAATTAGCTTCAGGTATTGATGGTTTGCCTGGAGGAGGCAATCCTGAAGAAAGTGAAGTATTCGATCATAAACTTTTCCTTTCTCTTTCTGATACTTTATTCAGCTATGATGGTTTAGTATGGACTAAATTGATGTACGAACCTTATTGGAAAATAAAACAATTAACCTCTACATCTAACGGTCTCGCTGTGTGTTCGCTACTTGACACCAGTGGACAAATCACAGATGCAAAAGTGTCGGTGTATAACAGCAATTTTGTTTTAATAGATAGTCTTCGAAGACCCAATATAAGCTCACCTTTTCAGATATTGAGCGAATCGGATCACGATTTTTATGTGGCTGATTATGACAAGGGACTTCTGCATGTGCAGGACCAAAAATCGACCACCATTACCGTTGGTGGTATTCCTTCTAATAATGCTTTTGGTTTAGCAGTAAATAATAACAAAATGTATGTTGCCACAGGTAGTTATGATGGCTCATTTAATTATAAGCGAAATGTGAATGGATTTTATGTATACAACGGAACCTATTGGGGAATGTATAGTTTATATACGTACCCAATTCTTTCGACTGTAACAGATGTTATTGCTATAACTGTAGACCCAAAAACAGAGCGTATTTATGCGTCTTCTCTTTATTCTGGTTTAATAGTTGTTTCCGGAGACACTGTTTCCTTATATGACGAAACGAATACAGATGGGATGTTACAGCCTGCGCAAGGGGATCCAGGGAGTACGCGTGTGAGCGATGTGGCTATTGATCAAAAAGACAATGTATGGATTTTGAATAATAGTGCAGCGGAACCTATTACCGTATGGCAGAAAGACGGTACTTGGACTCATCAGCCTGGTGTTTCCGGTATCAATCAACTCAAAAAAATAATTATTGACCAGAATAATCAGAAGTGGATTTTAACAAGAGAGGGGGGTATTCTTGTCATAGATGAGGGGGAGCTGAATACCAATTCCGATGATAAAATTCGTTATTTAAACTCTTCGGTTGGCAATGGAGGATTGCCAAGTGAGGGTGTTTTTTCTATTGCTGAGGATAAGGAAGGAAGCATTTGGGTTGGAACCTCTGCGGGCATTGGTGTATTTGCATGTGCATCGAGCGTATTCAACACTGGTGGTTGTGATGCACAAAAAATTATTGTTGAGCGAGACGGTTACTCAGGATATCTATTCAGCACCCAAGCTGTTATTGCCATTGCTGTGGATGGCGCCAATAGAAAGTGGATAGGGACCAGCGGAGGGGTATGGCTCTTATCGTCTGATGGCAAGGAAGAACTTCTCCATTTTAATACAGCAAACAGTCCTATGCCATCAAATGAAGTATATGATATTGCGATCAATGACAAAACAGGTGAAGTACTTATTGCCACTAGTGCTGGCATGATAGGTTACCTAGGAGATGCTACCAAGGGTAGTGATGTTTTTGAAGATGTATTGGTGTATCCTAACCCGGTTGCTCCTGATTACAGTGGTCCTATTGCAATAAAAGGCTTGGCAGATGATGCCTATTTCAAAATAACTGATATTGGAGGTGGATTGATTTACGAAGGCAATGCCAATGGAGGCACTGCTATATGGGATGGCAAAAACTATAATGGCACGAAGGCAAAGACCGGCGTTTATATCGTATATAGTCTTGGACAAGACGGCAAATCTCATTACGCCACTAAAATTGTATTTATAAAATAATTTGTCGTGCGAGCAAAATTGCTGCACAAAGGGTAGTAGCGATAGCCCACAGCCTTCAAAAAAGATTTTGAAGGCGAGGACTATAAGCGAATAACCTGGCTGCGACCCTAGGAGCAGTGTGCCATAAAATTCTTATCCATTTGTAAAAGATAATAATCTTAAGACTAAACACGTATGTAACATAATTCAATGAGTCTCGTAAAAGCTAACATTGGCATTAATTATGGAAGTTTTAGAAATTATACATGAAGGGAGTACTATTTTGGAGCTGGATAAGTCCGCGTTCAAAAACTTCTATGAAACGAAAGTAGAAATCGTAAAAGAGTCTAGAAACAAGAACTATATATTTGAGTTCGAGCTTCAACAACTACAATATCTAATCAATATTGACGCGACCTATCCGAAAGCAATCCTACGCGCAAATAGGCTTCTAGCCAAATACAAAAATTCTGTGAGCCCCTATCTTTTAGGTAAATTATATCGATTGATTGGAATAGCCCATGCCCATATTGGAGAGCTACAAAAAGCGATGGAAGTATACATGGAAGCCACAAAACAAATAGAAAAAATAGATCACAAATCGGATGTAGAATTGTATGAATTAGGATTGATCTATAACAATATCACTATTCTGTTTAAGAATCCTAATGAAAACGAAAAGCGTTTGGAATATATTAAGCTATCGCTGGGTATTTTTAAATCAATCAAGTCGGACAAAGGATTGGGAATGGCATATAACTCATTAGGGAATTATTATAGCAACAAAAAAGATTATACAAACGCATTAAAATATCAGCTGATGTCATTAAAATTAAAGAAAAAGTTAAATGACGAAAAAGGAACTGCCGTTAGCTATGGAAATATAGCGGGAATTTACCTTGAGCAGCAAGATTTTGTTAATGCTGAGAAGTATCTAAAAAAATCTGATGAGATAAAAATAAAGCATGGTTCGAGTTATTCTCTTTGTCATCTTTATCTAATGCATGGAGCGTTTTTTCTTAAACAGAAAAACCCTGCAAGAGCGATCACTTATCTTTTGAAATGTTATCTGATTGCGACGAAACATCATATGCGTCTAGAACTGAAAGAAGTTACTTTGGTTTTGTCGGAAACTTATGAGCAGATGGAAGATTTTAAAAGAGCCAACACATATTTAAAAGAACATTTAGCGCTTGAAAGGGAAATCAATGATATACAGAAATCGAAGATCACCATCGAACTTAGAGATAAATATGAATCTGAAAAACAAAAAAGAGAAAGTCGTTTACTAAAAATAAAAAACAGAGAAATCAGGGCTCATTTATTAAAGGTTGAACAATACAATCAAGAATTAAAACAGTTCGCCCAGATTGCCTCTCATGATTTCAAAGAGCCACTTAGATCGATAAAGATGCACTTGATGCTATTGGAAAAGAGTGCTGTTGGAATGAATGACCAGCAAAAAGAGATTGTAAACTTTACAAAAAACACGGCAGAGAGATTGACTCAAATGCTAGAGGATCTCAAAACATATTCTAATCTTGACAATTTAGATTTTCACGAGTCTATAGAGAATGTGGACATGAATACCCTTATTCCTTTTTTGTATAAAAAAACCGTTTCATTATTAGAGCCCAAAAAATTGAATTTGGTTGTAGAAAACTTACCTGTTTTAAGAATGAATGCTGGGCAGATGAAAAAATTATTCTCTCATTTGATTACAAATGCTTTCTATTACAACACGAACAAGGCTCCGAAACTAACCATTTCATATACACTTTTCAAGGATAGTCATGTTTTTAAGTTTCATGATAATGGTGTTGGTATTGCTTGTGAATACTTCACAAAAATATTTGAGATTTTTGAACGCTTAGAATCTGATGGTAATTATCATGGTACCGGTATTGGATTGGCGATGTGCAAAAAAATTGTCCAAAACATGAACGGTAAAATTTGGGTAAAATCAAAAGTTGGGATCGGATCCGTATTTTATATTAGTTTTCCTGCCACCTCATAAGTCATTCCTTTTCTTCCATTTTTATCGATAGATTCGTATTGATTGTGCATCAGCTGAAAGCTAGGTAAACATTAATAAATCGGCAAAAGATCGTCTCTCAAAAAAAGAAGCAGGAAGAAAAGCACCTGAGTAGGATTTTGGCACTAATACAACATAGATGTCTGCCTTTAAAAAAGCATAGCTCAGTTCTTCAACTGGCGTATTCATTGAGATTACAATCGTTTGAAGCTCTTTTTTCTACAGGCTTTTGAAATTACAAATCTAATGTACGAAGTTTTTTCGCTCGCCAATATGTTACCGAGACAACAGCTATAGTCATACATCCACCAAACACAATAGAAGGAACCAATCCTAAGAGGCGGGCTGCTGTACCACTCTCCATCATTCCTATTTCGTTACTACTTCCAATAAAAATTTTATTCACAGCCTCAATACGTCCACGCATGTGATCGGGAGAAAAAAGAGGCACAATACTACTTCTTATAACAACGCTAACGCCATCAAACATGCCACTCAACATCAGAAAGAAAAAACAGAGATAAATATTGCGGCTTATGCCGAATAAAATAGTGCAGATTCCGAAACCCGCGACGCAGAACATCAATATTTTTCCAGCCCTCCATCGTGGTGGATTATACGCCAAAAAAAGAGACACAAGCACAATACCAACTGAAGGAGCGGCCCTTAGCAGACCGAATTGAAAAGCACCGACATGTAGTATTTTGTCTGCGAATGCAGGCAAGATAGCCACAGCTCCTCCAAATAAAACAGCAAACATATCTAATGCCAAGGCCGCCAAAAGAATCTCGTTCTTGAACACGAAATCGACACCAGCAAAGAGCGATACAAAAATACTTTCCTTGCTCGTTTGTTTAGGTGGATTGGGAATCTTCTCTATTTGCAATATTTTGAATAAGCCTATAATGGATAAGGCTACCACTATAAGATAAGAGTTTGCCGTACCAATACTGGCACAAAGAACACCACCTACTGCACAACCCACGATACTTGCAAAGTAGAAAGTGATGCTGCCAATAGTGGAGGCATAAACTAATTCTTCTTTTTTTACTAATTGAGGAATCAAAGCCCCCTGTGCAGGTGCTAAGAAACCTCTTGATAAGCCGGCAACAGCAATGATTGCATAGATAGGTAAGACACCATAGTTTTTAAAAATAACTGCACCATAAAAACTAATGATTGCTAACAAAAGAGCACAAAAAAGATAGAGTAGATTTGATGCAAAAACTATTTTCTTTCGATTGTAAAGGTCTGCAAGATGACCACCAAATAGACTCGTCGCTATGAATGGCAAGGCTTCTGCCAGTCCAACCAAGCCCAACGAAAACTCGCTTTTAGTGATGTCGTATACTTGCCATCCAACAACGACTGCTTGTATTCCAATTCCCAATACTAAAAACAATCTAGCCATTATAAATGCTCGATAATTTTTTATCTGTAGAATTTGGAACGCTGAATTTTTCAACAAAGATTATTGTATTTGAATAAGAAAAAGAGACTGGTGTGATGACCTAGAGTGAATGCCTAATGCTATTTCAAACTAGGGCAATAACAGAAATTTCGACATTTACTCCTTTGGGTAATTTAGAGACCTCTACCGTTTCTCTAGCTGGGAAAGGTTCTGTAAAAAAACGACCATAGATCTCGTTGATTGTAGCAAAATTATTCATGTCAGAAATGAAGATGGTGCTCTTTAGCACATTAGAAAAATGAGTACCTGCCTCAGATAATATGGCTTCAATATTCTTAAGGACCATTGTTGTTTCCGCTTCTATAGAATCCAAAACCAATTCACCATTGCTTGGGTCAATGGCAATTTGACCAGAAACAAAGAGTAAATTGCCTGCTTTCACCGCTTGATTATATGGTCCAATGGGTGCTGGTGCCTTGCTGCTGTTGATTATTTCTTTTGACATTCTTATGGCTTTACTTGATTAATGATTAATTTCGTGCAAAAGTAAATGTAATTAAAGAATAATGAATATTTTCATCACGGGAGAAGACAGAAGATTTGAAGAGTTGAGAGATAAACTCATGAAAGACAACTTTGATATTATTAGATTTGATGATGCAGAAGAGGACATAGAAGAACTCGAAACGGCTGATGTCATTTTCGATTTAAACTTTGATGATGACGCTTCAAATCTTGCCGTTTATGCCACGCTAAAAGACAAAATTGTTTTTGTAAGTGCTGTTAAAAACTCCTTAGCTGAAGCGCTTTATCTATTGGACTCAAAATTAAAGTGCAAGCTTTTCGGCATGAATGCATTGCCCACTTTTTTGAATAGAAGTAGATGGGAAATTAGCCTACATTATAAGTTTCATAATCAAGATTTGATTGACATTACTTCCAAACTAGGAGTAGAATATGACACCGTAGAAGATCGAGTTGGGATGGTAAGCCCCAGAATTTTGTTTATGATAATCAATGAAGCATGCTATACGCTGCAGGAAGGAACCGCTGCGGTGAACGATATTGATATAGCCATGAAGTTAGGAACGAATTATCCTTTAGGACCTTTCGAATGGTGCGATAAAATTGGTATTAATGAAGTATTTGAAACCTTGGTTGCTATTTATGAAGACACTAAAGATGAGAGATATAAAATTTGTCCCTTGCTAAAATCTAAATACTTAAAAAACCAGCCGTTTTATAAACTAAAATGATATTAATTTATACAGACAAAATCACCAACAGACTAGCATATACACTAGATACTGTATTCAAAGGAATTCTTAGAAGCGATTATAAAATAACCTCTGACAAAATTATATTCCAACATTCAGATCTTCCAAAACTTTCTTATACCAACACCCCAATTGCAGATGAGATATTTATCAAATCGAGCACCTTGCTTTTTGAAAAAGATATTGAGCCACAAACGATTCAAACAAGGGACTTAAATGGTATACGACTCATTTTTGCCCATGACTTTTTACAATCTAACTTACCTTTTGATCCCTTTGCTGCTATTTTTTATTTAATAAGTCGATATGAAGAATATCTCCCATCAAAGAAAGATCAACATGGTAGATTTGACGCATTGAATAGCATAGCCTACAAAGAAGGCTTCCTAGAAACACCGGTGGTTGATTATTATGCCCTATTTATTCGTCAACTATTTATTGAAAAATATCCTGAGCTTCCTTTACCAAAAAGAAAGTTTCGTTTCACGCCCACTTTTGATATCGATAATGCCTTTGCCTATTTGCATAAAGGCTTTTGGAGAGGCTTTTTTGCCATCATTAAAAATGTGCTGAGTCTTGAATTTAAGGCAATAGGGAAACGAATCAGCGTGCTGAATAGAAAACAAAAAGACCCATATGATTCATTTGAATGGATGAAAGACATTCATAAAAAATACAAATTGAGGCCTATCTTATTTTTTCTGTTGGGTGACTATGGTAAGTTTGATAAAAACATTCCGCACGACAAGGAAATCATGAATGAATTAATTAACGACTGTTCGGGTTGGGCCGATATAGGAATCCACCCATCCTATCATACACCACTACTACCAAATAAGTTAAAAGGAGAAATAAAACGTTTAAACTTGATCTTAAATCAGATTACCACTCGTTCTCGTCAACACTTCTTGAGATTAATGATGCCTACTGCCTATAGGAACCTACTTCAATCGAGTATTTTGGAAGACTATACCATGGGATATGCGCCATTGATTGGTTTTAGAGCAAGCACCTGTACTCCTTTTTACTTTTTTGATATTGAAAAGGATGAAAGAAGCCTATTAAAAATCCATCCCTTTTGTTTTATGGATAGCACCTTGATGTATTATATGATGAAAGATGAAAAGGTTGCTTTAGAAAAAATCACACAATTTATTGAAGAGATTGATTATGTAGGTGGCACCTTTGTCACACTCTTTCACAATGAAACATTTGTAAAACAGGAATGGAAAAACCTGTACGAAAATATACTTAAACAAACAGCTACCCATCTTGGTGAAGAAGAAGCGTGATATTCTATTTTTGAGAAGATCAGAGATTGATAGTGTCAAATACAACAAATGCATTCGTGAGGCAAAGAATTCTTTAGCTTATGCATTTTCCTTTTATTTGGATGCTGTTTGCGACGATTGGTCTGCGTTGATACTAGGCGACTATGAGATGGTGATGCCTTTGCCTCTTCGGAAGAAGTATGGTGTTTTATATGTCTATCCTCCCTTTTTTACCCAACAACTTGGTGTTTTTTCTAGTGCAGCAATCCCTAACGATATACTTCTTGATTTTATAAGTGATATTCCTAAAGAGGTTCAATTTATACAAACAAATTTGAACTTTGCTAACCCATGCTCTCAAAATTGTATTGAAAGAAGGAATTTAGTTTTGTCACTTAACCAAACTTATGAAAAACTTCGAAGTGGATATTCAAAAACATTAGATAGGAATCTTAAGAAAATCCAATCAATCTCAACAAGCATTGAATCTACAGACGATACAGCAAGATTTCTTGCTTTTTTCAAGATGCATACTTTAGCTAAAACTAAAGTGATAAAAAAAGCTGATGTTGTAAAGCTCGAAAGTTTGGTGGATGTACTTATGGCTAACAGCATTGCTAAAATATTTGTTGTAAAGGCAGGCGATGAGTGGCTTTCAGCAACATTATTCTTGATCACAAAAGATAGAATCACCAACCTTCTTGTTGCTAATTCTAATAAATATAAAGAGCTGAATAGCTCCTCCAAATTGCTTGACCATATCATAGAGTTATATGCTAACACGTCGTATCTGCTAGACTTTGAAGGTTCTGAAATAGAAGGTGTGGCTAAATTTTATACTTCGTTTGGGGCTGCACAACAAAACTATTTTCAGTATACTTTAAATAGATTACCTCTTCTCTTAAGATGGATAAAAGGCTAATTTTTTTTCTGCGGTTTTGGTACAAAGGCACTCGTCCTTTTTTTATACGCTTGGTATTTCTCGTTCTCGTCGTATTTTTTTTCTAGCATAGGAATTCCGCTCACCTTTAGAATTAGAAACGTAATAACGATAGGTGAGACGATCGTTATAAACCATTTACCAAAGGGAATTGCAACAAAAAAAACACCAATCCAAACGAGCACTTCGCCAAAATAATTTGGATGTCTAGAGAACTTCCACAATCCACTTTCAATAAATGTATTTGGATTTAATTCTTTTTTTCTAAAATCTCGTTTCTGCTGATCAGCAATTGCTTCGACAACAATTCCAGTCAAGGTAAAAAGCATACCCATATAAATAACAAAAAAAAGTCTATGATCAAAAAAGGGAGCTTGGTTTATAACAATGATTGGTAGTGCAACCAACAACATGATGAATCCTTGTAGTAAATGTACTTGAAGAAAAGTACGAAGGTAAAAATTCTTTGACCACTCTTTACGCCACTTTGCATATCTGAAATCCTCTTCCTTTCCAATATTTCGCATGGCTAAAAAGAGAGACAATCTCAATCCCCATATAGTTATGAGACAATTAAAAGCTAATTGAATTGCATGCTTATCTTTCTGTAACGAATAATTAAGCCAGGCTATACCAACGAACCCAAGTCCCCAAAAAACATCAACAAGACCATTGTTTTTTTGCCAAATACAAACTAAATAACAAAAGATCATGTAAGCCAAAATAAAAGCAAAGCTTGTTGCCATAAGAAATCGACTTAAAATTTTGTATTTAATATATGTTCATGCGCGATATACGACTTGATGCCTTTAAAATTTTTGTAGCTTATGTAATAATAAAAGTAAATCAACAATTGTGGTACAATGAGCAAGAAAGGAACAAGTTTATAGTTTAGGCATAGGTCAGTAGCATTCAATAGAACGATAAACAATACATTTATACATCCCATCAGCAGAAGTTTAATTCTCCATGATTTGATAAAACCTTTATCGCCGCCAGAAAGAAAATGCACCGGAAGACTGATTCCATATTGAAAGGCAGAAAGTGCTAACTGAGAAATACAGAAGAACAAAAATGTGTATTGAATATTGATAGATAGAAGAAGAATGAGAAGAATAGAATTAATGAACATCAACAAACTCTGAACAAGAAATTCTATTTTTAAAAAGGCTAATGTCGTTTTCATAACGGTTAAATACTATAATTTGAAACAAAAATGACGGCAGAAAGTTTAATGTGACAGTTCTATGACATAGAAACTTTGATATGTAAACAAAGTTAGTTAAATTTCATTTGTAATGAATTGTTTTTATTACCCTTATTCGAATGATCATGAAAAAAATTACATACCTAGTCGCTATTTTTTTACTTATGCTTGCTACCTCCTCCTTAACATCTGGCAATGAAAAATCAGAGGAGTCAACAGCAATGTCTCCAGAAAATAATTGTTCAGGTAAATCTGCGAGATCTTCTTCCTGTGATGGTTGTCATAGTGGTTCGGGAACGGGTGGACCAATTATAATCATTTATTCTGATGGAAAAAAAAGTCCGACTGAGATGCCCATTGAACAAGGGAGAAACGACGTATTGGTGGTCGACGAATCGCTTAACAATATTGCCATAGATGCATTGAAAGCGTATTTAGCTTCTCATCATATTCAATTGGTAGGCTCCGAAAAAAATATTGTAAAGAACGAAGAAGCATTCTACAATATTCATGGATTGCTTAGCGAGGAAATTCTAAGAAATTTACAAGTGATCAACATTGAATCTCCAATAAAACAATCTATTAGCATTAAAAATCCTTCTATATCAGGACTTAGCGTGCTTCAAACATCTAAGGATAGAATAAGTTGCCAGATAGAGATGAACATAGAAAGGCAGACAGAATTTTTATTGTTTGACATGACTGGCCAAATACTACAGCAAAATACCTCTATTTTAAGAAAAGGATCTAACAGTATTGATCTAGAGATGATTCAAGAATTGAGTGGTGGTTTTTATGTACTTCAGGTGAGAAATAGCGAAGATGCAATCTGCACAAAACTATTGATTCCCTAGATTACAATCCTTGGTCCCTGGTAAAAATCCAGCTCGTTTCATTACTTAATTTACCGTTATAAGAATAGCCTTCGTCGTTAAAAGATTTCAAATCTGCAGACTTTTCTATTTTGTTTTTAATGATATACGATGACATTAATCCCCTTGCCTTTTTTGCAAAAAAACCTATGGTTTTATATGTATCTTCTTTCTTTTCTTTGAACTCTATATTTAGCAAAGGGATGGATAACGCTTGTCGATTGACCACCTTAAAATATTCTTCAGACGCTAAATTTATCAATGTATTTTCTTTGTGATGCTGAGTTGAAGCATTGATATAGTCGGTGACCACTTTATTCCATATCTCATATAAATTCTTCGTTCGCCCTACTTGAAGCTTGGTTCCCATTTCTAATCTATATGGTTTTAAAAGGTCGAGTGGCCTGAGATAGCCATGCAATCCTGAGAGAATGAGCAAGTGTTTTTGGGCAAATGCGAAATCTTTTTCTTTAAAGGTCTCTGCACGAAGACCTAGATAAACATCACCTTTGAATGCCAAGATAGATTGTTTCGCATTTTCAGTATCAAAGCTTGCATCCCAATGCTGATAACGTTCTGCATTTAGTTGCGAAAGTTGATCACTGATATCCATTAAAAGGCCAAGTTTTTTAGGAGAAAATGTTCTCAATTTTTTGATGATGATTTCTGACGTATCCAGATGTTCAGGTATTGTATAGGTCTTGGTGATTGGCTTTGAATCGAAATCCAATGTTTTTGCGGGAGAAATAATAACGATCATATCTATATTACATTAATGGTTGATCAACTTGTTTTTCACAATGTACTCTGCAATTTGAACTGCATTGGTAGCCGCTCCTTTTCTTAAGTTGTCGGCAACGATCCAACAGTTTAAGGAATTCAGTTGACTTTCATCTCTACGAATCCGTCCAACAAAAACCTCATCCTTACCTTCGGCATCAATGGGCATTGGATAAACATTATTCATAGGCTCATCTAAGACAACAACCCCTTCAGATTTAGATAGAATATCTCTTACATCTTGAAGATCGAATTCGCGTTCAAACTCTATATTTACACTCTCACTGTGGCCTCCTTTTACCGGGATTCTAACTGCTGTGGCCGTTAGTCTTAAGGAATCGGCGCCCATGATTTTTTTTGTTTCATTTACCATTTTCATTTCTTCCTTGGTGTATCCGTTTTCAAGAAATGAATCTATGTGAGGTAATGCGTTCATATCGATTACATGAGGGTAGACTTTTTTACCATCCACATTTTTACGTTCATTCATCATTTGCTTTACCGCATCTTGACCAGTTCCACTTACCGATTGATATGTTGAAACAACTACTCTAATTGCCTTATAGACTTTATGAAGTGGATATAAAACCATCACCATTTGGATTGTTGAACAATTTGGATTGGCAATAATTTTATCATTTTCTGTTAGGATTGCTGCATTGATTTCGGGTACTATCAATTTCTTTTGCATCCTCCATGCACTTGAATTATCAATCACCGTACATCCGACGTCAGCAAATTTTGGCGCCCATTCCAAGGAAGTATTGCCTCCTGCAGAGAACAATGCAATATCTGGTTTTTTGCTAATACAGTCAGCCATGCTCATAATGGTATAGGCTTTGTCTTTGTACAAAACTTTCTTTCCAACAGAGTTACTAGAAGCGACCAGGAACAATTCATCAAAAACGAAATTCCTTTCTTCTAATATTCGTAACATCGTATTGCCAACTAAACCTGTTGCTCCTACAACCGCTAATTTCATATTCTACAATAAATTTAGGCGAAATTAAGACATGTTATTTAACTTTACAGTAATTTCGTTATATGAGAATCATTATTTTATTTTTCGTACTCTTACCTACTTTGTGCTTTTCACAATTCACTGATGATTTTAGTGATTTTGAATTCTTGTCTACCCCCACTTGGTTTGGTGATATTGATAGCTTTAATGCCACTACCGGTGAATTGAACAGCGCAGGACCAAATGCATCTGCAGTTATCTCGCTGGCTACAAACAATACAATGATTGACAATACCGAATGGCACTTCAAACTTTCATTAGGCTTCAATCCAAGCACAACTAATTTTGTGAAAGTGTACCTTGTTTCCAGTGCATCAAACATTGAGGCTTCATTGAATGGCTATTATATTAAATTTGGAGAAACGGGAAATGATTCCATCTGCATTTATCGACAAGATGGACTTAGTTCTACACTAGTGTTTAAAGGCATACATTCGATAATGCCTGCCTCGTCAACAAGTAATTCTGTGGGCGTAAAAGTTATTAGAGATGCGATTGGCAACTGGGATGTATCTGCTGATAATACAGGTGGTACAGCCTATGTGAGCGAGGGTAGTTTTTTGGATAATACTTATTCTACAACATCCTATTTTGGCGTTATTTGTGATTACGGAACAGCAAGTCGAGCCACTTTATATCATTTCGATAACTTCTATGTAGGTAATATTATTTTTGATGTTGACCCGCCCATCATAGAAAAAGTAGTGCTTTCCAATTTAAACACCGTAAGTCTTTTGTTTAATGAATATATTGACACTACAGGTGCCTTATCAAACATGCATTATTCATTGTCACCATCAAGTATTTCAAATCCAACATCGGTTTCCATTGATTCTGTGAATAAAAGAATGATTCATCTATTTTTTGGTAGCGCGTTGATGGCTGGAACGAACTATACCCTGAATACCAATGGAGTCAATGACCTCGCGAGCAATACCATGCTTTCTGATGTGCATTCTTTTTATGTTCCAAATAAAAATGACATTGTTATCAATGAAATTTATGCAGACCCAGATTCAACAGTTAGCGCCTTACCCAATGCAGAATTTATAGAACTTTATAATCGATCGGCCTATACCATCTCCTTACAAAGCTGGCAATTGCTTGACGCTTCAACCATCGGCAGTGTTGGTGCTTTTTTTCAAAACCTTTCACTAGCCCCTGATGCATATGTAACAATTTGTGATTGGGACGACACCCTTAGATTTCTTCCCTATGGTAGGACTTTTGGTGTTGATCGTTTTCCGTCATTAAACAATACCGATGACGAATTATTACTTCAGGATAATTTTGGCCGGGCCATCAATTATGTACATTACGACGAGAAATGGTACAAAGATGATAACAAAAAAAATGGAGGCTATAGTCTTGAAAGAATGGACCCTTCTAAGTATTGTGTAGCAGAGGAAAATTGGATGGCCTCTCAAGATACGAGAGGAGGCAGTCCAGCCGCAATAAACTCTGTGGCTAAGGCTATTGCAGATTCTACCCTGCCGGGATTATTCCGTGCTGCGTTTGTTGATTCTTTTACCATTGATTTGATTTTTTCAGAACCACTTGACGAATTGGTTGCTCTTAATATTTTAAACTATCAGATAGACAATGGTCTTTCAATTGGTGCCATACAGTTCACGTCCTTCACTTCTGACCGAGTAAGAGTTTCGTTTCTTTCTGCGATGTCGCCTGGTATTATTTACACAGTTACATTGTCGAACATCACGGATTGTAGTGGAAACCCCATCGGTTTAATGAATGTTGCGAAGTTCGGCATCCCTCAAAAAATTGACAAAAACGACCTAGTCATAAATGAGATTCTTTTTAATCCTGTTTCAGGTGGCTATGATTTTGTTGAATTATACAACAGAACCAATAAAATTCTAGACTTAAAAAATCTCAAATTATTGGAGGCAAATCCTGCTGATTCTTTAGTATATACAGATAATGTCATCATTACCGCTGAGTCTTTTTTGGTGCTTCCCGATGAATATGTAGTGCTATCAGAAAATATCCAAAATATCAGTGACCAATATTTTGTACCACATCTTAGCAATTTATTACAAGTGAATGGCATGTCCAATTACGATGACAACGATGGAATAATCGAACTGTACCAAACCCTCTTAACCATCGACAAATTGAGCTATTCACATAATTGGCACTTTGCCTTATTGGATATTGAAGATGGGGTAAGTCTTGAGCGGATTGACTATAATCAAGCAACTCAACAAGAAAGCAACTGGCACAGCGCTGCAAAAACAGTCGGTTTCGCCACACCAACTTATCAAAATTCAGAATTTATAGGAAATAGCAATCAAGATAATGTGATTACAATTGACCCCTTGGTTTTTACACCAGATGAAGATGGAAACAATGATGTAGCCGGCATCAATTTTAAATTTGATCAACCTGGCTATATGCTTTCTATTAGAATTTATGATGCCAACGGACGATTAACAAAATCATTGGTGAATAATGAATTGGTTGCTATCGAAGGGAGATATACTTGGGATGGAACAAATGACAATCGAGAAAAATCACGCATTGGTGTTTATATTGCATATACCGAAATTTTTGATTTATCGGGAAAGGTAAAACACTATAAAAGCAAAATTATATTGGCAAGTAAGTTCTAGAAAGCCCGAAAATCAATATAATCATCCTGAGTATAGTTGTTATAGAAGGAAGAAAAAAATCAGATTGGGGAATATTTATCTTCCTCTTCCCTCTACAACATATTTCATTTTAAACCAAAGTCTCTAAATCTTGCTGGCGTTTGCCCAATTTCTGACTGTAGTTCAGAATTATTTTAATACTAGAAAGTGAGGGGTTTTTCATGTCGGAATCTAGATGGTGCATCACCTCTTCAATATCATCATAATTTTCCTTCAAAGCAGCATCAGTTTCAATGGCTGTTTTAATTTCTGCTTGTTCAAAGGAGTCTTTTTCACCGTAGTGGAGTAGAATTAAATCTTCAGGAGTAAAATTTTGTTTCATTATGTATCTTTTAGTTGATTTTATTATTAAACGCGTTTACATTTTAAATATTGTGCAGACCTATGAGATATTAAAATGATTGTTCTTGTTCTTCTCAAACAAAATACAAATTGAGAGCAAGCAAAGCTTACTCTCAATTTATATCATTATAGACTCTAGACACTAAAACTGAATTTGTTTTTCGTCAATCATTTTTCTAAGCCGCAAAAGGCCATATCGCATTCTACCGAGTGAAGTATTGATGCTAACCCCTGTCATCTCAGCAATTTCTTTAAAGCTGAAATTGAGATAGTGACGCATTACAATGACCTCTCTTTGCTCTTCAGGTAATAAATCTACTAGGGCACGAAGCTTGTTGGAATGCTGTTCGTATATCAACTTATCTTCTGCGTTATTAGCATCTGAAAATTTTAATACATTGAATATATCGTTTCCATCACTATCTGTGATTTTAGGAGCTCTTTTAACTCGTCTAAAATGATCAAGACACAAATTATGACCAATACGAATAACCCATGGCAAGAACTTGCCCTGCTCATCGTATTTACCATTTCGTAGAGTATCTACAACTTTAATAAAGGTGTCTTGAAAAATGTCTTCAGCCAATACTGTATCTCTTACAGTCATGTAAATAGATGAAAACACTTTTGTTTTGTGACGGTGAATGAGTCTTTCTAAAGCCAACTCTTTTCCTCCAAGATATTGAACTATCAACTCTTGATCTGTAGCAAGGTGTGCACTTTTCATCTGATTGTTTAGTTTAGGTGAATAAATAATACTAAACGTAGAGTTATAACGATGGCTATAAAAGTTAAATTAAATAAATAAAATACAAGTAGAGAGTAAGTGCTATACAGAAACTGGATTGGTAATGTAGAAGTGTGCTATTATTATATATATTTAACACTAATCTACAACAATAAAATTAAAATCCAAATTTTTTTTGTAAAAATTAAAAATTCTTAAATCATCATACAGAAAATACCATCTAGGTTTACCAATCGCTGTTGAAGTTTGGCTTGTTCATTATAGATAAGATCTGTAAACTTTTTTAGGATGAGTCAATGAGGCGAAAAATCTTTTGTTGTTGGTGGAAAACACAATAGACAACAAGAGGAAAATATAGGACTATATTTGTACAGGAAAAAAGTTTTAGTTTGGGAATTACAAAGAAAATATCAGCCAATAGTTGGTTTGAATCCGCTAAAGCATCTTCGTTCTTGTTGCTATTATTTTCATTTATTCCATCCATTAATATAGCCTTTAATTTTGGAGCTTACGACACCATTAGGAGTAGCGAAAATCTTGAGGTGATTCTCTTCATCATTCAAGGAATTATTGGTCTTGCCTTCGGTATAACATTCTTCGCTCCTTTGTGGGCAGGACTACCTTTGAAAACGGAAAACGACTTTATAAGTTTTCGTTACTCCGGGAAATATCTAACTCCGTTAAAAAACACCAGGTCTATCCTTTTGGGAGTATTTATCATCCCTTTGTTAATGGCACTGGTGATTAAAAATCCACTTGAAATTTTTAAAGAATACGGCCTTTCTAATCAAATACTTTACTGCACTGTTTTTACTTTTTTATGTTTATATGGTTTAAAAAACAGTTTCCAGCAGCGATTAAAATTAGATTTTCTTATGGGAATTTTCTTCTTGATGGCATGCTTAATTTCAATAGTGTTTTTGCTTCAATCTAGTGAACTGAGTCATGTAAAAATTCCAATAAATACAAAATCAATTGCCAAGTCGAATATCATCTTTGTTGTTTTGATTGGTTGGTGGTTCGCTAACATTGTTGACTTCCCTGATATGCGCGCGCAAAAACTCCTTTCCGCGTCTTCAAATAAAACAGGTTATTTTTCTTTTCTATTCGGAAATGGTCTTATAATGGTTATTCAAGGTGTGTTTATTTGTTTATATGCCCTGTTTAGATTTCACTCCTCAACAACTGTTGAGATACTTTGTTTGAGCATCCTTATTGTTTCGTGTATTGTTCAACTTATGAATCTGCAACATTGGGGTGGGAGTTTGATGCATACCTTTTTCAGAGAATCAATCTCCAATCAACGAATTAGAAACTTCATACCTATGGTTATTTCCATAGTTATTGCATATTTAATATGCCTGCTAACAGAGAGTATTTTCAATATTATTCAGGGCATTCTTTTTTTTACAGCAGGTGTTGGTCCCGTATATATATTACGCTGGGTTTATTACAGAGTAAATGCGATTACCCAACTCACCGCTATGATTAGCTCTTTGGTTTTAGGTTTAACATATATATTCTTGAAAAATTTTAATCTCTTTAACTTTTCAGCATTCACGGTATTTAATCTATCTACAACCAATTCGGCGATCGTTATTATAGGGTTAATAAATTGTCTCACTTGGGGAGTGGTTATGCTGGCCAGCCAGCGCGAAGAAGAAAACAAACTGGCCAAAGAACGCATTCAACAAATACATGCGAACTTACAAAATAATGTAAGTGTTAAAACGTTCCAATTTATTCTAACAACATTCCTTCTATTGCTTCTATTCTTTGGTCCTTATTTATTGTTAATAGGCATATAGAAAACTCTTATGAATGCCCATCGTCGATTGAAAAAATAATTCGTTCTGCTTTCGCGATTCTTTATTTAAGAGAAAAACGGCAGATGAATAGTAGGCATTAGACCAAGAAGAAGGTTGTAGAATAGGCAAATTTGGAGCGTGGTTCACTTGGCATAAAAGAGCATAAATGGGAACTTGAAACTCATAGTCCATAATAGGTTGCTTCAGTAAAAAAAGCATCGCTTGTAAAATATTTTTATGTTCCAATATAAAATTTGAAACACCCGCATATAAAACTCCTCTAGCGAATCGTCCTAACACAGCTAATTCTTCTGACTTTTTTGAACAATTACAAAACATTGAATAGGCGGCCTCCGACAATGCGCCAACCTCTTTTTCTTGTTGGGCAATTTGCTTTGTCTTTACTTTTAAAAGTTCTATCTCAAGTGCTCGCGCATTCAAATGAATATTGCCAAAGTTCTCCTGCAAAAGCGAACTGTTTTTTTTAATATTCGTCTTCTTAAGGGAAAGAATATCTTTTCTTAATGAATACAATTCAACAAAATGCTTTTCAGAATCGTTAGCAAGTGGTAAGAAAAATTCATTTAATGAATTCCGATAATTTCCTGAAACATCGTCCTCATCTATAAAGGTCAGAAAAAATGATTCTCTGCCTAACTGTGAACTCGCCAATTGAGAGAGCGCCTGTTTACTAACACATATGTTTTCGAGAAGGGCCCTAGACAAATCCTTAGAAAAAACCTTAGCAGAAAATGAGTTTTCAACCATTTGTAAATAGAGCAAGGAAGCTTCGCTTAGTTTTTTATCAGAAAGTGCGCGTTCAAACGAAAATTGCAAATCAAAAGGTACGATTGATTCCAAGTTTTTACTTGATTCAAATAATAAAAACTCCTTAAAATTAGAATATCCTAAAATAGACACTAAATCATTTAATGTACCTTCTCTTGGGCTTGTATGTAGGGTTGCTAATCCGAAGATGCGAGATAGGGTAGAATACGAAATATAGACGCCCCGTAACTTTAGCCAAGTATCAAGGCGCTTACATCCCATCACACCATCCAATGCTATACCCGTCCTTTTCTGCAGCGCTTCTTTTAAAAGTATAATTTCTCCCTTCATAAGTCAAAGCTAATAATTACGCTTAACTAATTCTGCAAAAGATGAAATGAAATAAAATGAAATAAAATGAAATGGTCATAAAATTTGATTCAAAGTAAATTTGGTTCCTATATGCACCAAAAACAAACAAGGGGACAAAAGCTCTACAGAAGAACATCTGACTTCTTCGAAACTAAACTTCAGATTGATTTTACAATGACCCAAGATTCAGAATCAGGAACTCTTGTTTCAAATTTTTGAGCCAGAACCCACTTTAATTAAATACAAATAAATTAACTAAATCAAAATTCAAAAAAATGAAAGTAATAATAATTCTACTTGCAAGTTTATCATTGTCAATTAGTGCTTTTTCTCAAAAACTCGTAAAAACATACTGGGATTCTTACAATACGAAAATCCAATCGGAGTATTACGAAAACGCCAATGGCATAGCGAATGGTGCTGTTAAAAGGTATTTCTATGATGGTGGCATCTTTATGCAAGGTACATTTAAAGATAATTATCCAATCGGAAAATGGACAGAATATTATCCAAGTGGTAAAATACATAAAATAAAAACTTATACAACACCTGGCTATGCAGATTTTACCGTGAGAGATGGTAAAGTCATTTCATATTATGAAGATGGTAAAACTATTGAGCGTGAGGGAAATATTAAGGATGGAGAATATGATGGAGAATACAAAGAATACAATAAAGACGGCACTTTAACGACAGAAGGAAAATATGTAAATGGCGTTCTTGAAAGGACAGGAGAAAGTAAAAGAATATATGGTGAACAACAAGCCGCTCCTTTAGCTAACGGATGGACCAAAACAAACCTTGATGTAAGCACATACCGCAATGGTGATTCAATACCACAGGTTCAAGATCAAGTTGCTTGGGCAAAATTAACTACTGGTGCTTGGTGTTATACCAATAATGACCCTTCTAATGGAACCAAATACGGAAAGCTATACAATTGGTATGCGGTAATCGACCCTCGTGGCTTAGCCCCAAAGGGTTACCACATACCAACAGATAAAGAATGGACAACGCTGACGCAATCTGTAGGTGCCGAAAACCTTGCAGGTGGAAAAATGAAAGCAACAGGCACGCAAGACTGGTACGGCCCCAATACAGGTGCTACAAACGAAAGTGGTTTTTCAGGTCTGCCAGGCGGCATCCGCAAGTACAATGACGAAAAGGATAACTTCTATCGTCGTTCTTATGGTTATTGGTGGAGTTCTGACTATGCCGTGAGCCGAAAGCTAGATTACCTCAGTGCGTATGTAATCAGGGAAACCATGGATATGAGGGATGGGCTCTCTGTCCGTTGCGTCAAGAGCGATGAACAACAAGTCTTAAAAGAAGAAGAAGCTTTAAGGATGAAGAAGGATGAAAGCAATAAAACCATACAAGAAGCTGATAAGGCATACGAAGTAAAGGATTACAAAAAAGCGCTGGAATTATATCAATCAGCTTCTTTCTGGTTATGGAATGAGAAATATCCTAAAGACAGAATCTTTGAAATAATTGAAAAATTTCAAATCAATAGCAAGTTTATATCTGATTTTGGTAAGAGTGAATACAATACTTTCATTAAGGACTTTAACACATTAAAAGCAGACTTCAAAACAAAAAGCGTAAAAGCATACAGCACTGCCACATCTACTTATAACGAACAAACACCAATAGGATTCAACTCTTGTAGTTGCGTAGAACCTTGGAATGAGAAAAATGCTGAGAACGCAATCGGTTGTTTTGAAAAAAACAAAGAATTTTACGAGCCATATCAAAGAGCAATTACGGAGACATTTTTTAAATACAAAGCTGCTCTGGAAAAGGAAAAGGAAAATGCTAATAAGTTAGATGTTATTGTCAAATTTGAAAATAATGAGTATAAATTTACTACATACGAAAAAACAACTTTTTTGAATAATCTTAAAGTTGCAAAAGATAATTTTGAGCTCAGTAAATCTTTTAAAACAAATTATTTAAAAGCAATAGAAAGTAAAACTAATATCACCAACTTAAACGGACAAAACAAAAAGAATACCTTGTTTAAAAAATACTTAATCGTATATACTGACTTAATTGCTAAAATAAACGCATATCCTGGATTAGTTGAAGCAACCGCTCTACTAAAATCATTAAACGCTGTTTCTGACAAAGTAGTGGCTTTATATAGTCAAGAAACTAAGGATCTGGAGAAAAAATTAAAAGATGCTGAAGCTTCAGAACAAATCCAAACAATTATAGTTGGACAATAAAATCATACGTAGAAGAAAATTATAAAAGAAGAAACTTACGCTATGATATCAACTTGTATTTTCTCGGCTATCAAAGTTCACCGGCGAGGGACTATGAGGGAAAGTAGCTTTTAATCTTGTTATTAAAACTAAATTCCTTCATTGCTTATAGCAAAGCAAACAGTATATCTTTTTTTAAGTAAATACGATGTTCATCCTTTTTTGAGCGATTGCAAAAAAAGGATGCAAAAAAGCGCTTCAAAATAATCAGCGGGTATTTTGAATAGGCCGCACAGCGAAGATAATTGAATAAGTTGGTCTATTTGGTTGGTGTATCTGGTTGTTGAGAGTATTGGATGGGGGACGAATAGCTGAAATCACAATTGTTATGTATCATACCTGTCAATGCGAAACCGCTTACATTTGTGGGTGTGGCAATCTCATGTTGTTGATCATAAATGATTTTTAAAACAATTTTGATTGCTTTCAGAGGAGGAGATTGCTTCACTTTTTAAAACAGAGAAAAGTTCGAAATGACAGTCTGATAAAGATGCCACCAAATATTTCTGTCCTACGGCACAAAAAATTTAGAATTCAGGTTAACAGCACATTGCAAACATTTACAAGCCACGCAAGCCGACACACAAACAAAAACTAGTAAAAGAATGCAATTTCGGAGACATACCTTATAATTATTGATACTTGAATGAATATCTTTGCTTAAGATAAAACAGAACATTACTAAAATATAAAGCAATAATTTAAACAAATTTCAAAATGAAACAAAATGTTTCAATGCAAAAGAGTTTAAGAAAAAATGAAATCCCTTTACTAATCCATCTGGCTATGGCAAACTGTGAACTTGAAGGACTTGGAAAGGAATTTATTTATAAAATAAAAAGATTAAGAAGTTAAAATGAATTCTGAATTAGAAAAACTAATTGACCTTACACTTGCTGACGGACAATTGTCCGACAAGGAAAGAACTGTTCTATTTCGTAAGGCAAAGGAACTAGGTGTTGACGAAGATGAACTTGAAGTTGTGCTTGATGGAAAATTATTTGCTTTACAAAAGAATTCACAAAGCAATTCCGTTAAATATGGGGACATCAAGAAATGTCCTTCTTGTAATGCACAAATAAATTCTTTTTCATCCGTTTGTGGTGATTGCGGTTATGAGTTTAGAAACATAGGGGCAAATAGTTCTGTTAAAGAGTTATCTCAAAAGTTGGACAATGTTGTTTCGGAATGTGGTACAAAGTCATATAAACATATGGTTGGCAGAGGATATAGTGACGAAGAAACGGCAAGAACAGACGATATTGCAGCCAAGCAAAAACATGTAATTAAAAATTTTCCAGTTCCAAATACAAGGGAGGACATTTTAGAATTGCTTTATTTTATTCAACCAAAAATTGAGATAGGATTTCGGGCAGACAAGAATGTATTTGACTGGCGAAGCAAATACAGGGAAATAATTAATCGAGCAAAATCTTCTTATAAGTCAGATAAAAAAGTATTTGAGGAAATAGCACAAATGGAAAACAACCTAAAAAACAGCAATACCATAGGATATATTTTTTGCTTGTATTCTACTTCAAGTGCTAGTTTTAAATGGGTTTTATCAATGCTTGGTATTATAGTGGGTTGCGGCATAGCATACTTGATTTTAAAAACATTTAACATAAAGTAAAAAATATGGCACTATTCGGAAATAAAATAGAAGGCGGATTAATGGATGTAATCCGTTGCGATGAACAAGAATTTCTTGTATGGAAATGGCGTCCATCAGGCATTGACAATTCTACAAAGAAGGAAAATGCTATCCGTTATGGTAGTAGCTTACGTGTCAAAGACGGCGAACTGGCCATTTTTATGTATCAACAAAATGACGGAACAATGCTGGAATACATACTTGGACCTCACGACGACACAATTAAAACAGCCAACTTTCCAATTCTGACAAACATTGTAGGCGCTGCTTTTGGTGGCAGCTCACCATTTCAAGCGGAAATTTATTTTATCAATTTAGCGGGAAATAACCAAATTAAATTCGGCATTCCATATTTTGATGTTTTCGACCCACGCTTTCCAGATTTAGGCGTTCCTTGTGCAGTTCGTGGCAGCTTAACATTTAATCTTACTGACTACAAATCATTTATTAAACTTAATCGCCTTCGTGAATTTGACCTTGAAGATTTTAAAAATCAAATCAAAGATTTTTTTATTCGTAAAGCAAAATCAATTTTGCTCAACATACCTATTGATGAGAATATTCCTGTAATGCAATTAGAAAGAAAAATTGATGACATAGGAGATTTTGTAAAATCAAAAATAAAAACTGTTCTTGAAGAAGATTTTGGGATAAATCTAAAACGTATTGATATTAGTGCAATAGAATTAGATCATGAAAATTCAAATTACGTACAACTTAAAAAATCTACTGCCGACCAACAGACAAAATTCATTGAAGCTAAAACAGACATTGAGATTACCAATCTTGAAGAGACAACGAGAATAAAGCGAAAAGATTTAGAATTGGGAGTTGAGGGAAGCAATTTTGCGGTACATCAGCTCAACCAACAAACAGATGTTTTAAAAACTGCCGCTGAAAATCTTGGAGAAATGGGTAATGTAAATCTCGGTGGTGGCGGTGATGGCGGAGGATTAAATCCGGTTGGTCTTATGATGGGCATGGGAATAGGAGGTGCAATGGGAAATCAAATGGGCGGAATGATGACAAACCTTAACAAGACACAGCCACCACCACCACCAATTTTATCATATCATATTTCTCTAAGCGGTCAGCAAGCCGGCCCTTTTAATATTGACCAACTCAAACAATTTGCTCAGGGCGGACAATTCACAAAAAACCACCATGTGTGGAAGGAAGGTATGACAGGTTGGGAATTAGCAAGTAATGTTCAGGAACTTGCCATTGTATTTTCTGTTGTTCCACCACCGCCTCCAACAATTTAAACTTACAGACAACGAAAATTAATTTTAAGTGTTTCGCCATGTCAGGTACTAGCGCCTGACAACGTGTTTTTACAAAAATCACGATTAAATTTACGAATGTTCCTATACTGGCTTTATTTTTTTCTTCCCTCAGTATCACTCCTTGGAGGACGCTGAGAACCACTCTTATCTCTTGGCTCGAGTGTTTTTCTCTCGTGTTTAAAAGCGCTGTAATACATTTATACCTTCTTATTTGTTTACCTTATTTAGTATTACCTTTGCACCTTGATTTAGGTAAGTTTAATGCAAAAAGAAGACCACAACATCATTATTAAAGGCGCGCGCGAGCACAATTTAAAGAACGTGGATATTGTTTTGCCCAAAAACAAATTAATTGTTTTTACGGGTGTGTCTGGTTCAGGAAAATCTTCCTTATGTATGGACACGCTTTATGCAGAAGGACAAAGAAGATATGTAGAAAGTCTTTCTTCCTATGCTCGTCAATTCTTAATGCGAATGAACAAACCAGATGTAGACAGCATCAAAGGAATTTGTCCAGCCATCGCCGTTGAACAAAAGGTAACAACAAAAACAACCAGAAGCACGGTAGGTACCCTTACAGAAGTATACGACTACCTTCGTTTACTTTTTGCCCGTATTGGCAAAACATATTCGCCTATAAGCGGAGACCTTGTAAAAAAGCATGAGATAAATGACGTGGTGGATTTTATCTTCTCTTTTAAACCAGAAACTAAGATACAAATCCTAGCCCCTGTAACTATACACCAAGAACTAAAGACAGAGCTAAACCTGTTGCTGCAGAAAGGTTATAGTAGAGTGGTATGGAACGATACTTTATATAAAATAGAAGAACTACAAGCTTTAAAAACGTCTCCCAAAGCATCCAATCTATTATATGTTCTTATTGACCGTATCACGGCAGAGAACACAGACGAGAATCGTTCACGTGTAGCAGACTCCGTACAGACTGCGTTTTATGAAAGTCATGGCGAATGTTTCATAGAGGTGGTAGGTCACTCCAAACAATTATTCAACAATCGTTTTGAACTAGATGGTGTAAAGTTTGAAGAGCCAACCCAACACTTTTTTAATTTTAATAATTCATTTGGTGCCTGTAAAACATGTGAAGGTTTTGGGACCGTGATTGGTATTGATGAGGACTTAATTATTCCAGATAAAAGCCTTTCCGTTTACGAACAAGCAATTGCCTCTTGGCGTGGTGAAAAAATGAAAGAATGGAATGACAATTTGATAAAAAACGCCTCTAAATTTGACTTCCCAATTCATAGAGCCATTCAGGACCTAGACATAAAGGATCGCAAACTATTATGGACAGGAAACGAATATTTTGAAGGACTGACAGCCTTTTTTAAATATATAGAATCCCAAAGTTATAAAATTCAGTACAGAGTAATGTTGTCTAGATATCGTGGTAAAACCGCCTGTCTAGATTGCCAGGGTTCGCGTATTCGTTCTGACAGTGATTATGTAAAAATAGATGGCAAGTGTCTTTCAGAAATATTGTTGATGCCCATTGATGAGGTTGCTTCATTCTTTAAGACAATTCATTTAACGCCTCAAGAAACGAAGATCGCCGAAAGAATTATTGAAGAGATCAACAACCGCTTAACGGTAATGGTAGAGATTGGTTTGGGATATTTATCACTCAATCGATTTTCAAACACTTTAAGTGGCGGTGAAACACAAAGGATAAATCTTACAAGAATTTTAGGAAGCAACCTAACAGAATCGATGTATATGTTGGACGAACCAAGTATTGGCTTACATTCCAAAGACACCGAAAAATTGATTTCTGTGATAAAGTCATTGCGCGACATGGGAAATACCGTGATTGTAGTAGAACACGATGAAGAAATGATTAGAGAGGCAGATCATTTGGTAGATATGGGACCATATGCTGGAAGATTTGGAGGAGAAGTCGTCTTTAATGGAAATGCAAGAGATATTGCTTCAGCGACCAATAGTCTCACCGGAAAATATTTAACAGGAAAACTATCCATTGAAACACCAAAGCAAAGAAGAAAATTTACGAATAGTATTCAAATTATTGGCGCATCTCAGCACAACTTAAAAAATGTAGATGCTAAATTCCCACTAAATGTGTTAACTATTGTTACTGGCGTTTCAGGAAGTGGGAAAACTACATTGGTAAAAAAGATTCTATACCCCGCAATGGCCAACCTTATAGATGATGGTATAAGTGAAAAGCCAGGTACTTTTAGAGAATTAAAGGGCGAGTATAAGCAGATCAAAGGCGTTGAAATGATAGATCAAAATCCCCTTGGTCGAACTTCTAGAAGTAATGCTGTAACGTACACAAAAAGTTATGATTCCATTCGTGAATTGTTTGCATCGCAACAACTTTCAAAAATGAGAGGCTATAAGGCTAAAGACTTTTCTTTCAATGTAGAAGGAGGAAGATGCGAAACCTGTAAAGGTGACGGTGAAGTTTTGGTTGAAATGCAGTTCTTAGCAGACATACACCTAACTTGCGAAAATTGCAAAGGAAAAAGGTTTAAGACTGACACCTTGGAGGTGACCTATAATGAAAAAAATATTTTCGATGTATTAGATTTAAGTGTAGATGAAGCTATCGACTTTTTTCAATCACACGCAGATATTCATGCAAGACTAAAACCATTGCAAGATATTGGTTTGGGATATATTAAGCTTGGTCAAAGCACAAGCACCTTAAGTGGTGGCGAGGCTCAAAGACTTAAGCTAGCTTCTTTTTTGGGCAAGGGGGCTGTTAGCTATCCGATTCTATTTATCTTTGATGAGCCTACCACGGGTTTACATTTTTACGATATTGAAAAACTATTAATAGCATTTAATGAATTGATTAAATTGGGGCACACCATTGTAGTCATTGAGCATAATCTTGATGTTGTTAAGTGCGCCGATTGGTTGATAGACTTAGGTCCTGAAGGTGGTAAAAATGGTGGCCAAATTATGTACCAAGGGGTACCTGAAGGTATATTAGATGTATCTGCTAGCCACACTTCTCGATACCTAGTCTCCAAACTAGCGATGATTAAAAACTAAAATTTCTACCCTTTGAAAAAAATCATTTCAACTCTTGCGCTATTTGTACTTTTCTGTTCCTTCACTTTTGCCATTGATTTTAATGGCTTGATAAAAGATGAGTTAACATCAATTCCTGTTGAGGGTGCTATGGTAAGAGTTTTTAAAAACAATGATCAAATAGCTAGTGTAAAAACCAATGAAGAAGGACGTTTCAGTATCCCTTTATTAATGGGCTTTGATTATAAAGTTTATATTGATAAGACCTCCTATGAACAATTGCGAGTAAATGTTAGTACTAATTTTTCTTCATCCATCACAGAACTTCCCTTCTTAGATTTACGCTTAGTAAAAACGAAGGAGAAACTTAGTAGTCCACCCATTGCTGTGAATTTGGTTGGAAAACTGTACCACCTACAATTGGGTGGGCTAGAAGCTGAACAGATTAACGTCAAAAACAATTTGACTGGTGAGATGCAAACAACCACAACACTTTCAAACGGAAACTATAGTGTACAAATTGCTCCAAACTCAAATTACACCATTACAATCAATACTAACGGCTCCTATCCAGAATATGCGTATGCCCCTATTTATTTAAACACGACAGGCATTGATACATCGATACAAATTATTAGAAATTTTGAAAACAAAGGCTTAATAATCGAAACAGAAATTAAATCTCCTATACTCCTACCAACAAGCAATATTGAAAAAAAAGAGCAAACGACTACCATCATCCCTAACAAGGCGTCAAGCCATAACGTAATAAGAGATACAAGCACGAACAAAAGCAAAGCTGAAGTCATAAAGGACAAGGACAAGGCACTTTTAAAATCATTAAATATTAAGTACGAAAAATTGTTAGCTGCCGATAGTCTCAATGGAATAAAAGATAAAATGGTAGCAAGAAATATGGTGGTTAAATTTTATGATGAAGAAAAAAATCCTGATACAAAAACCAACAAGATCTCTTCTCGTGAAAGAAGTACACCGGCAACAAAAGTAATGTTGAGAAGTTCAGACACTTTGCAAAGCAACAATTCTACTGAGACCAAAAAAGATGTTCAAACATTCAATGACACTTCTTCCAATAAAAAAACAGAAACACTTCCAACTATTCTTAATGAACAATCGAGCGAAAAAGCGGTTAGCAATGATTATCAGAAAGCGATTGACAAAACAGCTACAGATAAAAGAATTGATTCTATAATTGGCACCGCTACGAGATTTATGCATCGAGAATCGACAACAATTGACAAGACTAAAACTGACGCAGTGCAACAAACAAACCCAGAAACAACCAACATTAAAATAGATGTTTCTTTACCGATTAAAATAGACGAAGAAAGAACACCCGTTATCAATGATAAAATATACTATGCAGAAGGTAAAGCATTGCTAGATACGAATGCCATTGGATTTCTAACAATAATTGCTAATAGACTAAAATCAAATCCTAATTCAAAGGTAGAAATAGCTGTACATAGCGACTTAAATGACGAGGCAAGTATTGCTGACTACATCTGTAAGTTGAGAATAAAAAAAATTGTAGATCTAATGATTAATACCCTTGGAGTCAACTTTCAACAATTAGTGGTCAGAAGTGTGGGGATTAACGAGCCGGCAAACAATTGTAAAAAGGGAAACACCACATGTACAGCATTGGATCATCAAATGAATAGAAGAACTGAAATAAAATATTTAAACTAGACGTTCTTTATATGCCTATCGCTGACTCTTTCACTATGAAAGCCTTTAGGACATTGACACTTTTTATAGTTTATACAAGAGGAGATAAAAATCGTCAACATCATACTCAACAACATGAGAGAAAAATATTTTTTGATCATTTTGCATTTATTGTCCTTCAAAACTAACGAATTATTCAACATAATATTATAAAATGCAAGAGGATTTTTACAATGGATTTTTGATTGCTCCATTAAACTGGGGACTAGGACATGCTACAAGATGTGTCCCAATTATCCGATACTTAATGGATAAAAAAATAAGGGTCGTTATTGCTTCTGATGGCGAAGCACTGGCTTATCTAAAAAAGGAGTTTCCAACTCTAAACTACGAAGTGCTTCCATCCTATAATGTAGAATATACGCCAGACAATAGATTCATCTCGAATATGTTTCGCCAATTACCAAAATTTATTAAAGCTTATCTTGACGAAAAAGCCTGTATAGATGACATCATTCGAAAACATAATATCTCGAAAATCATCTCTGACAACCGCTATGGATGTCATCATAAAGACACAAAAAACATTTTAATTACCCATCAACTACGTCCGAATTTTACTGGAGTACTGAGCTATTTAAATTGGCCAATAGAACAAATTCTTAGACTTATTTTTGACAATTTTAATATGGTATGGGTCCCTGACGATGAGTCATCCAATTTAACTGGTGCACTATCTTCACTGCCCATTGCAGATAAAAAATATATTGGTATACTCAGTCGATTTGAAAAACCTGAATCGCATTTGATCACCAATGAAATCCTTGTCATTCTTTCAGGTGTAGAACCTCAAAGAAGCATACTAGAAGAAAAGATTATTGAGCAGCTTAAGTGCTTACAATTAACATCAGTTATTGTCTCGGGTATTGATGACGACAATAAAATAGAAAACATCAATTCATACATCACCAAATATCAAAGACTTGATACAAAAGCACTTTCTATCCTAATAAGCGAAAGCAAATATATCATATGCCGTTCTGGTTATTCATCTATCATGGACCTTGCTGTGCTTGGAAAGAAAGCCCTGCTGATTCCTACTCCAGGACAAACAGAACAAGAATACCTCGCACTAAAATTAATGAATGAAAAAAAGTTTTTGATGCAAAATCAACAAGACTTAAACATAGAGCAAGCATTGAAACAAATAGAAGATTATTCTGGCATTCTTTTGCCTTCTTCTCAAACAAATCATTTTAAAGATCTAATAAACAAACTACTGGATTAGTTGGCCGAAACATCAATGATCGCCACTCGTCTTTCTATAGCTGCCTTAGGTTGGTATACCGATCGTGGCAAGTCTAATCTATCGTCGCTAATTCTTTGGTCTGCTCTTTCTTCACCATAGGGTGCATTTCTATAAACCAATTTGTTCTCAATCAAATATTTTTTAAAAACTCCATTATCAAAATCATTGATATAGTTTTTTAGGGACGCAATTCTTCTATTCGCTAGATGGACATTATAATCATTCAAGGCCAGAGGGCTGCAATATCCTTCAATCGTTAGTGTCACAACTTTACCTGTGTCTGACAATTGTTGCTTTAAATAGGTCGTGAACAACAATAACTTCCTATAACCCTCATCTATATTGTTATCGAACAAAAGAGCAATGTCGTTCTCGTCTTGTTTTTGCTTGACTATTTTTTTGTACTCGTTTTGGTATTCCTCACGCATCACAGTATACTCATCATATGTAGCTCTATAATTGATGAGTGTTGTGTCTGACAAGCTCCTTGGCTCAGGAATATCGTTATGAAAATAAACCGTCACTGGCAATAACTTTTTCATCTTTTCAAGACTAATGCTTGATGAAGTTTTTATAGAGTCTTCTTTTGTCACAATAATTTGTGTGAGCATTACACCAGTATCCTTTCTTACGTTTGTATTAACAAGCATTGTCGAAGTATCTACTACTTTCTCACTTGATTTAAATGCCAGTTTATAAATATCGTTACAACAAGACTCGCCCTTTAAAAACAAAGAGCCTTTCCTGTTGGACGAGAGGTATCCTTCTTGCTTTGATGCATTGAAATTAAAATAAATATCATTACAACTGCTGTTGATTGGTAGGCAAGCATTTTCTGGTTCTTCAAAATCGACAAGTGATGCTTTTTTTCGTGCATAAAAAACATCAAAACCACCATATCCATAATACCAATCTGAACTAAAATATAGCTTTGCATTTTTAGAATCATAAAATGGAGTAATTTCGTCATCAGGTGAATTGATGACCTTCCCTAGATTGATTGGAGCTTCATAAGTACCGCTTTCACTTCGCAAAGAATACCAGATATCTAATTTGCCTTCGCCACCTTTTCTATCGCTAACAAAATATAATATCTTGTTTTCTGCTTCATAGGGCTGGGTATTCGTAGCATCTTTTACATTAATCGCGTCCGCCAATTTAATTGGTTGCTCCCAATGTTGACCAACAAGATTACTGACAAAAATATCACATCTTAAATCACTTATATTCTTGTTCTCGCAAACATTAAAATAAAATCGTTTTCCATCTTCACTGAAAGATCCATTGGCAATATGCTTGTTATAGGTATTGAGCCAATCAAACAAATCTTTATTCTCTTTCCATACGTTGTTCTCTAGTTTCATCGTATAGATACGTGATAAAAATTCTTTGTTGTTTTTTTGAAGCGCTGATGGTTCTTCTCTTATACTAGAAAACTGATAAAACGAATCTTGCAATTCACTAGCGGCAAATTCAGAAAATTGAGTATTGATCTCGTTGCCCATTCGTTGAATTTTTACTGTATCTGTAATCTTGTAGTGGTCTATAATCCATGCAGAAGACTCTAATTCTTGAGTAGCTTTTTTCTTATAATAATCTTGAAAACTATATCTATTCAAAAATCTGTAATAATATTCTTTTGATTTATCATAATTGCCTAAATACTTTTCCATCATGCCCATCCAAAACTCACTCAAAGGGAAATTTTTGTACTTGTCCACTTTTAACACCTTCTCATAGAGCCTTAATGCTGCTTGGTAATCGTTAAATTTTCTTGATGATTCTCCCATTTTGTAAGAAGCTTCTATTTCTGTTGAATCAATTTGTCTTGCCTGATTATAATAATAAAATGCCGTATAATAATCTGCGTCAACAAAAGACTTATCCCCTTGTTGTATATATTGATCAGCCGTCTGCGCTATGAGAGTATGACATTGAACCATCAATAGTACAATCAAACACCTGAGTGAAATTTTAAGGAAATTTTCCTTTAGAAAATTGGACATATTTGTTTGCTGTCTTTGTATTTAATCAGATGCGAATAGATGTATTGAACAGAGAGCTCGACTGCTCCATAAGTATTACTAGCCTTTCTAAAGCCTGAACTATTGACATCATAACTGAAACCAAAATTCCATTGATTCCAGAGCACACCTACAACAATTGAAATAGCATCTTTTACCCTATAAGATGGACCGTAATAGAACGCCATATCTGTTTTTTTATGAGATAAGATTTTATTTTTAAATAAAAAACTAGCTACAAATTCTTGCTTTGAGTCTTGTCGCTGATATAAGAATTGTGGCATGATTGCAAAGTTTTGCGTCAGTGCTATCGACCCACTCAAATGACCAGTATAGCGACTATTTAATGTTACTTTTTTATCGGACTTGAAAGAATAATTTGGTTGATTGAGATGTTGAATGCTCAAACCCATTTCTAATGAGTACTTCTTTTGAAAGAAAAATGAATAGGCTAAGCCTGCCCCTATATCCATCACATTTTTTGTGACCTTGCCTGTACTCTCAAAACTATATGCGTTTGCATCATAAAATTCACCATTATATTGAGCATCAAATTTTAACAAGCTATAGTCCATCTGACGAGAAATTAATGCAAGGTTGACTCCTGCGCTTAGGTATTGATTCTTTTTGCTTCCTAGAGCCTTTGAATAAGCAAATGAAAGACTAGGACAAGATGTACTGTATCTGGAATCACCCGCCCTATCATAATAAAACAAAACACCAACAGATAATTTATCCCGGTTCTTCATTGTCAAAACATTATATTCGACTGAAAACTTCGCAGAATTATAGTTTACTGGAACAGTTGCCCATTGATTTCTCGCAATAGCAGAAAACCTTATGGTTCCATTGTATAAACCCGTTAGTGCAGGATTCAACTGAACTGTGCTCGCCTGAAATTGTGTAAAATGTATGTCCTGTGCATGCATAAAAAACGGAGACAAGAATAGAAAAATTCCCGCAAGAAGCCTTAAAAGCTGAATATTTGATAACTCCTTTCTCATCTATCTGATCAATGTGATATTACCTTGTTCAGTAAATTTTTCATCTCTTTCACAGACACCTTCCACATAATATCCAAATACCGAAGGATCCAATAGCTTGCCTTTATATGTACCATCCCATCCTTCTGTTAAGTCTCTTGACTCATAGACCCGTTCACCCCATCTATCATAGATTGCTACATAAAATTTGTTCAGGTTTTTTGCGCGCACATAAAATCTATCATTCATGCCATCATTATTTGGACTAAAGGCGTTTGGCACAAATATGGCCGTTTGGCCACAGGTCAAACTCCTTCTATATACAATCACCGTATCACTTTCTTTACAACCAAAACTATCTGTTGCAATCACCTCAAATACTTGCGTATTATTGATGATAGCACTTGTATTTTGAGTAGTAGGATTACTTACGATGTCAAGTGGAGCCCATAAGTAAGTATTAAACATATTCGAACTAGTGGCAAAAAGCAAAACACTCTCTCCCGCATCCACGGTATCTTTGCTTGAGGAAGCAAGTACATCAGGTCCCCCAGCCAATGTATAGACATTTATTGAATCAGAATATCTGCATCCTTCTGCAGTCATTGCTGTCACATAAAAGGTAGTTGTGTCTGGCGGTCTTACTTGTGGATCTGCCGTATTTGCACCACTAATGATATAAATAGAAGGGGTCCAAGTAAATGTTAGTGGAACCTCTGGAATTAGATTTTGAACATGAATGGTCAAGACATCAAAAGGACAGAGCACCGCACCTCCTGTCAGAAGTAAACTTGCTTCGAAAATTTTTACAGGTTGAATAAATGTATCCGAACATCCATCTACCGTAACATAACAAATATAGTCTGTGTTCGATGTTGGTGTTGCTATTGGATTTGAGATATCTGGTCGACTTAAACTTGCTGAAGGTGTCCAAAGATAAGTAACCGATGTATCGCTTATTGGGGCAAATCCTAACTGAACCGATTGAGAATCACAAACCACCAATTGAGATAGAGTATCTCTCCCATTCTTGATAATTAAAACATTCTGATATGCAGTATCTGCAATGTTACAGGAAGTAGAATCTATAACGATGAGTCTAACCGTATAGGAACCTGGCAAGGAATAATTATGCGTTGGACTAAAAACATTGGAAACTCCACCGTCACCAAAGTCCCAATTTACGATAGTAGTAGAAAATACGCGGCTATTGTTATGAAAAACAACATCTGCAGGAACACATTTGACGGGACTTGCATCAAACTTCGCTAAAATGATGGGCAAGTTAAAATCAAATTTAAAAACCGCATTATTACAATTAAAACTATTATTAGTACTGCTAACTACCGAATCTGGATGCGGATAGATTGGAAATGTTTGATCTGCTCCACAACTAGCACAAACCGACTGATATACGATTCCATTCCTATCAAATCGAGATGTACCGCCATCAACGTGTTCGGATTCGGGACCTGTACCTCCAAAATAACTTCCATATGAAATATTTGAAGCGTCATCATTGATAACTAGCAAATAAAAATCATTGTTATCTGTTGTGCTTTGCAATGCATCCACCGTTATTGGAAGACCTGAAGTGCCTCCAACTGGCAAAGAGCCGGCTCCCCCAAAACGATTAACGGTAGGGCCTCCCCAGCCACAGATATAGGCTTTATTGCAGAGGTCTACTAAAAAAGCAGTTGGCGAAATATTAATGATATATGGAGCCGAACCAAACACTGTACTCCACACCAATGTATCCAAATTGTTTTTTAACTTCATTACAAATTGGCCGCTACCAGGAAAATTCCATGCTGCATTAAAAATAAAAGTATCTCCTGCGGATAATGTTTGGCCTAACAAAAACACTTCCTCTTTTTTATTCATTTCGACGAAATAACTCTGGTCATATGCGTCTGAACCGATGTAAGTACTAGTAAGTAAAACATTACCCGTATTATTGAGCTTGCTTACATAACCATCGCATCTACCCCCACCATAAAAAGTTCTAAATGCTGTTGGAGTAATAGGGAGATTATCTGAAACCGTACCACCTGTAAAATATACATTCGTTTCTTTATCCAGCTCTAACGAGTAGATAGCATCATCATATCTACCACCAAAAAAAGTGCTCCAAATGATGGTTCGTAGACTATTGTCCATTTTTGTGATGCATCCTTCTTGACCAGAATCTTTTATGGATTGAAATGCGCCACTAGTAACGGGAAAATCAGCAGAATACGTTGAAGAACCAATATAAATATTGTCGTTTTTGTCTATGAGAATCTCTCCTCTTGCCTCATCGGCATAGTTAAATCGAAGTGCTGCTGAAGTATTTATTCCATCATTCGCACTTCCTCCCAAATAAGTAGAGGCTATTAGGGAAGAACCATCTGCTGAAAACCGACTCACAAACATATCCGTTCCGTTTAAAAAATCAAGACCCAATCCATACAGAATAGCTCTGGTTCCACCATTAAATGTGCTATCATAGGTGTTGAACGTTGTTGGAAAATTTGTTGAACTTGTGGTGCCTAAAACAAAAAGTTCATCATTAGAATTAACAATAATACTATGCGGCATCTCATCAGAGTTTCCACCCAAATAGGTAGAATACAAGCGCAAACTTCCTGTGGCATTATACTTGGTAATGGCTACATCAGTTCCTGATAAAGACCCAGCTCCCGTGCCTCCAGCCCAAAACAACTGATAGGCGCCAAGTGTAACGGGGTATCCATTTCCAAAGACGGTGCCTGCGGCAAAAGCATTACCTTGATCATCATAGGTTGCTGTACAGCCAAAATTATCTGCTACCGACCCCGAATACGTAGAAAAAATAACACTAGGATCAATAATCAAATCCACACTTTTGTTAAAGCCCTCAGGAAAACGAAATCCTAATTGAAAATTTTCATATTGATATTCGCAGGCAACTTTGATTTTGGTACCATTAATGTATTGATAGGCTATTGGTGCTAGTTCTTTGATTGTGTCAAAAGATGTTACAATAAATAACATTCCATTTTCAACATACATTTTGTCCACCCCTTTATACGAAAAACGAACTAAATCAATGTTTGAATTTGGATGACAGATGATATCATATTTATAAGAATTCCCAATTGAATAATGCTTCAAATCTATTTTTTCATACAAGTCATGGTAAGTCACCATCTGATAAGACAATACCTTTGATCTCCACTTTGACTTATCGTTTCCAATAAAATAATTATTGTATCCTTCGGTTGGTAATTCGTTACTGATGGTAACATTTTTATTGCTATGATTAAAAATCACTTGGTATGCAAAAAAATCTAAATAATCATGAAGCTTTGGTTTATAGGTCTCAGAATGATGAAGATGTTGTTTCCTATACAAATATTCTTGCTTGTCAAAAACAGACACGGTGATTCTATCTTTCTCTAAATATAAAGCGCCATTATTAAGGTCTGCTTTGTACAAAATATTGCTTTCCCACTGACCCTTATTACTAGAATATGATAAGTAATTATTATTGGCCAACAATGTACCACTAAGGAACACAAGAAGCGATGGTAAAAAATGGTTGGATAAAAATTTATTCATTATCTAGTTTGCTCTGTTAAGATAATATTATTTCAAGACAAACAAAACAATTTAACAATCTGCACGAACTTTGATCTACAATAAATGAGTCAAATTTCTCTAATTCTTATTTTCTGTGTGCTCTCCAACAACATTATCTGTAATTGGCTCCACCTCCTTTGGCTGCGGCAAATCTGAGGTAGAATTAATTCCAAAATATTCCAAAAAAGTTTGACTCACTTCATAGAGAATGGGATTTCCTGGAGTGTCTTTTTTTCCAGCTATTTCTATCAAATCTTTTTCTAATAATTTATGAATCGAGTAATCTGCGTTAACACCTCTAATCTGCTCAATTTCACTTTTTGTGATTGGTTGTTTATACGCAATTATGGACAGCGTTTCTAATGCCGCTGAAGACAATCTCTTTTTTTCTTTCAAATTAAGTAAAACACTTATTGCTTCGTGATAGGGGGCTTTAGTCAAAAACTGATATCCTCCTCCTATTTTTCTTAACTCAAACGAATATTGATCTGTAATATATTTGATGATTATTGTCTCTACGATAGCGAATACTTCTGCTTCTGTAATTGAAAAGGTCGGCTCACCAACGGTTTCAATATGTTCCTTAGCAACTAGTTGGCCCGCTTGCTTCGGATGTTTGCTTTTTGTAGCCTCTTCCTGCTTGGGTCCAAAAACTTTATTAATACATTCCTGTAGTTCTAGAATCGTTACTGGTTGGTCACTAGCAAAAAGTAATGCTTCAATGTATCTTTCAATATTCTCTTCCATATATATGTTTCCCTATTTCTTTTCAATAAATTTACCTAGTATTTTGTCTAAAGTGGTATTCAGTAACTCAGACTCTTTTTTGCTAAGCACTCTCAATGGCGACTCAAAATCGTGCACTTTATCTGATAGTTTATCAAGTAGCTTAAGTCCTTTTTTTGTGATTCTAACATCAACTGCACGTTTATCTGTTTTTGACTCTAATCGTTCTACAAATTCAAGCCTACATAGTCGGTCTACCATTCTTGAAGCATCACTATTTTTATCAATTAAACGTTCTTTAATCAGACCAACCGTTGAAGATTCCGGATATTGTCCTTTCAATATTCTTAGTGCATTATATTGTTGTCGAGTAATCTTGCTGTCTTTAAATAATTTTTGCTGATAGTCGCTTAAAAGATTGACTGTATAGAACAAACTTATCATGTTTTTCTGATAGCTGCTTTTAAATTTCTTCTGAACAATTAATTTTTCAATAGTACTCATTTGGGTCAATTATTTACACAAATCTAACATAAAACAAACTGCTTTTATTGTTTTTCAACTTCTTTTTTGAAATAGCAAAGAGATGCTCAAGAAAAGAAATCTTGAATTTTTATCCAAGTTATTTACTTTGATCTTTTGTTCGATGCGTTCTTATTTGTTACAAGCACCATATGTCTTTTTATTGTTCGTTCAATAATCACGAAGTTACATATTGATACTGCTATAATAAATAAAATGCTGTATTCTCAAACCTAGCATATGGGATAAAAAAAACGACACAAGTCCTTGTGTCGTTTAAATATATGTCTTTTGAGAGAATACTACTTTTTGGTCAATTCGATGTTAACGACCACATCAACATCATCACTCAATATCACCCCTCCGGCCTCTAGTGTTTTATTCCAGATCAACCCGTAATCTGTTCTTTTGATTGTTGTCTTTGCTTTAAATCCAGCTCTTTGTAGTCCATAAGGATCTTTCACCACTCCGTTAAATATTAACTGGAAAACAACTGGTTTAGTAACTCCATGCATTGTTAAATTGCCTTTCAATTCATAGGTCTTACCATTTATCATCTTTATGCTGCTTGAAACAAACTTGATTTCTGGATATTTTTCTGTTTCAAAAAAATCTCCTCCTTTTAAATGCTTATCTCTGTCTTCATTATCTGTATTTACAGAGTTCGCATCGATCGTAAAAGATATTTTTGCATCTAAAAAATCTGCTTTAACACTTTCAACATTGCTGCTAAATTTCTTAAAACTTCCAGAAACTTCAGAAACCACCATATGAGTAATCGAAAAATTGACAGAAGAATGATAAGTGTCAAGATTCCATTCCTGTGCATTCACAACTATGCTTCCTAAAGAAAGCGCCACGAACAATAAAAGTTTTTTCATTTTTGTTTAATTTATTTTGAATAATGTATGTTTAAACATCTATTGTGATCCAAAAGTTCCAATGACTTAAAAGTTTTTAAAATAAAAACACGAAATGACTTTTAAACATAAGACCTGACACATTTACGTGTTTAAACATTTAAATCACAAGAATAAAAAACGTCGTTTATATTGAATAAACGACGTTTCATCCTGTATATCTTTATTATTTAAGCATTGTCCAATGCTGCTGCACCACCGACAATTTCTCCTAGCTCTTTCGTAATTGCTGCTTGTCTTTCTCTATTGTACAGTAGTTTTAAGGTATTCAACATTTCTGCTGCATTATTTGTTGCTGAGTCCATAGCAACCATCCTTGCACCGTGCTCAGAAGCATTGGAATCTAACAAATACCTAAAAAACTGAGTTTTAATAATTTTTGGCACCAATTCTTGAAGTAAGTCTCCTTTCTCTGGGTCATAAATATAGTCTGCATTTGACGTCTTTGCTCCCTCAACCACCTCCAACTTCGCTATAGGTAAAATTCTTTCACTCTTGAATACTTGAGATGCGGCATTCTTGAATTGGGCATACACACCTTCAATCACATCGTGTTCACCGTTTAGGAATTTACTCATTAATGCTTCTACAAATGCTGAAGACGTTTCAAAATTTAATTGAGTTAATAATTCTTGATACTCTGTATTGATTTTTACATCTTGATTTTTAAAGAAATCAAAACTCTTTTTACCGATACAATACACTGTTAAATTCCCAGACTTTCTTAACTCATTATACTCACCAAAAGCCAAGGCTTTCGCCCTCTTTAATATGTTCGCATTAAAACCTCCACACAAGCCTTTACTAGCAGAGATAACCACAATAGCAGCATTTTTTACTGGTCTTTCCTGATTAAAGTTCAATGACAAATCTTCGCCTTCTACATTTTCTAAAATATTAGACAACATCCCAAATAATTTATCAGAGTATGGTCTCATTTGAACAATTCTATCCGTAGCTCTCTTCAGTTTAGAAGCAGCTACCAATTTCATTGCTTTTGTTATTTGTTGAGTCGTTTGAACAGATTTTATCCTCGCACGAACTTCTTTTAAATTTGCCATTTAAAGCGTTATTTATTTTTAATAGGTCAATGCTACATCAATAGCAACTTGTCTCATCGTATTCGATGCTTCCGCTGTAATTTCCTTACCTTTTAATGAAGCTAGTATCTCCGGGAAACGAGTTTCTAATTGGTTTAAATATCCTTTCTCAAAATCTCTAATTTTGTTAACAGGTACTTTATTCATCAAATTGTTTACACCCAAGAATAAAATCGCAATTTGTTTTTCTACTGAATACGGTGAAAACTGCGCTTGTTTCAAGATCTCAACGTTTCTCGCTCCTTTCTCAAGTACTGATTTAGTTGCAGCATCCATATCAGAACCAAACTTCGCAAATGCTTCCAATTCACGGAACTGTGCTTGATCTAATTTTAGGGTTCCTGCTACTTTTTTCATTGTCTTAATCTGCGCATTACCACCCACACGACTTACTGAAATACCTACGTTAATCGCAGGTCTAACACCCGAGTTAAATAAATTCGACTCCAAGAAAATTTGTCCATCAGTAATTGAAATTACATTCGTTGGAATATACGCTGATACGTCACCTGCCTGCGTTTCAATGATTGGTAATGCCGTTAATGAACCTCCTCCTTTTACTTTGTTTTTTAATGACTCCGGTAAGTCATTCATTGCAGCAGCAATCTCTGTATTGGCATTAATCTTTGCTGCTCTTTCTAATAAACGACTATGCAAATAGAACACGTCTCCTGGATATGCTTCACGTCCTGGAGGTCTTCTAAGTAACAAAGAAACCTCTCTATAGGCTACTGCTTGCTTAGATAAATCGTCATACACAATCAATGCTGCTCTTCCTGTATCTCTAAAAAACTCACCAATCGCACATCCCGCAAATGGCGCATAATATTGTAATGGTGCTGGATCTGCTGCAGAAGAAAAAACAATTGTAGTATAAGCCATTGCTCCATTATCTTCTAATACTTTTGCAACCTGCGCTACTGTTGATGCTTTTTGTCCGCATGCAACATAGATACAATAAACCGGTTCACCTTTTTCGTAAAATTCTTTTTGATTTAAGATGGTGTCAATACAAACAGCCGTCTTTCCAGTTTGACGGTCACCAATGACCAACTCTCTTTGTCCACGTCCAATTGGAATCATCGCATCAATTGCTTTAATCCCTGTTTGTAATGGCTCATTCACTGGCTGGCGATAAATAACACCAGGAGCTTTTCTTTCCAATGGCATTTCGAATAATTCACCTTCAATCGGGCCTTTACCATCAATTGGTTCTCCAAGGGTATTTACAACCCTTCCTATCATACTTTCTCCTACATTGATAGAGGCGATTTTCCCTGTACGTCTTACGGTGTCTCCTTCTTTTACAAGCTCAGAAACCCCCATCAACACGACGCCAACATTGTCTTCTTCAAGATTAAGTACGATACCTCTTAGGCCATTATCGAAAGAAACTAACTCACCTGCGCGAGCATTTGTCAATCCGTAAACACGGGCAATACCATCGCCCACTTCTAGAACCGCTCCAGTCTCCTCAAGTTCAGTTGCCGAACTTACATTCGTTAGTTGCTGTCTTAATATTGCTGATATTTCATCAGGTTTTACCTCTGCCATTTTTTATGTTTTTTATGTTAATTATTTATTTGTTCAATCAGATAATCTACCTAAACTTTGTCTACATAGGATTGATCTAAAAATTGTGTTTTTAAATTTCTTAGTTTTTTATCGATGCTAGCATCGTATAGGTTGTCGCCGTATTGTAACTTAAAACCTCCAATTAAAGAGGCATCTACGCTGGTATTAACTTCTAAATTAGTTCCAGGAATTACTTTTTCTAAACTTTCTTTAATTGATTGGATTACTACTTCACTTAACTCAGAAGCAGTTGTAATACTAACCTTGCTGATACTTTTTAGAACATTATATTGTTCAATAAAAGATTTTCCAAAGTTAAGCAATTGCCCTTCTCTACCTTTTTTAACAACCAATTCTATAAATTGCCATGTGATATCCTCTATCTTGTTTTTAAAAATCAATGACATCACATTTATTTTTTTATCAGCGTGAATCACTGGGCTTTTTAACATTAATGCTAAATCTCTATGTCCAGAAATCGTCTCATCTAACAATAAAACATCTTTGTGAATAGCATCTAATTTCCCTTGCTCAATAGCAAGCCCTAATATTGACTTTGCGTAGCGTTGTGATAATTTATATGACATAGTCTAGTTAAGTTTTGCTTCATTCACCAATGCAGATACCAAAGATTCCTGAGCAGCTTTATCACTTAATTCTTTCCTTAATAATTGTTCAGAAATTTCAATCGCTAATTTTCCAGCCTCATTTTTCAATTGCATAAGTGCTGCTGTTTTTTCCGTTTGAAAATCTTTGCGAGCATTCTCGATCAAACGACCATACTCTAGCTTTGCCTTTTCACGTGAATCTTCCAATATCTTGATAGAAAGCTCTTTTGTTTCGGCTAACATTTTGTTTCTTTCTTCTTTTGCTTCTTTCAACAAATCCTCATTTTTTGCTTGCAAAGCAACCATTTCTTCTTTTGCTTTTTTTGCCGAATCAAGGGCTGTTTGAATAGCATCTTGTCTTTCTGCCAACGAAGCAACGATTGGTTTAAATGCAAATTTGCCAAGCAAAAGTACTAGAAGACCGAAAATAATAATTGTCCATATTACCAAACCTGGATCCGGCGTAATTAATGGATTCATTAATAATATTGAATGCATGATATCTTGTTTTTTTTTAATCAATTAATATTGTCTGTTAGGCAATCCCTAACAGACAATAGTTGTTTGGATAGACTACGCGTTCATAATTGCTACAACGACTACGAAAAGGGCAGCACCCTCAATTAACGCAGCTGCAATAAGCATGTTTGTACGAATGTCTGCTTTCTCTTGTGGTTGACGAGCGATAGACTCTAAAGCTGAACCACCGATTTTACCAATACCTAATCCAGCACCTAAAACTGCTAAACCAGCACCAATAACTGAAATACCGTGAATTTCCATGTTAAAAACTATTTATTGTCTGATATCAGACAGGTTAAAAAAATAAACTAATTAGTGTGCTTCTTCATGGTGATGCTCTGCCATAGCCATTCCTAAGAATACTGAAGTTAACATCGTGAATAAAAAAGCTTGTAAAAACGCAACCAACAATTCAATTAAGCTAATAAACAAGGTGAAAGGAACTGCAACCGCAGCACCTGCACCACTCATAGGTAGACTCTCTCCAGCGTTGCCAAATACAAAGATCAAACTCACCAAACTCAATACAATAATATGTCCCGCTGTTATATTAGCAAAAAGTCGCATCATAAGTGCAAACGGTTTACTAATAACACCAATGATCTCAATAGGAGCCAAAATCATTCTTACAGGAATTGGAACACCTGGCATCCAAAAAACATGCTGCCAATAGTCTTTGTTCCCATTTACATTAATTATTATCAGTGTAAACAAAGCTAACACCATCGTCACCGCTATGTTGCCCGTAACATTTGCACCACCTGGAAAAAACGGTATTAAGCCCATTAGATTATTAAATAAAATAAAGAAGAAAAGGGTCAAAAGATAAGGTAAGAATTTATGCGCATGCTTACCCAAATTTGGCTCCACCACTTCATCCTTCATAAAAATCACAATGGGTTCCATCAAGTTTTGTATGCCTTTAGGAGCTTTACCTGCATTAGCTTTACATGATTTAGCAACTGTTAAAAACACAAACAATAATAAAAATGCACTTACCATCATTGCAAATACATTTTTTGTAATAGAAAGATCTAATAAATGATGACCTTCGCCAGAAACGATTCTGCCCTCCTTCATGACATACCCCTCGATTGTGTTTTCTATGGAAGAGTGGTGATCAATTTGATTTTCAGAAACCTCATGTTCTTCTATTACTGGATAATTTGAAGACATCCCAAACTCCCAAGTTTTAGCAGTTAAATCATAAATGATAACTGGCAAAGGAATATGCAAGTGGCCCATTACGTGCCAGTCGTTCGCATCTGCAATATGTTCTAAAATAGCTGGTGTTGGATTGTATTTTTTTTCTGCAACCTCTTTTTTTTCTGCTTGAGAAAATGAAGAGAGTGTACTAATAAAAACAAGAATAAACAGTAACGAAAATCTTATCAGACGAGAATTAATATGTATTTTTGGCTGCACGGTTCTTTTGTATTTTCGGGTGCAAAGGTACTAATTACATCTTGAATAAAAAGAAAATATTCAACTTTTTTTTGAATGGTTTTTATATTTTCAACAATTGCAGCCTTAAGCTTATGAGGCTTGTCTATAAATGCTTAATCCTTCACTCGATTCATTAAAACAACGCCCAATAGAATTAGGCCTAATCCCAAATATTCATGCCACCCTATATTCTCTTTGTCTATAATTCCAAGCACAATAGCAACAACCGGCATTAGATAGGTGACGGATGCTGCAAACATGATATGCGCTCTCTGAATCAAAATATTAAACAAACTCATTGCAACGGCGGTCCCAAAAACACCTAGTAGCAATGCATAAGGCAATGCTTCTTTTGCTAATGGAACGGTTTTTAATTGATGGGGAACTTCAGCAATAAAAAACAAAGGAATAGAAGGAATCAACAACATAAAGTACATCATCGCTGTAAGTGGCAAACTAGGAATGCCCATAAGATGCTTTTTTAAGACATTTGAACTCAAGCCATACATAAATGGGACAGCCAATGCAATACATAAGAAGAAAATATCAGCTTTTAACTCGTTTTGGGGCTTAAACAAAATCAAACTTACTGCCCCTACCAAACCCACCAACACCCCCATCAGTTTCATCTTTTTATTAGGAAGCCTAAAGAATAAAACACCTATAAGATACGTGCAAAGAGGGGTAAGTGAATTGATTATTCCAGTAATAGAGCTACTAATGTGCGTTTGGGCTAACGGATACAAGTAAATTGGTATTCCGCTTCCAATGATTGAGCAAATAAACACATAAATATATTTATTGATTGGGACTTTTTTAAACGCCAAATAAAGAAAGGGTAGCAGTGTAATACCCCCCGCTAACATTCTTAAATCAGCTACTTGTATTGGCTTAAACCCTAAAAGTGCATGTTTTATTAAAAAGTATGAAAAGCCCCAAATAATAGCGCACACAACCAACAAAGCCCAATTGATTGCTTTGTCTCTATTTGAGTTTAAAGTCAAACGTTCTATGCTCATCTATTTGTTCATCCTTTTCCAAAGTACGTCTTTGAGATCCGGAAGATTGTAACCACTTACAGCAGAAATAAACACAATATCTATATTTTTTGGTAAGGTTTTTTTCATTAATTTCATTAACTCATCGTCTAGCATATCGCTTTTTGAGATGGCCAACACTCTTTCCTTCGTTAAAAGTTCTGGATTATACATCTTTAATTCATTTAGCAAAATATCATAATCCTTTTTTATATCATTGCTATCTGCTGGAATTAAGAATAAGAGAATTGAATTTCGTTCAATATGTCGCAAGAATCGATATCCAAGCCCTTTCCCAAGATGAGCACCTTCAATAATCCCAGGAATATCGGCCATAATAAAAGATTTCGTGTCATAATAGGATACGATTCCCAAATTAGGTGTTAAAGTGGTAAAGGGATAGTCGCCAATTTCCGGTCTAGCTGCAGAAAGCGATGCTAACAAAGTGCTTTTCCCCGCATTAGGAAACCCAACTAGTCCTACATCTGCCAACACTTTTAATTCCAATACTATTGTTTTTTCTTCACCCTCTGTACCGGGTTGAGCATAGGTTGGAGCTTGATTTGTTGCTGTTTTGAACTGATGATTTCCTTGCCCCCCCATTCCACCACGCATTAATACTCTTTCCTCCTTGTCTGAAGTAATTTCAAATAAGATTTCATTAGTTTCTACGTCTCGAGCAACGGTTCCTAAAGGTACTTGCAATAAAATATCTTTACCACTTTTTCCTGTACGCAAACCTCCTTCTCCACCCTTGCCTTCATCTGATTTAACGTGCTTTTTATATTTTAGGTGCAGGAGTGTCCATAACTGCGCATTACCTTGTAAAATAATATGTCCTCCTCTTCCTCCGTCACCGCCATCAGGTCCACCCAATGGAACATATTTCTCTCTTCTGAAATGACTGCTGCCAGCACCACCTTTTCCGGTTTTACAATATATTTTGACGTAATCGACAAAATTTTGATTTTCTGCCATTGTATAGAGAACAGTATTTTGTGTTGTGTGATTAAATATTGTAAAATTGATAGTTAAATACCATCGATAATTTCACAAATTGAAATATTGATGTCGCTAATTTCGCCTATGCCATCAATTTTAGAAACTTTATCCTGAGAAGTATAATAAGGAATTACATGAATTGTTTTATTAAAATACTCCTCCAGTCGCTTTAATAATTTTACTGCGTCATCATCGGGCCTTCCACTTATTTTTTCTCGAGCAGATATTCTCGATTTTATCTCTTCTTCAGAAACATTTAACTGAATAACTGCGTCTATTTTTTCCCCTTTTGCCTCTAAAAAGGTATCCAAAGCTTGGGCTTGTGGAACGGTACGAGGGAAACCGTCAAAAATAAAGCCTCTCACTTGAGGGTTGTTTCTCACCTCCTCCTCCAGCATCTCGATAGTGATGGAGTCTGGCACTAATTCACCACTATCCATTATTTCCTTAACCCTTAATCCCAGCCCAGTATTGTTTTTTGTATGCATACGAAACATATCACCTGTTGAAATATGCAACAAATTATATTTCTCTTTTAATAGTAAGGCCTGAGTCCCTTTTCCACTTCCTGGAGGACCAAATAGTATTAAATTTAGCATAGTTTAATTAATCTATAACGTGATGCAAAGTTACGTGGTTTTTGTTTGTTAAAATAAATTTATTTTTCAAACAAGAGTTTAGCCCCAAAACTACAACCTATTCAAATTATAAATCTCCAAAGAGGCATTAAAAGAGGCATTTGCCTCCATTTATTTTTAACCATTTCTCTGCCTTCTCATAATCAGGCGTAATACTAGCAACGTGATTCCAAAATCGTTCTGAATGATCCATATGTACTAAGTGGGTAAGCTCGTGAATAAAGACATAATCTATAACATACTCTGGCGCAAACAAAAGTCTAGTTGAGATATTGATATTGCTCCGAACGGAACAACTTCCCCAATTCGATGTGTTGTTTTTTAGTGTCACCTTCGTAATTTTTTTTTGAAAAAAAGATGTATTTAGTTCCAATATTCTGCGATGCACTTTCGGCTGAAAGTAGCTAGCCATAATTTTTGCTACGAGTTTTGATGCGACCTTATTTCGTCTTTCTGGTTTGGATAGTTCAGGAAATATTAAGACTAATTCTCCTTCTCTAACTTTTACTGTTGCAAACTTGGATGTATCTGTAAGTATTTTTATTAAGAACGTTTCACCATACAAATGAAACAGCTCGCCCTCAACATATTTATTTGTGTGATTATATTGCGTAATTAATTCTGGATGTTTATATATCTTATTTTTTACCCAGTCGATGAAGGCCTTTGTCTGCTCTTGCTTCTGGGCATTGGTTAAGGCTTGATGCAGCCTGATAACCACCCCTTTTTTAGTGAATGAAACCCTACTTCCTCTTCGTTGTTCAATCAAAATGGACACCTTCACTTGATGCTCACCAACCTCTAGAATAAATTCTGAAAGATTATCCTTATTACTGGGTGTTATCTGCTCGTAAGTGAACATTTCCATCCACAAATTTATTCTTTTTATGAACTTAGCTCATATCTTTTACAAAAGTTTCCAATCATCTTGAATTAATTTGATGATTATCATGTTAAATAACTTTAAAGACATTAAATCATTTTTTTGACTAAAAATAAAAAAATGAATGTAGGTTTGTTCTCTATATTAACAAAATCACAAACATCATGATACACCATCCAACTATGACTGAAATGCCCAATCCAGAAGAAATCGCAGAGAAAATGGGGCTCGGTAATAAATTTGAACAGAAACTCATCGAACAAAGAAAAGTTTTCCTTTGGGGTGCGGTAACTGACGAGTCTGCTAAAAAAGTAGTAGATAGAATTATGTATCTTGAAACCTTGGATCCAGGTAAAGAAATAAATTTTTATATCAACAGTCCCGGTGGTGTGGTAACTTCAGGCATGGTGGTCTATGATGCCATTAAGCTTATTTCTTCTCCCGTAAACACAATATGTATGGGTTTGGCCGCTTCCATGGGTTCTATCTTGCTTTCGGTAGGCACAAAAGGTAAAAGACAAATTTGGCCAAATGGAAGGGTAATGATTCATCAACCAAGTTTGGGTGGTGCGTACGGACAAGCTAGTGATCTTGAAATCACTGCCAATGAAATTCAAAAGACGAAAGAAATGGGTTGTAGAATTCTATCAGAAAACTGTGGCCAATCTTATGACAAAGTGATGTCTGATATGGAACGCGACTATTGGATGAGTGCAGAAGAAGCAGTCAAATATGGCATTGTTGATGCTATCGCAAATAAGTTTTAAGTTAAGAATCGATTAGGTTTTGATTGTAAAAATTAAAAAGTATGAGCACAAACGACGAAAATGTTGAAGTTGCAAAATTGCAACAAGAAATTACCAAATACATAGGTTTAAATCCAGACCATATCATCTTTGATTTCTCTGAAAAAGACAACATTAACAAACTTTCATTAATTACCGTAAATCCAAAACACGAGCAAAGTTTTTTGTATCATACAACGAAAGGAATTGACAAAATTGATGCCTTAAAAAAAATGAAAGAATATATTTTAGAATATCGTAAAAACGAAAATTCATATACATTACAGTGGATACAACAAGGTGCGGAAGAACTAAACACCTCATACTTTAGGGCCGACAGCATGTACGAGGCATTAGATAAATTTTACTTTGGTAGAGATATGGCCTCTTATAAAATTTTTAGTATTTATCTTAATCCTATTTCTTAAATTTCTTGCCTACAGAAGTTTCTATTTTCATTTTATCATTTATAGGAAAAGGCTTAATCAACATCCTTGTGAGCCATTAGCAATCTCAATTCCTGTTTTTCTACTCCAAATTATTATCCTCATCTACATAACCTGAATCATAGTCAACAATTTTTAATGGTTATAAAACATAAGCCGA
>CAMDFR010000002.1 GCA_945897725.1 Chitinophaga pinensis
AATCTCAAATCAAAAAAACGGATCTATAATCTGTCACTAACTTATCATCATCACTATTTTGTTGATGATAAAAAGAACTAGATAAATACAGATAATATTTCCCAAAGTAATGATAGGTGATTTTCGCCTCACGAATGATTCACAAAACAAAAAAAATGTACGTTGTTAATCTGTCGGGTGAGCCACCCGCCAGGGGATTGTGGTATGGGATTGAGGCGTTTTGCAGTAAAGACACGAGAGAGAAACTCTTGTTGCAGTGGGGAACTGCCATTTTAAGATTGGAATGAAGAAGTACCTCTCTTATATGATTGAAGTAATATGCAAATTAGAAGCACATACGTTTAATGAACCCACAACCGCAACCACCGGAGGGTAGTTGTGATTGTGGGCTAGTTGTGGTTACCACCATCCAATAACATTATAAGTTACAGATTTAGGTTGTCCGTTTCCGTAAGCGACACCAACGTCTCTATACGCTTTAATTCTTTCGCTTTCTTGAGCTTGTTCTTTTAAAGTATAGTTCCACTCACGAGCGTCAAGTTCTTTAACTCTCGCTGCAATTTTGCTTGAAAGTGTTTTTACTTCTGCAAAGCAAGCAGCGCTAGGATCTATCGTTGAAAGAATTTCGCCTGCCGTATTTCCTGCATCAACAGTTTGATTGGCAGCCCATAAGTTTGAAGCTTCTGCTAATTTTAATTTACACTGTCTGTCAATCTGTAGTTTGTAAATTGGAGCAACAGCATCCATGCATTTATCATAGCACGTTTTACAAACTTCAGGTACGCTAGTCAATTTATAAATCGCTTCTTCGTATTTGTTCTGGCTAGCTAAAGTTTGAGCTTCCTTAACAATAAAGTCACATTTACTATTGTAGTATTCAACAATTTTAGTCTTTCCTTTTTCAATAAATGCTTGGTAATTTGGATCGGTGGTTTTTAAATTTTTAAGTGCAGAGATATATGCTTTGGTTTCATTTTCTCCTACTCCTTTTACAGTTGTAGAAATACTTGCAAATTTAGTACCATCAATTCCGTCTCCAATATACAATGTTACATCCAATGTAAATGCTTGCATTGGAGGTGCGGTAGGTGTAATATCCTTAGACATTACATTGATATTTGCAGTTATAATAAAGCGTTGATTTGAAGCACTACCACCCATACCGTTTTGCGTCACAATCTGACTTAGTTTGTTTGCCAACATGCTGCGAGCAGCTTCCGGCATATTGTTAATTTGTTGTGGCACGTAAGCAGCTAAAGTAATTCGAGCCATATCATCACTTTTGCCAGCCGTATTTTGTGCATAGATATTACAACCTACAACAATTAAGATACTTAGAATTATTGATTTCATAATTATATTTTTTTTAGTGTTATTTTTCTCCAAGCACTATTGATGCTTGTCCTAAACCTTTCATCATTAATTTGTTTGTGATTAAAAAAGGTTCCTTTTTCAAATAGCTTTGTAATCCTTTGCAAAAACCTTTGGCATCAATTGCCACGCCTGCTTCGTTGTACATCGGAATTCTCACTTGTTTAAACAACATCATGTTTTCTGTAGATTCACTGGTGCTAAAACGACCTTTGACACAATTTTTTGTGAACCATTCTTCAATATAACTATTTAATTCTTTTCCGTCATACTCTGATTCTAAATCACCATCCCAAGAATCGAATTTTTTGATACGTACTATTATTTCTCTACCGTTAGCAAACATGTCGTCAAAATGAGCCATTAATTGAACATTAAAGTTGTCAAGATGAGAAAGCACAGCAGTTTGAAGCATTACTGGTAAGGTAGCACCTATAAGTTCGTTACCTGTTCCTGATGCCCCAGCTATTTGTTTATCTGTATACGCATCTAAACCTTGAAGAATAAATGTGATAGATTTTTTTGGCCCTACTTGATTTATTGTCCAAGTAACCTGCATCCAAATATCAGCTTTGGCTGTTTTCTTTAATTTATCAATCGGGCTTTCGCTAACACCTGCACCGGTTTTACTTGTCAATAAAGCATCCTCTGCGCTCTCAGATGCTAGTGTTTTTAAAACACCTTCCATTGACTCTAATGGGAAACCTCTTTCTGCCATTAACTCACCAAGCTTAGCAACGACCAACAAAAGATCTGCGTTTTCTTGAAATGCTCTTTTGTAATCAGGAACTTTAACTTTCGTACCTTGATTGTCAAACTCCAACATGTAGCCATTTGTGTTACACCAAACATCACTTGGCACGACCATTATCGTTGGCTTTTTAGCTTGTGAAAAAACTAAGGTAGTTGCGCCAAAAGTTACGATAGCAACTACTATTATCTTTTTTAAAAAATTTTTCATATTTCTCTTTTTAATTGTTTAAAATTTTATCTGCAATCATTTGTTTTTTTAGGTCACTTCTCAAAACTCGAATAATAAAGCCATACATTACATCACCATCACGTCCTTTTGCTTTTTCTTTTTTGCCAAAAGACTCATCTTTATCAGAGGTAAATTTTTTGTAATCGCCACCATCTTTAAAGAAGTTGTTGAAATAATCAGCTTTGTTTTCGCGAATATTAGGGGCGTTTAGAATGGGTCTTGTTTCACAATCGGGCTTACCGTTTCTAATACCAACAAACAAAACAGCGTTTATTACTTCTTTTCTTGCTTGCTCCAAAGCATCTGCTCTATTTTTTCCTTTGCCCCATGCTTTTAAAGTAATACTGCCATCAAGCTCAGCACCCATACACTCTATTTCGTGTGTATAGTTCCCTGATAATTTATTGTTTGCTTTAGAACCGACAAAAAGCAACAAATTTATTGTAAGTAAGAATATTGTTGTTTTCATATTTTTAATTTTTGGTTAGAAACCTGCATTAAGTGATTTAATAATTCCTGCATCTTCTAAATCTTTTCTTAAAGCAGATACATTTACAGAAACAACTACTCCAATTTTATATTCTTTACCAATTTTCATTCTGTCTTCAGCGGCAACAGCACCATCGTTAGAAGTAGAAACAAATTTCATATACTTACCACCATCAGCAAAAAACGGTTTAAAAAAATCTGCTTTTTCATTTTCCAGATTAACATTACTTGTTAATGCTTTTTGGCCCTCTACAGGGCCTGTTCCAGTAAACCCTTTAAAAATAATACCATGAACAGCATTTTTTTTCGCTTGCTCTATAGCAACATCAGGTTTTTTGGAGTAAGACCATACCTTAATTAAATAGGTGCCTTGGGTACCCGTCTGCACTACATTGATTTCATATCTCCACTCTTCAGTGTCTTGGTCCGCATTTTTTTTTGCTTGAGCATTTGCTACAGATGAGCAACCTATAATAAGCATAAGCAAAAGGCTCATTTTCTTTTTGATATTTTTCATTTTTGTTTTTTTAATGGTAAATAAAAAGTATTGCAATCAGCCATAAGCCAATTGCAATACCTGATGTTAATTATTTCATTTGTTTAATAAGCAAACCAGAGTAAAATTTCTTACCTCCCTTAAATGTAGTACGATCAATCACCGGTGCAGCTTCTTTTCCATCAGCAGCTGGTTGAGCCACGGGCGCTTCGTCACCATTATAGGTATTGTCCCAAATTAATTCTTTATCTGCTACAATAGTACCAATACTTTTATAGGTTGCTACTCCAGTTTTAGGGTCTATGTTTTGCTCAAGTACTTCAAACTTTTCACCACCTTCTAAACCTTCTTTTTTACCAATTTTAGCAGTGATAGGGTTGCCAGTATAAAGAGGTGTTTTTGTTTTAAACACCTCATATGTTTTCTGAAGCTTAGCGTAAACATTGTCAATAATTCTTACTGTAGAAAGAGCGATGATTTGATCCTCCGTTCTTTTTTCAGTTAAAGAGAAAGTTATTAAACCTGTAGCATTGGCATCACCAACAAACTCAAGCTTAAATAAATCTGTTTTGTCAAAAGCCTCTTTCTTTTTAGGATCAACACCACCTTTTTCCATATACATGTCTGTGAAGAATGCATTTTGAATTGTGTCGTTCCATACCAATTTGTATAGGTAAGATGTTGCGAAAATAGAATAACCCTCTTTTGTCTTTTCGTAAACAGCATCGATACCTTGGTTCGCTTTATCTAAAAGCGCAGGTACAGTAATCTTTGCAGCAGCCTCTGCTTTTGCCAAATCTCTAACAACAGCAGCTACAGGCTCATTAGGATAGAAATTAAATTTGTTGATCACCACAAACGTATTTCCTATTAATTCAAAGCCGGCAGTTTTTAATAATGCCTGTCCATCAGAAGAAGCTTGAGCAGACTTTGCTTCTAGAAAAGAAGCATTAAATACACCTCTATCAGCAACCAAATTCCAATCAAAACTACCATCTGCTTGTCTGTTAAACCATTTAGCAACAAGTTTGTTGGCTATTTTTTCTTTTGATAGATATTTTTGAATTCTATAAGGTAATTCTCTAGCAACAGAATCGATTTTTATAGACGCTGCACTTGCTAACATACCACCTACTTGAGAAGGCTTATAAATGAGAGACTTTTCTTCTGCAGTTAAAGTGTAATTAGCAGGATTGAATGATTTTTGATCAATGGTGTGGTCGTTATATTTATCAGGGAAAGGAGCAGTGTTGAATGCCTTTAAAACGATATCTTTTTTAGGAAATTTTTCAGATTCAACAACCATGGTGTGTAAAGAGCTTCTACGAAACTTTACGTCTAATGGTTTGTCTTGTGTTTGGGCGAATAAGCTAGTACCCAATGTCAATAAGCTAAATGCAATAATTGTTTGTTTCATTTTTGTGTTTTTGTATGTAATTAAATTTTTCCTACTCATATGGCTTTTCGGATGCGCCCCGTTTTTTAAAGTGGGTTCTGGTCGCCACTTGTATTTGCAATATTAGTAAATGTTTATCAAATACCACCGATATTGTCCTTAGTGGGGTGTCTAAAAACGCGAGAACCAAGGACATAAGTAGCGCTAAGGCTTGTCTTTGCGTCAGTTTATGACCTCAGAATGCTGAATCTATGGCGGGTGACACCCAACATGGGTTCAGAAGGAAACTTCTTGCATTGAGCAGAAATGTAAGGTTGATGAAAGTTATCTTTTGAAACATTACCTACGAACGCTGAATTGATGTCGGGTGGCTCACCCGACATCAATCTCAAATCAAAAAACGGACCTATAATCTGTCACGAACTCATCATGATCACTAATTTTTTGAAGATACAAAGAACTAGATGAATACGACTAATCGATGAACGATAGGTGGTTTTCGCCTCATGAATGTTACATAAAGTAATAAAAACATGTTTTGTTATGATGTCGGGTGAGCCACCCGCCATGGGATTCGCGAGTAATACGGACCAATAATCACACAAAATAAATAAACTAAACTTGACGTTGTATAATAAACACAAGTATGAGAAGTTTGGGCTTATTGATTCTGATGTCCCTTTTTTTAATGGGATGTCTAACCACGCAAGCCTTCACTTCTTACTTACCCCCTTTTGTTGATGTTGTAGAATGATAGTTGATATTTTCTCAGAAAAAAGCCCGGCTCCCTTTTTATTCAAGTGCTGATACTCGTAATACATACTATCATTCAACTCCGGCAAATCATTATTGTAAAAATCATACACCTCCATATTCGTATACTTCTTTGTCGCCTCCACTAATTTCTTTGAATACATCAACTCAGCTTTGTCAATAAATGTTCCCCTGGTAAGCTGCTTCCAATAAGGTGAAGCTGGAGGCTGATACATGATAAAATAGGATTTATTTGTACTCAATGCTTGTAGCACTTCTTGAAATTTTGTCCAGCGGACATCGCTATTGGAAAAGTGCTTATACCAAGCATGGTTCTCAAAATACTTAGTGGTCTCGATAGAATCTTTTAATAATTGAAAATAACCAGTATTGCCACGGAAACCCTTGTTATTTTTGATAGCAAGCGCTTCACCATCCGTTAGCTCTTTAGGTCTATCTAAAATATCATTGAAGGTTTCTGATAATAGCACAAAATACATTGAAATAAATTCTCTTGGATTGTCCCTATGCAACCTCAGCCTTTCTAAAAACGACATTTGCTGAAAGCCCTTGTTTGACAAGTAGCCAAAATCTATGGCACCGTCATTAATTTGCCAGCTACTCACACTCACCACAAAGATGAGGTTTGAAGAAGAATAGCGATTTTTTATAGCGTAAAGAAAGGACACAAGGTCTCCTCCTTTTGTTGCAATATTGATCGTATTATATCCTGTGTTTTTTTCAATAATGGATGGAAACAATTGTTTTTCTGCTCTAGAATCTCCAGCAATAATGATATTTACTTTTGTCGTATCAATCTTCAATCTGGTGATCTTATTTTCCATGTCACTGATACTTTTATCTTCCAACCTATAGTTGATTATGTTATGCACAAAGAAAAACAGCACCGAAGGAATGATCAGAAAAAGGAAAGTATGGTATAGAAACTTTTTCATGTCGATTCCTAAAATTGAAAATAAATAAATTGTTGTTCCTTGCCAACGAACCAAATAATTGTAGCAATGATTCCATAGTACATTGACCATCTCAAAGGCTTATACCACGTGTTTCCTAGACGTGCTATCGCAAATTGCTCCTCTCTTCCAATCCATTCTATCAGAATAAATACGCCCGTCAATGCAATAATGGGAGGGGTAAGCCCTATGCCTGGAAAATAAGGAACTGTAAAGATAGACATGGAGAAAATTTCTCTAACATAGTAATAAGCATCGTGAACATTTGCTGCCCTAAAAAATATCCAAGCAAATACTGTTAAGCTAAAAGTTAGTCCAATTGAAAAAACATCTTTTATTGTTGGTAGGTACTTCCCTTTTGCTACAATATCCAAATTATTTCTATTTGTATTGGATAGAATGGATGGCATTATATATAAGGCATTTAAAAAGCCCCAAATTAAAAAAGTCCAGTTGGCACCATGCCAAAAACCACTCACCAAGAAGATGATAAATGTGTTTCTGACTTTGATCCATGTACCTCCCTTACTTCCCCCTAATGGAATATAGAGATAGTCTTTAAACCAAGAAGAGAGAGAGATGTGCCATCGACGCCAGAACTCTGCTATGTCCCTTGAAAAATAAGGGAAAGCAAAATTTCTTAACAGGTCAATCCCAAATAATCTTGCTGTTCCAATTGCAATATCTGAGTATCCTGAAAAATCGCAATAGATTTGAAAAGTAAAGAACAGTGCACCTAAAACATGTGTACTTCCTGAATAGTCAGCAGAATTATTAAAAATCTTGTTTGCATATTCAGCACAATTATCGGCTATCACAATCTTCTTAAACAAACCCCATAAAATCTGTCGTAAACCATCCACTGCCTTTGCATAATCAAATTGTCTCTTTTTCAATATTTGTGGTAAAAGATGCGTCGCTCTTTCTATAGGACCTGCGACTAGCAAAGGAAAGAAACTAACAAAAACGGCGTAATCAATAAAATTTCTTTCCGGCCTCATCCTGTCTTTATAAAGATCCAGCACATAAGATAAACCATGAAAAGTATAGAAGGAAATCCCCACAGGTAAGATAACTTGTAAGGAACTTAAGCTCGTATTAAAACCAAGCAATGAAAGTCCGTCGGCAAAAGAGTCTGCGAAGAAATTATAATATTTAAATACACCTAGAAAGCCAAGATTAATAACAATACTTATCTGTAACCAAATTAATTTGCTTCGTTGTTGCTTAGCTTCACAGATCTTGATACCGGTATAAAAATCTAATAGCGTTGAGAAGACTAGCAAAAACATAAAGCGCCAGTCCCAGCAAGCATAAAAAAAGTAGCTAGAAACGAGCAGTAAAATATTTTGAAGTCTTACATTTCTTTTAGTTGCAAACCAGTAAAGTATAAAAACAATCGGTAAGAATATTGCAAAGCTTAAGGAGTTGAAAAACATATTTTCTATCTATTTCAAAGCTTTAAGTGGCTAGCTGTTTGTGTCATTTTTGTTACTAGTGATAACGTTTTGCTATACGCTACCCCTTTTTCACCACTTTCGGTAGGTCACCACTTTTATAACGAGTCACCTTGCTTGTTAATAATATCAACAAAGTTAGTATTTTATTAACTACAAGTGCGCATAAAATAACTTTGTGTAAGGAACTTAGACTTTTGAGAGAACTGTTTTACAGATTTGTTTTTGAGACATTTTTTAGAATGCTAGACCAAAGGATAGAAGCGTAAAGACACCGTTGATAGAAGTTTATAATAGCGGCGAGGCCGATACCGATGCCCGCGAAAGCGATGGCAGCAAGTATCTTGTACTGCGTACAGCGCGCTGGCTCCTTCTCAATGCCTTCTATGGCCTACAACATATGCAGGAGCCATTCGCCCAAAACCTTAAAGTCATCAGCAATAACACAAACATATTATCAATAGCCCTTATACCTATATTCTACTTGTATTTTCGACGATTTGCTTTATTTTTACAAAACAGTTTAAACGAAATATGAAAGGAATTATTTTGGCAGGCGGAGCTGGTACAAGGCTTCATCCAATTACATTAGCGATTAGTAAACAGAGTATGCCCATTTATGATAAGCCGATGATTTATTATCCGCTTTCTACGCTGATGTTGGCTGGTATCAATGAAATTTTAATTATTTCTACGCCTGTTGATTTGCCGAACTTTGAACGCTTATTGGGCGATGGAAGTCAGTTGGGATGCAAGTTTTCGTATAAAGTGCAGGAAACACCGAATGGTTTGGCTCAGGCTTTTGTACTAGGCAAAGAATTTATTGGCGACGATGATGTTGCTTTGGTTTTGGGCGATAATATTTTTTATGGCGCAGGCATGGGTCGCATGCTGAAATCCTATACCAAACCGAAAGGGGGGGTTATTTTTGCGTATCATGTCTCTGATCCTGAAAGATACGGTGTGGTGGAGTTTGACGCTACGGGCAAAGCGATCTCTATAGAAGAAAAGCCAGCGCAACCTAAATCTAATTATGCGGTGCCGGGCTTATATTTTTATGACAATAGTGTGGTGGATATTGCTAGAGATTTGAAACCTAGCGCGAGAGGAGAATACGAGATTACGGATATCAACAAGGAATATTTGAATCGAGGGGCACTACAAGTAGGTATCCTAGACAGAGGTACTGCTTGGTTGGATACAGGTACTTTTAATTCCTTGATGCAGGCTTCTTTGTTTGTACAAGTGATTGAAGAAAGACAGGGCTTAAAAATTGGATGTATTGAAGAGATTGCCTTTGAAGAAGGTTTTATTAATAAACAACAATTGATAGATATTGCTCAAGCATTATTGAAAAGTGGCTATGGTCAATATTTATTAGACATCGCAAATACCAAGTAGTATGACGTATAAGAGATATATTTTAGTGACCGGTGGTGCAGGATTTGTAGGCAGCTGGATGGCGAAAAGGATGATTTCGGACCCTGCTAATTTTGTGGTAATCGTAGATAATTTATTAACAGGAAGCCTGCGCAGACTGCCTTCTAAAGAATTAAGCAATTGGCGTTTTGTAAAAGGTGACGTGAATAATTATGATGAGTTGGCGGCTATCCTGCTGAGCAATAATTTCGATTATGTGTTTCATTATGCGGCTGTAGTTGGTGTTAAACGGACCTTAGACAATCCTATCATGGTATTGAATGACATTCAAGGCTTCAAATATTTGTTGGATTTGTGTAAGAATACAGGTGTACAAAGAGTCTTCTTTTCATCATCGTCAGAAGTATATGGCGAACCATTTGAGCATCCACAAAACGAGTTAACCACGCCTTTAAATTCACGTCTTCCTTATGCGGTTGTAAAAAATGTAGGCGAATCTTTTTTGAAGTCTTATGAAAAAGAATATGGCTTAAGCTATACGGTGTTTCGTTTCTTTAATACTTATGGTCCGAAGCAAAGCACGGATTTTGTGATGTCGAAATTTATTAAGGAAGCATTGGCTGGTAAAGATTTGACGATATATGGTGATGGTTTGCAAACAAGAACTTTTTGCTTTATTGAAGACAATATTGAGGCTACTGCCAATGCCGCTTATGGAGATAAATTTATCAATGATGTGGTGAATATTGGTAGTGATAATGAGGTGACAATTATTGATTTGGCAAAAACGATTATTCGCTTGAGCGGTTCTAGTTCTGGTCTTAAATTTTTGCCACCCTTGGAAGAAGGCGATATGACACGAAGAAAACCAGATATCTCTAAAATGAGAACTTTATTGGGCAGAGATTTAACATCGATGGAAGTAGGTATTCAGCGTTTGCTTGAGAATCCCAAATCAATTATTTAATAGATGTCGAAAGTATTGGTAACAGGTGGTTGTGGCTATATAGGCTCACATATGATTGTCGACTTGTTGCAAAAAGGTTACGACCTTATTTCTGTAGATAATTACAGTAATTCATTCGAAAAAACATATGCAGCTATAGAAAAAATCTGTGGCCGTACAGTCGAGTACGAAGCACTTGATTTATGTGATAAAGCGGCAACACTCGCCTTTTTTAAAAATCATCCTGAGATTACTAGTGTCATTCATTTCGCAGCGCATAAGTCTGTTCCTGAAAGTGTTTTAGACCCGCTTGCCTATTATGAAAACAATATTCAGTCGATGACAAATGTATTGTCTGCTGTATCTTTTTCAAACATTAAACAATTTGTTTTTTCTTCTTCATGCTCGGTATATGGCAACCCGACCAGCTTGCCTGTGATCGAAGAGAGCCCGATAAAACCAGCATCTCCCTATGCTTTTAGCAAGCATGTTGGCGAACAAATGATCATGGATTATGTAAAGCAGTATCAAAACTGTCAGTTTCATCTGTTGCGCTATTTTAATCCTGCGGGCAATCATGCGTCTGCATTGATAGGTGAATTGCCAAGAAAAGTGTATTTGAATTTGGTGCCTGTTATCACTAGAACGGCCATTGGCAAATTAGCGCCTATGAAAGTTTTTGGCGACGATTTTAATACGAGGGATGGGTCCTGTATCCGTGATTATGTGCATGTAATGGATATTACAAAAGCACATCTTCTGTCCTTGCAGTACATGATAGAAGGCAAGGAGCAAAAGGGTTACGATGTTTTTAATCTAGGAACAGGTAATGGTATTACCACATTAGAGGCGATCCATTCTTTTGAAAAAGTGAGTGGAAAAAAATTAGCATTCAACATCGCTGAGCGAAGAGCGGGTGATGTTGAATGCATTTATGCGAATAATGATAAAGCGAAAAAGGTCTTCGGTTGGGAACCAATGTATTCCTTAGATGACATTATGAAAAGCGCATGGGACTGGGAGTTAAAGCAAGTGGAAAGCGAATAAGCTAGGTAAAGAAATGAGTAATACTTTTTGTCTTGCTTCGCTGTTTATAGATGCATCAACTTAAGAATTCATTTTAATTGTTTCCATTGTTCGCATTGGAAATTGTTGTAGTACAAAGTTCGTCTATCACTTCTACATCATTGCTCTGCACTCTAAATTTTTCTATAAATTATAATGCCTTACATTTTCCTTGATGAAAAAGCCACAAAAAATCAAGGGCCAAAAAAAGGGACATTCGACACTGATGGGGTCGCACCAATACAAATGTTTGGTCTATAAATGCGCCATCCCTTTGGGATGAGAAAACACCTGGTTCCTATTCAACTCCGTAGGTCATTCACCCCAATGGCTTTCGGGAGGAACCATCTCTATTTGAAAGAAGAATTCAATCTCTATTCCAAGGTTTGTGTCGTCAAAAACCTTTATTTAATAGATCTTTCAGCGTTTTTAATAATTTACCGATTCGTTATTGACGATTCGGCTCTTGAATGGTTTGTGGGGACACAAACGATGGTGTTAAGGTATGCTGAAAGCTGAATGTGTAACTCACTTATACGTAGCCTTAATTAGTCATTTTTAAGTTCTTATATTTTAAGTATATTTACACCAATAAACAGCATCTGTGATATGATAATAGGTATTTTAAAAGAACCCGATTTTGAAAAAAGAGTAGCCTTGCTACCTATAGAAATCAACAATCTTACAAAGCAAAATATTAATGTTTGGATAGAGCGCAATGCAGGAGCAAAGTCTTTTGCTGGCGATGATGCTTATACGGCTTCCAAAGCAGAGATAAAGGATAGAAAAGAAATTTTAGAGCAAGCAGATTTGTTGTTTTGTATCAACGGTATCGGTGAATCTGAAATCGCTTCCTTAAAAGAAAACGCTGTCATCTTTGGTATGTTTTCGCCTTTAGATAATATTGGCCTTATCAAAAATTTTCAACAGAAAAAAATTACTTGTTTCAGTTTAGAGTTTGTGCCTCGTACAACCAGAGCACAAAGCATGGACGTATTGAGTAGTATGGCTACCGTGTCTGGATATAAGGCGGTATTGAATGCAGCGATGGAATTGCCACATTTCTTCCCGATGTTTATGACCGCCGCTGGAACAATCACACCGGCAAAAGTTTTGATACTAGGAGCTGGAGTGGCTGGTTTGCAAGCTATTTCAACGGCTCGACGTTTGGGTGGCGTAGTAGAAGCCTTCGACGTAAGAAGCGCGGTAAAAGAAGAGGTTCAAAGTTTAGGAGCAAAGTTTGTAGAGGTAGAAGGTGCGAAAGATGACAAGGCAGCAGGTGGATATGCTGTTGAACAAACCGAAGAATTTAAACAAAAACAACAACAAGCGATTCATTTATCAGCGATAAAAAGCGATGTGATTATTTGTACAGCACAAATACCAGGTAGAAAAGCACCAGTACTAATCCCTGCATCAACAGTGGCTGAAATGAAGGCTGGTTCTGTGATTGTGGATATGGCAGCCAGTTCGGGTGGCAATTGCGAATTGACTAAAAACAACGAAACTGTGGTAAGCAATGGCGTGTCTATCATTGGTAATTCTTATTTGTCTTCCACTATTCCTACAGATGCTAGTAAAATGTATGGCAAAAACTTGATGAACTTTCTAAAGTTGATTGTTAAAGAAGGGGTATTGGATTTGAATTTCGAAGACGATATTGTAAAAGGTACTTGCATCACGCATGGTGGAGAGATCACCAACGAAAGAGTAAAGGCACTTGCCTAATTAAATTATTGTAGATAAACTTTTAATTATTATGGATATTAATTTCACACTTTTCTTGATTTTAAACTTCTTCTATAGCTATAGAGAGTTAATCACGATTGTCATCTTGTCAATTTTTTTAGGAATCGAAATTATTGGCTCCGTGCCGTCTGTATTGCATACGCCGCTTATGTCAGGCGCCAACGCTATTCACGGGGTGGTGATTATCGGTGCCATCATTGTAATGGGAAAAGCAGAACCAGACAATTATTTAGCCTTGATCTTGGGGTTCCTAGCCGTAATCCTTGGTACACTTAACGTGGTGGGTGGTTTTGTGGTAACCGATAGAATGTTGGAGATGTTTAAAAAGAAGAAAAAATAGGGAAGCTTTTTTGCTGCGCTTCTTTCGCATAAGAAGTTTGGAAAGGAGAATGCTTTACATACAAATAAAAATAGAACACAAAATATATGGAAACGAATTTACTTGAAATTATATACTTGATTGGTTCAATCACTTTTATTTTAGGATTGAAAATGTTAAGCCATCCCGATTCGGCAAGAAAGGGAAACCTCATTGCAGCAGCAGGTATGATCACGGCTATTTTCGGTACGATCTTTTTGTATCACGATGTTGAAGGAAACAGTCTTGGTAATTATATTTGGATTTTTGCAGCTTTGATTATCGGTACTGTTGTAGGTTTTTATTCTGCCAAAAAAGTACAAATGACAGCCATGCCCGAAATGGTTTCTTTGTTCAATGGAATGGGTGGGGCATGTGCGGCCATCATTTCTATCGTTGAGTTGAATCACTTTTTTCATGCGCCACACCCGATAGAATCATTCGTCACCAATGGGCATCCATTGTTGAATGGACAAGTATTGATCATGTCTTTAGGTTTAATCATTGGTTCTGTTTCCTTTGCTGGAAGTATGGTGGCTTGGGGTAAATTGAATGGTAAGGTAAAAGATTTTTCTTTCCCTGGTCAGCAGTTTATGAATATCGGTTTAATGCTCGCTATCTTAGCATTGACAGTGTTCATGATGTTCGTAGATGTAGAAACGGCGCAAATGTTGATGTATGTGATTTTTAGTTTGTCTCTTGTCTATGGAGTTTTATTTGTATTTCCAATTGGCGGAGCAGATATGCCAGTGGTTATTTCTTTATTAAATTCATTTACTGGTGTGGCTGCTGCCTGTGGAGGGTTCTTGTATAGTAACTCGGTAATGTTAACGGGTGGTATTTTAGTGGGTTCTGCAGGAACCATTTTAACGATCTTGATGTGTAAAGCGATGAATCGTTCTTTGATGAATGTTATCATCGGTTCGTTTGGTGGGGCAAGTGCTTCAAATCCAGCTGCAGCAGGCGCCGCAGGGGATATTCGTGAAATCACGATGAATGATACTGCGGTATTGTTGAGCTATAGTAAAAGTGTAGTGATCGTTCCAGGATACGGATTAGCGGTTGCTCAAGCACAACATGTTTGTCATGAATTAGAAAAAACATTAGAAGAAAAAGGTGTTGAAGTGAGATATGCGATTCATCCAGTGGCAGGTCGTATGCCAGGCCACATGAACGTTTTACTCGCAGAAGCAGATGTTCCTTATACTAAATTGTTGGAGATGGAAGAAATCAATCCTGAGTTTCCAAATACTGACGTTGTATTGGTGATTGGTGCCAATGACGTTGTAAACCCTGCTGCAAAACGCGACCCATCAAGTCCTATCTACGGTATGCCGGTATTGGATGTTGAATTGGCCGCTACCACCATCGTCTTGAAAAGAGGTATGGCAAAAGGTTATGCCGGTATCGAAAATGAACTTTTCTACGAACCAAAAACAAGAATGCTTTTTGGTGATGCCAAAGCTACTTTGCAAAAATTGGTAGCAGAGATTAAAGCACTTTAATCAATAATTTCCTATCATTTTCTTGTCATAGTGATATGGCACAAAAAATATTTTTCATAAATTAGAGTAATTTTGTCCTGCCCTTGTTGCTGTTTCCTTTTCGCCCTTGTTGGTGTTATTCACCAACAAGTATTTTTGTTCTGACCGTTCGAAGTTAAAAACATCGGTTTCCCTCCTTTATTTGTGTTCCTAACCAAGGGATACAAGTACCGCTACCGCTCATGCCAATTTGGTAGCCTTACTTTTTCCTTGATGAAAAAGTAACAAAAAATCAAGGCCTGCACCGGCTAGGGCTAAAACTTCATTGCGTATCGCGGCACAAAAAAAACTCGCTGCGCTCAAACAGTTTTTTGTGCTTATCGCTTCACTTCATTTCGTTTTAAGCACCTACCCGCTGAGGGCCGTCCTTTCGTTCCAAATGATGTCTTCACATTTCTAAACATTCACAAAACAGTTTCCTACTCTTGTTGGTGTATCTTTTTCGCCCTTGTTGGTGTTATTCACCAACAAGTATTTTTGTTCTGACCGTTCGAAGTTAAAAACATCGGTTTCCCTCCCTTATTGTTGTTCTTCACCAAGGGATACAAGTACCGCTACCGCTCATGCCAATTTGGTAAGCTACCTGCCATGAATCTGCTCGTGTAAAAAACTTATGGCATAAATATTGTTTTGCATAAATTAGAGCAATCCTCGTTATAAGAAAAGAGCATCTAAACAATGAAAGCAATAAAATTAAGTATATCTATTTTGGTGGTCCTGCTATTGAATTCTTTTTCAATCAAAGAAAGCAAGTCGCCCAACAACGAATTTAGCAAACTGAGAAAGATTGATAATAAAGCTTTTCAGGCGGGTGAAAAATTGGAATATCGTTTGCATTATGGATTGATTAATGCGGGCACTGCAAGTTTAGCGGTAGAAAAAAGCACGCAAAAAATCGGGAATAGAGAACTCTTGCACATCATCGGCAAAGGCAATACGAACAGCTCTTTCGACTGGATGTACAAGGTTCGAGATAGATACGAATCCTACATAGATGCAGAAGGCATTTTTCCATGGTTGTTTGTCAGAGATGTGGATGAAGGCGGATTTAAAATCAACCAATCGTATGAGTTTTTGCAACATAAACAAACCGTAGCTACTTCAGAAGGAAAAACATTCGAAACACCAGAGGCTGTACAGGACATGCTTTCTAGTTTTTACTTTGCACGTACCATCGATTTTTCAGATGCCAAAGTCGGAGAAGTTTTTACCATCACTTCTTTTGTCGATGGCAAGGTGTGGCCACTCAAAATTCGCTTTGCCGGCAGAGAGGAATTGAAAACGAATGGACATAAATATAAGACATTGAAATTTCATCCAGTCGTTCAAACGGGTCGTATGTTTAAGGACGAAGAAGATGTCGCTGTCTGGGTTTCGGACGATGAAAATAAAATTCCATTGCTGGCACAAGGCAAAATATTTATCGGCTCCATCAAGATGGAAATCACTAAGTACGAAGGCTTGGCGCATCCCATTGCTCTGATCGAATAGTTTTATTTTCATTTCTGAAATTCTTGGGCATGCCCCAGCTATGAGATACAAGATAGCTGGGTCGGGCTCTTCGGGGTACGAGGTACTCCCTGCGATCCCTCATGCAAATTTGACATCCTTTGAAAAAATTGTTTTTAAGCTTTAATTTAATTTTTAAAATTGTAGGGTGCGTCACCCACCAACGATTCTGAAGATTACTCACACCCATAGTCACTCTTTGGAGCACTCTGAGAACTTCATGCCGAAATCTTTATCTTTACCGCATGAATTTACTCAGCAAAGCATTAGATAATTATATCGCCTCTCATAGCTCCGAAGAAGATGCAATTCTCAAAGCATTAGATAGAGAAACACACCTAAAAGTACTGATGCCACAAATGCTTTCAGGACATGTGCAAGGTAGTTTTCTAAGCCTATTGAGTACCTTGGCGCAACCGAAAAGAATTTTGGAAATAGGCACCTTTACTGGTTACGCAACGATTTGTTTAGCGAAAGGCATGAGTAAAGATGGTTTGTTGTATACCATCGACATCAATCAAGAGCTAGAAACACTCTCGAATAAATATTTTGAAAAGGCAGGCTTAAGAGATAAAATTATTTCTTTATATGGCAATGCTATGCAATTGATACCTGACTTAAAGGAAACTTTTGATTTGGTTTTTATCGATGCTGACAAATCGAATTATGCCAATTATTATGATTTGGTTTTTGACAAAGTAAGGTCCGGTGGACTTATCATTGCAGACAATGTGTTGTGGAGTGGCAAAGTGGTGGACGAAAAAAAGGATAAGGATACGCTAGCAATGCATCTCTTCAATCAAAAAATTCAAGAAGACCAAAGGGTAGAGAATGTTTTGATTTCTGTGAGAGATGGATTGATGATTGCAAGAAAAAAATAATCGATCGGTTCTGATAGGTCTCATTTATTCATAATGGCAATTGCCATGCTCGCAGTCATATTCTATTTGTTTATCCTTGATACCAGTTTTTAAATCGGCAATCCTTTGACTGATTCTATCATGGTCTTCATCTGTAATCATAGGAGCGCCGGCCAAGACTTTTTCCAACTCTGCTAATACTTGGCTCTTACTTTTTCCAAACTTTGAATAGCTAAGAATGTCGTTGATAAGATCAGCATACAAGCTCGTTAATTGGCTTTTAAAAGAAGTCCCAGCTGTTTCTTGAGCAGCTATACTGGTCAATATTTTTGTAACCGTATAATCACCTAGTTTCATATATCCACTATAGTCCGTGGTTTGTGTCATCCAAATAGGAAAAGAAATTTCCTTATTTCCTTCAGCACCATAGGTTTCTATCATCAAATTAAAAAAGGCGTCATCATCTTTTTGCTTCGTACTTTTCGAAAGCTTTAAAAAAGCATCCTTAGCAATCACAAAATAGGGTTCAGTCTCTTCCGCTACATAGGTAAACTTGAAAAGTTTAGTTTTCGCAGCAAACGTATCGCAAGACATCGTAAATAGTGCTTTCAGTGAATCACGCTTCAAGATCTTTTCTTTTTCAAACTGAAGCCCAATACATTCATTCAAAATGCTTTGAATAGAAAGCGCCTGTGCATATACGGTGGCCACATCAGCACTGCTTTTGGCGCCATTTAAAGCAATACTTAAATTTTGGAGTTTATAATCAAGTCCCGATTTCAATTGTAGTTCATAGGTATTGGGCATCATCATTGAGTCCTGCGTACGGCTTACGGCAGAGTCAATAAACGTATCATTGTTGTCTTGTGGAACGGTTTCTTGTTTTGGGTTTGAGGGTTGACATGCATAGAAGAAGAGGGCTATTAAACAGAAAATAAAAATATAGCGAGTTCTTTTCATCTTGTAAAATTAAATGATTTAGTTGAATGAAAATTAATTAATCAATAGCCTACAAAAAAATAAAATAAATAAGGATTAATGTAACTTTGCCAAATGTCTTCTTATCTAAACGAACTAAACGAATCGCAACAACAAGCAGTACTTCAGATTGATGGACCAGTCATGATTGTGGCAGGACCGGGCTCTGGAAAAACGCGTGTATTAACCTATCGAATTGCCAATATGATTGAGAAAGGAATCGATCCTTTTTCAATTATGTCGCTCACCTTTACCAATAAGGCCGCAGCCGAGATGCGCCATCGAATTGAAAAGATCTGTGGCAACGAAGCAAGGAATATTTTTATGGGCACATTTCACTCTGTCTTTGCACGCCTGCTGCGCATCGATGCACCTAAATTGGGCTATCCTTCCAACTTTACAATCTACGATTCTCAGGATTCTCTTAGTCTAATTAAAACTATTGTTAAGGAACTTCAACTGAACGACAAGACTTATAAAGCCAATCAAGTTTTTAGTCGAATTAGCAATGCCAAAAATGCCTTGATTAGTCCTAAAGCCTATAAATTGGATGCAGAGATTATGAGCGAAGACATGCAGATGCAAAAACCATTGATGGGGCAATTATATGAGATATATGCGAAACGTTGCTTTCAGAGTGGGGCCATGGATTTTGATGATTTATTATACAAAACCTATGAGCTATTAGTAAAATTTCCAGAGGTATTATATCACTACCAACATCGTTTTAAATACTTGATGATAGATGAGTTTCAGGATACCAATTTCGCGCAATATTCTATTGTAAAAAAAATAGCAGATGTCTATCAGAATATTTGTGCCGTGGGCGACGATGCCCAAAGTATCTATGCTTTTAGAGGGGCTACCATCGAAAATATTTTGAATTTTCAAAAAGATTATCCTGATTTGCGTGTCTTTAAATTGGAGCAAAATTATCGCTCCACAAAAAATATTGTCAAAGCGGCCAATCATTTAATCGTCAATAATAAAAATCAATTACAAAAAACGATTTGGACAGATAATGGCGATGGCGAGGCAATCAAATTATTGAAGTCGAGTAGCGATAATGAAGAGGCAAAGTTAACGGCCGATTTAATTTTTGAATATAAAATGCGCCATCATTTAAAGAACAATGATTTTGCTATTTTGTATAGAACCAATGCCCAGTCAAGGTCTTATGAGGAGGCATTGCGTCGATTGAATATTCCATATGTGATATATGGAGGCATGAGTTTTTATCAAAGAAAAGAAATCAAAGACATCATTGCTTACCTGCGCATCACAGTCAATCATAATGACGAAGAAGCTTGGCGACGCATCATTAATTATCCGGTGCGAGGGATTGGTAAAACGACCGTGGAGCGAGTAACCGTTATCGCAAATGAGAGGGAGACCTCTATTTTTGAGGTTTGTGAAAACATTTATACGACAGATATCACTGGCAAGGCAGCTCAAAACTTAATGGCATTTACGATGATGATTAAGAGTTATAAAACCATGCTTGATAAACAGAATGCGTTTGAACTCGCCACACATATTGCCAAATCAAGTGGTATACTCAAAGAATTGTATGAAGATAAAACTGTAGAAGGAGTGGTTCGCTACGAGAACATTCAAGAATTACTAAATGGTATCAAGGAGTTTTCGGAAGAAGATACCGTGGAAGAAGGCCATGAGGAGGAGTTTAGCGTCGATAGAAGTCTTGGTGCTTATTTACAGAATATTACTTTATTGACTACTCAAGATCAGAAGGCTGACAATAATGACAGCGTGAAGATGATGACGATACACTCTGCTAAAGGCCTAGAGTTTCCTGCAGTATTTATTGGTGGTCTTGAAGAAAATTTATTTCCAAGCAGCATGGCATTGTATAGCAGAGAAGAGTTGGAAGAAGAGCGCCGTCTTTTTTATGTGGCGGTGACAAGAGCGATGACCTATTTGACTTTAAGTTTTGCAACTTCTAGATATAAGTTTGGTAACCTACAGTATTGCGAGCCATCAAGATTTTTGGGAGAAATTCCGAAAGAGATACTTGCCATGCATGGTGAAGATAAAATGAAGAAAGAAGAGGCCATGTTTGATGAAGATTTTGTAGCGCCAGTAAAAAGAAGAATTGTGAATACGGGTAATTTTTCTGCGTCGCGTCCAGCAACCGTAGATCCTAACTTTCAAGCGGATGATCCTTCAAAAATATTAGTCGGCTCAGAAGTAGCACATCAACGATTTGGTAATGGAAAGGTTGTAGCGATTGATGGCTTAGGCGTCAATAAAATGGCAACCATTTTCTTTCAAGGCGAGGGACAAAAGAAATTAATGTTGAAGTTCGCGAAGCTAAAAGTGCTTGAATAATATTGCAAATCATGGCAACAATTGGAACAGATATTGAAAAAACTGCCGCCCTACTCAGAGCAGGTGAAGTGATTGCTATTCCTACAGAAACGGTGTATGGGTTGGCAGGCAATGCATTAAATCCTGAGGCGATTGTCAACATTTTCAAGATAAAAAACAGACCTTTTTTTGATCCATTGATTTGTCATTTTAAAGACATCGATGCGATTCGTCCATATGTAAAAAGCATACCAACAAAAGCACTTTTATTGGCAAATCAATTTATGCCAGGTCCTTTGACTTTGTTATTGGAAAAGCATGATTCAATTCCAGATTTGATTACCAATGGCAGTGACTTGGTGGCAGTTCGCGTGCCGAATCATCCTATGACACGCGCATTGTTGGCTTTATTAGATTTTCCATTGGCGGCACCTAGTGCCAATCCCTTTGGCTATATTAGTCCCACAAGTGCGCAGCATGTCGCCGATCAATTGGGCGATAAAATTCCCTATATCCTTGATGGTGGAGATTGTAGTTTAGGTATTGAAAGTACCATTGTGATGTTTGAAAATGAAGCGCCAGTAATACTTCGTTTAGGAGCATTAAAAATTGAAGAGATAGAAAATTGTATTGGTAAAGTAGGTGTGAGAAGTCACTCTAGTTCGAATCCCCAAGCACCGGGACAATTAGAGAAACATTATTCTCCGCATACAAAAATTGTGTTGAGTGAAGATGTTAATGAGACAATAAGTTCTATCAATAACAAAGAAAATATAGCAGCACTTTTGTTTTCTAAATATTCAGAAGCCTTAAATCAAAGCAATCAATTATTGCTCTCTACATCAGGCAATGCAGACGAGGCAGCAAAAAATCTATTTGCGTTCTTACGTCAATTGGATGGCAGAGGTTTTGATATGATCATTGCAGAAGTATTGCCTGATCAAGGTTTGGGAAGAGCCATCAATGATCGATTGCTAAGGGCAGCCGCTAAGCAGCACTAATTTGAATGATAATTGAATCACTGCCTGAGTGATAGCAGCAGCTACCATGTAGCGCGTATAGCACGACCCTGCTAGGTTTTTGGCAGGGGCAGGCCAAATGTAATGACATGTTAATGTGCTTCTAACCAATTTCTACCATCGCCAATCTCCGCGATAATAGGCACTTCCATCGGAATGGCACTTTGCATTTTTTCGAGGATGATTTGTTTCACCTCATCCAGTTCTGGCGTATAGGCATCGAAAACCAATTCGTCATGCACTTGCAAGGTCATCTTGGTTTTTAGTTTTCTCTTTATCAATTCATCATGAATTTGTATCATTGCGACTTTAATCATGTCGGCCGCAGAACCTTGTATAGGTGCATTTACAGCCTCTCGCTCCGCAGCACTGCGAACCGTATGATTCGCAGAATTGATGTCTTTTAAATATCTTCGTCGACCGAGAATCGTTTTTACATAACCGTGTGACCTTGCAAATTCAAGGGTTTCATTCATATAGTTTTTGATTCCTGGATATTGAATAAAATAATTGTCGATCAATTCGGCTGCCTCTTTTCTTGGAATACGCAGTCTTTGCGAAAGTCCAAAAGCAGAGATGGCATAGATAATACCGAAGTTGACCATCTTAGCATTGCTTCTTTGTGTTTTAGTAACCTCTTCGATAGAAACGCCGTACACCTTGGCGGCTGTGGCTGTGTGAATATCTATTCCTTTTCTGAAATCTTCGAGCATGTTTTTTTCTTTGCTCATTTCTGCCACGATGCGCAATTCTATTTGCGAATAATCGGCGGAAAGGATTGTATAATCATCGTTTTTAGGGATAAAGGCTTTTCTTATTTCTTTACCGCGATCAGTTTTAATTGGAATATTTTGTAAATTAGGATTCACAGAACTCAATCTACCAGTAGCAGCAATCGTTTGGTTAAAGGTAGTATGCAAGCGATGAGTCTTAGGATTGATCAATGCTGGGATGGCATCTACATAAGTTGATTTTAATTTTGCAAGCTCTCTATAATCAAGAATATGATCAATGATTTCGTAGTCCTTGGCCAACTTACTCAAAGTTTCTTCATTGGTAGAAAATTGTCCTGTAGCTGTTTTTTTATCTGTATAAGGAATCGCGAGTTTGATGAATAGTACGTCTCCCAATTGTTTGGGCGAATCCATATTAAATACCACACCGGCTAATTCAAATATTTTTGTTTTGAGCAATTCAATTTCTTTGCCAATTTCAACCGAATAATTATTTAAAAAAGCCACATCAATCTTCACGCCTTCTTCTTCCATATCAGCCAATACGGGGATTAATGGCAGTTCAAGCTCGTGACATAAACTATCCAATTCTCTTTCTGTAATTTTTGGTTCGAGGAAATCAAATAGCTGTAAAGTAACATCAGCATCCTCTGCAGCGTATTCTGTAATTTTATCCAAAGCCACATCGCGCATACTTAATTGACCTTTTCCTTTTTTGCCAATCAATGTTTCAATTGAAATGGGACTATAACCTAAATAGGTTTCCGATAAATAATTCATGCCATGACGTAAGTCGGGCTCTAAGAGATAATGCATAATCATGGTATCAAGCACAATTCCTTTCACAGCAATATCATATTGTTTTAAAACAAGGATATCGAACTTTATATTCTGACCAATCTTTTTGATGTTTTCATTTTCAAAAAAAGTTTTAAACAGATTCAATGTATGCTTTGCCTCTTCTTGATTTGCGGAGATGGGCACATAATAGGCTTCATGTATTTTAAATGAAAATGAAAGACCAACAATTTCAGTATGATTAGCGTCAAGCCCTGTTGTTTCAGAATCAAAACAAACTTGTTTTTGTTGACAGAGCAATTCAACAAAGGCCATTATTTTTTCTTCAGTATCTATGCTTTGATAATCGTGTATAATGTTTTCGATGCTATTTCCTCGCGTCACTTCCTCAGTGGCAAGAGTTGATGAGCCAATGCTTTCACCTGAAAAAAGATCGATCTGATTGACATCTTTATTCTTCTTGGTAGCGGTTGAAGATGTATCATTGTTTTGATTGACAGTATAAGTATCACCAATAATTCTTTTACCTAAACCTCTAAATTCTAATTCAGTAAAGAGAGCGGTGAGTTTTTCTTTATCAATTGGAGTGATGAGTAAATCTTCGTCACTGACTTCTATGGGAGAGTCAATAATAATAGTTGCTAATTTTTTAGAGATGATGCCCTGTGCAGCATGTGTCGCAATGTTTTCACCAAGTTTGCCTTTGATATTGGCAGCATTGGCAATTACATTTTCCATGCTTCCATATTCTTTAATTAATTTTTTTGCGGTCTTTTCGCCGACGCTAGGAATACCAGGAATATTATCTACGGCATCGCCCCACATGCCGAGAATGTCGATGACTTGCAAAGGATTGTCCACTTCCCATTTTTCTAAGACTTCTTTTACACCAAGGATTTCGAAGCTATTACCCATACGCGCGGGCTTATATATTTTAATATTTTCTTCTACAAGTTGACAGAAATCTTTATCAGGTGTAACCATATATACAACATGATTTTCACGTGCTTTTTGTTTAGCGATAGTGCCGATAACATCATCTGCTTCGAAGCCCGCCAATTCTAATATAGGAATATGAAAACCTTGAATGATTTCTTTGATGTAAGGAATGGCACTTCTGATGCCCTCTGGCATTTCTTCTCTATTGGCTTTGTAAAATTCGAACTCTACTGCTCTATCGGTGGGACCAGCCATATCAAAAACCACGGCAAGATGCGTAGGTTTTTCTTTTTCCATAAGATCAACCAATGTGTTTGTAAAGCCGAAAATAGCACTTACGTTCATTCCTTTTGAATTGATCATAGGGTTTTTGGCAAAGGCGAAATAGGAGCGGTAGATGAGCGCAAAGGCATCTAACAAAAACAATCTTTTATCTTCCATGTTATATCTTTAATGTTCGCTGTAATATTAAGTGAATTAACGCAGAAAATGGATGAATATCTTTAGGAGATACTAAAAAAATTGGCAATCTTAAAAAATAATTCTAATTTTGTGTCAAAGGCGTTCTTGGTTTTGAAAGCTATATAAATAAATGATTATAGCCAATTCAAAAATAATTTTAAAATAATTCCAAAACGCAAATACGTTGCGTTTTGCTATAGTATGTTTGCATCATTAAATAAATGTTTTACTTTTACTAAAAAAATTAGCAATGGCAGAGAAAGAAATATCAACAAAAGAAGCTACAATGGAAAGCAAAGAAAAATTACAAGCGCTTAAATTAACGCTTGAAAAATTAGATAAGGCCTATGGAAAAGGCACAGTAATGAAAATGGGCGATAAGCCTATCTTAGAATCTGAAGTGTATTCATCAGGATCTATCGGATTAGATATCGCCTTAGGTATAGGTGGATTACCAAAAGGAAGAGTAGTAGAAATCTATGGACCAGAATCTTCTGGTAAAACTACCCTTACATTACACCTAATTGCAGAAGTTCAAAAGAAAGGTGGTACGGCCGCTTTTATTGATGCTGAGCATGCTTTTGATGCAGTCTATGCACAGAAATTAGGAGTCGATACAGATAATTTATTGATCTCTCAACCTGATTGTGGTGAGCAGGCATTAGACATTGCGGAGCATTTGATTCGTTCAGGTGCGATAGATGTTTGTGTGATTGATTCAGTAGCAGCCTTGGTTCCAAGAAGCGAATTGGAAGGTGATATGGGTGATAGTAAAATGGGATTGCAAGCCAGATTGATGTCGCAAGCACTCCGAAAATTAACAGGAACCATCAGCAAGACAGGCTGTATCTGTGTATTCATTAATCAGCTTCGTGAAAAAATAGGAATTGTTTTTGGAAATCCAGAAACAACTACTGGCGGTAACGCTTTGAAATTTTATGCATCGATTAGACTAGACATAAGAAGAATCGGTCAATTAAAAGACAAAGAGGATTTGATTGGTAACAGAACCAAAGTGAAAGTGGTAAAAAATAAAGTGGCGCCTCCTTTCAAAACTTGCGAATTTGATATTTTGTATGGCGAAGGAATTTCTAAATTGGGAGAGATCATCGATATGGGCGTAGAGTATGATGTTTTGCAAAAAAGTGGAAGTTGGTATAGCTACGAAGGCACCAAATTAGGACAAGGTAGAGAAGGTGTTAAAGAGATTTTAAAAGACAATCCCGAGATGGCAAATGAAGTAGAAAAAAAGATAAGAGACAAAATTGCTGCCTCGATGGCATAAGGATCAAAATTGTTGTTGTACAAACCCATGCATTCTTGTTAATGTATGGGTTTTTTTAATTCATAACTTTATGAAAACCATTAAACGCAAAATATACACCATTTATATCATCTAAAATTAATGTTTGTTTTGTTTTGATTGTCTACATTTATAATAATAAAACATTTCAATGTCATACAAAATACATCATTTGAATTGCGCTACTTTATGTCCAATGGGCTCTAAACTCATCAATGGTGTTGGATCCTATATAGAAAGGACAAAAATGATTTGTCATTGTTTGTTGATTGAAACAAATAGCGGATTAGTTTTAATAGATACAGGATTAGGTACGCAAGATATACTTCAACCAAAGCGAATGGGACTCTTCTTTAACTTGATGGTGCGCCCAAAACTGGACATAGAAGAAACTGCTCTCTACCAAATTCAAAAACTTGGCTTCAAGAAAGAGGATGTGAAGCACATCATCTTAACACACTTGCATGTCGATCATGCAGGAGGCATTTCAGATTTTCCGCATGCAAAAATTCATGTTTATAAAAAGGAGTACAATCAGATTGTCGGTAACAAAAGTTTAAAATTGGGATATGTGGCAGCACAGTTTCAACACAATCCTCATTGGCGCGTTCATAATAGTACTGGTGAAAAATGGAATGGTTTTAATTGTGTCAAAACCTTTGAACCAGAAATACAGGACATTCTATTAGTTCCTTTACATGGTCATAGCGCAGGCCATACAGGCGTATATATTCCTTCAAACAACGAAAGTGTTTTTCATTGTGGAGACGCCTACTTCCATCACAATACAATAAGTAAATCTTATAAAGATGTTCCATTGGGAATTAAAGTTTTTCAAAAATTGGTAGAATACGATACTACCGCAAGAATTCGAAATCAAATTCGTTTGACAGAATTGTTTAATAAACAAAAATCAAATATGCGTTTTATTTGCTCGCACGATCTGAGCGAATTCGAATATTGTAGTTGCGGAAAGAACCCAAATAATATTGTCTAAACAATCATTGCGCTTTTTGCTGATCGAAGAGGGTATAAATTTTGGTGTATTAGCACTTTTTATCTTCAGTAGCTTTGCTTTATAAGCTATATTATATAAGCACTTCAGCGTTTATGGGTATAAAAATATCAACAAATTAATTCTTTTCTTCGCGGATTTTACTTTTGTTAAAACACTAACAATCAATACTTTGTGTTTTTTGCTATATTTAACAATGTTTTCAGCACTTCGGTTATCCACATAGCTATATGTACCAATACTTGCAGACAAGAGCCAAGACATTAACTTTGTGTTGTCAATATTTTTTAACAAATTAAAAACTTCCAAAAATGAACAAAGGAGACTTAATCGACAAAATCGCTAAAGACACTGGTTTAACAAAAGTACAATCAGCAGCAGCATTAGACGCAACTTTAAAAGGAGTTCAGTCTGGTCTTAAAAAAGAAAAAGACAGAGTAACTTTAGTTGGCTTCGGTACATTTACTGTTTCTAAAAGATCTGCAAGAAAAGGCAGAAACCCTAAAACAGGTAAAGAAATCAAAATCGCTGCTAAAAAAGTAGTAAGATTTAAAGCTGGTAAAGGCTTAGCTGAGAAAGTAGCAAAATAGTATTTGCTCTTTTGAAACAAAATAATCCTATCTCATTGAGGTGGGATTTTTTTTTGCTAGTATTGGTCATCTCTCCAACATTACATGGATCGATGGTGATGCGTGGAATAGATGTTGTAACATGTAAATATTTATGACGTTTCAAAGAAAAAAAACGTTGCTTAAAAATTTTCAAAAAAAAACTCTGTCACACCTGACAGAGTTTTTTTGAAAGCGCGATCCAATGCTTTATGAATGCTGATTAAGTCAACGCCATTCTGATAATATTTAATGCACCACCTGCCTTAAACCATTCAATTTGTTGTTCATTGTAAGTGTGATTCGCTTTTATTTCTTCTGTTGTTCCATCAGCATGATTTAAAACTAAAGTCAATGGCTGGTTAGGAGTAAAAGTAGTTAAGCCAACAACATCGATGATGTCATCTTCTTTTATTTTATCATAGTCACTTTTCTCTGCAAAAGTAATACCCAACATGCCTTGCTTCTTTAAATTGGTTTCGTGAATTCTAGCAAATGATTTTACCAAAACCACACGCACACCTAAGAAACGAGGCTCCATCGCTGCATGCTCTCTGGAACTACCTTCGCCATAGTTTTCGTCACCAACCACAATAGATCCAATGTTCATTGCTTTGTAGGCACGTTGTACTCTAGGTACTTCGTCATAAGCTCCGGTGAATTGATTCTTTACGTTGTTTGTTTTTTCATTAAAAAAGTTGGTCGCCCCAATCAACATATTATTGGAAATATTATCAAGGTGTCCTCTATATTTTAACCAAGGTCCAGCCATAGAAATATGATCCGTTGTACATTTCCCTTTGGCTTTAATCAATAAGCGCAAACCTTTTATATCCGTACCTTCCCAAGCAGTGAAAGGCGCCAATAATTGCAATCTATCAGATGTTTCAGAAACTTTAATTTCAATAGCACTACCATCTGCTGCTGGTGCCATAAATCCAGCATCATCTACATCAAATCCTTTGATTGGTAATTCATATCCTGTTGGTGGATCTAACATGACTTGTTCTCCGTTTTCATTCGTCAAGGTATCTGTTAATGGATTAAAAGTTAAATCACCAGCAATCGCTAAAGCTGTAGTTAATTCTGGCGAAGCAACGAAAGCAAAAGTATTTGGATTGCCATCCTGACGTGCCGCAAAGTTTCTATTGAAGGAGTGAACGATTGTATTTTTTTCTTTTTTATCTGCGCCCGCTCTCGCCCACATGCCAATACAAGGACCACAGGCATTAGCATAAACGGTAGCACCAATTTTATTAAATGTTTCGATAAAACCATCTCTTTCTATCGTGAAACGAATTTGCTCAGAACCTGGTGTGATGCTGAATTCAGACTTCGCTTTTAAATTTTTATCTGCTACTTGTTGAGCTAAAGACACCGCACGAGAAATATCTTCATAAGAGCTATTGGTACAGCTACCAATCAATCCCACTTTAATATTCGTAGGCCAACCATTGGCTGCCGCTACTTCTTTCATTTTAGACACAGGTGTTGCTAGATCCGGCGTGAAAGGCCCGTTAATATGAGGTTCTAGAGTGTTCAAATCAATTTCAATCACTTGATCAAAATACTTTTCAGCATTGGCATACACTTCGGCATCACCTGTTAAATGTTCTTTAATTTGATTGGCAGCATCAGCCACATCTGCTCTTCCTGTGGCACGTAAATATCGCTCCATGCTTTCGTCATAACCAAAAGTAGAAGTGGTTGCTCCAATCTCAGCACCCATATTGGCAATGGTTCCTTTTCCTGTACAACTCATTGCTGTAACACCTTCGCCAAAATATTCAACTACAGCACCAGTTCCTCCTTTCACTGTCAAGATTCCTGCCACTTTTAAAATTACATCTTTAGGAGTCGCCCAGCCACTCAATTTTCCTATCAATCGTACACCAATCAATTTAGGCATCTTTAATTCCCATGCTAAACCAGCCATTACATCACAAGCATCAGCTCCACCAACACCTACAGCAATCATGCCTAAACCACCTGCATTCACGGTATGAGAGTCGGTACCGATCATCAACCCTCCAGGAAATGCATAATTCTCTAAAACAATTTGGTGAATAATTCCAGCGCCTGGCTTCCAGAAGCCAATGCCATATTTGTTAGATACAGAAGCTAAGAAATCATACACCTCTTTGTTGCCTGTATTTGCTTCGTTCAAATCCGTACCTGATCCGTTTTTTGCAGTGATCAAGTGATCGCAATGTACGGTAGAAGGAACTGCTACTTGTGGTCTACCAGCTTGCATAAACTGTAATAAAGCCATTTGTGCAGTGGCATCTTGCATTGCTACTCTATCGGGTGCAAAATCTACATAAGAAGAGCCTCTGCCAAAGTTTTCAAGTGCTTGAGCACTGTGTAGATGGGAGTATAAAATCTTTTCAGTTAGCGTAAGTGGGTGATTCAGTAATTGACGAGCTGCCGCAATTTTTGCAGGCATTTCTGCGTATACTTTCTGTATCATTTTAATGTCGTATGCCATAAGAAGATATTGTTTTATATGAGTAATAAATTTTTTTTCAATAATGTCATCTGGAGAAGAAGTTTTTTAGATGTTCGCATTGGTTTAATCTTTCAAGCCTTGTTGAGAATGTATGCAAGGTAAATGATTGCTCTTTGTGCTGCTCTATCTTCTTTTGATGAATATAGTGTGCAAATTTATAAATTTTAAACGACTTTTGTCATCAGAATTAGATGCCTTTTAGTGAATACATAAAATTAGCTTGGCGTAGTATCTCGTCTAGCTTACTTCGCTCCATCCTCACGCTATTGGTGATTGGCTTGGGTATCGGAGCGTTAATTGCCATCATCACTTCTATACAAGCTCTCGAAAATTCTATGCGCACTAATTTTGCCACCATGGGCACCAATACCTTTACTATTGTTGATCAGGGTCAGGTATTCGATGGACAAAGGGACGTGAAGACCAACGAAAAAATCAATGTGCATCAAGCTGAATTATTTAAGCAGAATTTTAAATTGAATGCAAAAATTGCGATTCATGCCGTAGTCAATGGGAACTCGGTATTGAAGTTTGAGAGTAAAAAAACAAACCCAAATGTAAACGTGACAGCGATAGACGAAAACTATCTTTCCATTGCTGGTCTGTTGATAGAAGAGGGCAGAAATTTCACCACACTAGAAATCGAAAACGGCGTCTCCGTAGCTTTGGTTGGCGAAGATGTTGTCAGCAAATTATACCCCGACAGGAAGAAGGTGCTTGGTAGTTTATTGACCATTGGCTCGGCTAAATATAAAGTGATTGGAGTATTAAAGAGCAAGGGTTCTAGTTCTGGAAGCAACGACAATCTTACGTTGATAGGCTATACGTCGGCTAGACAAAACTATGACATGAAAGACGTGAGTTATAATATTAGTATTTTTTGTGACAATGCTGAAGACATTGATAAAACGATCGAAGAGGCCTCAGGTGTTTTTAGAAACATCAGAAAAGTTCGTCCGGGCGAAGAAGACCACTTTGAAATTAATAAAAGTGATAGCAATGCTGAAAAATTAATCAGTATTCTATCGAATATAAAAATCGCTACCATTGTGATTGGCATTCTTACGCTTATCGGAGCAGGCATCGGCTTGATGAATATTTTGTTGGTGTCGGTCAATGAAAGAACACGTGAAATAGGCGTCAGTAAAGCTATGGGCGCCACACGAAGAAATATCATGATGCAGTTTTTGAGCGAGTCTGTGATGATTTGTTTGCTCGGTGGTATCGCAGGCATCATCTTAGGAATTTTGTTTGGAAACGCCGTCGCACTTGGATTACACTCCTCCTTTATCATGCCTTGGAATTGGGTTTTTTATGGCTTGCTTTTCTGTACCATCATCGGCTTATCGGCAGGTATCTATCCTGCATTAAAAGCAGGAAACCTCAATCCTGTAGAGGCTTTACGTTACGAATAGAGAATCTTTTGTTGGGTGTGCCGCCATGCAAAAAAAACAATGCATGTCGTCCTGCTATCCATTACAAGCTGCTGTAAGACACAAACAGCAGGCTTTTCATTGCTATCAGTCACACAGCATCTTCTTTCAATCATACTCATTTTTGCTGTTCATGTCTAGTATCATTGCGAAACGAATGCCGCAGCAGAGGGTGCAGCAAGTACCATGTACTGCGAAACACTCGGTAGCCAAAGGCTTTAGCCTGGCTAGCTGCCCCTCAACAATAGAGATTAACTTTGTTTATGTAATTCAAATTTGATGGCATCCATCAGTGTATTCTCTTTTTCGAAAAAGTCCTTTATCTTCCCTTTGTTAATAAAACCCGCCTTTTCAGCCACTCTTTGAGAAGCTTTATTGAACTCAAAAGTATGTGCGCAAATGCAAGTAACTTGTGTGTGCTCAAATAAATAATCGCAAAAAGCTTTTAATGCCGAAGTCATGATACCCTTATTCCAAAAGGGTTTTGCTAGCCAGTAACCAATTTCTATACAAGCATCAGACTGTTGAAGGGCTTCCGCGTTTTCTATATGCATGCCAATACCACCAATCGTTTTATGCATAGTGGTTCGAATACTCCAATGTTTTTGAACTCCATTTTTTTGGATAAACTCAAGTTCTTTCTCCATCCAATCGATGGCGTGTTGTCTGAGATAAGGAGAGGGTAATTGCAAGGTATTGTCATAAATCTCTGGCTCGTTTAAATAAAGGACATAGTCATCAAGGTCTGCCATACTTGGCAAATCGAGGCATATTTGATTATTTACAATAATTTTTGTCATATCTATGTTGAATCCAATATTAATTCTTAATTTTAAACATCATTGAAAAAGCGACTATACTTTCATTTGAAATAAACAGTATGGCATTTCCGACAAAAAATATTCACATTAAAAATACGAGTTTTAAGCAAGTATTTAAAACCTTTCAGTTCATCAATCTTGGCATTTTTGGAACTATTATTCTGATGTTCTTGATGATGCGTATAGGCGCTTGTGGCTATATTCCAGACTTAGAAGAAATCAAAAATCCTAAAAGTTTATTAGCAACAAATATCTACTCAGAAGACTACGAATTATTGGGCTCTTACTATATTCAAAATAGAACAGAAGTGAGGTATGAAGAATTGTCGCCATGGTTGGTGAAAGCCTTAGTTGCTACGGAAGATAAAAGGTTTTACGAACATAGCGGTATCGATTTTAAAGGAACGGTGCGTGCTTTTGCCAAGCTAGGCAGAGATGGTGGCGGCAGTACTTTAAGCCAGCAAACAGCAAAGAATTTGTTTTTTGATGCCGATCGTTCCAGTAAAATAAAACGCTTGTTTCAAAAAATAAAAGAGCAATATTTAGCTGTTCAATTAGAAAGAAACTTCTCTAAAGAAGAGATTGTCGCTCTTTATTTCAATACGGTATTTTATAATTATAATGCCTATGGAATAAAGACAGCAGCCCATACTTATTTCAATAAAAATCAAAAAGATTTAACGGTTGAAGAAGCGGCGTTGTTGGTAGGTATGCTCAAAGGACCAAGCATGTATAACCCACGTTTAAAAGCAGATGCAGCCACCAGAAGAAGAAATACGGTCTTGGATTTAATGGCGGATCAAACAGTGATTACACAAGGTCAAGCGGATTCTATCAAAAAAATCCCCATCAAATTAAATTATAAGAGCAATAGCACAGATGCGGGTTTAGCAACCTATTTCAGAGACCAAATTTCTATTGATTTAAAAAAATGGATCAGTGAACATCCTAAGCCTGATGGAACTAAATATAATCTGTATACAGACGGTTTACAAATACACACCACCATCAATAGCAAAATGCAACAGTATGCAGAAGACGCGGTGCAGCAGCATTTGAAGCAAATGCAAAAACAGTTTTTTAAAGAGTGGCATGGCAAAGATCCTTGGAAAACAGGAGAGCGAGCGAACCCTACCTTGCTAGAAAAACTAGTTAAGAGAACCGCACTTTACAAACAATTGGTAGAGGATGGATTGAACGAAAGGCAGATAGAGCGAGAAATGGAATTAAAAAGACCAATGACCATTTTCGCATATGGTGGAGATAGAGATACGCTTTTGAGTATTTACGATTCCTTACGTTATTACAAGCAAATCTTACAAACAGGCTTTGTGGTGCTTGATCCTAAAACCGGCTTTGTGAAAGCCTGGGTTGGCGGACCAGATTTTACATACTTTCAATTAGATCATGTGCGCGCTACAAGACGTCAGGTAGGTAGTACCATGAAACCCTTATTGTATGGAGCAGCCATGGATATGGGAATGACGCCACAAAGCACCGTTCCTTACGATTGTCCAAACATAGCAAGCAATCCAAATTGGTGCCCCGCAGGAACGGGTACCTGGCCAATAGGCACAGAAGTCACCCTGAGTGAAGGATTGAAGTATTCTGACAATATGATTACTTCTCAAGTGATGAAGATTGTTGGGCCACAAGCCTTGATTAATATGGCACGCAAGCTAGGTATCAATTCCGAAATGGATGCCGTTCCTTCGCTCGCGTTAGGCACTTGTGATGTTTCCGTAATAGATATGGCGGGCGCTTACACAGCCTTTGCCAATAGAGGTGTTTATTCAAAACCCATGTATATCACCCGTATCACGGATAGAAATGGCAAAGTATTAGATGAGTTTACTCCGACCAAGAAAAATGAATTAAGTGAACGAACTGCTTTCTGTGTCATTAACATGATGCGTGGTGTAGTGACAGGTGGAACCGCTAAAAGACTTCAGTCGCAATATGGTCTACGAAATGTGATTGCAGGAAAAACAGGAACGACACAAAGCAATAGCGATGCATGGTTTGTAGGGGTAACACCCAATTTGTTAGGCGTGGTGTGGGTAGGTTGTGATGAGCCGAGTATTCATTTTGCCACGACTGGTGCAGGACAAGGCGCAAGTGCGGCCTTACCTATTTGGGCATTGTTCTTTAAAAAAGTATATGCCGATAGATCTTTAAAAATACGACCTAGCGATAGTTTTGATGCTCCTGATGGTTTCACCACCGACACCACTGGTGCATTAATTCCTGTGTTAGTTGATTCATTGAGTAGCGATGATGCCGTAGCTCCCTAGCAGCAAACTATTCAACACCAATTGTATTCCAATCTTTAATTTTTTTACAAGTAGTCTGTTTTTTGATTTGATTAAAGAGGACAAAGGCACAAAAAAAACACCTGCCTCATATTTAACGAAACAGGTGTTTAGAGATTGAATCAATAAGAAATTTACTCCGCAGTGTTTTGTTTGCCCTTTAACTTAAATTCACTTTCTAAGTATCCTGGACGTGCTGCGTAAATACCGGCATCAAAGCGTTTGCTGACAACCAATCTGTTTTTTGGTTGGTATAAAAAGATGTAAGGAATAGCGTTGTGTACCATGTTTTGGAACTCTTTAAACAAAGCCTCTCTTTTCGTTTGATCTAATTCTACGCGTAACTTATCAATCAACATATCAGAATTTTGATCACCATAAGAAACATAATTGCTACCGCCGTTTTTGGATGAGGTATGCCATATTTGTTTGGGGTCATCATTAATAGGATCTCCTACCCAACCACCAACATACAAATCAAAATTATGTTTTTTTGTTTCATCAATAAATACGGTCCATTCTTTAGGTTGTGTGTTTAGCTCTATGCCTACTTTTTTAGCATTTTCACCTAATAGCAAACAGATTTTTTCTCTGGTATCATTTCCTTGATTGAACTTGATGCTAAAACTTAATTTTAATTTTGCGCCATTGACAATCTTATCACGAATACCATCTCCATCCGTATCTTTCCAACCATCTTCCTCCAATAATTTTTTAGCCAATTCAAGATCAAAAGCAAAAGGCTTCATCGTTTTGTCATAATATTTTTTTGCAACCTGTACCGGACCATCCATTGGATCTGCCAATCCATATAATAGCGATTTGATAATATCCTCCCTATCTACGCAGTGTGCTAATGCCTCACGAACCTTGATATCACTCAATCTTGCATCCTTCATGTTTAAACCGATATAGATATAAGATAATTCTTCAGGTGTTTCAAATTTATACGAATTGTTTAATTCTTTATCGTCTCGATTGGTGATAAAGTCTTTAGGTTTCATAGCACGCACCACATCTATACTCTTGTTTTTGATAGAAGAATTTACGGAGGACCAATCGTTGATAATTTCGTAAGTGATCTTATCAGGATAGGCCGGAATGTTGGCTGCGTCGCCCCACCATCCTTTTTTCTTTATCAAAACAATTCTCTGTGTAGTTGCCCAGCTTTCGAAGGCATAAGGACCGCAACCTACAACAAAACCTTTTTCGCGTTGAAACTTATCGCCGTTAAACTCTTTTGCAAAATCTTGTTGATTCTGATCTGCCTTTATGGCATCTGTGTTTTTAGGATTGCAGATAAAGTATAGTGTCGTGTTTTTTAGTAGATGAGTAGGGTCGTATATATATTCTGGCAGCACATACACAGAGCCAGTGACAAACTCAGATAAGTAGTGCTTTTGGTTGGTAATCAACGTAAATTTTCTTGGATTGCTCGGGTCTATTTTGATATCTTTTAAAAAGTCTAAGGTGCTTCTTCCTTGTTCGTTATCAAGCAAAGGATGCAACATTGTTTTGTAAGTAAAATCAAAGTCTGACGCTAATACAGGACTTCCATTATCCCATTTCGCATCGCTTCTAATTTCGAAAGTGATGGCTAAGCCGCCTTTAAATTCACCATCTAAGACCTCTGTTACAGTAGGGCGAGCAATGGCTAATTCAGGAACAATCTGCATCGATTTTTTATCTATATCAAGCAATTGCATAAACAACATGTCTTCGATATATATAGCGCCAGCGTCTGTACTATTGGTAGGGTTTAATTTGTCAGCATCTGAAAGCTCATGAACCACTAATTCATTCTTCCCATAATCTTTGTTTTCGTCATTGCTTTTTTTGTTTCCACAATTGCACGAGGAGAGCATGCATAGTGCAGAAAACATTATAAATAGATGCGCTTTTCTTAACATAATAGAATTTAATTTAAATGTGGATTGTAAATATATAAAAAATCGTTCTCTATCTATGGAAGTATCCTTGTGAGAAGAAATTAGATGCGGTCGTTAAAAAGATATTTTAATTTATCGAAGAACTTAGTGATTAAACGCTTCTTATCGGTAATAATATCCGCTACACCACGCATGTCTTGTTGCATGCTGAGTTGCTTATGATAGGAGGTTTCGTTCATTTTAGGAAGACTCACTTCCACAATATATTTTCCATCCACTGGCACAGAAGAAATATTTTCGATAACAGCATCGAGTGTGCCAAATTCTTGATAAGGATAGTTGTCGAGCTTGATCATTACTCTTTGTCCTTTCTTCACCTTTCCAGCGTTTTGTGTTGGCAACATAATTTGACCTATAAAAAAATCGTTTTTCTGTACAATGCTCAGAACCGTTTTGCCTATTTCTACAAATTGATTTTCGTTGCGTATAGTATTGAATGAAACAGAACCTTTGGCAGGAGAGGTAATAAGGAAGGTGTTTTTCCAGCTTTTAATTTTGCTTCTTAGGTTATTGAAATTTTCAATAATAGAAGATTTTTTGTCTAAACTATTCTGGGCATCCATCACATTCACATCAGTGAGTTGCTTTTCAAAATTGGCAATACTCATCTGACCATTAGAGATATTGGCGTTCATGCTCTGAATCTGGTTTTGCAAACGAATGCTGCTGCTTTCGGACTCTTGAAGTTCACGAGTAGATATAATGCCTTTCTGATAAAGTTTCAAGTCATTCGAATATTTAAGCTCAGCATTATTCAATTCTTTTCTTATCGAAGCAATTTGTCTTTTATACGAAGCGATCAATTCATTCTGAAAAACGATAGACTCTCTGATTTTATTGATTTGTTGGTTTTTATAATTCGATAATGCAAACAAATCTTGGTCCTGCATGGAGTTTAGAAATTGCGAATAATCGGCCTGCAATTCCCCCATTTGTTTTTTAGGATCAAGCTGCTGAAGTGTCTCGCGCAGCAGGATGCTGTCATCGTCTAATAGACTATCTAGATAAAGCACATAAGTATAATCAGCAACACTTTCAATCACCCCTACTAACTGATTGCTATCGACGCTCTCATTATCTTTTACCAACAAATGAGTAAGCTTGCCACTTGTTTTTGCAATCATGGGAATGGGTGGCGTAGAGGTGCTTATGATCACTGGAGCCGACACCACATCGGGATACTTAATGATATAACTAAAGGCAAGCAAACCAGCTAATACCAATAGAACCACCGTAGAGCCCCATCTTACGATCCAAGTAGGCACCGCTCCGATGAGTTCTTGTACTTCATTGCTTCTGATATCAAATTTTTCTTCCACGCTCTAAATTATTATCTGTGCTTCTTTTTAATCTTATTAATTGCCCAATTCCAACTGGTTTTTTACTAGGTTATAATAAGCCCCCTTGCTAGACACAAGGCTATTATGTGTGCCTTGTTCTATCACTTTACCCTTTTCTAAAACAATAATATTATCTGCATTTTTAACGGTACTTAATCGATGCGCAACAATCACCGCGGTTTTGCCTTGCAAGATGTGTTGTAGGTTTTCTACAATCACCTTTTCATTGTTTGCGTCTAATGCATTGGTGGCTTCATCAAAGAAAAAATAATCAGGGTTTTTGTAGACTGTTCTTGCAATGAGCAGTCTCTGTTTTTGTCCTTGACTTAAGCCAATACCCTCTTGACCAATCTTTGTATTGTAGCCCAATGGCATGGCTTCAATGTAGGCCTGTATATTTGCTACGTGCACCGCTTGCAATAATCTCCGTTTGTTGATGTTCTCTTCACCTACCGCAATATTTCTTGCAATGGTGTCTGAAAAAATATAACCGTCTTGCATCACAGTACCGCAATGACTTCTCCATAAACGTGCACTAATATTATTGAGGTGTATATTGCCTGCTCTAATATCCCCCTGCTGTGGTTTATAGAATTTCAGCAATAATTTTATTAAGGTGGTTTTGCCACTGCCGCTCGTGCCCACAATGGCCGTAACCTTACCTTCTGGAATCACAATATTGATATTGTCCAATACTTTATCACTATCTGGTCCGCTATATTGAAAGGACACATTTTCTAATACAATGCTCTTTGATTCTGGCATCAATTGAAGCAGGCCTGTCGCATCTTCTTCCTCCTCTTCTTTGTTATGAATTTCACCAATTCTATCTAAACTAATCCTTGCGTATTGTGCTGCCTGTATAAATCCCACCAATTGATTTAAGGGTGCATTCATCTGACCAATGATGTATTGAATGGCCAACATCATTCCCAATGTCATCCCATCTACTCCAGAAATAACAGCTTTCGCTGCCACGTAGGTAATCAGAATATTTTTTGTTTGATTGATGACAGAAGCACCAGCACTCTGCCATTGTTCTAAGGAAAGGTTTTTAATATTGACCCGAAAAATACCCGCTTGTATACGCTCCCATTCCCAACGTTTTTGTGTCTCAGAACCTGTTAACTTAATCTCCTGTATGCCTTGTATGATTTGATAAATCTTGCTTTGATTGCTGGCTAATTGATCAAACATTTTATAGTCCAATTCTTTTCTCTTGTTTAAAAAAAGAAAAATCCAAACAACATATAATACCGAACCACCTAAATAGATGGAGAAGATCGTGCTATTGTAAATGAACAAAACAACACCAAATACTAAAAGATTAAACACAGAAAAAATCGAAGATAGCGTAGAAGTGGTTAAAAACTCTTTCACTCGAGCATGGTCATTAATTCTCTGTAAAATATCGCCCACCATTTTTGTATCGAAAAATCCTAATGGCAACTTCATTAACTTGATCAAAAAATCTGATATCAATGATATATTGATTCGGGCACTTAAGTGAAGCAATATCCAACCACGAATAAACTCTATACTCAACTGTCCAGCAAACATGGCGAGCATGGCGAACAGTATCAGATTTACTAAATTGTAATCACGATATTGAATACCCATATCCACCAATGATTGTGTCAGAAAAGGACCAATCAGCATGATGATACTTCCGGCAAACAATCCAACCACTAATTGAGCTAATAAACCTTTGTATTTGTAGAGGTAACTTAGTAAGAAACCCCAACTGTTTTTATTGTTTTTGTCTCCTTCTGTTTCATAAAAGGGAGGAGTGGTTTCTAATAAAAGGGCGATACCATAGTCCACATTATCAGAGCTATCACTAATCCAACCATCACAAAATTCCTGTCTACTCATGGTGACCAATCCATGCGCTGGGTCTGCCACATATACTTTATTCTTCTTTACCTTATAGACCACTACAAAATGTTTTTGTCTCCAATGGGCAATAAAAGGCACCACATCTTCATCTAACAATTGTTGAAAGGGTATTTTTACAGACATGGTTCTAAAACCAATGGCCTCTGCGGCATAGCTTATTCCTAATAAAGAAACACCTTCTCTGTCGATAAAACTTTTTTCACGTAAATAAGGCAAGGAAAAATGCTTGCCATAGAATTTTGCAATCATGCGCAGACATGCTGGACCACAGTCCATGGCATCTGATTGTTTAAAGAAAGGGAATTTATTCAACAATAATATTATGCTTTAACAGGTTGCTATTATGATGATTTGCATGGCAAATGTAGCCATTGAAGGGCTTTTATTTGTGCCTATTGACTCAAAAATATACAATTTTACTGTGCGAGTGTATAGTATTGTGGATAGAACAAGAGATAAGCATATTCTATGAGCAATAAAACGGCGCTATCGAATTTCTGTATTCTTTCTTCGAGCAATCATTGCAATAACAACTAGAATGGCAATAATCACAGACAAAGCAATTAACAAAATATAAAAGAGTTGTTTGTTAAAAAATGAATTCATCGAAATTTCATTGAGCTCTTTGCTGACATCCAAAGTACCATCCAAAAAATGAGCCTGTTCCAAATCGGCTTTCGCTACATCATATTTTTTAATTTCCTTATTGCTAAGTCCTCTATAATAATAACTTTCTGCATCTTTATCATCTATGGAAAGTGCCTTGCTATAATAATCGATTGCTTTTTGATATTCTTTTTTTTCATAATGCACCAAGCCTACATTAGAATAAAAAACGGCTTCTGTGCTGTCTAACTGAATGGCTAGTTTATAATTTTTATTCGCTAGTTCATATTCTTTTAACTTGTAGTAGCATCTACCCAAACCGTTGTAACCATCGGGCAGTGTCGCGTCTAGACGAATACAAGTTTTGTAGTCAGTCATCGCATCTGTGTATTTATATTGATCGTAAAAGGCATCTCCTCTACCCCAGTATGCTTTAACGTATTCAGGTGCAATATCTATGGCACGGTTAAAATCCGCTTCAGCCAATATATATTTCTCCTGACTTAAATAGGCAAGCCCTCTATTATAGTAGCCAAGCTTATTTTCTGGTGCAAGCTCTATAGCCTTTGTCTCCTCAAGGATCGTATTTTTGTAGTCGTTTTTGTTATAATAGCATACGCCACAAGTGATATAGGCGGAGGCATATTCAGGATTGGTTTCATGTAATGTCTTGAAATCTTCAATGGCCCCATCATAGTTGCCCAATTCATAGTCGCAATAGGCTTTATAATACAATGCCTCATAATCATCAGGTGCATTCAAATATACTGCCTGAAAATCGGCTTTTGCTTTTCGATATTCTCCTTGGTCAAACAAACTTAGGCCTCTGTTAAAATGGGCACTATAGTCCTGGTCATTATTTTGTAAATGCAGCGTATAATAATACACAGCACTATCTAGTTGATTGGCGTCATGAAAATCATAGGCTTTCTTGAAATAACCGTCAGATGAGGCATTGACTTGTGTGTTACTGCAACATAAAACCAAACATAAAAAAAGGAGGCTTGTTAATTTTCTCATGATTTAAACGTATAGTGGAAATTGTTTCATAAATACATTAACTTCGTTTTTTGTGTTTGCAATAATGCTTTCATCATCTGCATTCATCAACAAAAGATCTAACCATTCAACAATCTGAGCCATATGCGATTCGTTCATGCCACGTGAGGTGATGGCTGCTGTACCAATTCGAATACCCGATGTAATGAACGGCGACTTATCATCAAATGGCACCATGTTTTTATTTAAAGTGATATCTGCTTTTACCAAAGTATTTTCAGCTTTCTTACCACTGATGTTTTTATTTCTAAGATCTATCAACATTAAATGATTGTCTGTTCCACCACTAACGATATCATAACCCTTTGCTACCAATGCCTTTGCAAATGCCTGTGCATTGTTTTTTACTTGCGTTGCATAGACTCTAAATTCTGGCTGTAGTATTTCGAAAAAGGCGATGGCTTTTGCAGCGATCACATGTTCGAGCGGACCTCCTTGTGTACCGGGGAATACAGCGCTATCTAATACAGCACTCATCATTTTTATTTCACCTTTTGGAGTGGTATATCCCCAAGGGTTTTCAAAATCTTTGCCCATCAAAATAAGTCCGCCACGTGGACCTCTCAAGGTTTTGTGCGTAGTGGTGGTAACGATATGACAATGAGGAATAGGGTCCGCCAAAAGCTTGGCTGCAATCAAACCAGCGGGATGAGAAATGTCTGCCAATAAAAGCGCACCAACCTTATCGGCAATACTTCTAAAGCGGGCATAATCCCAATCGCGAGAATAGGCAGAAGCCCCGCATATAATCATTTTAGGCTTTACTTCTATAGCCTTCGCCTCTACTTGATCCATGTCAATTCTACCCGTTGCTTGTTCCACCCCATAAAAGTTTGGACTATATAATTGTCCCGAAAAATTAACTGAAGAGCCATGTGTTAAATGTCCGCCATGACTTAAGTCAAAGCCCAATATCGCATCACCTGGTTTAAGGCAACCAAGCATTACAGCAGCATTTGCCTGTGCGCCACTGTGTGGTTGTACATTGGCCCAAGCCGCACCAAAAATTTCTTTTGCCCTATCAATCGCCAATTGCTCGCTTTCATCTACACATTGGCAACCACCGTAATAACGACGTCCTGGATAGCCTTCAGCGTATTTGTTGGTCAAGCAGCTGCCCATGGCATCCATCACTTGCTGACTGGTAAAATTTTCTGAAGCAATCAATTCGATGCCCTCTTGTTGTCTGTGTAATTCTTTCTGAATGATATCGAATATGGCGTTATCTCTTTTCATGGTGCTTTTTTGTGAGTGATTGACGCAACAAAGTTACAAGGATGAAAGAAATTTAAAAGCCATCATCTCATTTTATCGGTCTATCGCTAGTGATGTGCGCTTGGCCCATTCTTTTTAGGAGGGCCTGCCCACGGCTATAATCATTAATTTCAAGGCTTTCAGCCATTGGTCCTAAACATCCTTGGCCGTGGTCGCGCTTTCTGTCGTACAAGGTACTCCTGCCAATCGCTCAGGCAAATCTCGTACAAGAAGCATGTATTTAATAAGCATGGAAATCTCGATTTCTCTAATCCGCCAGATTCAATTTTTATAATACAAACAGCAGATATTCGACCCCGATGGGGTCGAATAAAACCACCACAACATTAGCTATAAATATTTAATCCCTTTGGGATTGTGCGAAGAAACTAGCTTCTTTATTGGAATCCGAAGGATTCATATATTAATAACACCCCCACGCTCCGAAATAAAAAATTTATTTAAAAAAATGTTCTTAATTTTGTGCATCATTAAAGAAAACGTTATGACAGTTAGAGATAATACAGGAATGAAAAAAAGCACTTTTGTAATCATGTTTGTGGTTTCATTAATTGCAACCTTTGTTTTTATGTTCGCTACGCCATATCCTGAATGGTTTTGGGTTTGCTTGCCAACCTTAACGGCCGGTTTGACAGGTAGTTTAGATTCTATGTAGTTTTTACCTGATGGAGGTACAATTTAAAGAAATGCCTGCATTCCATATGGTAGGCTATCCTTCATTGCTTCGTCATCGCAATCACTTTCCGTCAAGCTCGTCATTCATCCCGATGTCAATCGGGATTAAACTTCTTGAAAAAAAATCAAATCACAAATTGATATAGGTATTATTGTTTGAAGAAGATGTTTTTCAATTAAATTGTGTACGTTGCAATACGTGGAAATTTTCTTTAAAAGATCATTCCTATTCACTCTTAAGCTTTGAATCCTAGGCGAGAAGTTTCCTTCTGAATGACGGTTGGTATTGAATATTACCGCCCTTGTCGGTGTTATTCACCAACAAGTAATCAAAGGAAAATCATCCATCTATTCTTCAATAATTTCTATGGCCGAAACGCCCGCGTAATGGATAGAAGCGGCTATCCTTTTTGATCTTGCCTTTTATTAAAAAGATAGTAGCGAATAGCCAGTTTCCTGCTTTTTGTTCTAAAGCAGGAATACGCCCAAAACATCGGCATCTTCGAAGAAAGAATTATCTTTAGAAAACAAAACGAAGTGGAGATGGGGAAATATATTTTGGCGCTTGACCAAGGCACGAGTAGTAGTAGAAGTATTTTGTTTGACGCCAAGGGAAATAAGGTGGCGTCGGCGCAAAAAGAATTTAAACAAATTTTTCCGCAGCCGGGTTGGGTAGAGCATAACCCAATGGAGATATGGAGTTCGCAATATAGCACGATTACGGAACTCTTGTCGAAAAATGCGATTCATGCATCTGAAATTGCTGCCATAGGAATTACCAATCAGCGCGAAACGACCATTCTGTGGGATAAAAAAACGGGTGTGCCAATTTATAATGCTATCGTTTGGCAAGATAATAGAACCGCCACTTTTTGTGATGAGCTAAAAGCAAAAGGCTGGAACGATTATGTGAAGGCGAATACAGGCTTGTTGATTGATTCTTATTTTAGTGCCACGAAAGTAAAATGGATTTTAGAAAATGTTTCTGGTGCTAAAGAAAAAGCGGAACGTGGTGACATATTATTTGGTACTGTCGATACTTGGTTGGTATGGCAATTGACCAAAGGAAAATTGCATATCACCGATTATAGTAATGCCTCTAGAACTATGCTCTACAATATTCATAGCTTAGAGTGGGATGAGAAATTATTAAGCGAATTAGGAATACCTGCTTCAATTTTACCAAAGGTTTGTGCCTCAAGCGAAGTGTATGGAAATACTGCCGCAGACTTGTTTAATGGTATTGAAATTCCGATAGCAGGTATCGCTGGCGACCAACAGGCAGCGCTCTTTGGGCAATGTTGTTTCGAGAAAGGCATGGCGAAAAATACTTATGGTACTGGTTGTTTTATGTTGATGAACACTGGTGAAAAGCCCGTGACATCAAAGAATGGACTATTGACGACCATCGCTTGGGGCGTGGATGGAAAAATTACTTATGCATTAGAAGGCTCTGTATTTGTTGCAGGTGCTGCCATTCAGTGGTTGAGAGATGGATTGAAGATGATAGAGAAAGCAAGCGATACAGCTGCCATTGCCGCTCAGGTAAAGGATGCAGAAGGTGTGTATGTTGTGCCAGCCTTTGTTGGATTGGGTGCACCTTATTGGGATATGTATGCAAAAGGTGCCATATTCGGTTTGACAAGAGGAACGACAAAAGCTCATCTGGTAAGGGCTACCTTAGATTCTTTAGCATATCAAAGTAAGGATGTTTTGCTGGCCATGGAGCAAGATGCAGAAATGCGTTTAAAGGAATTGCGTGTGGATGGTGGTGCTTGTATGAATGATTTATTGATGCAATTTCAAAGTGATATTTTGAATACAAAGATTGTAAGACCTAAGCTGATTGAGAGCACGGCTAAAGGTGCGGCGTATTTGGCAGGATTGGCTATTGGTTTTTATAGCATGGACGCCTTGCTTTCATCAATAGCATTGGCGAAGGATAGAGAGCTTAAAATATTTAGTCCGACCATGGATGAAGGCTTGCGCGAAAAATTATACAAGGGTTGGTTAAAGGCAGTGAAACGTACGATGGGATGGGAAAAGGATGATTAGTGTTTGTGTTGAAGCACGAGTGAAAAACACTCGCGCTAAATTGTGAACACGAGTGAAAAATACTCGCGCTAGCTTAGTGGCTAGATTAGGGATTCCTTCAAAATTGTACGTATATTTATTGAATCATAAATTGAAATCAGATGATACATCAAGAAAAATTTTTGCAAAGTGGCAAGCAAAAAATATATACACAGTCATGGGAAATAGAGAATCCGAAAGGATTGGTAGGTATGATTCACGGTATGTGGGAACATAGTGGTCGATATGCACATGTAGCTGCCTTTTTAAACGAACATGGTTATAATGCTTATGCGATGGATCATATAGGACATGGTAAAAGTGATGGTCAGAGAGGTCATGTTGATGATTATGATTTATTATTAGATTCGGTTCAAGTTTTTTTCGATGAAATGAAAAGCAGAAATACAAATGCGAAGCCAGTATTTTTGTATGGACATAGCATGGGTGGTAATGTATTAACTAATTTTTTACTACGCCGAAAACCTATATTGCAAGGAGCGGTTTTGTCGGCACCATGGTATAGGCTAGCCTTTGAGCCACCGATGTTTCAATTGCTATTAGCGAAAATCATGATGAAGATTTATCCTGCTTTTTCTGACAAAGCAAAGATAGATGCAGGGGCCATTTCTAAAGATCCAGTAGAAGTAGAAAAGTATAAGAATGATCCAATGGTGTTTTCGAATATCACTCCAGCATTTTTCTTGCCAACATTCGAAAATGGTTTATGGGCATTAGAACATGCCAAAGAAATCACCATGCCTATTTTGATTTATCATGGTACTGCTGATAGATTAATTTCGTCAGATGGCGCTAAAGAATTTAAACAAAATACGGGTGACAATGTGACGTTGAAACTATGGGAGGGTGTGTATCACGAAGCACATAATGATTTTGAAAAGCAAGAAGTGATGAGCTTTATGACGAATTGGTTAGATCAACATCTTGCTTAGTTTTATTTATAAATAGCGACTTATCTGCAATGAATAAAGCAAAGAAATATCTCCTGTGGTTCGCCATTTGCTTAGCAATGTTATTCATCTTATCATTCGTTTTTCGATATGCCATCTTTGCGGCATTGGGTCATTATTTAGTGCACGAAGAAAAAATAGAGCAAGCGATACCAATTTTTGTATTGTCTGGAAATGCCTACGACAGGGGCAATACAGCGGCTTCCCTTTTTAAAGCCAATAAAGCCACAAAAATATTTTGTACAGGCGCCAATATTTCCAATGATCTAAAAGCAGAAGGTATTTTAAAGACAGAAGCACAAGTAACAAAAGATTTCTTACTGAAATGCCAAGTGCCAGATTCCTTGATGCAATTGATTCCAGAAGGTACTAGTACGATGGAAGAAAGAAATTTAATTCATAGTTATTGTATTCAATATCATATCAGAGAGATAGGCATAGTGACATCCAAATTCCATACACGAAGAGTCAATTCCATTTTTAAAAAGTCCTTTTCTAAGCAAGGTATCAAAGTAAAAATTGTTGGCGCTAAGAATTCTACCTTCGATGAAGAACATTGGTGGCAAAGTGAAAATGGCCTCATCGCCTTTGCTGTAGAGTATATCAAGCTCTTTTATTATAAGCTAAAGTATTGATTCGATGCTTTAAATAATTCTATGTAAATTTGCATTGTTACTAGAGATTGAAAAAAACGTTAAGGTGCCGGGATTTCCCGTTAGCACCCACATTTATATTTAGGAAAAGCAGACATGGAATTAGAGAATATTATTGAATACTATCAAAAGGATAGTAAAACCAAGAGGATTGTAGAGCATTTAAAAGAGCCGCAACCTATCATACACTTAAAAGGAATGAATGGCGCGGCAGAAGCTTTTGTGGCGGCATCCTTGTTTCGATCTACTTCCTATCATCATTTGTTTATCATGAGCGATAAAGAGGAGGCTGCTTATCTGTTAGAGAATATTAGCCATATCCTTCCAAGCAAAGAAGTCTTGTTTTTGCCAGATTCTTTTAAAAAATCAAGAAAGTACGATGAAATCAATAATCATCATATTTTGCAAAGAACAGAGGTGATCAATAAAATTAGTCATCCTTATTCAAAAGCAGAAATCATCGTTACGTACCCAGAGGCATTATTCGAAAAAGTGGTGAGTGCGGAGGCTTTGCATAAGTCTTCTATCTATATCAAAACAGGAGAAAAATTGGATATAGAAACCATCACCGAATTGCTCACCGATTATGATTTTGAGTTTGTTGATTTTGTATATGAGCCCGGTCAATTCTCGATTAGAGGAGGTATCATCGACATTTTTTCCTATGCTAATGAATATCCTTATCGTATCGAGTTATTTGATGTGGAAGTAGAGTCGATCAGAACTTTTCATCCCGATACTCAATTGAGTGAGAAAAAAATATCCAGCATTTCTATCGTTCCAAACCTAAGAACACAGTTTAGTAGTTCTGAAAAAAATTCCTTTTTTAAAACATTAAATCCATCGCAAACCATTGTTTGGACAAAAAGCATCAGCAATACAATGGAGGTGATCAATCAATGTTTTAATGATGCGGTGGATGCACGAGAATTGATGTTGCAAAACAAAGAAGAATTTGTAGAACACCCTTTTGTCAATGCTGAACTGATAGATTTGTTTGTGCCAAGTAAAATGATTCTTGAAGAATTAATGCAATGCAAGATCATCGGTTTTGGTTATGACAAAGAGGAAAATACCAGTCTGGAAGTGGTGTATAATATCAGCCCACAACCTTCATTTAATAAGAATTTTGAGCTATTAATCAAAGATTTGAAATCGAATATTGCTGACAAATATTTGAATTTTATTTTCAGTGATAATATTAAACAAGTAGAGCGTTTCTATCATATTTTTACTGACCTTCAAGCAGAGGTGGAGTTCTATCCTATTTATACTTCATTACATGCTGGCTTTATCGACCACGATTTAAAATTGGCATGTTATACCGATCATCAAATCTTTAATCGATTCCATAAGTATAGTGTCAAGCAAGGTTATACCAAAGACAAAGCCCTACTGTTAAAGAGTTTGAGAGAATTGCAAGTGGGCGATTTTGTAACCCATATCGATCATGGGGTGGGGAGGTATTCTGGTTTGGAAAAGATAGAAGTGAATGGACAATTGCAAGAAGCGGTTCGATTGATTTATGCGAGTAATGATATTTTATATGTGTCCATCAACTCCTTGCATAAAATTTCTAAGTATAGCGGTAAAGAAGGTCAAGTGCCTAAGATTCATAAGCTAGGTTCAGATACATGGAATAACCTGAAAGCAAGAACCAAGGCTAAGATTAAGGATATTGCTGAAGATTTGATTCAGTTATATGCCAAGAGAAAAATTCAAAAAGGATTTCAATATTCTCCAGATTCCTATTTGCAAACAGAGTTGGAAGCATCGTTTGAATACGAAGATACACCAGATCAATTGAAGGCAACGAATGATGTGAAAGCCGATATGGAAAAAGGTATTACCATGGACAGATTGGTTTGTGGTGATGTAGGCTTCGGCAAAACAGAAGTCGCCATACGTGCAGCTTTTAAAGCAGTATGCGATAGCAAGCAAGTAGCAATCCTTGTCCCTACAACCATCTTAGCCCAGCAACATTATCAATCCTTTAAAGAACGATTGGATGAGTTTAGAGTAAGTATAGATTATGTCAATCGATTCAGAACTGCTAAAGAGAAAAAAGATATCGCAGTTAAATTAGAAGAAGGTAAAATAGATATCATCATCGGCACGCATTCTATCGTGAGTAAGCAAATCAAATTTAAAAATCTTGGTTTATTGGTCATTGACGAAGAGCATAAGTTTGGTGTGGCTGTAAAGGAAAAACTAAAAGAGATTAAAGCCAATGTGGATGCCTTAACGCTCACTGCTACACCCATTCCACGTACACTGCAGTTTTCATTGATGGGAGCCCGTGATTTAAGTGTGATTAATACTCCACCACCAAATAGACAACCAGTAACCACAGAAGTAAAAGCATTCAATAGTGATGTGATTAAAGAGGCCATAGAATACGAAGTATATCGTGGAGGTCAAGTTTTCTTTGTACACAATAAAGTAAAAGACATCATGGAAGTGAAAGCCATGATTAATAAAATTTGTCCGGATGTGAGTGTTGAGGTAGCGCATGGACAAATGGAAGGAGACAAACTCGAGCAGGCTATGATGCGCTTTATCAATAAAGAATCGGATGTTTTATTGTCGACCAATATTATCGAGTCAGGATTGAATGTACCGAATGCAAATACCATCATCATCAATAGTGCGCATTGGTTTGGTTTGAGTGATCTGCATCAACTTCGTGGAAGGGTAGGAAGAGGAAATAAAAAAGCATTCTGTTATTTGATTGCACCATCTTTTGTGAATTTGACACAAGAAGCAAGGCAACGTTTGCGAACCATTGAGGAGTTTTCGGACCTAGGTTCTGGTTTTAATATTTCGATGCGAGATTTGGATATTCGCGGTGCTGGAAATATTTTAGGTGGCGAACAAAGTGGTTTTATTTCAGAAATAGGATACGATATGTATCATAAAATTCTGGATGAGGCTATTCGTGAATTGAAAGAAAATAAATTTAAAGATTTATATAAAGATGAGCTGGCCAAAGAGACCGACAAACAATATGTTCGAGATTGTCAGATTGATACCGATTTAGAGATGTTGATACCAGATAAATATATCAAAAACATCAGCGAAAGGATGAGTATCTATACTGAACTAAATAATATCGAGGATGAAGAGCAATTGTTGAAATTCGCCGAAAAACTCGTCGATCGATTCGGTAAAATACCACATCAGGTGGAGGAATTATTCAATGCTATTAGAATGAAATGGTGCGCCAAGAGAATGGGTATGGAAAGAATAGTATTTAAGAACAAACAATTGAAATGTTATTTCACGGCAAACGAAAATTCTGCATTTTTTCAATCTGTCATTTTTGGCAATATCATGAAGTATATCCAAGAAAACCATAGAGGCGCTTCTCTGAAACAGGCCAATGCCAACTTGGTGCTTTCTTTTGAAGGCATAACCACCATGAGTTTTGCCTATCGTAAGTTGACCGAGTTACTGGCTTAGAATAATACACAGAGTTTTTGAAAATTATTTATATTTGCAAAGAAGCTTGATTAGCTGATGCTATTAGCTTGGCAAAAAGATATTACAAAATTATTTTATCATTTACCATCGCTTTTTCTTTCCATATGAAATCTTTTATAACGAACACTCTTAATCATCTTTCTATATATGTTTATTCTATCATTTTTGTTTTTTTATGCATAGGTGTTTTTAGTATTTCTAATTTTAAGTTTTTTCCTTCTTTGCTGCTTTTCTTCATTGTGTTGATCATTGCTTATACCTTATTAGTTCGATTCAAGCCTTTGCAAAATCAGACCTTACAGTTTCTAAAGAATTTCAGCGTCCCAGAAAACACACAAAAAATGGTGATTTATTTTTTGATCATTATCACTCCGATTTTTATCGTGTATCATTGGTATGTTTTGGGAGGAATACCTACCATTAGAGGCTATGGTAGTCATAATTCCTTTTATATTTATCAACTACGAAACTCTGTGACCAAGGCAGGCACTTTTGTCAACTATATGTACAGCTTCGAAACCAAGGCCATCCTTCCTTTCCTCATCATGTATTTGTATAAAACAAAGAGCAAATTGTTTTATCCCATTCTCATCATTGGCTCGGCTTATGGTCTTTCTTTAGTCATGAAAAGCATCATCATTTCTATCTTATTGCCAGTGGGTATTTATTGTGTGTTTGACAGAAAATTTGTTACGGCAGCTATTGTTTTATTGATCACTGTATTGGGTTTGTTTATGCTTACTTTCTGTGCCAATCCAGCACTTCGCGGAGGCGACACCTATCAGCCAAATGGTAAAAACATAGAAATGCAACAGCCCACCTCTGTTTTTACTTCTGCCAACAATAGTTTTAAAGGACTTAAAAACAGGGTGATTTATATACCTGGAAAGACCGTCGCCTATTGGTTTTTATGCATTCCAAAACATGCACCATTCTTACATGGCGATGGCTATAAACCTATTGCAAAAATAAAGGGAAGACCGTTTCATGATTATTCCACCGAACTCTATCAATATGTTTATCCTACTTGGTATGCCCAAGGTTTCAGAGGCACCGTCAATTGCGCGTCGTTTATGTACGACTATGCAAATTTTGGAAATTGGGGTATGGTATTGAGCGGTATGGTATTGGCTATTTTGTTTTACGCGATGTATTTATTGAATAGATATAATCTTGCTGCCTCCACCTCCATGAATGTGATTCATTATTTGATGATTTCATCTTCTTCTTTAACCACTATGATGTTGTCTGGTGGATGGGGCCTTTTTTTGGCGCTCTTTATGCTCACAAAAGATAAATTAGAAGAGAAAGTTGAAGCCTAAGGTTACTTATACGCCAAGGTTTCTTCAAGTGGAATCATCTTGCTTAGTGACACTCACGAAACAAAGCACGTTCATTCTAATACTATCCAACCAATGAAACGACTGTATGCGATTATCGTAGCATGTATTGTGATCGCTTTATTATGGTCGCGAGGCGGTACTAGTATTCCTATTCTTCTGCTCGCTATGTTTTGGTTGTTCAGTGGTGATTGGAAGGAAAAAGGTGCTCAAATAAAACAACACGCATTACACATTGCCCCTTTTGCAATTTATTTTTTAGTGCATGTCTTTGCTATGCTCTATACACCTGATACAGCAAGCGGTTGGACAGATGTTTCAAAGAAATTAAATCTTTTCTTTTTACCTTTTTTACTTTTTAGCATAGGAATATATCTTGCGCCATACAGAAAGCAAATGTATCAGGTATTTATAGCTACGATTATCCTGTTTTTTCTCGTGGCCGTTTATCTAGCTATTCCGCAGTATAAGGCAGGCAATCAACTCGCTTTTTTTTATGTGCATTTGGTTAATTTTAGCAATATGCATCCGAGTTATCTTGCTATGTACGCCTTGCTGGCTATAGCTTTGTGTTATGATATGGCAGTGCGGCATAGCAAAATATATTTGCTGCTTATCTTGCCGCTCTTTGCTTTTATTGTTGTGTTGGTTGCTCGCACGGAGCTCATCATCCTATTTGTGTTGCTGATATTTATTTGGCTATATCATTTTTTGAAAAGAAAAAAATATGTGATAGGTATCGGTGGAGTTGCTTTAATAGTGTTTGTTTCAGTTCTTTCGGTATGGAAAATTCCAGAGTTGAATGCCCGTTTTTTTGATGTACTCACCGACAAAAAACAAGTCAAAAATACTTGGTCGATAAAAAACGAAAGAGAATCTATCTGGGATGTGGCATGGGATCGTATCAAACAGAAGCCAATGCTAGGTGTCGGTACAGGCGCTGGGGCTGCTATTCTGACAGAAGATTTTAAAAAAGATGGCTATATTTTATTGGCTAAAAAAACATCTTTAAATAATGTACACAATCAATTTATACAACAGTGGTTTATCTTGGGCGTCTTAGGTTTGCTCTCTTGTTTGTATTTATATGCCAATCTTTTTTGGCAAGCCTATGTTTCAAAAAGCTTTATACTCTTCGTCCTGGCGATGATTCTGACAATAGCTTCCCTCACTGAATGCATCTTAGAATCGCAAAGCGGAATCGTCTTCTTTGTTCTTTTTTATGCGTTTTTTTTGGTCGAGCAGAAGGAAGAACCAATTACAAATACTTAATTTTTTTAGGACGTGCCCCCTGCAAAAAGCCCAGGGGTCATGCTCTCCGCAGTACCCCGATAACTTAACGGGGGTACTGCTTTCGATCATTCACGTATAATCTTCGAGCCACTATTTAACTTTTTTTTCACAATGTCAGGCATTTGTTGCTGCTCATGAGTGGTGAGTGATAGACACAAGAATTGAATGCGTAAAAATCATTTGCTACTTTGTCGTTTCGCTTCCAAGTTCTTGCCCCATTCTTTCATACACGATATCATTGGCTTCCCACAATTCAATTTTGTTTCCCTCAATATCCATGATATGCACAAACTTACCATAGTCGTAGGTTTCAATAGTATCTGTCAAGCTAACGCCTTCTTTTTTTAGTTGCTCGACTAAGGCTGTTAAATTATCAACCCTATAATTAATCATGAATTCTTTATTGGATGGTTCAAAATATTTTGTCTTTTCAGAAAATGGACTCCATTGTGAAAAACCTTTTTTAGTCGAGTCTTCAGCATGTCTCCATTCAAAGACGGTACCATATGGGTTGGTGTTTAAACCTAAGTGTGTTTTATACCACTCTCTCACTTTTTTAGGGTCCTTGCATTTGAAAAAGATACCACCAATGCTGGTCACCCTTTTTAGTTTGCCATTATCGTTGGGATGATAGCTGATGATAGATTTGAACGCGAAACCAAAACAGAAGGAAGTGAGCAATGCTATGCTTATAAAGATTATTTTTTTCATGATGCTATTTTTACAAAGTTAGTTTCTGCACGCCTAATTTTATAATATACAAAGTTGTTCAATTGAACTATAGTCTATAACGGTAGACTTATACAAGCGATTGACAAGTTCGATTTGTCAAATGATGCATGAGGTTATCGATAGCACGAATGAAAAAACACTCGCGCCAAAAAGAAAATTAATACAATATCGAAAACCGCGCAAGGGATGGCAGCGATAGCCCACAGCCATGAGGTACGAAGGGCGAGGACTATTAGCGTACAGCCCGGTGGCTCGATGGAGAGCCGCTGCGAAGGAGAAATTTAATAGAGCCATGCGCCCTTATTCTTCATAATGTTTTGCTATCTTGCTGTTTTAATCATCAAATGTGTAGCGATATGTGGGAAGAAAAAAATAATGAATTGTGCCGTGCCTTTGAGTTTGCTGACTTTTCGGAGGCCTTTGCTTTTATGACACAGGTGGCTTTGGTGTCAGAAAAACAGGGGCATCATCCTTGGTGGAGTAATGTGTGGAACAAAGTGGAGATAAGGCTTTCGACGCATGAGGCGGGCAATACTGTGACAGAAAAAGATAGCTTGTTGGCGGCGGCGATCGATAAAATTGTTGGCTAGGCGAGTGAGGAAAAGCTTTATCTTTGGCAGCAAATGAATGAGACTTTGTTGGAAATTAGTACAGATGAATTTTATATGCGCGAGGCGCTAAAGCTTGCCAGAAGGGCAATGGAAGAAGGAGAGGTGCCGATTGGTGCTTTGTTGGTTTGCAATAATCAGATGATTGCGAAGGCTTATAATCAAACGGAAAAACTGACGGATACCACGGCGCATGCGGAGATTATTGGCATTACGAGTGCGAGTGAATATTTGGGTGCGAAGTTTTTGAATCAATGTACGATGTATGTGACATTAGAGCCATGCATGATGTGTGCAGGTGCGATTAAATGGAGTAGGATTAGCCGACTGGTCATTGGTGCTATGGACGAGAAGGAGGGCTTTATTTCTAAATATGATGCAGTGGGTGTGCTGCATCCAAAAACATTAGTGACACATGGTATCCTTGCGAATGAGTCGGCACAATTATTAAGGGAGTTCTTTATGAGTAAAAGAAATGGGAAAGGCTAGGGATCACTCGCTTGGGTTTTTTGACTTGAATGTTGCTGAACTTTTCTATATTCGTGTTTGTTAGACTAAGACAGTTTAGATTTTAATCACAAAAAATAAATAAAATAATATGGCATTTGAATTACCAAAATTAGGCTACGAGTATAACGCATTGGAACCACATATTGATGCGAAGACAATGGAGATACACCATTCAAAACATCATCAAGCATATGTGACCAACTTGAACAATGCATTGGTAGGAACTGAATGGGAAGGAAAATCTTTAGAAGAGTTGATGAAAAACATTTCGAAAATTTCACCAGCAGTGAGAAATAATGGAGGTGGACATTTTAATCACTCTTTGTTTTGGACAGTAATCAAACCAAATGGCGGCGGGAATCCTACAGGTGCCATTGCTGAAGTGATTGACAAAACTTTTGGTTCTTATGATAAGATGAAAGAAGAATTTACGAAAGCAGCAACCACCCGTTTTGGTTCTGGTTGGGCTTGGCTTTGTGTAAAAGCAGATAAGAGTATTTGTATTTGCTCTTCGCCAAATCAAGATAATCCAACCATGGATATCTCTGAATGTCCTGGTACACCTATCTTAGGGTTGGATGTTTGGGAACATGCTTATTATCTACATTATCAAAATCGTCGTCCTGACTATATCGCAGCATTTTACAATTTGATTAATTGGGATGAGGTGAACAAAAGATATGCAGCAGCGATCTAATTAGATTTATGCTTTTCTTGTGATAATGATTGCAAGATTTGAATAATACACAAAACGCATCTTTATTAAGATGCGTTTTTTTATGCAATGCTGTGATAAGTTTGGAGTGCTATACTTATTGCAACATCAATTGACGAATGTTTTTTACAGGAATATTTCCGTAGCTTAAGAATTTTTCGTTAAAACTTTTTAGACTAAACTTTTCTCCTTCTTTCTTTTTCATCTCCTCTCGTAGGTCAATAATTTCTTTAAAACCATTGAAATAGCTGCATAGTTGTACACTTGTTAATTGTGCTCTTTTCCACTTTCCATCTGCTTCTGCTGCTTGTTGAAACGCTTCGGTGATGAGTAGTTTTTTTGCTTCTTCTTCACTCATGTCTAGAGTGTGCACGCTAATATCAAGTATGGTATTGCATACACTTCTTAAATTCCATTTGTCATACATCAATCGCATTTCTGAAGTGTTATCACCATAGCCATTTTCGATCATCATCAATTCGCTATATACTGCCCATCCCTCCACCATAGAGCCATTGCCTAAAATAGTTTTGATAATACTTGGAGATTGATTGGCATAAATGCCTTGTGTGTAATGGCCAGGAATGGCTTCATGAATGTTTAATATTTGCAGAATATAATCATTGTATTCGCGTAGGTAGCTTTCTTGTTCCTTCTCGCTCATGTAGGCTAAAGAACCAACATTATAATAGGTGTTTCCATTTTTGTCGTATGGACCTGGAGCAGAGATAGAAGCACCAGCAACACCGGCCATATAATCTGGTTCTTTTCTTACTTTTAAGGGTTTAGAAGGGTCTAGATATATTAATTTTTTATCGTTGATAAACTTGATCAGTAAAGGAATTTGTTTTTCGATATTACTTTGAAAGTTTTCTGGGCTACTATGCTGTGTAGAGATGGTGTCGATTACCATTCTGATAAGCATAAATTTTTCTGCCGGCATTGGTTTTTCTGGAAAATATTTGCTCCACATTGAGATCGCCAATTGAAGCATGTCTTCGTGCAAGAAAGCCTTACGATCCTTTGCTAGTTGCAGTAATTCTTTCGTAGAATAATTACTTTGAATATCATACTTAAATTTAGATTCATACAAAACAGCGCGTAATCGAAAGCTTCGAGCGGTGGTAAGGTCTATGCTTTGAAGAAAAGTGATAAACATTTCTGTACTCGACGCACAAAGGGCTGCTCTGCGAATAAATTCTGCTTTTACATCTGCAGGAAGGGTAGATTTTTTTAAGGAATCTAAGACGTCTGTCGTAAATACAGAAAGGCCTCCCTTCAATTGAGAGATTGCAAGAGCCGTATGTTCTTTAGTGGGGTTTTGAATATTTTTGCGAGCAGCAGCATAGTATGCATCTACATAATTCATCTTATTGAATAAGCTCTTAAGTCGTTCGTTCAGGGTTGAGTAATTTTCTGTTAAGATAAAAGAGAAATTGCCAGCCACATTATACATGGAAGGGTCCCATTGATATTGCTTCAATTGACTACTACTCCATAGGTTTTGTTCAAGAAAATTATTGATTTGCAAATAATCCATTTGGTCTGAGGTAGACAGGCTATCCTTATTAATAGCTAGCAACATCGCTTTAGATTTTTGAATAAAGTTAGACTCTCTTAATCTAAATTGATCATCAGACACAGTTAGCAAACTATCATAATTATGATAGCCTACACTAGTAGCCCATTCGGGATACATCTTCCAAAGATTTTTAATAAAATTTTCCTTATAACTGGCAAAGGCATTTCTAAAACCCATTTTATCTTTGATGCTGAGAGCAATAGGTGCTGGATTATTGCTCTTTATTCCAATGGCGCTTGCAGCATTTGGATTTTTGATAAGCGACGGATCGGCGGTAGAGTTGCTATTGTTTGTCTTGTTTTGAGTGCTTAAAAGTTGTTTTAAAGCCACACTATCAACCTTGCCGTTACTGGTTAGTCTTGCGGTAGCATTAGCGACTGTTTCATTGTTAACGCCTTGATTGAAGCTGCTGCTATTCGTCTGTGCATAGGACTGGTGAAACAGGAAACAGGTGATAAATAATAACATAATACTTTTCTTCATTGGAATAATTTTAGAACGATAAATATAGGAAAATATTTAACTGAAAAACAATAAATATACAGGTGAAACGTATTGTTATGCTTTCTGGAATTGATTTGCCACACCAATGGCATTTATAAACAAGCAGGATGAATCATGTTTACCACAGGATGGATATTACAATAGAATAATACCTTTGACGGAGCAAAAAAGCCATCTCATTTGGAGATGGCTTTTGTCTGCGATATTTTATCATTATTCTACGGTAACGCTTTTAGCGAGATTTCTGGGTTGGTCCACGTTTTTACCTAAATATACTGCGATGTAATAAGAAAGCAATTGCAATGGAATGACAGAGAGTAAAGGACTGAATGGTTCTTCTGTTTCTGGTATCTCTATGACATGTTCTGCTAGTTCTTTGATGGTATTATCAGCCTTATTAACGATGGCAATAACACGACCTTTTCTAGCAGCTACTTCTTGAATATTGCTAATGATTTTTTCGTAAGCACTTTGGTTGGTAGCAACCACTACCACAGGCATTTTTTCGTCAATTAACGCAATAGGACCATGTTTCATTTCAGCTGCTGGATAGCCTTCTGCATGGATATAGGAAATCTCTTTTAATTTAAGGGCACCTTCAAGAGCCACAGGGAAATTATAGCCACGTCCTAGATATAAAAAGTTAGGAGCATCTTTCAGCGATTGAGCAATGTTTTTTATTTGTTCGTTGGTATTGTCGATGACTTGTTTCACTTTATCTGGAATACAGTCTAATTCGGTGATGAGCTGATGGTACCTGCTATCAGAAATTGTTCCTCTTTTGTGAGCGATATAGATAGCCATTAATGACAGAACGGTTACCTGAGCGGTGAATGCTTTAGTAGAAGCGACACCGATTTCAGGACCAGCATGTGTATAAGATCCAGCGTGTGAGCTTCTAGGTATTGAAGAGCCTACTACATTACAAATACCAATAATTGTCGCCCCTTTTTGTTTGGCTAATTGAATAGCTGCTAAGGTATCGGCCGTTTCTCCACTTTGAGAAATGGCAATAACTACATCTGTTTCATGAATCACCGGATTTCTATAACGAAATTCGGAAGCATATTCTACTTCTACCGGAATTCTTGCTAAGTCTTCGAATAAATATTCAGCTACCAAACCTGCATGCCAGCTAGTGCCACACGCTACAATAATAATTCTATTGGCATTGATTAATTTTTGGTCATATTCTTTAATTCCTCCAAGGCGAATATATCCCTCCATGGCATTTAAACGTCCTCTCATACTGTCTTTGATGGAACGAGGTTGCTCGTGAATCTCCTTAAGCATGAAATGATCATAGCCACCTTTTTCTAACATCTCGAGTTTTAGTTCGAGTTCCTGAATGTATGGGGTTTTTAATTGATTTTGAATGTTCTTTATGGTAAAACCATTGTTTCTTGTAACGATGGCAATCTCCTCGTCATTAAGGTATACTACGTTTTTTGTATATTCAACAATTGGAGTGGCGTCCGAAGCCATAAAATATTCGTTTTCACCAACTCCAATCACTAAAGGGCTACCCTTGCGTGCCGCATACATGATATCTGGGTTGTTTTTGCACATTAAGACGATGGCATAAGCGCCTGTAACCTCACTTAAGGCTTGTAGTAAGGCTTCTTCTAGTCCAATCTTTTCGTTGAGCTGAATATCTTCGATTAAATGGATTAAAACTTCAGTATCTGTGTCTGAGACAAAAGTATGCCCACGCTTTACCATTTCTTCTTTAAGAATGGCATAATTTTCGATGATTCCGTTGTGAATAAGCGCTAAATCCTTACTTTCAGAATAATGGGGGTGTGCATTTACATCATTCGGAACGCCGTGTGTGGCCCATCTTGTATGCCCCATTCCTGAAGTACCTTCTATGTTTTTGCCTTCTAAAAAGTCCTGTAGATTACTTACTTTCCCTTTTGTTTTATAAATATTTAGTTCTTTTCCTTGTTGTAAAGCGATCCCGGCACTATCATAACCTCTGTATTCTAGTCTTTGTAGACCTTTTATGATGATAGGACAAGCCTCCTTAGAACCGATATATGCAACTATACCACACATATTTTAATTAGTTTTTGTTGTAATTAATTTGAATTTCATGGGGAAGTTGAGGTTGCTACCGCCTCCTAAAACTACCCTTTCTGCTGTAATATTAGTGGGAAAAACATACAAACGCAAGCCATTATTATTAAACTCGTGATTAATAATACTCTGTGCATATCGAGTAAGATTAATTTTATAAACCGGTACGATATTACCTCCAACAATAGTGGTGTCTTTATCTCCTGCCATACTGCCTGAAAGGAAATCTAATAGCTGAACGTCATTTGCGTTGTCGTTGATTCGAGATGCATAGATCGTTTGTGGTAGTTTGTAAGTTGTATCAACACTGGAGCCGATGATTGGGTATACCCATAGTTCCGCTTTATTAACTGCTACATTGGTAAAAGTGTCTAGGTTTTCAATCAAAACTTTTGTGCGAAAACTTGTTAGACCTTGCAGAAAGACCTTGTCATCTCCTGCACTAGAAGCTATGTCGCTCGCCAACTGAGCTGGACTGCCTGAAGCAGCCTTGTAGTAGTGGTTCACACGAGTACATAAGTCATTCACAGGGATGTCATATTTTTTAACGGTATCTCCAGCTGCATGATAATAGAGCGTTAATTTAGAACCTCCACCAATGAGGCTTAGGTTTAACATTCCATCACCTGCTGTCGAGCTATTGGTGCTCACATAAACCCCTTTAAAAAAAGATTGGAAAGCATCATTGCTAGCAAAATTTGCACCGCCACTTTGATTGAGTATATTTTGTCCAAAACTATTATCGAGCTTTATATTGATACTTCCAGCAGTTGTATAAGGAATTGTGACATTTGCAATTTGTGGTAGCTTGATGCCAAAAGATCTATTGGTAAAATAATTGGCTGAGTTATCTAGTGCTTCGTTCAGTTCATAAACCACCACGTTGATGGGACTTGTAAATGAACCATAGGCACTAGAAACACCATAGGTCAAATAGCAAGAATCAATCAACAAACTACTTCCTAAATTTACATTATTGGAGATCAATCTAAAATTGTTATAGAAAGACGCATACAATTTACCAAAGCGAGGGTCGTTGGTGCTTCCTAATAAAGTTTGTGTAAGATTTTGTGCCTGCAACATCGTATCGTTTTCTGTTATTGCTTTTAAAACGAATTGATCTGAGTACTTAACATTGAAGTTGTCTCCATTCAAAAGGAGGTTATCGTCAGTGAAGGAAGGATCTTTACAAGAATTTAATAATAAAACGGAACATAGCAATGCTACGCAAGAGGTGATAAATTTCAATTTCTTTTACACTTTAAATGATTAGTTAGATAGTAATGTCTGATAAAAATCGGCATATCCTTGTAAATACTCTTCTTCATTCTCGAAATGCTCAAGGACTGGTTTTTTATTCATGTTTTTAATGATGTGGTCACCCACTTTCTTGTCAATCGATTTACTTCCCTTCACCAATGCATCGGCATATTCAGCACCAGCCAAGTAAAGGCTCGAAATGTCAGTGTCTTTGAATGCTTTTAGTTCGGCAGACTCAATATGTCCATGAATGGCTGCTAATTCGGAAAACTTCGTAGATAATTGTTTTTCGAAAGTGTTTTCATAAACAGAAAATACAACTTTTGATTTCACAAATATAGGTTCGTCCTTGTATGCTGTTTTTAAGTAGAAAGGAATTAAAGAAGTCATCCAACCATGGCAATGAATAATATCTGGAGCCCATCCAAATTTTTTGACAGTATCTAATACACCTTTGCAGAAAAAAACCATTCTTTCGCCGTTATCATCATAGAAAACGTTGTTTTCGTCAGAAAAGGCAGATTTTCTCTTGAAAAATTCATCGTTATCTAAAAAGTATACTTGTAATCTGGCATTCGGTAAAGAAGCGACCTTAATGATGAGTGGATAATCTTCATCATCCATAATGATATTGATACCACTCAAACGAACTACTTCGTGGAGACGATGTCTTCTTTCATTGATGTTTCCAAATTTTGGCATTAAAACTCTGATTTCCATTCCTTTGTCGTGAAGGTGCTTAGGTAGCTTAGAAGTTATATTAGAGATGTCGGACAAATTTAAGTAGGGGTCCATTTCCTGTGTTACAATTAAAACGCGCGTTTTTTCCATAAATACTTATTATTTTTTCAGAAAATGATAAAATTTCATTTAGACTTGCAAAGATATACTAAAAAAATATGATTTTTTATAGTAAAGGTCCAACAAAATAAAAAGCTTGTGTTGTAGGTATGTTGTGTTATAAGCGTAGAGAGGATATAGTAAGGTTTTTAAAAATTGTTAAAGCACAGGGTAAAAAGCTGGGCTTTGTGCCTACCATGGGGGCGTTGCATGACGGACATATGAGCTTAATAGCTAAAAGTAAATCTGAGAATGATCTTACGATATGTAGTGTTTTTGTGAATCCGACCCAATTTAATCATCAAGAAGACTTTGATAAATACCCCATCAGTACCACTGATGACTTGTTAAAATTGAATCATAACGCGTGCGATATCGTCTTTTTACCAGAGATGATAGACATTTATCCTAATGGGACCAAGAACACTAAATTGCCGAGCTTAGGTAAGATTACCTCTGTTTTAGAAGGAGCACATCGACCTGGGCATTTTGATGGAGTCGCTCAAGTAGTGGGCCTTTTGTTGGATATTGTGCAGCCAGATCATCTTTATATGGGTCAGAAAGATTATCAGCAAGCGCTCGTAGTTCAAAAATTGCTAGAAGTAGAAAAAAGACACAATACTGCTCTTGTAGTTTGTCCTACTCAAAGAGAAGCAGATGGTCTAGCGATGAGCTCAAGAAATATCAGATTGAGTGAAGAGCAAAGAACGCATGCCTTGGGCCTATCAAAAGCCCTATTCTATATCAAAAGCAATTACAAGCTATGCAGCAATGAGCAGTTGATAGAACATGTGTCTCAACTACTGAGAGAAATTCCAGAATTAAAGCTTGAATATGTGAGCATAGCGAGCCAAGCGCAGCTAGAGCCTTTGACGTCTAGTGAAACGCATGAAGCAGCAGTGGCCTTAGTAGCTGCTTGGGTGGGCAATGTAAGATTAATAGACAATATCCTTTTGTAGTGCGCTTTCCTTGATTTCGATAAAATCTACAGAAATTCCATTAGGTTTGCACATTGTTTAAAGAAACAACGGAATTGGATATGCAAATAGAAATGTTTAAATCGAAGATACATCGTGCCACCGTTACAGAGGCTAATTTGAATTATGTAGGAAGTATCACCTTGGATGAAAATCTTATGAACGCCGCTAATTTATTAGAACACGAAAAAGTACAGGTCGTTAATATCAATAATGGTGAACGGTTAGAAACCTATGTAATCAAGGGAGAAAGAGGAAGTGGTGTTGTTTGTTTAAACGGTCCAGCAGCTAGAAAAGTGGCGGTTGGAGATATCATCATCGTGATTTCTTATTGTCTGTTGACGCCAGAAGAGGCGCAACATCATATACCCTTGACGGCTCATGTGGATGCAAACAATATGTTAAGCAATTAATTTAATTCAGCCTCATTGAAACAAAATCTATCCAAAGCACTTAAATTGATTCTTTCCCTTGGTTTGGGTGTTTTTTTAATTGCTTTTTTTTATCATAGCATTTCCAAACCCAAGACGCTTTTATTAGATAAAAAAAAGTACCCTGCTTTAGACTACAAGATATCAAAGGTTTATAGGCCCTTAGGCGGCGAAGTGCTCCTAGGAGACACTTTGTTTGAGCTACAAAGTAATGCCGTCACATCGTTTTATCTAGCTGAAACAGAAGCGAGATATCTGGTGGTCGCACAAACAGGAGCAGAGATCAATCATGAAAGCATATTAGGAAGCTATCAAATAGATTTGTTTAAGATTATAAAAAAGGTATTTCGTTCGGCTTCTTGGTTTTGGCTTGTTTTGTCGTTGATTGCATCTCTCTTAGGTCATGTGATGCGCTCCTTAAGATGGCGGATGATGCTTCAATCGATGGGGTATGAACCAAAAATGTATAATACTTTTTTTGCGGTGGTCATCATGTACATGGCCAATATGGCATTGCCCCGATTGGGTGAAGTGATGAGGTGCGAAGTCATTCGGCGTTACGAAAATATTCCATTAGAAAAATCTTTAGGATCCATGCTCACTGAAAGGCTCATAGACGTGCTTTGTTTATTAGTGCTAGCGTTGATAATGATTTGTTTTCAATACACCTTAATTTATAATTTCTTTAAAGATCAGTTGTTGAGTTCTTCAGAAAGTGGTAATCATAATGGTTTTTTCATCAAGGCAATGATTTTACTTGTTCTACTGGTAGCTATTGTTTTTATTTTTGTAAGGTATATAAAAAATGGTCAATCGAAGTTTGCTTTAAAAATAAAATCTATTGTGCTAGGTTTGGTGGATGGTATTCTTTCTGTGAAGAATGTTCAAAATAAATTTTTATTCATTCTCTACACGGTTTCTATTTGGACCACTTATGTGCTAACGGTGTATTTTTGTTTGAAGGCAGTGCCAGAAACAAGTATTTCTACTATTAATACCGCGATTACCTGTTTGTTTTTTGGTAGTCTTGCCATCGTTGCTGTTCAAGGAGGCTTAGGAGTATATCCATTGGTCATAGGTAAAGTATTGTTGTTATACAATATCACAGAATCTATTGGCTACGCAAACGGATGGCTCAGTTGGATCGTTCAAACCGCATTAATCTTAGTATTAGGATTTATTTGTATGATTTTAATAAACGTAATGAATAAGGACACGAAGAGCGTCGACATCTCTAATCAATAATAAACAATGATTACAAAAAACTATCTTGAATTGATGAAGGAAAAAGTGATGAGCGAGGATCACTTGAAACAGCATTTAAAAATCTGGCGTATGTATGGCCATCAAATCGTATTTACCAATGGCTGCTTTGATATCCTTCATCAAGGACACTTGAGTCTTTTGTGCCAAGCGAAGGATTTGGGTGGCAAGTTGGTGATTGGATTGAATAGTGATGCCTCTATCAGAGCCATTAAAGGAGAAGGCCGACCAATCAATAACCAAGAGTCTAGATCCATGCTACTTTCGTGTCTTCAACTTGTAGATGCGGTGATTGTTTTTGATACGGAAACACCATTGTCGTTAATTCAATTGATAGAACCAGATGTTTTAGTAAAGGGCGGGGATTATTCTATGGCGCAGATTGTGGGAGCAGAGGCGGTGACAACAAAAGGCGGAAGGGTTGAAATTATCCCTATTTTAGAAGGATTTTCAAGTACATCCATCATAGAGAAGATGCGCTAAAATTGGCCATTAAACAATCAAAATTTCTAATTAATTTTGAAATTTTTAAGGAAACAGGACTTCGTATAGTAAATAATAAAAACTAAATAATATGCATTTCGAATTATCAGAAGAACACTTAATGATCAAACAAGCTGCTCGCGATTTTGCCCAGAATGATTGTAAGCCAGGCGTTATAGATAGAGATACGACCATGTCTTATCCTCATGAACAAGTAAAGATGATGGCAGATTTGGGCTTTTTAGGTATGATGATAGATCCTGCCTATGGTGGTGGTGGCATGGATACGCTTAGTTATGTGTTGGCGTTAGAAGAGATATCTAAAGTAGATAATTCTTGTTCCGTCATTATGTCTGTAAACAATTCCTTGGTGCTTTGGGGCCTAAATGAATATGGAAGCGAAGAGCAAAAAAAGAAATATATCCCAGCCCTAGCGAAAGGAGAGGTTTTGGGTGCTTTCTGTCTATCTGAACCTGAGGCGGGTAGCGATGCCACTAGCCAAACCACTACTGCTGAGGACATGGGAGATCATTATATCGTTAATGGAACCAAAAATTGGATAACCAATGGTGGAATGGCAAGCATCTATTTGGTTATTGCGCAAACCAACAGAGAACTAGGGCACAAAGGGATTAACGTTCTCATTATTGAAAAAGGAATGCCAGGTTTTGAGGTAGCAAAAAAGGAAGATAAGCTAGGTATTCGTTCGTCAGACACACATACACTTTTATTCAACAACGTAAAAGTACCTAAAGAAAATAGAATTGGAGCAGATGGTTTTGGTTTTACATTTGCTATGAAAACATTAGCAGGCGGTAGAATTGGTATTGCCGCTCAAGCGCTTGGTATTGCAGCCGGTGCTTATGAATTAGCCTTGGCATATTCCAAAGTTAGAAAAGCTTTTGGCAAAGAAATCAGCGAACATCAAATTATACAATTTAAGTTGGCAGATATGGCGATGCAAATAGAAGCAGCAAGATTATTGGTATATAAAGCCGCTGTTTTAAAAGATCAAGGCAAAGACTATAACACAGCAAGTGCTATGGCAAAATTATATGCTAGTGAAGTAGCTATGAAACATACGGTAGAGGCTGTTCAAATTCATGGTGGATATGGCTTTGTGAAAGAATATCATGTGGAAAGATTGATGCGTGATGCAAAAATTACACAAATTTATGAAGGCACTAGCGAGGTTCAAAGGATTGTCATTTCTAGAGCTGTTATTGGTAAGTAATAGATAGGATACATAAGGGTTTATGTTTTATAGTAAAGTGGCACAAAAATTGAATATATCAATCAAATAAATGTTCTATAAGTATGAAAAAAATATGCTTTTTTATCCTGCTATGCTTTGGTTTGTCCAGCAATATCCATGCTTCTGATTATAGTTCTAATTTAATTGTTTATGCAGAAGATGGTCAGAAATTCTACCTGTTCTTAAACGGCATTCGTCAAAATCTTGTTGCCGGGAATATGGTCAAAATCACCAAAATACCATTGTTCTCAGTCAATATCCGTATTGTTTTTGAAGATACCACGATACAGTCTATTTACAAAAAGTCCGTGATTGTTCAAGATGATAGAGGGCAAGATTTAGAGGTAAGATACCATATTCACACCACACCCGAAAAGTTAAGGTCATTGATATTTGCTATATCTATGCCGATACTTGTTGCGCCAGCGACAGATCCAGGGGCTACAGAATTGCCTTTCAGCAATAAAATACTCCCTCCAATCATCACCTTGCCAAAAGCGACTTTAAGCAGTTCATCCACAAATAATGCTGTTCAAAAATAAGAGCTTGTCAACTGCTCTTTAATGCTTAAAATGCCTCACGCCGGTTAAAACCATTGCCATTCCTACTTTATTACAATAGTGAATGGATTCTTGATCCTTGATGGAACCTCCTGGTTGTGCTACTGCAGTTAAGCCCGCATTAAATGCTATTTCTACACAATCTGGGAAAGGAAAAAAAGCATCGCTCGCCATCACGGCACCATGCAAATCAAATCCAAATTCAGTGGCCTTTTGAATGGCTTGCCTTAAGGCATCTACTCGACTTGTTTGTCCGCATCCCATGCCAATCAATTGTTTGTTTTTGACTATGGCAATGGTATTGGATTTTAAATGCTTAGACGCAATGACAGCAAATTCTAAATCTTCTACTTCCGTATTCGTAGGAAACTTTTCTGTGGCTTGTTTAAACTCAATAGCTTTTTCACTTTTGTTATCAACGTCTTGATACAACACACCATTGAGCAATGATTTAAATTGAGTGGACGCCACCGACTCCATCTTGATCTTCAATAGTACTCTATTTTTTTTACTTTGTAATAATTCTAAGGCGGCCTCTTCAAAATCGGGCGCAATCAATACTTCACAAAAAAGTTGATGAATCTCTTCAGCAGCCACTAAATCAATCTTTCTATTACAGATAAGGATGCCACCAAATGCGGAAGTGCTATCACATGCCAGTGCCTTTAGGTAGGCGTCTTTCACATCGTTGCCAATAGCTATGCCACAAGCATTGGTATGCTTGATAATTACAAAAGCAGTTTCTTTAAACTCGCGAATTAAATTCACCGCAGCATCAATGTCCACCAAATTATTATAAGACAATTCTTTGCCATGAAGCTTATCAAATACGTCGTTTAGTTTACCAAAAAATACAGCTTTTTGGTGCGGGTTTTCTCCATATCTCAACACTTGACTTTCATTAAAGCTTTGTCTAAAAAACAACTCGTCGCCAGCCGCTAAATATTTGTAAATTGCCGTATCATAATGCGACGAAGTGGCAAAAGCTGCTATAGCAAATTCTTTTCTTTCTGTAAGGGAGCTACTACAACTATTTTTTTCCAATAAATGAAGCACTGCTTCATACTGATTTCGACTCGAAACAATCAAAGTATCGTTGAAGTTTTTTGCTGTTGCACGAATTAACGAAATGCCTCCGATGTCAATCTTTTCAATCATTTCAGCTTCTGTTCCACCAGCGCGTAATGTTTCTTCAAAAGGATATAAATCTACAATCACTAAATCAATCAATGGTATCTGATGTGCTTCTAATTGCGCCATATCATTTGGGTTTTCTCTTCTGGCCAAAATACCACCAAAGATTTTTGGTTGCAATGTTTTTACTCTGCCACCTAATATTTCAGGAAAGCCCGTCAGCGATTCAACAGTAATCACAGGAATTCCCAGTGCTTCAATAAAGGTTTGTGTTCCGCCTGTAGAGTATAGTGTAACACCATGTTGATGTAAGGCTTTTACAATTGGTTCTAGTCCATCTTTATAATAAACCGAAAGAAGAGCGGCATGAATTTTTTTTTGCATGGCGTTAAATTTTTGTAGACGACGCAAAGGTAAACTGATATCTATCCCCCACTCCGAAGAATCCGCAAAATTTATACACGCGAAGTAAACATTAGGGGGTTTTGCTTTTCTCTTTGCCCCATTCTATTTGAATTTTATTGAGTAGCTCTTGTGCTGGCCAATAATTAGCCTTCTCTTTTTTACCTAACTCCAGGGCATGTGTGGCTACATCAAAAGCTTCGGATTTCTTTCCTTGTAAATTCAATAGTTGGGCCACCACGATGTTATTATAGTATTTGTCTTCAATCTTAATACTAGCTATAGCCCAATTAAATGCTTTTGCTAACAATGTAGGATTGCTCACTTTTTCTACATAGAGTGATGCCACCTCTGCGAATAATTTGGAATCGTTTTTCTTATAGCTCTTTAAATATTTTGTGGCTACCTTATCAAAAGCAAGCATATCATTGGTGCCTTTGTAAAATTGCATCGATTCTTTTAATACCACTTCTTCGCTTCTGTTTAAATCATTGTTTTTGAGAAAAGTGAGCGTAGATTGAAACATTGATTTGTCGGACTTCTGGGTGGCTTCCCTCACTGATAAAGAAGCGATTTGTTCCACCTTTTTTTGATAAGACTCCATCCCAAAAGTTTCGATATAATATTTTTTTAACTCTTGAAAAAAACCGATAGCTGGCGAATTGATGCTGCTTGTTAGTTGAAAAATAAGACTTGCATTTTTTTGTCCACTAATGTTTTCTGCACTTTGAGTGGCTAAATATTCTTTTAGATACGCATCATAGGTTTGTCCGTTTTTTGCCAATTCTATTACCAAGCCCAATAAATTCTCTGCCGACTTATCTCCATTTTGATACTTTGTTTGGTATTCTCGAAGCAGGTTGCTATTGCCACCCATAGCGATCTTCCCTTTTTCTATCAATGTTTCTGCCACTTGATAACCCATGGTCTTATAAACAGATTTGCCCGTATTGCCATCAATAAAATGCGTGGTAGGATAGGTATTCACGCTATATCTGCTGCAAATACTGGGTCCTTCTCCTTTCTCACAATCCACTTTATAGCATATGAAATTTTGATTGTAAAATGCACCAATGTTTTCCTGAGGAAAAACGTTATTCTGCAACATCTTACAAGGGCCGCACCAACTTGTATAGCAATCTAAGAAGAGTAATTTGTTTTCGGCTTTCGCCTTGCTTATGGCTTCATCAAAGCTGCCATGAAAAAAATTGATGCCCTGCGAAATGACCATTGAAGGAAGCGCAAATAGACAAATAAAGAAAATTAATTTTTTCATGCTCGTGAGTATATCAGCTATTTTGCCAGATATCGCATTTTTCTAAAACGATTTTATCGCCATAAAACATTCTAGCTGTTTTTTGAAAAGAAGTGGTGAAGTCTGAAACATAAAAATGATTTTCATGTGCTCGTTTCTCATTTATTAATCCTTCCTTTTCAAGTATATATTTTAATTTTTCTGCTACAATATCAGTAGAGTCAAATAATTTAATTCGATGGTCATAATATTGATTGATTTCGTCTCTTATAATCACATAATGGGTGCAGCCGAGAATGAGTGCATCCAATGATTCTAATGGCTCTTGTTCCAAATATCTCTCAATCACGGTGTGACTGATGGCGTCATTATAAAAGCCTTCTTCAATCATCGGGGCCAATAATGGAGTAGCCAATTCTGTATAGTCTAAATCAGGTTTTCTTCTTAATAATTTCTCTTTATAAGTACCAGAGAGAACGGTGGTTTTTGTAGCAATGAGTCCCACTCTATGAATACGCTCGTCGCCAATCACAGCCTCAACAATAGGGTCGATTACATTGATGATTGGTCTAATGCCTTTATGAGCATCTCGAAGATATTCATAAGCGGCGGCAGAGGCTGTATTACAAGCAATGACAATGGCTTTGCATTTTTTTTCGTGGAGCAGAAAATCACTTATCTTAAGCGCATAGTGTTTAATCAAATCTTTCGATTTGTCGCCATACGGCATATGCGCTGTATCGCCAAAATAGATAAGCTCCTCATCGGGCAATAGCTTAGAAATAGCATTGGCGACTGTTAGGCCGCCAATTCCTGAGTCAAATATTCCAACAGGTTGTTTACTATTTTCTTTTTTCATTTTTAGAGTCATCTATCATGACCAATGAGCCCAATCTTATAGAGCTAATTTTTTCTTAATTAGTCCGATTACATTATCCGTTTCTGGAGCATAAAAAATAGCACCAGATGACATATCAAAGATATAGGTATAGCCATTTTCTGTAGCAACTGTTTTTACAATAGATTGTACTTTTAGACGAATAGGAGCCATCATCTTCTCTTGTAAATCATCTAATCTAGCTTTGGAATCTTCTTGAAAAGATTGAAGATTGCTTTCTTGATTTGCTAAGTCTTTCTCAGAAGCTTCACGGATCAAAGCAGTCATCTTGTCTTTATTGATATTATAGTCATTTAATTTTTGAGAATAATCTTGATACATCATCTCCGCTTTCTTTTGCAAAGCATCAGAATTTTCTGTCAATACGGTATCCATATGTTTAACCTCTGGCATCAAAACCAATAATTCTTGACTGTTGAAATAGCCTAGCTTTTGAGCTTTTGACTCTTTAGCGTTTAATAATAAAGTGGCTGCAAATAAAATAAAAAGTAGTTTCTTCATTGTGTTTTTTTAATGTTAATTATTGTGTTTAGATGTTGAATAGCAAATATACAAATATGCTCCTATTTAATGCCCAAGCCTTGCAATATTTCGTCGCTTTTGTCGTAAAGAGGATTGGTATAAAGCATATAAGGGCCATTGGCTTTATCAAAAATGAAATCATATTTTTTTTCAGTTGCCATCTTTTGTATCTCATTGTATACTTGATCTTGAATCGGCTTAATCAATTCTTGTCTTTTCTTAAACAATTCACCGTTGGGACCGAATTTATCTTTCTGTAATTGTTTAATCTCTTTCTCCTTATTTTCAATAGCGGTCATACGTTGTTGTTTCAATTGTTCCGTCAACAATACTTGCTCGCTTTGAAAGGCATTATACATCTTGCTTACATCGGCCATCTTGGTCTCAATATCTTTTTGCCATGTGGCAGAAACCTCATCCAATTGTTTTTGTGCCCTTTGATAAGCAGGTATAGCTTTAAGAATATAATCCATATCTACATAGGCTATCTTCTGTGCATCAGCAGCAGTAGTACCTATCAGTACTGCTACAAAAAACATGATTAACTTTTTCATTTTCTACAGTTTTAGTTTAAAAAATTTATTCGGGTTCAAAACCTAAGATAATTCTAAATTTACCATACTTGGTGAATAAATTATTACCGTTTCCTTTTACCTCATCAAAGCCTATGCCATAGTCAAATCCAAGCAAACCAAACATCGGTAAAAAGATACGTACACCCGCACCAACAGAGCGTTTCAGGTTGGCTGGATTATATTTTTTAATGTCGTTGTACACGTTTCCACCTTCAGCAAACAATAAAGTATAGACTGTGGCCGATGGATTCAACGAAATAGGATACCTCAATTCGAAAGTAAACTTATTAAAGATAGGAGAACCGTTTGTTTGATTCAATACATCGTATCCTCTTAAAGAAACGATGTCTCTAGCTGTTAACTGATACCCGCCCGATAATCCATCGCCACCTAACTCAAATCGTCCAAATGGCGTAAGACCAACATTCCTATTATAACTAAATAAGAATCCAAATTTGGCAGAAGCACGGAAAACTAATTTCTGGTTCTTGCTCAAAGGTGTGTACCAATCTAATTTCAATTTTAATTTGCTATACTCTAACCATTTGAAACGGTCCTGCGCCGGCAAGTCGGTGCTTGTATAATCCAATTGTCTGCTTGATATAAACAATGAGTAAGGTAAGGTAAACTGACCGGAAAGTTCAATATTAGCGCCTCTTCTAGGGTAAATAGACTGATCGACAGAATTTCTAGAAAACATCAAATTTAGATTCAAATCATGCGAATATCCATTCTGGAAAATAAAATTATTGCTTGTCCAATTTTTTAAACCGTACAGCTGATAATTGATAGAAGGAAGGAAAGTGAAATAATCATCAGGCCATTTTAGTCGAGTACCAAACTGAACGGTAGCCGAAGTGGTTCGCAACCACCCATTCACCTTATTTGTAGTCGTATTCACATCATTGATATGCGTTCGAAAGAAACTTAAAGTCAAGGAATTCGGATGACTACCACCTAGCCAAGGCTCCGTAAAAGAGACATTATAAGATTGATATTGTCTACCATTCGCCTGAACGCGTATGGATAATTTTTGTCCATCACCTGTAGGCAATGGTGTCCATGCTTGTTTTTTAAAGATGTTGCGTAAGGAAAAATTGGTAAATGAAACGCCCGCCGTACCTACAATTCCTCTGCCTTTGCCTCCCCATCCTGCACTCAACTCTAATTGATCTGATGGTTTTTCTACTACCTTAAACTCTACATCCACCGTGCCATTTTCTGGATTTGGTGTTGGGATAATTTCAATTTGCTCTGGGTCAAAATACCCTAAGGAGCCAATTTCTCTTTGCGAACGAATTAGGTCGGCACGACTAAATTTATTCCCTGGAATCACCCGAAGCTCTCTTCTGATTACATGCTCATTGGTCTTGGTATTGCCCGATATGGTTACCTTATTGATCGTAGCTTGTGCCCCTTCAAACAAACGCATTTCCAAATCTACCGAATCGCCTTCTATCATAATTTCTGTTGGCGTCACTTGAAAAAACAAATAACCGTCGTCCATATAAATGGAACTCACATCACCACCCGTCTGACTCATCTGCAATTTTTCATCCAATAATGCTTGATTGTATATGGTCCCTTTTTTAATACTCAATACATAGTTCAAGGTAGAATCGTCGTACTTTGTATTGCCCTTCCAATAAATGTTTCGGATATAATATTTAGGTCCTTCGCTGATGCGAATTTCAATATTCATGTTAGAAGGGTTTTCCATATAGATGCTATCAGAAACAATTTTAGCATCTCTATAACCAAGATTATTGTACATGTTTATAATCTTATCTTTGTCCTTTTCGTATGCTTTGGCATCAAACTTCGATGCTTTAAAAATATTGATATTGGCAAACCTATCGAGGTATTCGTAAGCCACCGAAGGAGATAAATTAGCGAGCATACGTGCAAAGTTCCATTTACGAGGATCTTTACGATTCTTCTTGCCAGCAAAAATTTCTTTAGTATCTAACTTTATCTTTTCCTTCGTGTCCTTCATCTGGCGCTGTATCTTAGAGTCTGTCACGTTTTCATTGCCATAAAACTGGATGTCGTTAATCTTTACTTTTAATCCTTTTTGAATATAAATGGCAACAATTCTACTGTTCAACATCACCGAATCTTTCTGCTCCACCATACTCACCGTCACATCCAAAAAGCCTTTGTCTTTGTAGTAATCTTTGATAATTTTTGCCGTAGAGAACTTTAAATTTTCGGTAATAATTTGTCCAGCCGTTAAATTTAATTTCTTTCTCAATTCATCCACATCTGCATTCGGGATGCCTTTAAAAATAAAGCGCGAAAGGCGAGGTCGCTCTTCCAACTGAATTTCTAAAAAGGCCACATCACCAATCGTATGATCTAAGACAATATTTATTTTAGTAAATAATTTTTGATCCCATAAATTTTTAATTGCCTTCGAAATATCTTCACTGGGAATGGTGATTTTTGTACCAGGACGTAAGCCCGAAATCGAAATCAATACATTCTTATCCAGGTATTGAGTACCTGTAACTTTCACTGTGCCTATCTCATATTCACGAGCCAAAGAATAGTCCATTGTGGCAAGACTGTCCTGTGCTATCAAAGTACTAGAAATAAAAAGGAATAGTAGAAACAGACTATGCTGTAGAATCGAATTTTTCTTCATGCTTTAATTATGAGGGCGTACTGATTTGTTCACTTGTTTTTCCAAATCGTCGCTCTCTCTTTTGATAATCTAAAATGGCCTCGTACAAATTTTCTTTTCTAAATTCTGGCCAATAAGTTTCGGTAAAATAAAATTCGGTATAAGCCATTTGCCATAATAAAAAGTTGCTGATGCGGTTCTCGCCACTCGTTCTTATCAGCAATTCAGGATCAGGAATTTCATTGGTAAAGAGATGTTTTTGTATGTCCTCTTCCGTCAAATCATCAGCATTAATTTGCTTTGCCTGCACCTCTTTGCTAATCGCTTTCACTGCCTGTAATATTTCGTCGCGCCCGCTATAACTCAATGCCAATACCAAATCCATGGCACTATTATTTTTTGTAATCTCTATGCTTTCTAGCAATTCTTTGTGACATCTACTTGGCAATGTTTCTATATTTCCAATGGCTTTCAAACGAATATTATTGTCCATTAGTGTGCGCGTTTCTTTTCTAATGGTTTGCACCAATAATTCCATCAATGCCACCACTTCCAACTTCGGTCTATTCCAATTTTCTGTAGAAAAAGCATAGAGTGTCAGGTATTTTACACCCAATTCTGCACAAGCTTCAGACACTTCACGCACGCTTTTCACGCCATTGCTATGTCCAAAAATTCTGTTTTTGCCTTGTTCTTTTGCCCAACGTCCATTGCCATCCATAATCACAGCAATATGCTGAGGCAGTTTGTTGGTATCTATTAAGTTTTTTAAAGACATAAATGCTTGCGTGATAAATAGCCGACAAAAATAGAAAATCTAGCGCTATAATGCACCATAGACGGACAAATTAGAATATATTAACGCTTTTCTTCAACAATCAAGACTTTCCTTTTTCTTTATGGGGTGTGCCCCTAGCCTTGCATAGCAATCCTTGGCTATGCGCCATTGTAAGCACCTAAATGGCTAGGGTCCTGCTGTTCACTTCTATCTTTTTATGGACTCGCAAAGCCTCGTCATAAAAAGGATAACGTTGCCATCAGTCACACGGGCATTTCGACATCAGCATGATTTGAATTCATTTTGTGCCGCTCCGCTGGAGCTGGTTTCAATACTTATTATAGATCTAGTAATATTTCGCTCCTCCGGAGCTTTGATGCCATACCTAAATCTATACATTGTTTTCTCTCGCAAGCGGACGCTTGTGAGTTCTACTAAAAAAATAACAACATATTCTATCCTATCTCTCGCAACTGTCCGCTTGTTAGCTTTTCTAAACAATTACCCTTATTCTCTCGCAAGCGTCCGCTTGTGAGCTCTTTTCTAATACATCAAAGTAGAAAATCATGCCCCGACTGTCATTGCGAAAGCCAACCGGCTGCTCTTGGCTTGTGGCAATCTTAAGTCGAAGTGTCGCTCTTCCCATCGCATCATAAATTTCAAATTTAACATCACTAAATTCAAATTTACAAATTCATAAATTCACTCATTTTCAAATTGAATATTTGATCCAAAGGTTGTTATAATCCAATGCATTGCCTCTTCGCCTACCACATCGAAATGTTTGCGTGACGGACTGGCAGCAGTACCTTGTACTGCCTAAGGCCGGACAGCGGCTCTTGGCTGTTTTCAGCCGCTGGCACGCCCAATAAAAAGAATAAATTTTAATTGCCGACGAACTTGCCTTCTGGATAGGGATGTGGGCAAATCAATGATTTGAAGGTATAAGAAAGGGTGAAACTAAAAAACATATAATGGTCTTTTTTAGTAGAGCTGCCGCGCTGATAACCAGGTTTACCAATCACTTCGCCTTTCTCACCACTTCGGTCCATGAGCTTATAGGCGATGCCTTTATTGCCATCTGGCAAGGAGACGGGACTTACATAATCGGTGCTTACATCATCCAAATAATCGGTAAAAGTGACTCTGTTTTGAAAGTCTAGACCTACCGACCAATAACGGTTACAAGCCAATTTAATGCCACCGCCTATAGGAATGGCTAAATTGTACAACTTATACTTTCTATTGCTGGTATAATTCGGGTCATTCTGCCCTTCCGTGCCAAGGGGTTGCAAGTTGTACCATCTGTTTTGGTATTTTGCCTGCGGATTAAAAAAGAAGACGCAAAGCCCCGTGGAAACATAAGGAGAAACAATCATCTTACGGCTTCGTGTCAAGAAATCAAGAAAATTAAATTCCAACATTTCACTTAATTCAAAAATATCGGAACGAAAGGATAGATTTCTGTTTTTTTGAAATTGATTTTTGGACAATTGATCATCGGCAGAAACCTGACCATAAGCAAATGCATGTTTGAACGAAAAGCGCGTCCCTATATTGTTTCTCATGAAAACACCCGCCGATGGACCAACCTTTTGGAAGCTGGTATTGGTGTTTAGATCACCGGTATAATTAGCACCGCCCAACATGATTCCAACTTCTATTTTTTGAGAGAATGTAGCGAGGAAGACCAAGTTTCCAAGTAAAAAGAAAAGGATGATTCTGCTGTTCAATGCGGATAATTTATTTGTTGCCTATATGTAAAACGCATAAATAGAGATTAGATTGTTCTACATAAAAAATCCTACTTGAATTCAAGTAGGATTGTATGCTATCTGTAACAAATGTTATTTTGATTTTTTTGTATTTTTTGCTGTTGTAGTTGCAGCTACTGGAGTTGTACCAGATTTGCAAGTAGTGCCAGATTTGCAACAAGCTTTTTCTGGTCCAGTAGCAGTACCACTTACGTGTGTGCAAGTAGTTGGAGTACCAGAAGAATGCGAACAAGTTGAGGCAACCGGAGGATTGGTAGCGTTGCTATTTGCAACAGCAGTGTTTGTTGAAGTACCATTACCTGCAGGCATTGTTGTACTCATCACGGTAGATGGAGTTTTATCCGCGTTCATTACAGGAGCAGCAATTCTAGCAGCTGGGGTATTCGCTGTTGTCATCGTTGTTGTTGTTCCTGTAGTCGTTGTTGTTGTCGCTGCTGCTGCTGCTGTTTGAGCATTAGCTGCAAAAAAAGTGATAGCAGTGAAAGTGAATCCTAATAATAATTTTTTCATTGTTTTTATTTTTAATGTAAGTAAATAATATTGTTTGATTGCTAAATTACAAAAGATTCCCCAATATTGTCTCTCCCCCTCTTACCTTTTGGTTTAATTTAACATTTACTTGGGTTCCTAAGGGAAGATAGAGATCTACTCTTGAACCAAACTTGATAAAACCGAGTTCATGTCCTTGTTCGGCCATAGCGCCAACTTTGCTATAGCACACAATTTTTTTAGCAAACTTTCCGGCAATTTGACGGATTAAAATTTCTGCATTTTCGTTGGCAATGACCACCGTATTTCTTTCGTTTTGTGTAGACGATTTTGGATGCCAAGCAACTAAATATTTACCAGCATGGTATTGCACATATTTGACAATGCCACTGATAGGGTTACGATTAACATGTACATTGGTTGGGGACATAAAAATCGATAGTTGCAATCGTTTGTCTTTAAAATATTCTGGTTCTTCTACCTCTTCAAGTACCACTACTTTTCCATCTGCTGGTGCGATAATATTGTGTAAACCGTCGGGTACCATTCTTGATGGCAATCGAAAGAAAGAGGCTGTAAATAAAAAGATGATTGCCGATAGGCCCAACACTGTAAGATGCGCAATTCTTGAATCGGAGATGGCTTCTACCAACATGATGATGATAAATAAAGAGACTCCTGTAACAAGAATTATCTTATATCCTTCTCTATGTATGCTTATTCTTTTCTTCATTTCGGTCACAAAGATACAAAACTTATCAGAAACGCAAGATGATGTATGTGGCGATGATGGGTAAACTATAGAGAATAGCGTCAAATCGGTCTAAAAAACCACCATGGCCTGGAATGGCAGAGCCACTATCTTTAATTTGTAGACTTCTCTTGAATAAGCTCTCCACCAAGTCGCCAATAATAGCGCCAGTACTAGATAAAACGGCAATAATCAACCAATCTAAAAGAGGGATTTGACCTATGATATAAAAGCCTAAGACGCCACCGATTAAGTTTACCAAATAGCCGCCTACAGTGCCCTCTATCGTTTTTTTTGGAGAAACTCTAGTAAAGAGCGGATGCTTGCCGAACCAATTACCCATAAAATAGGCGCCCACATCATTGAGCATTACGAGTAGCATGGCACCCAATAAAATGCGACCATCATACAAGATACCTGTTTCGGTATTTGATAATTGGATGATATAGTTGCTCATAAAAATCGGAATGCCGATATAAAGTAAACCCATTACATTGAGGCCAATATTGTATAAAGGTTTGCTTGATTTAGAAAATAACTCTAAAAAAAGAATTAATAAGAAAGCGAAAGGAGCAATAGACAAATACTTTGTAGGGAGTATGGTAAGCCTTTCTAGGAAGCCGGCAATAAAAATAGCACAGATGTATATGCTTACTGCTATTCCATGAAAATTTGCTAGGACATCATCGGGTTCTCTTTCAGCTTTAATGATTTTAAAAAATTCATGAGTACAGAGGAGGATGATTAACAACATGATCAAAGCATATGTCCATGGCGAGAAGTATATGGCGCTCACAATGATGGCTGCAAAGCTCAATCCAGGTATGATTCTTTTTTTTAGGCTATCCCACATTTTTAATCTTTTTAACTATGCCGTTTCAGTATTTTCTTGATCAGTGACCGAGGCTTCAATATCGAATTTTTTCTTATAGAATAAGTAGAGCAAGAACATCATTGCTATGCCTGCCACTAAAGGAATATAGAAGGGTAATTTTTCTTCTGGGTTGAATTTGATTGTACCGTTTTGATAAAAATACAAGCTAATAAAGGAGATGGCGTTATTCATAAAATGTAGAAAAATGGTGAGCCAGATATTTTTAGTCATACTATACAAAGCACCTAGCACAAACCCCATAAAACATAAGGCGAAGAAATTAAAAAACTCCATATGCATCATTCCAAAAAGTGTCCCAGATATAAGTATGGCAGGCCATTCTGTTTTGGACCATGAGGCGATGCTTTTTTGGATGACACCTCTAAAAAGCAATTCTTCTCCAATAGCAGGAAGCACAGCAATCATGATAAAGATGATAGAGAAATGAAATACACCTTTGATACCAGTCAATTGCTTTACAAAGGAGTCGTATGCTGTTTGTGTATTCATGGAAGAAGCTTCTAGCCATTTCAGCCATGAAGGAAAAACGAAGGTCTCTTTGTCAATAATTAAGAATTGTAGGAAGAAACCAGCTAAAAAAACAATGGCAAATCCTAGTAAATATTTTTTGAGATTGCGCTTGTCCTGACTTAAAAAATAACCAAATAGCGAACCTGTCATCAAATAGGAGAAGCATAATGGGGGAAAGATAAAGGTAAACAACTGTGAAATCATCTGTGCTGCTACGAGGTTTCTGAGACCGCCACTTTGCATGGAAAGCGCTTCTTTGAGTGGAACTTTGGCGCCATTAAGCACCATTATGGCCAACATGGCTATGCCGGTTCCAATGAGGAGTCCTATGATAATTAATGCAATGACTAATAAAAATTGAACAGTAGGAGAAATGTTTTGTAGAACACCTTTTTTTTTCATTTGTTATTTTAGTTTACCATATCTAATAAATAATCGGCCGGTGAATCCATTTAAATCATTGCTGTTGAGTCCGTTTAGTCGCAGGCCAGCATTAATTCTATAGCTGAGTCCAATGCCTGCTGCTAAATTCTTGTGCAGATTAATCAACATGTTTAGAGAGGGTTCTACCACCATAAAATTATAACGATAGATGGCGCCCACAGGATATTGATATTTGACCATTGCCCAATTGACACTCGCTTCTGGATTAAAGCTCAGCCGTTTATTTGCGAATACAATATAGCCTGCTTTGATACCAGCATTTTGGTGCTCGAGTATGATATCGTCCTTAGATGTGTTGGGCACAAATTTGTTGAGTGCTTCTTCACTAGTAAGTTTTTGATAGAGGATTCCAATATAATATTGCTTAGGAAACAACCAGCAGGCACTAAAGGTGGTGTACATCGCAGCACTTTTCAGGGTCTGAGAAATCTGCATATCGGCCTGTAAAAAATATCGATGGTTATGTGCTGCAGAGGAGAGCGTATCTGTCTTTGCCACAGCAACATTTTGTCCTATAGAAGGACATATAGCCATCCACAAAACGATGACAACAATGCACAGATTCCTCAAAAATGTCTGAATTAAAAGGTGATACTAACAAATATTTCGCTCCTCAAACCTACGAAATAGAACTTTAGAAATCAAATTTAGGTTAGAAGGCCATAGGAAATCCTTTTCTTAAAAAAATATACACTTCGGTATAGAAGTGTTGAGAATAATGTTTATGAAAACTTCAAAAGAACAATAACTTAGCGCATCCATGTTTGCAATAATAGATACAGAAACTACCGGAGGTAAGCCTTTAAATGATAGGATTACCGAAATCGCAATTATCATCCATAATGGAAAGAGAGTTGTAGAAAGTTATTCGACTTTGATTAATCCTTGTCGTAAAATAGACCCATTTGTGTCTGGTATGACTGGAATTACTGATGAAATGGTGGCCGATGCTCCATTGTTTGCTGATGTGATACAAAGAGTCATCGATTTAACAGAAGGTAAAATATTTGTTGCACACAATGTACGTTTTGACTATGGTGTCATTAGAAATGAGTTTAAGAGATTGGGTAAGACTTTTATCAGAAAACAATTATGCACGGTTAAATTATCCAGAAAAATATTACCAGGACTTCCGTCCTACAGTTTAGGTCGCTTGTGCGAAAGCTTGGATATTCATATTTTAAATCGACATAGAGCTTTGGGTGATGCAGAAGCAACCTCAATATTATTTGAAAAGTTACTGCTCAATGATAGGAAAGAGGTGATAAGAAGTGAATTGGCAGAAGGTTTGGTAGATGGTATTCTACCAGCAAATCTTTCTAAAAGCCAAGTGGAAGAATTACCCGAAGAACCAGGTGTTTATTATTTTTTAGATCAACAACAAAAGGTGCTTTATATTGGCAAGAGCACTAACATAAGAAAACGCGTGATTAGCCATTTTTCTAATGATTTGAAGTCACAGAAGAGTGCTTCAATGAAAGAAAAAATATACCATGTAGATTATCGTTTGACGGGAAATGAATTGGTGGCCCTATTGGAGGAGAGTCATGAAATAAAAAGACAAATGCCACCTTATAATGTTACTCAGAGGATAAAAAAATATAGGCAGGGTATCTTTTTGAGAAGTGATGAACATGGTTTTCGTTTTTTTAAAATGGAAGCGTTGAAATTGCATGAAGAACCGGTAATGAAGGCCACTACGCCAAGAATTGCACAAAAAATGATTGACGAGTTAAATCTTAGGCATCATTTGAGGGCTTATGTAAACCTTACTCCAAAGTTATTAAAACAGGGCACTTTAGAGTCATTCCGTGATTCACACAATCAAAAAGTAGAGGAGATATTAAAAGCATTTTATTTTTCACACCCGCACTTTTTTATTGTTACGGAGGCCATTAATCCTGAAGAAAGAACGCTTATTTGGGTAGAAAACAATCAATACAAAGGTTTTGGAAACGTTTCGGTGCATGATAATTTTGATGATATTGAATCACTGAAACTCCGCATCAAACCTTATATAGACCATCCAGATATTCGAGGAATACTTAAGTCATGGCTGAAAAAAAGCAAAAAAACAGAGTTAATCAAATACCAACTTTAGAGGAGCTTATGGAAGCATTGCTTTGAAGGCATTGTATGCTGTTGTGTCTTGAGCAGCACTGATAGTCCCCCCAGCACATGAAGAAGATAAGGCTTGGTTGTCGATGTTTTCAACTCGATTTTCTGGATTCGGATGTGTGCTAAGGAAAGCCGGTGGCTGAGCTGCACCGCTATCAATAATTTTCTTAAAAAATGCAGAAGCCCCATTTGCTCTATAAACTGTAGGACATAGATAAATAACGGAGTATTTGTCAGCTTCCTTTTCATTGGTTCTGCTGAATTGCAAATTCACCAAGCTTAATGCAATATCGCTAAGCATACCTTGGTTTTTGCCTAGCGCAACCTGTGCTAGTGTTGATATTCCATATTGTTGCGTCATGGCTTCCGTAGAATGTCTTTTGTCTGCATGTCCCATTTCATGTCCCATCACCCCTGCCAAAGCAGAAGCGTTATCTAGGTATTTTATCAAGCCTGTATAGATGTAAATATAACCACCAGGAGTACAAAAAGCATTTTGAGTATTGTCATCATGAATAATATACAATTCCCAAGCAAAATCATCTTTGTGGGTTACTTGGCCACTATTCAAAATGGTTGTTTTCATGCTCTCTAAATAGCTGTAGGCATCAGCATAACTTGTTTTGTTGAGTATGGGATATTCGTCTGGCTTCGAAGCAATTTCATCTCTCACTTGCAGTCCCAATGTTTTATCGTCTTCAATAGAAAAGATATTTAAACCTTCGCCTTTATTACATCCTGAAAGAAAAATAAAAGAAAGGAGTATCGCAACAGAGAAAATTTTAGCTGATTTCATATTAATGATATATGTGTTAGAGGAATTGCAAAGATAAAGCCAAAATGTCTAATAAGAATGATGGCCGTAAAACAAGAATCAAAAGCAGGAGGATGATGTTGAGCAATAAATTATTTGTGGAATAATGGGGGATGCGTAATGTCGGCAATTTGCATGGAATGATGTCGGGCGTGTACTTGTAGAAACTTAAACATATTCAACAATGTCATCTTCCCCACCAAAGGATGTTTACACAAATCCTTCTGATCATATTCTTTGTCTATGAGGCGCAGTAAAATTTTGTATTCTTTTCTTAAACGGATCCAATTTTATTTAGCTTGTAAACAATTGTTTCTTTTGGCTGAATAAGGTTTGTAGGCGTTTTAAACTACAAGGGTAACGAAAGCGCAATGTTCAAAACGTTTTTTCTGAAGGCTAATTTCAAGGATGTTTTGTTCAGCGCTACTTTATCTGAGGCCAGCTTTTTATCAAAATCCAATCCTTTTTTTTAGAATGGAGCGCTTACAAAGTCGTCTTTTTCGAGTCCAAGTTTATGTCGAATGGTGGCTGCTAAAATATTGATGGCAACCTGGTTTTCTCCTCCTAATGGCACAATAATATCAGCGTACTTTTTCGTAGGCTCAATGAATTGCTCATGCATAGGCTTTACTGTATCTGTGTATCTATCTAATGTTTGTTCTATACTTCTTCCTCTTTCGATGATGTCTCTCTTGATAACGCGCAATAATCGTTCGTCTGAAGGTGCGTCTACAAATATTTTTACATTGCATACATCACGAAGATCTTTGTCTGTGAACAATAGTATGCCCTCTAAAATAATTACCCCTTTACTTTGAATAGGAATGGTTTCTTTAGCCCTTGTGCAAGTGATGTACGAATAAATTGGCATTTCAATATTCTCTCCACGTTTGAGCTTCTCCACATCCTTCAACAAGAGTTCAAATTCTATGGAGTCTGGATGGTCAAAGTTGATATATTTCCTTTGCTCTAGAGGGATATGTCCATTGTCTTTATAATAGGCATCTTGAGAAAGAATGGCCACTTGGTCTTTGGGTAAAATTTCTAAAATTTTGTTGACGACGGTGGTCTTTCCGGATCCTGTTCCGCCGCATATCCCTATTATTAACATAAGCTAAAGATAATCAAATTTGAGTGATGATGTGTTTAAAAAAATGCTGTGTGGTATATGGTTTCTGTACACAAATAAATTTTAAATGTGTTTTTTAGATTTCAGTAAATGTTAAAGTTGCTTGGTACTTGCTGAAGTCGGCAGCTTCACCAGATTTTGGATATGGTAGCACTTCCTTAAGATCTATGCGATACGTTTTTGAGCCAATTTGAACGACCAAGCCATCAAATCGAGTGGTCAATGTTTCTATTTGCTTATTGATTCGAATCAATAACGAAACGGTTCCTGCTACCAAACATTGGCTCCCTGTAGGGCATCTGCTATCCTCCAATACTTTAATAAATTGTATTTTAAAATTATTGACCTTGGTTTTTTGTTTAACAGTCAAGGTTGCAGAATTTTTACCAGAAGTTGCCTGAGCTGAGGCCTCAAAGGAAATGATTAGACTAATGCTAAAAAAGAGAAGTGCAAAAAATCGATACATGCGTCTGAATGTTTAATTTAAAATCGATGTATCAAGAGCTTTATTGTTCATTGACACAGATTCTACCGCAAAGATATCAGATAAATTATTAACTTGGCTAGTATTAAAGTTTTCTTTCACGACAACTCTATTTCCTGTGCAATTTGAGTGTATAGACTCTAGAGTAACTCCATCGAAGTATATAAATATGATAAGGCATAGGTAGGGGTTTATTTTGCTTTTTTAAGCATAAACCAGAATGTAGAACCTTTTCCTACGGTGCTTCTCACGTTGATGGATTGCCCATGTCCTTCAACGATATGTTTTACGATGGCCAAACCTAGACCAGTACCGCCTTCTGTACGAGATCGATGTTTGTCTACTCTATAAAATCTTTCAAACAATCGTGGTAGATGTTCTTCGGATATACCTGGACCATTATCACCTACCTCAATTAATAAATTAGGTTCCATCTCAAAAAAACCAATACTTACCTCACCATCTTGATTGCCATAATTGATCGCGTTGACGATTAAGTTGTTAAATACTTGAGCAATTCTAGCTTTATCAGCCATCACATAAAATGGTTTGTCTGATCCTTTTTTGAAAACGAGTTTTATTTTTTTATCGTGTGCCTTAATTTCAAAAGAATCAAAAATTTCTTTGACCAATTGCGTCACATCAAATCGGTCTATCTCTAAGGATAGTTTACCTGCTTCGTATTGTGAAATTTCTAATAGATCCTGTACAATATTATTTAATCTTTCAACATTCGCTGCAGCTTTTAATAAATATTGTTTATTGATGGTGGGGTCGTCTACTGCCCCGTCCAATAAGGTTTCTATATAACCTTGAATATTAAAAATCGGTGTTTTTAACTCATGTGATACATTCCCAAAAAAATCTTTTCTATAATTTTCCATTGTCTTTAACTGCTCAATTTCTGCGATTTTATTTCTTTCATATTCTTCTACTTCTTTTCTCACTCTGTCGAAAAGATTCTCGTCATTCTCTAGAATGTCTTTTACTTTTCCTTTTTCAGACTTTTGAATAGAAATGGTTTTATATATCAACTTAATTTTACTGTAAATAAATCGTCCAACAAGAATCTGTATGATGATATAAACAGCTATAAAAACCACCCCAGGCAAAACCGTAAAAAAGTACCATTTCAGTTTGGTTTGTGTAAATAGCATGGTGGCAAAAACAAGTACCAAAACTGCGAATGCCGCCAAGCTTGCTGTATAAAAAGATAATTTTTTGAGTGATATATTGTTCACTAGTTCGCGTTTTTCGTTGCTAAAATATAAATGTTTGATTAAATGATTCTGAAATTAGAAGGCTAATCACCATTTACATAAGCATCGTATCCTTTTATAAGTCAAATTTATAACCAACTCCCTTTATGGTCTTAAAATAGTCGTCGCCTATTTTTTCTCTCAATTTACGAATATGCACATCAATTGTTCTGTCGCCAACTATCGTTTCGGTTCCCCAAACTTTATTCATAATTTCTTCTCGAGTAAATACCCTTCCTGGTTTTGACATGAGTAATTGTAAGAGTTGAAATTCTTTTCGCGGCAGATTTAACTCATCATTATCTTTATAGACCATGTATTTGTCTTCGTCAAGTTCTATGTTTCCAACGCGTATACTCGACTTTTTTGTTTCTGTTTCACCTCTTCTCAAAAGGGCCTGTAATCTGCTTAAGAAGACACGTGGTTTTACTGGCTTGGTTACATAGTCGTCGGCTCCAACCTCAAATCCTGCAATCTGAGAATAGTCTTCATCTCTAGCTGTTAAAAAGATAATGATGGTGTTTTTAAACTGTTCCAAGCTTCTAAACTCTCTGCAGGTTTCCATTCCATCCATTTCCGGCATCATCACATCAAGGACGATAAGCCTTGGATCTATTTGTTTGGCGATGTTTAATGCATCTTTGCCATTTGAGGCTGTAAAGACAGAATAACCTTCCTTTTTGAGACTATAAGACAGGAACTCTAATACATCTGGCTCATCATCTACTAATAATATTTTTACTGGCGTTCTGCTCATAATATGTTTTTATCTAATTGCAATTTTAATGTTATCATATAAATTGTATACACATTTAATATTAACTAATTCTTATCAATTAGTCTATTTAAATGTGTAGGTAAATGATAGAGTATAGGTCCTTTGGTTCTTTTGTTCAATTAAGACGGTGTCAAATTCTTTTTGGAAGTTAGAATTTTTGCCTGCACCACTATTCTGATAAAAGAAACTTGATTTAGCAATTAGATCAGAAAAAGTCAATTTTAAAACCCCATTTTTTAGTACTTTTTTACTTATCTGGAAATCTAATAATGGTCTTGAATTTTCATACATGTCTGGATAATCGCTTGTTCCAACAACGGCCAATCTACGTCCTGCTTGATTGTACATTATTGTGAAGGAAAGGTCTAACCTAGGCTGTCTATAAGTCGCGCTTGCATTGATAACAAAAGGGGACTGACCTTGCAATGGACGGGAGCTTGCACCAGTGCTAGAGGAAATACTTGACAAATCGATCTTGGAATAGATGTAAGAGAAATTACCAGTAAACATAAAATCTTCCCAATGCTTCCATTTGCTGATGAAGTCAAGATTTTTTCTGAACTCAAACTCTACTCCACCATTATGAGCAAAAGAGGCATTGTTAAACGAGAAAAGAGTATAGTCCGCACCTTTCAGAGTTACTACTTGTTCTATCGGGGCTTTAAAGTATTTATAGTAAAGACTCACAGCTGCCATCTGTCCTTTGCCAAAGAAGTATTCGTAACGAATATCTGCATTATGAATTCTAGTTTGATTTAACGAATCAAACCCAGTTATAGTAAAAGTGGTGTTGAAGTCATAAAAAGAGAAAGGTGAGATTTCTCTAAACTCTGGTCTTGCTAATGTCATTGAGTAGGATACTCTGAAATTTGATTTGCTCGTAGTTGAATAAATAAAGTTCATAGATGGAAGAACGGTAGGGTATTTCTTGTCCACTTTAATGGTATCATTACTATAGTTAAATGAACTCAATTGTTGACGGAAATATTCAAATCGTGCTCCCCAAACAATTTTAAATCTTTTCGCAAATGCATTTTCAAACATCGCGTATCCTGCATATAAATCTGCTGATGCGGTGTATTTATCGCTCTTATTGGTGATGTCAGAAATATTAAAGCCTCTTGCCGAAAAATTAGCAGTGTCAAAAATACTGGCTTGATCAAGAGAAAGCAGACTTCTGTCAAATGTAGACACTCTGGCAATGGTTAATCCCATCACCCTTGCCGAAAAATCTCTGTCCTTATGTTGTATATAAAATCCTGTTTTAAATAATTGTTTAGTAGATTGAATTTTAAATGGTACCGAAACATCTGCACCACCACTATAAATTTTTTCGTCTAGACTTGAGTAAAAAAGTCCTCCTTGTCCAATATTTACCTGATTAGAAATATCTGCATGATATAAAGTGTCGTCTGGATTGGTATAGTCAATTGAATAGGACATTCTGCGTGTTTGAGGTTGAGTTCTTCTTATCCAAGAAAAACCACCAGTCCATTTAATTTTGATACCGGGCTTACGTATTAAATGTTCACCAATAATTTGATTGGCTAGTAACCTAGATGACGTAAATTCAAACGAGTTTTTTTCAAATTGTCTTATTTGGTCTATGTTTTGTCCCGTTCTTAAAGTGGTTCTATCCTCTGAATTAATATTAAATGTATTTTTAAAACTAATTTTTTGGTCATTCTTTATCAAAAAAGTGAGATTTAGTAAGGCGCCAATGGCAATAGGGTTTGAATAGGCCACATCATCATAGTCAAATATGCCTGAACCGTCGGCATTAAAATCATACCTATTAGAAAAAATAGTTCTCAATGAATTCGAATAGCTCAGAGAAGCTACTGATCCGATTTTAACATTTTTCAAATCCTTTACAAAGCCGCCACTGAATTGAAAACTTTGACCTGGATAAGCAATTTTTTTCTTTTGTAGACCCCAATTATTTGGAAGCGATTTAGCATAAGGATAACGCTGAGAGTTTGGAAGTTTTTGTAGTGAATCGGACGCAATAAAACTTGCTGGTAATGCCCTAGTTCCGTCATCAACCCCTAAGAAGTCAGTCTTGCCTCCTTTGTAGGTATAATAGGGTTTGAATGTTGCTTTTTCAATAAATGATTGTCCAATAGTTAAATTGAAAAAACTTTTTTCTGGAATATCCCTAGTATTTAGCTGAATGATTCCTCCAGCAAATTCTGCCGGTAAATCCGGTTGAGCTGTTTTTGTGATGATAATATTGTCTAGTAAGTTGGAAGGAAACATGTCGAAAGCAAAGGCCTTTCTATCTGGTTCTGTACTTGGTAATACTGCTCCGTTTACCATCGCATAGTTGTATCTGTCGCTCAAACCACGAATTATCGCAAATTTATTGTCCTGAATAGTTGCGCCGCTAACTCTCTTAATTACATCACCCGAACTTCTATCTGGTGAACGTTTAATTTCTTCTCCTGAAATACCACTCGAAATTGTACTGCTGTTTTTTTGCATTGTAACGATGGCAGAAGTGTTGTCTCTACTTATTTTAGCCGTCACTATTACTTCTTTTATTTCTTTTTCCGCTGTATTCATAGTAATGCTAAGTGAGCTCACATTATCTGCCGTCACCTCAATATTAGAATCTAGCCTTTCAACATAGCCTATGTAGGTTGTTCTAATGGTATATATACCAGGTGCTAAGTTTTTGATACTATAGTTTCCGTCAATATCGCTTACAGAACCTATTGATGTATTCACAATCAAAACTGTTGCACCAATGAGCGTTTCACCTGTTCTTGCATCAATGATTTTACCAGCAATGGAGCCATTGCCTGCAAAGATGCTGCCGAAACCCAAAAGCATCAAAAGTGTTGAATAAACGTATTTCATAGATTGTCAATTAAATTTATCGCAAAGTTATATTTACAATAAAAACACAAGTTAATCCCAATGTTAAGCAAGTGTTAAATAAAGAAAAAAGCATGCTAAATCATTGTCTATATAATCTTTAAACAGAAAACAAATGCAACCTTATCTAAATTAAGATTGGTAGAAATAACGCGCTATGTTCTGCGGAGTATTTTAATGGACGTATCTTAAAATGCTATATGGATGCCTGATGGGTTGGATAGTACTTTTTCTTCAACCAAAATGCCACATTAACCAAAGCAATTAAGGCAGGCACTTCTACCAGCGGTCCAACAACTCCGACAAAGGCTTGTCCGCTATTAATCCCAAACACACCTATAGAAACGGCAATGGCTAATTCAAAATTATTACCAGCAGCAGTGAAGGAGACAGAAGCACTGTCTCTATAGTTTGACCCCAAAAATTTTGCTGTAAAAAACATGAGCATAAACATAACAGCAAAATAGATGACTAGAGGAATCGCTACTTTTAGAACATCTAGTGGAATATTAATGATCATTTCTCCTTTTAAGCTAAACATAACAACAATGGTAAACAACAATGCGATAAGGGTGATGGGTGAAACGAAAGGAATAAATTTCTGATGAAACCACTTTTCACCTTTTAATTTAAGAAGGGTAAATCTACTTAGCATAGCGGCAGCAAAAGGCACTCCCAAATACAATCCTACTGTTTTTGCAATTTCGGGAATGCTCACATTAATGATTTGACCTTTCATTCCGAAAAGTGGTAACATGATTTCTAAATAGAAATAAGCATAGAGGCTAAAAAAGAAAACTTGTAAGAGACTATTAATTCCAATCAATCCTGCTGTGAACGCTCGATTGCCTTCCGCTAACTCGCTCCAAACAATCACCATGGCAATGCATGGAGCGAGGCCAATGATAATGAGTCCTGTCATGTATTCTACGTGCTCTTTCAAAAAAATGATGGATAAAAGAAACATTAAAAAAGGACCAATAACCCAAGTGACAAACAATGTTACAAAAAGCAATTTGGGCTTGTTAAAGATGTCTTTCAAGGTCGAAAAATCAATTTTAGTGAGTGGTGGATACATCATTAAAATTAGGCCGATGGCAATCGGGATATTGATAGTCCCTTTAGAAAATGATTGTATAGTGGTAGAAGCACTAGGGATAAAATAGGCAACAAGAACACCAATAAGCATTGCCGAAAATATCCATAGGGTTAAGTACTTATCTAAAAATCCTAACTTTTTCTTCTTGCCGATGTTTGCTGCTGCTGTTGACATTTCTACTTTAATTTAATATTGCAATATTACGATAATAAAATATGGTAGAATATTTACGCTAGGTTTAAATCAAATGCTTCTGAATATTATACAAATTCATTTAAGATTTCACTCACAACAAACTCGCCAGTTTCCATCGCACCATGCACGGTGGCAACATGTCCTTTCGTGTGGGTGGCCTCACCTGCAAAGTAGACTTGCTTATTAATACTTTGAGCCAATTGTGTTCTTAAATCAATAATTCCTGCCTCTGAAGCAAATGAATATGCACCTTTAATAAATGGATTTTTTAGCCAATCCTCAATGTGGCTGTCAACAATACTTCCACTAGCTATCCCAGCACCATACATGTTGTCTAAGTCTGCTAACACAATATTCACAGCATTATTACCCTCAGTGCTCAAAGCGCTTGCCTTGTCTCCCATAACGAAAGCGGTAAGCACATGGTCATTTCCTCTTCCTTTTGATGTATACCAATATTCAGGCACAGGTCCATTACCATAGATAGAGCCTGCGTTTTCATCCCAAAAGCGAGTGCTGAATTTTAAAATTATTTTCATGCCTGCACCCATTCCAATTTTATCGATGGCTTCTTGTTTAGAAGTTGGCAAAATGGGTGAAAATGTGATATCATTCGCTTTTAAAATTGTCAAAGGAACGCAAACAATCACCTTGTCGGCCGTAAAAGTATTTCCTGATTGATCCGTTAATAAAATATCGCTTTGTGAATAGTCGATGTTTTTTATCTGAGTATTATAGGTAACTAATGAAAGCGCCTCAGAAAATTTTTCTTCTAAAATAGAATGATAGGAACGATTAGAAACATTGTAATTCGCTGTTCCGCTAGTCCATAAATTATCTTCTGCGCTAACGCCAGGTGCACTTAACAAACTCGCGCTTGTTCCATATTCGTTTCCTGTCAACGCATTGAAATAAGGCAATCCTATTGAACCCACCCCTTGAGAAAGGGCATAGGCTTCGCAGCTGACTTCGCCACCAGAATATCTTACCACTGTCCCAGCAGCATCATCTGCCTTCACATAGGCATCAATAGACTTTGCACTATCTTCGCTCTCTAATCGGTTGTCAAGCATCACAAAATCTGTCTCACTTCTACTAGCCGTGAACAAGTTTGCATTAGTGCTACTTACAATATCATACCACTTTGATTTTTTGCCATGTATTTCCTCCGCCCCTAATTCTATGTTAAAGTCTGCAAATCCTTCAAGTGCCTTAATTCTGCCACCAAAAGTATTGCTTGCTTCCAATATTTGAATCGTTGCATTAGGCGCATATTGACGAAGTAAACTTGCTGCATAAATGCCGGCTGCACCAGCCCCGATAATCACTATCTTTCCCTTCCATGAAACACTTGGTAAATCGTCTTTTTGGCAAGATTGCAGAAAGCTTGGAATAAGCACCATACCCGGAATGGCAATGGCAAGGGTTTTAATAAATTTTTTTCTCTCTACATTCATTTTTTTTAGTTTTTGGTTGATAGGTTTTGCAAAAAAAGATGTCGTTTAAGGTCGAAAACAACTCTTTTGATGTATGTTCTAATTCTGTAAATTTAATACAAATACTAAATATGGCAAACCGAAAATAATAGAAGAACATAATCCAAATATATTTAACACAATCTTAACAAAGGGGTAAGTATAAAATAATAACATAGTCATTTGTTTGCACTGTAATTAAACAAACAAATAAAAAACAAAAATCCAATGAGAAAACTATTACACTTTTTTGCCTTTGTAGCCTTGACTATACTAAGCGCAAATACTTTTGCCGCAGATGTTCCAGTATCTGGAAATATCACTTCTAATACTACATGGACTAAAGATAACATCTACTTGTTAACAGGTTTTGTCTATGTAAAGAGTGGTGCTACACTTACGATCGAGGCAGGTACTTTAATCAAAGGTGACAAACCAAGTAAGGGCACATTGATTATTACAAGAGGTTCAAAAATTTCAGCGGTTGGTACTGAATGTGAGCCTATCGTTTTTACGTCTAACCAACCAATTGGTGACCGTGCTCCTGGAGATTGGGGTGGAATTATCTTGTTAGGAGACGCACCTATCAATATCAAGGATTCAGCTACTGGTTTGCCAATTGACGGTATTATTGAAGGTGGTGTTGATAATTCAGCCGGAGATGGTCGTTATGGTGGAACTAATGCAAATAGCAATTCTGGTACGATGCAATATGTAAGAATAGAATATCCAGGTATCGCTTTCGTTTTGAATAATGAAATCAATGGATTGACGTTTGGTGGTGTTGGAGCAGGTACAACAATCGACCACATCCAAATTTCTTACAGTGGTGACGATAGCTACGAGTGGTTTGGTGGTACTGTAAATTGTAAAAACTTAATAGCATTTAAAGGAACTGATGATGATTTTGATACTGACTTCGGATATAGTGGACATTGTCAATTTTTATTAGCAGTTAGAGATACAGCTTACTATGATGCGGCGGGTGCTTCTAATAGTTTTGAATCAGATAATAATGCTACTGGATCTTCTGTAACACCACTTACTAGTTCAGTATTTAGTAATGTGACTTCAATCGGACCAAAATCCACAGTTTCATTCCCAGCACCTTCTTATTTTAAGAGAGGAGCACACATCAGAAAAAACTCTACTCAATCAATCTACAACTCTATTTTTATGGGATGGCCGATTGGTGAATTTATCGACGGTACAGCTTCCAAAGCAAACTATACTGCAGGAACTTTAGAATTAAAAAATAATGTTTGGGCAGGATGTGGCAGAGATCACGAAGCAGCTTTTGATTCCGCAAACGTTCCTTCAGTTGGTAATAGCAATACTTTTTATGCAGCAGCTACAGGCGCTATGTTAGCAGATCCATTCAATGCAACAACTCCTGACGTAATGCCTTCTACAGGTTCTCCAGTGTTAAATGGTGCAACCTTTTTCGCAGCTAATTTAAGTAGCTCATTTTTTGATAATACAGTAACTTTCAGAGGTGCTTTCGGAACAACAAACTGGATGACTTGTTGGACAAACTTTGATTCTGACAATACACCATACACTTCAGTAAATGAGATTTCAAATTTGAACAACATCAATTTGTATCCAAATCCATTCACAGAGAATTTTAATATCAACATTACTGCTGTCGCTTCAATGAAATTAAATATTTCTTTGGTAGACATTAGCGGTCGTATCATTAAAGAAGTGATGAATGACAATGTAACGGCTGGTGCACATACATATACTGTAAATACAGAGAACATTCAAAGTGGTATTTACTTTGTAAAAATACAAAGCAATAATCAAGCAACAACTTTGAAAATGGTTTGTAACAAATAGTATTGGATTTAGTGTTTTTTCATCGAAATAGGTATTGATTTAAGGAAGGCGGCTGATTTCAGTCGCCTTTTCTTTATTTATTAATATGCTGTCAGCATTCAATTAACATGCTTTTTGTAATCTTAACCCATCAATAATATTCTTGTAACTATGTCAAAAAGATATGTCGAAATCGCAGTTGTTTCTGATGTTCATCTTGGCACCTTTGGTTGTCATGCAAAAGAATTAAACGCTTACCTAAAATCAATTAATCCAAGCACTCTAGTACTCAATGGCGATATCATTGACATGTGGCAACTGAACAAAAATTACTTCCCTACAGAACATACCAAAGTCTTACGCCGTATCCTAAAAATGATGCAAAATGGCACACAGGTCTATTATATTACAGGTAACCACGACGAATATCTTAGAAAGTTTAGTCATATTCAGTTGGGTAATTTTAAATTGGTCAATCAACTAACATTACAGCTCAATCACGAAACATTTTGGTTTTTTCATGGTGACGTATTTGATGTTACGATGCAACATTCTAAATGGTTGGCAAAACTTGGTGGCAAAGGTTACGACTATCTTATTATACTTAATAGAGCCATCAATTTTGTATTAGAAAAAACAGGAAGAGAAAAAATGTCCTTATCAAAAAGAGTCAAAGACGGCGTAAAAAAAGCCGCAAAATTTATCAGCGACTTCGAGCACAACACAGCGGTGTTCGCGCACGAAAAAGGTGTTAAATATGTTGTTTGTGGACACATCCATGAACCTTGTATTAAAGACATCAACATTGAAGGCGAAACCATTCATTATTTAAATTCTGGAGATTGGGTAGAAAATTTAAGTGCACTTGAATATAATTTAGGCGAATGGAATCTAATTCATTACAAAGACCTAGCCATCACTTTTTCAGAAGATGATTTAGATATAACAGATTTCAATATTCAATCTATTATCAATAAAGCAATGTAGTTGTATGAACGTTTAAGGCAAGGAAAAGCAACGGTCTTGATATTATTAAACTTCATAGAATGAAAATATTGTATGGCATACAAGCCACGGGGAACGGACATATTACACGCTCTATTGAGATCATAGAACAACTAGCTTTGGAGCCAGAAATTGAGAGAATCGATGTTGTCATTAGTGGCAATAATGCTGATATACAATTGCCTCGAGATATTAATTATAATTGCAAAGGCATCAGCTTTAAATATGGTAAAGAAGGAAAGATATCATATCTCAAAAGTTTTGCAAAGCTCGATCTCTACGCCTTTGTAAAATCCATCAAAAGTATCCCATTCAAAAAGTACGACTTAGTCATTTCAGATTATGAACCCATTTCTTGTTGGGGCGCTAAAATATATAACATACCTTGTATTGGTATTGGAAATATATATGCGCTTACCTCAAAAAATTTTCCTCGTTTACATGGCTTAAAACTAAAAACAAATATCGTTACTAAAATACTTTGTCCTGTAAAAGCGAAGATTGGCATGCATTTCACCAAAATGGATGATTTTATATATTATCCAGTGGTAAGAAAAGAAATTCGAAACGCAACAATCACAAACGAAAATTTTATCCTCATCTATTTGCTTACATACTCAGATGATGAATTGATGAATATATTGAGAGATAATCGATTTGAAGACTATAAGTTTATTATCTATTCAAAAACAGAAAAAAGGCCGAACACTATTAAAAACATAAGCATCTTTCCGCTAAACATGGAAAGCTTCACCATGCACCTAACGCAATGTGCTGGCATTATTACAGCAGGAGGATTTCAAACCATTTCGGAAGCGCTTTATTTGCATAAAAAATTGCTGGTCATTCCGATGAAAGGTCAGCCCGAACAAAAAGCCAACGCAAGTATTCTGGAAAAAATGAATGTGCCAATCGCCAAAAATCCTGATGCAGCATCATTGTTGAAATGGTTGCAGGACGACACGAACAACAATCATATAGAAATGAAAAATGATATTGATAAAATTATCCATAGAATTATGGATATTGGACATGCTCTGGTAGAAAATTAAAAAGCAATATTTGCTAATTATTTAGCCGATCTGCTCCAATACATCTTCCCAGTCTTTCATCAATTGGGCTTGTTCTTGCTTTACCGCGTCATACTTTTTGTAGAAAGAAGGGTCGTTTCCTACCTCTTTAAAAGATTCGGGATCTTTCAATTTTTTCTCAAATTCCTCTATCTTATTATCCAATTCAGAAATCTGATTCTCTAGCTTAGAAGCTTTGTTCTTTAATGCTTTTGCTTCCTTGTCGTCAGGTTTATGAGGTGCCGAACTTTGTTTTTTTGCTTCTGCTCTAGAATTCAATTTTGCTAAGGGAATATTGCCGTTTTTAGCCCGTTCATATTCTCTAAAATCTTCCGCTTTCTTTTCTTCCAAGAAATCATAAATGTCGCCAACATGCTCCTTAATTCCTGTGTCGGTAAACTCCATAATACGATTCGTCAAGCCTTGTAAAAAATCTCTATCGTGACTTACCAATATCAATGTTCCTTTATATTCTTTCAATGCTAGCTTCAAAGTCTCTTTCGACACCATGTCCAGGTGATTCGTAGGCTCATCCAATATCAATAAATTCATGGGTTCTAACAAAAGTTTGGCCATCGCCACCCTTCCTTTCTCCCCGCCACTCAATACTTTTACCTTCTTTTCTACATCTTCACCACTAAATAAAAAGCAACCCAATAAGGTTCTTACTTTGGTTCTCATCTCTCCTGTTGCAGCCTCATCAATGGTTTCAAACACTGTCTTGTTGCCATCCAATGTCTCTGCCTGATGCTGTGCGTAATAACCCAAGTGCACATTGTAACCTCTTTTTATTTCACCATCAAAATCCAAATCGCCGGCAATCATCCGACTCAAGGTCGTTTTACCTGTTCCGTTTTTGCCTACAAAAGCAATCCTGTCACCTTTATCTACATAAAAACTCTCATTGTGAATAATGGTTTTATTGCCGTATTTTTTTACAGCGTGTTTCACTTCTAAAACCACTTTGCCCGAAGGCACGGCATCTGGAAAACGCAAATTCATTTTCGACACATCTTCTTCGTCAACCTCAATGATGTCTAGCTTATCCAACTTCTTTACCAAAGATTGCGCAAAGGCCGCTTTTGATGCTTTGGCCCTAAAGCGCTCAATATTTCTTTCTATCTGACGTATCTCTCTTTCTTGATTTTTCTTCGCATTAATCTGATTCGCTTTGCGCTCTTTTCTTAGGTCGATATATTTGGAATAGTTCGCTTTATAATCATCAATGTCGCCATTAAAAATTTCAATGGTTCTATTGGTCACATTATTCAAAAAGGCTTTATCATGCGATATCAAAAGGATGGCGCCATCATAATCTCTAAGAAAATTCTCTAACCAAGTGATCGAATGAATATCCAAGTGATTTGTGGGCTCATCAAACAAAATTAAATCTGGTTTCTGCAATAATATTTTGGCCAACTCAATTCTCATCTGCCAACCACCACTCAATTCACTCACGGGCGTCTGCATATCCTTGGGCTCAAAACCAAGCCCTTTCAATATTTTCTCTATCTCTTCATCAATATTGTGAGAACCCATCATGTGAAATAAGGCATCTTTTTCACCATACACAGTAATCAAATCCATATAGGAATCACTATCATAGTCAGTACGCGTTTCCATTTGATGCGACAAGCTTTTTAGCTCAGTTTCCAAAGCAAGAAACTTGCTAAAAGCGGTCTTAGTTTCTTCGTAAACGGTCTTGGTACTCTGACTATTGATATCTTGAGGTAGATAGCCTATTTCAAAATCTTTGGGCGTCGATATATCGCCGTTGTCTGGCTTTTGAAAGCCCGTCAATACTTTTAATAATGTCGATTTGCCTGCTCCGTTCCTACCTACGAGCCCGATTCTGTCTGTCCGAACGATTTGGAAGGTGATGCCATCGAATAAAGTTCTACCTCCGAAATGTAATGATAAATTTGATACTGTTAACACGCTGCAAGATTATCGAATTTTTAGCTGATTTTCTCAGTTTTTCTCAAAATAAGTTGTGAGTCTGTAAAAGTTTTTACATTTTTGCAATACAAATAATTCTTGTTATGTCTAAAGTTATCGGTATCATTTTCACCCTCATCGGGACGATAGTAAGTGTTTACACTTATTTTTTAATCTTAAATTCAAGCGCATATTTGCCTTATAATCCAACCGATCCAACGGCACATGCTTCTAGCTATGGCTTGACATTGCCACTGATTGTTGGCTTATCATTATGCACCATTGGCATCACTTTCTTGTTGGTAGCCAAAGAGGACAATAGTGAAATGCGTCCATAGTCAACCGTTTTTTAAAATATATTTATCAAGCCTATCCTTATCGATAGGCTTTTTTATTTGTTTTTTTGGGCGCGCCCTTTGCCCCAAAAATCCAAGGGCAAAGGTCCTGTGTTCTGTCGTACGTCCTTTGCAAGGGCGGTACTCCTGCCACCCAGTCGCGCAGCATTTCGTTCAATTGAATGTTCTCGAATGTATGGTCAGCCTGCTGGTCCGCATTTGCATTGCTGATCCCCTCCTAGAAAGTATTTGCAATGCTTCTTTAGCGCGAGGGAATGCAGCAAGTACCCCCGATTTTTCATCGGGGTACTGCGAAATGCCCGACCAAGGCTTTCTGTATTTTTAAAGCCTGGGACGCGCCCAAAAAACATTTAAATACTATGAAAAGAAACATGTAGAATCATTAAATTAATTTTGGTTTTAAGTATAAATAGCGTACATTTGCATTGTAAACGAAAAAAAGAAAGAGGGGACTATTAGTCCCCTCTTTTGTTTCTAAATTGAAATGAAGGACGCAGTAGAAAAAATAAGAGAGATACTTTTACCGAAAATAGCCGAAGAAAATTTGTATTTGGTAGACGTGAAAGTATTGCAGGGCAAGAGAATACAAGTTTTTGTAGATGGCTTTGAAAACATAACCATCAATCAATGTACCATCTTGAGTAGATACTTGGAAGAGTTTTTGGACAAGGGTGGCATTGTGCCTTTGGATTATGGATTAGAACTATCGAGTCCAGGCATGACCAATCCATTGAAAGTGCCTCAACAGTACAAAAAGAGAATTGGGAGTACATTGGATATTGTGAAAACGAGTGGGGAAAAGATCTCTGGCCGTTTGATTTATAGCGACGACGAGAAAGTGGTATTAGAACAAATATTGAAAGAAGTAAAAAAGAAGAAGAAAAAAGCAGGTGAGCCAGCAGACGAAGAAGTGCTTCCAAAGCAATATGAGCTGACTTATGCCCAGATAAAAAGTGCATTGATACAATTTAATTTTAAATAAAAAAATTTTTAGGAATCAAAAAAACAAAAACTAAAAAATCATGAATAGTATAGAGTTGATAGACTCATTTGCCGAGTTTAAAGAATTTAAGAACATTGACAGACCTACAATGATGAAGGTTTTAGAAGATGTATTTAGAACCTTATTGAAAAAGAAATATGGTAGTACAGATAATTTTGATATTATCGTGAATACTGACAAAGGTGATCTTGAAATTTGGCATAGAAGAACCATCATGGAAGATGGTTTTGTAGAGGATGATGTGGCCGAAGTTGATTTAGCAGTGGCGCAAAAAATTGATCCTGAATATCAAATCGGTGATGAATTATATGAAGAAATTACTTTAGCAAGTTTCGGTCGTCGTTCGGTATTGGCAGCTCGTCAAACATTGGCGTCGCGGGTATTAGAGCTCGAGAAAGACGAAGTATATAAAAAGTATAAAGACAGAGTAGGTGAAATTATTTCTGGTGAAGTATATCAGGTTTGGAAAAAAGAAATCTTGATTTTGGACGACGAAGGCAATGAATTATTGTTGCCTAAGAGCGAGCAAATTCGTGCAGATTTCTATCAAAAAGGCGATACTTTGCGTGCGGTGATTAAGCGTGTAGATATGCACAACAACAATCCTAAGATTATCTTGTCTAGAACGGACAGTGCTTTCTTAGCAAAGTTATTAGAGATGGAAGTGCCTGAGATTTTTGATGGTTTGATTACCTTGAAAAAAATTGTTCGTGAGCCAGGTGAAAAAGCGAAAGTAGCTGTAGAATCTTTTGATGATAGAATTGATCCAGTAGGTGCTTGTGTGGGGATGAAAGGTTCTAGAATCCATGCGATTGTTCGTGAATTAAAAAATGAAAATATCGATATTGTTAATTATACAAGCAATTTGAACTTGATGATTCAACGTGCCTTGGCACCAGCGAAAATCGATTCGTTGAGTATTGACGAGGAGAATAAGAAGGTAGCTGTCTACTTAAAGCCAGATCAGATTTCCTTAGCTATTGGTAAAAAAGGTTTAAACATAAAGCTTGCAAGCCGTTTGGTGGATTATGAAATAGACGTGTTTAGAGATGCTGAAGAAGTAGAAGATGACTTTGATATTGATTTGGAAGAATTTTCAGATGAGATTGATGCTTGGGTAATTGATATTTTGAAGGGAATAGGTTGCGATACTGCGAGAAGCGTGTTAGATTTGGATCCCGAAGAATTAGCTAGAAGAGCAGATTTGGAAGATGAAACGGTACAACATGTAATTAGTGTTTTAAAAGCTGAGTTTGAAGACTAAAATGTTGCGTATGAAATAATAATAAAAAATGTTTTCGCAGGTGCGGAAACCAAAAAAAGATAATTTAAAAAAGATATATGTCTGAAGAAGCAAAACCAATGCAACTCCCCAAAGCCGCCTCCATGTGCAATGTAAGCGCCGCTACACTCGTGGCCGAATTGCAGAAAAAGGGCTTTACGGTAGAAAATAAACCGACCACTAAACTGTCTCCGGATATGGTTGCCGTATTGATGAAAGAGTTTAATGTGGATATGGGTCACAAGGGCGAAGCTGCACAGGTAGAATTGGGCATCAACAAGAAACGTGAGAATATTGAAATAGATAATTCATCGATTTTTACAGATAAGAAAGCCAAAGAAAAGGAAAGTGATGAGATAAGAATTAAAACAACCTTGTTGCCTACTGTCGAAAAGGAAAAGAAGATAGAGTTAGAAAAGAAACCAGAGGTAGTTATTGAGACGAACTCGGTGAAATTGGAAGGTCCAAAAATTATTGGGAATATTGATTTAGGGAAGAAAGAAAAGCCAGCAGAAAAGAAAAAAACGGCTGTTGCTAAAGAAGAAACACTTTCAACAGTAGAGCCCACGTCAGAAGAACAAAAGACAGATGAAGGCAAGGCAAAAAAGGTAAAAGCAAAAAAAGAGGAGGATTCTAAGGTAGAAGAACCGACAAAGTTAGAGGAAAAGTCTACTGAAATTGAAGTTGTAGCAGACGAGAAAGATCTGAACAATATTGAAACTAAATATGAAAAGCTTGATGGAATAAAGCTTTTAGGAAAAATAGATTTAGAATCTACGCGCCCTAAACGCGATGATAGCAAAGGCAAGCCTGGAGGAAAACCTGGTGAGAGTGCTTCAGATGCAGATAAAAAGCCTAGAAAGCGAATTTTTAAAACAGAGAACCCTTCACAAGCAGGCAAAGCCCAACCGGCACAGCATGATAGTACAAGACAAAACAGAGCGCCAGGCACTCAAGGTGGAGGCTTCAATAGACCAGGCGGTGGAGGTGGCTATAATAGACCGGCAGGTCCAGGTGGATTTAACCGCGCTCCTTTTGATAAAAACAAAGGCAAAAAACCAGATAATGTAGACCAAGCAGTTTCCGAAAAGGAAATTGAAGATAAGATCAAGGAGACGATGGCGAGATTGGCCAATGCAACTGGGAAGAGTAACCGTTCTAAGATGAAGAAAGGCAAGCGTATTGCTGCCGCTGAAGAGAATCAAAGAGAACAAGATGCAGTTCAAGATAACTTATTGGAATTGACAGAGTTTGTTTCCGTAAGTGAGTTGGCAAGTTTTATGGATGTTTCTGCTTCTGAGGTTATTAAAACCTGTATGAATTTGGGTGTTATTGTTTCAATCAACCAAAGACTTGATGCAGAAATCATCGAATTGGTGGCAAACGAATTTAAGTTCGAAGTGAAATTTATTTCGGCTGCTGATGAAGAATTTATTGAAGAAGAAGAGGAAAACCCTGAAGATTTATTAGAGCGAGCACCTATTGTAACCATTATGGGTCACGTCGATCATGGTAAGACCTCTTTGCTAGATTATATTCGTAAGGCAAATGTGGTAGCGAAAGAGTCGGGTGGTATCACACAACATATTGGTGCCTATGACGTAACAACTCCAAGTGGAAAGAAAATCTCCTTCTTAGATACACCAGGTCACGAGGCCTTCACAGCCATGCGAGCGAGAGGAGCGAAACTAACAGATATTGCCATCATTGTAATTGCAGCGGATGATCAGATCATGCCTCAAACAAAAGAGGCGATTAGTCATGCTCAATCGGCAAGTGTTCCTATGATTTTTGCATTCAATAAAATGGACAAGCCTGGGGCAAACGCTGACAGAATTAGGGAGCAATTGAGCACTATGAATATTTTGGTAGAAGAATGGGGTGGTAAGTTTCAAACCGCTGAAATATCTGCAAAAATGGGTACGAATGTACAATTACTTCTAGATAAAATCTTGCTCGAAGCAGAGTTAATGGAACTAAAAGCCAATCCAGATAAATTAGCTATTGGTAGTGTCATAGAAGCCTCTTTGGATAAAGGTCGTGGATATATGGCTACCATTCTAGTACAGTCGGGTACTTTAAACATCGGCGACATGATGGTTTGTGGTCCTTATTTTGGTAAGGTGAAAGCAATGACGGACCATACTGGTAAGAAAATGAAAAATGCAGGACCTTCTGTACCAGTGCAAATACTTGGTCTGAATGGAGCACCACAGGCAGGTGAAAAATTTAGAGTATTTGATGATGAGCAAGAAGCAAAATCAACAGCAACAAGACGTGCACAGATTGATAGAGAAACGGGTATGAGAACCAAAAAACATATCACTTTGGATGAAATTGGCCGTCGTTTGGCATTAGGTAACTTTAAGGAATTGAATATCATTATCAAGGGCGACGTGGATGGTTCTATAGAGGCTTTGACAGATTCTTTGTTGAAATTGTCTACTGAAGAAGTACAAGTAAATGTATTACACAAGGCGGTTGGTCCTATTAATGAAACCGATATTTTGTTGGCATCGGCATCTGACGCGATTGTGATTGGATTCCAAGTAAGACCTTCAACGCAAGCACGAAAAATTGCAGAAAATGAGGGAGTAGAAATCAGAACATACTCTATTATTTACAATGCTATTGAAGATGTGAAATCTGCTATGGAAGGACTTCTAGAGCCTAAAATGGAAGAGAAGGTGATTGCAAATATTGAAATTCGTGAGGTCTTCAATATTACCAAAGTAGGTACCATTGCAGGATGTTATGTGTTAGATGGTAAGGTGACAAGAAGTGCTAAAATCAGACTAGTAAGAGATGGAATCGTTCAGTATACAGGAGAATTGGCTTCCTTAAAAAGATTTAAAGACGATGTGAAAGATGTTGCTGCAGGATATGAATGTGGATTAAACATCAAAAATTATAATGACCTCCGAGTGGGAGATGTTGTGGAGGCATTCGAAGAAATAGAGGTGCAAAGAAAATTGTAATCCAAAGAATAGGTCATCAGAAAATGTCAGCTCCACAAGGCTGACATTTTTTATAAAAAAAGAGGTTTGCTCCTTGAGAAATTCAATAGCTATTAAGTATTTTACATTGCTCGTACATCTTGTAGTCCTTGGACTTATAGTTGGTGGATGCGCTAATATCGTGCCTCCTTCAGGCGGTCCAAGAGACGTGCAAAAGCCACAAATAAAAGAGGTGGAGCCAGCTAATTACAGTTTGCATTTTGAGGCTAAAAAAGTAACGATTACTTTCAACGAGTTTTTTAATCTAGATAATCCAGCGCAACAAATCATTGTTTCTCCACCAATGGAAAAGCAGCCAGACTATGTGATAAGCGGTAAAAAGCTAGTGCTTAAATTTAGGGGCAGTTTCCAAGCAAATACAACCTATAACATAGATTTCGGAAACGCATTGAAGGATTATAGCGAAGGGAATATTCAAGATAGTTTTAAATATGTTTTTAGCACAGGTGACTTTATAGATAGTGCATCCATCGGTGGAAGACTAATTCAGGCTAGTGATAATCTTGCAGCGGAGGATTACAGTGTGATGTTATACACAGATTTAAGCGATAGTATCGTCTTTAAGAGCAAACCCTTGTATGTAGCGAGAACTAATAAGGAAGGACTTTTTAAAATAGAAAATATCAAACCAGGGACCTATAAACTTGTTGCTTTGAAAGATCAAGATTATGATTATCTATATGACGCGGAAGTAGAACAGATAGCTTTTTCCGACTCTTTTATCAATATGTATGATAGCACAAAAACAACGAATTTCTTGCTGCGTGGTTTTGTTGAAGAGCCAAGTAAAACAATGCTTTTAGACGTAGCCAACCCACAATTAGGATTGATTAAATTTATATACAACCGTCCAATACAGAATATAAAGTTTGACGCAGATATCTATAACAAGAATGATATTGCTATTGTTAATGAGACAAAAGACACCATTAGTTATTACTATGCCGACTATACTAAGAATAACACGGTCTTTACCATCACCACCAATGGGAACATCAATGATACGGTATCCAAAGAATTATTCTTTATCAAAGAAAACGAGTTAAAAGATAATGCCATTAGTCCGCTAAACGCGTCCAATATTTTGGCAAAAATGAAGGAAAAGCAGGATTTGTCACACGACATCTTTAAGCCTTATGTGTTGACCTTAACAAGACCTTTTAAAGTTGTTGATTTAGCAAGGATAAGATTGCTTGAAGATACTGCCTTAAAAGAGGTTAAGGCTACTATTTTGCAAAACAAAAAAGATGTGCGACAACTTGAACTTACATATGATTGGCAAGCGGGCACGAACTATCAAATTGAGGTTAAAAAGGGAGCGTTGTTAGATGTTTTTGGACAAGAAAACGAAACGTTTTTACAATCATTTATGACCATGTCCAAGCAAAATTATGGTAATATTATTATTCACAATAAATTGACAAGAGATAATTTTTTCCTACTTCAAATATTGAATGAAAAAGGACAAAAGATTTATCAGAAAAACATATCGTTGAATGATTTGGATAAGACAATCACGGTGCCTAATCTTCCAAGTGGCTATTATAAAATTCTTGTTGTTGAAGATTTGAATCAAAACGGGCGTTGGGATACCGGAAACTACCTTTTACATAGGCAAGCAGAAAAGATTTACACCTTTGGAGACAAAGTTTTTTTGAAACCCGGATGGGATGCCGATATAGATGTGAGTCTTTAACCTTCGTGCACTCTGTAAGAATCCAATCATTATTTCTAACAAATTAAATAAGAGAAATGCCACCTTTAGTTTTAACAGTACAAAACAAAAAACCTCAATTCGGAACGAATATTTTTTTAGCTGAAAATGCTACTGTGATTGGGGATGTATTGATGGGAGATGATTGTAGTGTGTGGTTTCAGGCAGTAGTTAGAGGTGATGTTAATTCAATTAAAATAGGCAATAAAGTAAATATACAAGATGGGGCTATTTTGCATTGTACCTATCAAAAAGCAGCCTTGCAAATTGGTAATAATGTTTCTATTGGGCATCGTGCGTTGGTGCATGGGTGTACGATAGAGGATGATGTGCTCATAGGAATGGGTGCCATTGTGATGGATCACGCATTGGTAAAAAAGAATGTAATCATAGCTGCAGGAGCCATTGTTTTGGAGCATACGGTATGTGAGGAGAATTCAGTTTATGCGGGCATTCCAGCAAGAAAAGTAAAGGAATTGAATCCTGGGCTTTTTAAAGATCAAATTGAAAGAATAGCGAATAATTATGTCATGTATTCCGATTGGTTTAAGTAGCAATATTGAAATTATATCGAAAGAGAAAAGTCTTTTGATGATTTTAATTACTTTTGAAATGCAATAATTGGCAAATAAAATCAGAAAAATAATGGTTGAAGAAAGAGTAGTACTCGTAAATAATGATGGTGAAGAGATTGGCACGATGGGCAAACAAGAGGCCCATGAAAAAGGCTTATTGCACAAAGCAATCAGCATCATTATTTATAATTCGGATGGTGAAATGCTTATTCAGCAAAGAGCACACAGTAAATATCATTGGGCCGGCATTTGGAGTAATAGTTGTTGTTCTCACCCACGCGAAAACGAGAGTTTTGCGGCCGCGGCGCATAGACGATTGTTTGAGGAGCTCGGATTTCAAACAGATTTAACCGAAGAGTTTGATTTTATTTACAAGGCTTTTGACGAACCAAGTGGATTAACTGAGCATGAGTTTGATACTGTTTTTACAGGTGTATATGATGGCGAAATGAATCTAAATCCTGATGAAGTGGAAGCTGTAGAATGGATACGGCCCCTTGCGTTAATGGAGGATGTACGACAATATCCAGAAAAATATTCATTTTGGTTCAAAATAATTTTGGAGGAATTGATAAAAAATGGCAAGCTTTCAATGTAAATTATAGATCATAAATAAATAAAAATAGTTTAAGAAAAATACTTTGTAATCATTGATTTATCGTTACTTTGCATAAGGTTTTTAAAATTTACAATTTACAACGACAAGAATCACCAAAATATCCATGGGATTATTCAATTTTTTAACGCATGAAATAGCCATAGACCTAGGTACGGCAAACATTTTGATTGTGCACAATGATAAGGTAGTGGTTGATGAACCATCCATTGTAGCTATTGATAGACGGACCGATAAAGTTATCGCCGTTGGTAAAAGAGCGATGATGATGCATGAGAAAACGCATTCTAACATTAAAACCATTAGACCATTGAAAGATGGTGTCATAGCTGATTTTAATGCTGCGGAAAGCATGATACGTGAGATGATTAAATTGATCCACGGTAATAAAAAGTTTCTTTTCCCACCTTCCTATAAAATGGTTATTTGTATCCCATCTGGTATTACGGAAGTTGAAAAAAGAGCCGTAAGAGATAGTGCTGAACAAGCCGGAGCCAAGGAGGTAAAGCTTATTCATGAGCCAATGGCTGCTGCGATAGGTATCGGTATTGACGTTGAGGAGCCTCAAGGAAATATGATTATTGATATTGGAGGCGGTACAACTGAGATAGCTGTAATTGCATTGTCAGGCATTGTTTGTGATCAATCCATCCGAGTAGCGGGAGATGAATTTACACTCGATATTGTGGATTATATGAGACGTCAACATAATATGCTCATAGGTGAGCGTTCTGCCGAAAACATTAAAATTCAAATCGGTTCAGCTTTGCCAGAGTTAGATAACCCTCCAGCTGATTATCCTGTAAATGGAAGAGATTTGATGACAGGTATTCCTAAGCAAATTGTGGTGTCCTATTCTGAAATTGCCCACGCCATTGATAAATCAATCTCTAAAATTGAAGAAGCTATCTTGAAAGCATTGGAAACAACGCCTCCTGAATTGGCTGCAGATATTTATAGAACGGGATTGTACTTAACAGGTGGTGGTGCCTTGCTGCATGGTTTAGACAAACGTATTAGTCAGAAAACAAAATTGCCAGTATTCGTTGCCGAAGATCCTTTGCGCGCTGTTGCAAGAGGCACAGGTATTGCACTGAAAAATATGGATAAGTTCACATTCTTAATGTAACCTCAGAACTATAATACATCAATGCGTTATCTATTTAGATTTTTATCTAATAACTACTTTTTATTTTTATTTATTTTTTTTGAAATTATCTGTATGTATTTAGTGTCTAACAACAATAGATACTACAATAGTAGTTTTGTAAATACCAGTAACGAGGTAACCTCAAGCATTTATCAATCCGAAAATAACATCCTCAAGTTTTTCTCTTTGGGCAGGGTGAATGATAGTTTGATCATTGAAAATGTAAAACTACAACAACTCCTTTCTAGAAATTATGTTTCCAATGCAGTTACAATTGACTCTCTTCAAGATACTTCTGATGCCGAATTAGAGCAAGTCTATTCGTTGATGCATGCACAAGTAATCAATAACACGACAGATAAGTCCAAAAATTTTATTTATCTAGATAAAGGGAGCAAAGATGGCATTGCAAAAAACATGGGTGTGTATAATGACAAGGGGATCGTTGGTATTACCATCGGTGTTTCAAAAAATTACTCTGTGGTGATGTCTGTTTTGAATACAGACTCAAGGGTTGGTGTAAAACTTACAAAAGATAATTATTTTGGTAATTTGACTTGGGACACTAAAAGTAGTAAATATGCCACTCTTAGCCAGATTCCAAACCACGTTAAAGTTGCCAAACACGACACAGTAATGACGAGTGGATATTCCTCCTTTTTTCCTGCAGGAATCATGGTAGGAACGGTAGAGTCTTGGCAGGAGATTACAGGTTCTAATTTACTAGAGCTAAAAATAAAATTATCGACAGACTTCCATAATTTGAATTATCTCTATATTGTTAATCATATGCGAAAGAATGAACTTAATGCATTGGAAAAATTAGTTGATGAACCGGCAGAACATTAAATATATTGGACATTGCATCCTAATCATCTTGGTTCAGGTATTGATATTAAACCACATCAATATCAATGGAATGATTAATCCCTATATCTATCCTTTGCTCATTATTCTTTTGCCTATAACCGTACGTCCCTATAATCTATTGATCATTGCTTTTTCTGTAGGTTTTGTCATAGATGTTTTTCGTGACACTCTTGGTATGCACACTTCAGCTTTAGTGTTGGTGGCTTTTTTGCGTCCATTGCTTTTTAAACTACTCAATCCCAAAGAGCAGGAAACAAATGATTTAATGGACATGTATTATCATGGGGTTACTTGGTTTGTAGTATACGTTTCAATCGTTGTTTTTATACACCATTCCGTATTCTTCCTAGTTGAAAAAGGAAATTTTGTTTCCTATCATTATACGTTCTTTAAAACAATTATCAGTAGTATGTTTTCGGTGCTTTTTATGATGATGTATTTGCTGTTTTCATCTAACAAGTCAGCAGCTAAATATAACTAAACTTGAAAGATTTATTTTCCTCAAGAGCATCGGTCATTAAAATTGTTTTCATTGTAATTGGGTCTATGTTTTTTTTGAGATTGTTTTATCTCCAGGTTCTTAGCAGTGAGTTTGCTCAGCAGGCAAACAACAATGCTATCAAACAAAGAAGGGTAGAACCAGCAAGAGGTTTGATTTACGATAGAAACGGCAAGATATTGGTTTATAATGCTCCAATCTATGATGTTTTCGTGAATCCTTCGCAGGCAAAAAATAAAGCAATAGATACGACTAAATTCTGTGAGTTGTTGTCTATTTCTAAAGAGCAATTTATCAAGTATTATAAAAAGGCAAAGTTGGAGTTTCCAAACAAACAATCTGTTTTTTTAAGTCAAGTTTCCATCGAAGACTACTCAAAATTTCAAGAGTACTTAAATCAGTTTACGGGCTATAGTGGCGTGGTAAGAACGATGAGACAATATCCCTATAATAGCGCTCCTAATTTATTTGGATATATTGGAGAAGTGAGCGACAGACAAATCGAAGCGTCAGAAGGATATTACCAACCCGGAGACTATGCCGGCAAATTTGGCTTGGAAATGAAGTACGATGATTATTTGAGGGGAACCATTGGAATCAATTATTATTATGTTGACAAACTTGGCAGAGAGCAAGGCTCCTACGAAAAGGGTGAATATGACCAAAAGCCAATTGCCGGAAAAAATCTAATTTCTACCATCGATATAGAGTTACAGCAGTACGGGGAGAAATTGATGCAGAACAAGAGAGGAAGCATTGTTGCCATTGAGCCAAAAACTGGTGAAATTCTTTGTTTAGTAAGTAGTCCTTCTTTTGACCCTAATTTATTGACCGGTAGGAAGCGTGGAGAGAATTATATGAAACTCTTGAATGACCCTCAGAAACCATTAATCGATAGGCCTTTGACAGCTACCTATCCACCAGGATCTACTTTTAAAGTATTTAATGCATTGATCGCATTGGGAGATGGAAGTATCACTTCTGATTATGGATGGTCTTGTGGTGGTGGTTATCATTTGGGAGGGGGTAAAGTGGTGAGATGCTCGCATCCACATCCCTCTGCGGCCAATCTCATGGATGGATTAAAGTATTCTTGTAACCCATATTTCTGTGCCACATTCAAAGCTTCAGTAGAAAATGCTATTTATACTTCTACAGAGGTCGGTTATCTTCATTGGAGGAATGTGATGTTAGCTATGGGAGTAGGTCAAAAAACGGGTATTGATCTTGCTGGTGAAAAAAGTGGTAATGTTCCTACCCCTGAATATTATAATAAGATTTATGGAAAAGGACAATGGCATGCTAATACAATTATTTCTTTAAGTATTGGTCAGGGCGAGATTCTGATGACACCTCTACAAATGGCAAATGGGTATGCATTAATTGCTAACCGAGGATATTATTATACACCTCACTTGATTAAGAAGGTAGAAGGCGATTCAACAAATGAATTTAAATTGAATTATCCATTACATAATCCTGGTATTGCTTATATTCTGTACGATGCCGTCTGTGAAGGATTAAGAAGGGTGGTGGAGTCTGGAACGGCACATTCTTGTGCGATTCCATCTATTCAAATGTGTGGTAAAACAGGTACGGCTCAGAATCCTCATGGTGAAAACCATTCATTGTTTGCTGGATATGCTCCTTTTGAAAATCCTAAAATTGCAATTGCTGTAATTGTTGAAAATGGTGGCTATGGCGCTACCTATGCAGCACCTATCGTAAGTTTAATGGTGGAAAAATATATCAATGATACTATTGAAACAAGTAGACAGAAGATGGAAAAAAGAATGTTTGACGCAGACTTATTAAATACAGGAAACTATGGAAAGAAACCGGAAATTATTGAATGAGTTTGATTGGGTCATCATTGCCATCTATGCGACCTTATTACTCTTTGGTTGTTTATCTGTATATGCAGCATCCTTTCGTGAGTTAGAAGCTTCTTCTTTTGCACAAGTATTTGATATAAAAACGTCATTTGGAAAACAAATGATGTGGGTGGCTATCTGCATTGTGATGGTAACTTTTGTCTTATTAGTAGACAGTAAATTCTTTACATCTCTTGCGTATCTAAGTTATATCATTTCAATACTTTTATTGGTTGCGGTATTAGTCGTTGGCAAAGAAATCCATGGTAATAAATCATGGTTTGGTATTGGTTCATTTGGAATTCAACCAGCAGAATTTGCTAAGTTTTGCACAGCACTTGCATTAGCAAAGTTTTTATCCAATCAAAATATTGAGATAAAGAACATGAGGAATATGCTTACTGCATTTGCTATTATTGGATTGCCTGCAGCACTTGTACTTATGCAACCTGATTTAGGTTCAATGTTGGTGTTCTGTTCTTTTGTTATTGTATTATATCGAGAAGGCCTAAACCCTTTATTTCTTATTGTTCCATTCTTACTTCTGCTATTTAGTATTGTGGCGCTGAAATTTGGAGCACTGGTTCTCGCAATACTTGTTTTAGTTTCTTTGTCATTGTTTATATACTACAATTTTAAAAAAAGTATAAGAGCGATCATGCTTATTGTGTTCTTGCATTGTTTTGTAATTGGTTATGGCTATTCGGTAGATTTTATCTATAACAAAGTCATGAAGGATTATCAAAGAGCCAGAATTGATTATACACTTCGAATTAGTTCCAAGCAAACTATTAACAAGCCTTTAGTTAAAGAAGAGGTAGTCTTAAAGCCCCATACTGGCGAAAAAAAACATCGTAAATTTGATGATTGGAATATTCGTCAATCCATCATTGCTATTGGATCAGGAGGATTACTCGGTAAAGGTTTTCTAAAGGGAACGCAAACAAAATTTGAGTTTGTACCAGAGCAAACGACAGATTTTATTTTTTGTACCATTGGAGAAGAAGAGGGCTTCTGGGGAACAACGTTAATACTTGCATTATACATCGGTTTACTATTGCGACTTGTGTGGATGGCAGACAGACAAAGATCTAAATTTAGTAGAATCTATGGTTACAGCGTTGCATGTATTTTGTTTTTTCATTTTTTAATTAATATTGGAATGACTATTGGAGTTGTTCCTGTGATTGGCATACCTCTGCCATTCATTAGCTATGGAGGTTCTTCCTTGCTTGCCTTTACTTTGCTTTTAATGATTATGGTGAAGCTAGATGCGGATAGATTGCATGTGTTAAGATAGTACCTGATGTAGAATTGGCGGCGATTTTAGGGGTTTGAAATTTTCGATATGATAACGAAAATAAAGTTGCACTGCATCCAACATTTCTCTTCTTTCTTGGTTTTTTTCATAAATATTTGCAGGGAATTCCTGTTGCAGTACCTCATTCCAATATCGGCTGCATGTCCTATTAATGGAGTATTCGTCTTGAGGAATAGAATGAAACAATCCCTCCTTAAGACTAAAAAAAGGATGCAGGTTGTCGAACTCATTTCCAGGTTCGTAGCCTATCTGTTTGCTCAACTGAATGGCAAACCATACAGGAAAAGCAACATCATCACAATCCATTTTATCTAAATGTAAGATGCTGTTGATTATAAAATGGTAAAGAGAATCGTTGTTTTCTTGTTCTTGGATGGAGTGGTTTAGAAGTTCCAAAGTAAAAAGACAAATGCTTGTCTTAATGATATGATGCGAGATATGTTTGAAAAGGTGTGCCAGTTTATATTCCTTCACGTGTTGAAGATTTTTATTCTCTCTATTGTACACTTCAAGATCTAAAATATTTCCCGCTTGTAACAAAACAGCTTTTCCAATAGATTTAGTCGATCTAACGCCATTTACCATGTAAGAAACAAGTCCAAATTTTTCGGTATATATCCTACAGATAAGGCTAGATTCGCCATATTTAAGCGTTTGTAAAACAATTCCTTGGGTAGATTGTATCATCTTGTAGAAACAACATTTTTGTTGCTGAAATAATATAGTGCTTTAAAAGGGCTTTTTTAAGAAATGAATTGTTTACACAATCAAGAATGCAAATTTACGTTTATCTTATCAAAGTGAGATTAAATTTAAAGCATGTTAATTGTTGAATTTTAATTTGAGAATACATTATTCTATATAATATTGCATTATGATAGCAAGACAACTGATAGCAGATACCATTCCTGCTCTAAATCTCCAAGACAGTGCCTCCAAAGCCCTCGATCAGATGCAGGAATTTGGGATTGAAATGCTTCCAGTGGTTGACGAAAACAAAAAGTATGTGGGCTTGTTAACGGATGAAGCTATTCTTGATATTCAAGATATGGACCTTCCACTTAAAGATTTGCCATATGCCTTAACACATCCTTTTGTGAAAGCCAACATGCATATTTTTGAAGTTATAAAAATTGCAGCAGAGAATAATCTTTCATTGATACCGGTGTTGGAGGATGATAACTTGTTTATTGGAACCATCACTTTGCAAAGTCTGTTTAGGTATTTTTCTAATATTAATTCCCTGACTGAGCCTGGAGCAATCATTATTTTAGAAACAGCCATAAATAGCTATTCACTCTCAGAAATCTCTAGAATTGTTGATTCTTGTGATATCAAAGTACTTGCCTTATATGTAAATATACTAAGAGATAAGTCAACTATTGAAATTACGATGAAACTCGACAAGACAGATTTATCGTCGCTATTAAATACATTCGAAAGATTCCAATACACAATCCTAGCTTCCTTTCAAGAAAAGGAATACATCCAGGATTTAAAAGAACGATACGATGAATTCATGAATTTTTTGGATATTTAGTTGGTTTTTGTCTAATATCCTGTAATCCAACTCTGTTAACAATTTTATTTATTTCTAAGATACATTGCATATAGGGCCAATAACCCTTATTTTTGCACTTCTTTTTTTAAGTAAACATTACTAAACAAACACTTAAATGGCAGTTATAGGTAAAATACGTGGGCTAGGATGGAAATTAGCCTTTATTATTGGGATAGTCTTATTTTTATTCCTTATCAGCAGTGAGTTACAGAATGTCAATGGCTTATTTAATGGTAGCAAAACTACCTTAGCTAATATTAATGGAACTTCCATTAGTCCCCAAGATTTTGACAAAAAGATAAACGAAAACGAAGCTAACTTTTTGCTAAACAAAAGAGATGGTAACCAAAACATCAGTGAAGAAGAAAGACAGCAAATTAGAGAACAAACATGGAATGAGTTGAAAACTAGTACCATCATGGATAAGGTATATCAGGAAAATGGTCTTTTAGTGACTACTGAAGAGAAACTCGAATTGACTCAAGGCAAATTTGCTCATCCTGTAATGAAACAAAATTTTCCAGATCCAGCTACTGGTGGTGTGAACAGCATGGCTGTGAAACAATTTGTAACTAGTTTAGATAAACCTCAAGAAGGTTTTGAACCAGGTCAGAAGAGAAAAATTTGGACTAACTTGGAAAAATATATTGTTGATGATAGACATAACACAAAATATACTGGACTCCTTTCCAAGACTATCTATGCTCCAAAGTGGGCCGGAGAGATGCTGTATAATGATTATACTACAACGTCAGACTTAAGTGTGATTCAATTGCTATATGGTTCTATACCAGATAAAGATGTAAAAATTGAAGACCAAGATTTGAAGGAATATTTGACCGCACATTCTAAAAAGTATGAAACAAAAGAAGAGAGCAGAAGAATTAAGTTTGTGACTTTTGCAGTTACTCCTTCTACTTTTGATTCTTTGGAAGTTTCAAAATATATGTCAGAGAAATTTGCTGAGTTAAAAACAACAGACAATGACACCGTATTTATTAACTTATATTCTGAGTCACAATACAACGGCCAATGGCAACGGAAGTCAGAGATGTCTGGTGCTAATATAGACTCAATATTCAGCCTTCCTGTTGGAGGATATGCTGGTCCTTACTACGATGGGATGGCTATGAAAGTAGCTAAAGTAACCAATAGAAAAATGCTTTCTGATTCAGTACAATACCAACAAGTATTTTTTAGCATTAAAACTCAAGAAGAGGCAAATGCAAAAATTGTCATCTTCGACAGTTTGTTCAAACAACTAGATACATTAGGTGGTGACATGACAGCCATTGCAAATGCCTTCAGTGAAGATCCAGCAAATACCCAGCAAATTAGTGCAACAGAAGGAATGAAACTAGGAGGATTTAAAGGCTGGACAACAAAAAGTATGGTTTCGCCTCAATTAGCTTATTTCTTGTTTGACAACAACGAAGGTAGGTATATGAAGGTTCAGGACGATAAAGGTATCTATATTTTAAAGGTGGTGCGAGACAATCCTACAGTACCTGCCATCAAAGTATCGTACCTTACAAAATCTATCATTCCTAGCAAAGAAACCGAAGATGGTATTCTTTCAACGGTATCTAAATTTGCAAATGATAATCATGATGCCAATAAATTTGAGCTTGCAACTAAAAAAATCTCCCCTCTAAATACTAGAGAATTTACCCTCGCAGAAAATGATTATCAAATTCCTGGTGTTGGAATCTCTCGACAATTAATTCGTTGGGTATATGAAGCCAAAAAATTTGACGTATCAACTCCTTTCCGTGTTGACGATAAATATGTAGTAGCAATGGTGAGACAAATAGTTCCTAAAGGAGTACCATCTGTTGATCAAATTAAAGTGGAGCTAACATCTGCTGTTTTAAAAGAGAAAAAGGCAGCTTTGCTTTCCAAAAAAGTAACAGCAGCTGCAGCAAAAAGTATTGATCTACTTGCATCTAAATTGGGTGTTCAAGTGGTTCAAATACCTGGTGTTAATTTTGCAAACCCATATGTTGGAAATTTGAGTAGAAATGGAGAACCTGCTGTGGTTGGTGCTGCTGCTGGTCTTGTAAAAGGTAAATTATCTTCTCCAATAGTTGGAAACGAAGGTGTATATGTATTGGTGGTGAATGACGTTAAACCGGTTCCGGTAAAAGATGCATCTCAATACAAAATATATGGATCTGGTGTTGGACAACAAATTGCTTCAAGAATCGTTTCGGGCATTGCTAAGGCAATTGTAGAGAAGGCAAATATCACCGACAATAGAAGTACATTCTATTAGTCTAAATATAAGTGAACAATTCAAAAAGGTTTGCACTAATGCAAACCTTTTTTATTGTCTTTTGTAGTTTTATGCAGCTATTTTAGCACCCTTGTTTCTTTTTTATTTAAGCATTCGCATCAAAAATAATAAAATGAAAGAGCCCCAAAATTCAGTTATTAATAAGTCTATAGAAACGATAGATCTTGCGACTTGGCTACCATCGGAGAGTGAAATTTTGCTCTTTGATATAAAACCATTTCTTTACAAAGATTTAATATTAAAAGAAGATGACTTTAGAAATGCCTTAAAGCAAATAAATTGGGCCTTGTATCAAAATAAATTTGTTATGATTCAATGCTCCAATAATGCCATAGTTCCAATTTGGGCATATATGTTGGTTGCAAGTTGCTTGGCTCCTTTTGTATCTTATTCGTCATTTAGTTCCAACATGAATGAGTTCAAGTCACGTCTGCTTATTCATCTGCTATCACAATACGAGATTTCTAGGTTCAAGAACAAAAGGGTTGTGATTAAGGGTTGTGGCGATAAAAGTATTGGGAATGAAATCTATGTTGCACTTACCATAGCGCTGACTCCAATAGCAAGGGCAATTATGTATGGCGAGCCTTGCAGTATGGTTCCAATTTTTAAACAATCTGTAGATGTACAATAAGGAAGCAATGTCCAAAATAAATACAAGGTTATTTTTTTTGTTGTCCACCCTGGGCGTCTTTATAACGTTGGCTTTTACAAGTCAAAAGAGGCATCAATACGCAGCAAATTTCATTCGTCCTGCTGAAAACAACAACACAGTTTTATCTGAAAAAGAAGTAGATGACTCACTTCATTATTTACCTGTGTTGCCGGTAAGATTGGGTGATAGCCTTAATTTTTGCGGAGAAAGAATGCCACTTGAGGACTGGGATGTTAAAGAAAGAATGGATAGAGAAATGCTTGTGAATTTATATTATCAAAGTAATACTATACAATATTTAAAGTTGAGCAAACGATACTTCGCTGATATAGAAAAAACATTGAAAGAACAAGGAGTTCCTGAGGATTTTAAATATTTGGCTTTGGCAGAAAGTGGTTTGCGAAATGTAACTTCTCCCTCAAAGGCAGTTGGTTTTTGGCAGTTTTTAAGAGAAACCGGAATACATTATGGATTAGAAAGTAATGAATATGTTGATATGAGGTATGATCCACATAGTGCTACTCTCGCTGCTTGTAAGTACCTAAAAGAAGCATATAAGAAGTTTGGCAGTTGGACAATGGCTGCCGCATCCTACAACATGGGACAGGCAGGATTATCCAATGATGCTTCCTTTCAACAATCTAATAATTATTATGATTTACTCTTAAATACAGAAACCTCTCGTTATATTTTTAGAATCGTAGCTCTTAAAGAGATCTGTGAACATCCTAGCAAGTATGGGTTTCATTTAGACGAGGATGACCTCTACAAGCCTATTCCTTATACAATAGTAACAGTGGATAGCTCTATCAACGATTTGGTAGGCTTTGCCCAAAGTTATGGTTGCAACTATAAACAACTAAAATTGATGAATCCATGGATACAAGGTCGTTATTTTAATAACAAATACAATAAGCCTTATGATATTAAAATACCTTACACAAACAAATAGCTTGTTCTTTTAAAAAAAGTTTATATTTTTGCAATCCATTTAAACAAAATGGTTCGGTAGCTCAGTTGGTAGAGCAAAGGACTGAAAATCCTTGTGTCGACGGTTCGATCCCGCCCCGAACCACTTTAAGTTTCAAAGACGCCTTGTAAATCAAAAATTTGCAAGGCGTTTTTATTTAATGTTGTCAGCACCTAATTTAAAAATAAACACGCGAGTAAATGACTTTGCTTTCATAATACATGTTTTTGAATAAGCATTGGAGGGGCACAAGACTTTAGTCTGGTAGATTTGCTGTTTTGTATAGTCTTGGTAAATCAAGAATTTTTATTTTTTTACCAACGAGTTCAATCATGCGATCATTTCTAAATTCAGACAATAATCGAATGGCTGTTTCTGTTGCTGTGCCAACAAGATTGGCAATCTCTTCTCTAGAAAGGGTTACATTCAGTGTTTGTTGGTCCGACTCGAAATCATACGTATCTTTCATAATCAGAATCGCTTCTGCCATGCGCTCCCTTACGGGTTTTTGAGCAAGATGTGTCATCTGTACCTCAGCATCTTTTAGGTCATCAGCAAGCAGTTTCATCATTTCAAAGGATAGTTGGCTATTTGCTTTTAAAACTTCAATAAAAATATCTTTTGGGATAAAAATAAGTTCGCAAGATTCAAGGGCAACGGCAGAAGCATTGTATAAACTATCACTCAATAATGCCCTATATCCCATTATGTCACCTTCCTTAACAAGATGAATAATTTTTTCTTTGCCATCGTCACCAGTAATAGATAATTTAAATTTACCACTTTGAATACAATATAATCCTAACGCAGTAGTGCCTTCACGAAAAACAGTTTCTCCCTTTTTGAAAAAAGAATGTTCTAGGTCAGCATTCTTTATCAAGTTTTTAGTTTGCTCAAACAACGAGCTAAACTTTTTCTGAGTATTGTTTGATGGGGGTTGTTGGCTAGATGTCATAAATTTACATTCACCCCTAAAATTAATAAATATTTTATGCTTTTAAAACAGATTCGTAGAATATTTGTTATACAGGCATCTGTGAATCATTGTTGCAATTACCTTTGATGTTTGTCATAAAAATAAAAAAATACGTTTAAATCCATTTAATTTTACAACTAACTTATAATAAAAATGTTTCGAGATTCAGCATACAAACCTTTGGCATTATGGCTAATGATAGGTATCATAATGGTTTTTGTTCAGGTAATTATCGGTGGAATTACTAGATTAACAGATTCAGGTTTATCTATTACAGAATGGAAAATTGTGGAAGGTACCTTGCCTCCATTGAACCAAACGGAGTGGGACAAAACCTTTGATAATTATAAGGTACATGCAAAAAAACAATACGAAGCATTGCATCCAAATATGGACCTGGCGCAATTTAAGGTGATTTATTTTTGGGAGTATTTTCATAGGTTGTGGGCAAGGTCAATGGCTATGGTATTCGTAATTGGGTTTACTTTCTTTCTGCTTGCAAGGAAAATATCAAAAAACCTTTTAGGTCAGCTTCTCCTTGTGATAGCATTGGCCTCTCTAGAAGGCTTGTTTGGTTGGATTATGGTTTCTAGCGGATTAAATGAAGATAGTCGAACATGGGTTAGTGCCTATAAACTTATCATACATCTGATGATTGCCACACTACTTTTTTCCTACTTGTGCTGGACTTTTATCTCCTACACAACTAAAGAAACGATGCAATTCTCTATCTCAAAAAAGACCAAACAGCTTGCATGGTCATTGCTTCCTGTTGCCTTGCTTCAAATTTTGTTAGGTGGATTAATGGCTGGTATGCGCGCTGGAGTTGTGTTGCCTTATTTTCCCATATGGTTGCACTTAGATAGAGTAATACTAGGATTGAATCAAACGTTTGTGTGGAACACAGAAAATCTTCTAAATTATGAGCCATCTGTTTATATAAAGATGATGGTGCAATTGTTGCATCGGGCTACTGCATTGTTACTAACTGTTCAAGTTATTCTTCTTTATTTACTTCTTAAAAAAACAGAAATCTCTTTGACGATGAAAAAGGGAAGTCTCACTTTATTAGCCTTGATTTTTGTTCAATTAATCTTGGGCGTGCTTACAGTTATTGGATGTAACAATAAAACGCCCGTTGTCTTAGGAGTTATGCATCAGGCAACGGCACTCGTTTTTTTAGCCTCTCTTGTTTTTGTTTTGTTTAAAGTTAAAACAAGCCCTAGTCGTTAGGTATTTATAGCGATTATACTACTGTTACCGAAGAATCAATCTCACAAAAAAAGAAATGAATTGGTTAATAAATGCGTTAGTATTACATGGTGATTAAATTTTTTATAAAATTATCATTTCTGCTGTTTATGAGTCATGTGCTTGTTGCTCAGAGTCCAAGTGCGGAAAACCTTGTCTCAACTAGTTCAGATGAAATGTGGACTAAAGACCAGTTCAGATTATTTTTAGTAGAATCAGATTCTTCTTTCTCATTTACAAAAAATGACGAGCCATTGATTGATTATATCAACGGTAAGTGGCTAGAGAAAGAGGATACTTTCTTTTTTTTTAGCAATGACTCCTATCGTCTATTGTATTTTACCATAATTAGAGGCGACAGTATCCATCGAAAAGTCGTTCACGTTGATCCAAGAATTTATGATTCTTATCAAGGAAAATTTCCTAGTTACCTTTATTTAAATAAATCCTTTTATCCAAATGGAGCCATCCATAAAGTCTATGATTTTATCCGAAATGGAGACCTTAGTGAAGACCCAGAAGAGCTAAAAATCCAATGTTTTACCGAGAAAGGTAGTATAGGATATACTTTAACAATTAACTTGAAACTAAACGATGCAGTATATATAGAATACCTTCAAAACGAACATGTATATCCCAAGGAATTGGTTTACGGTAGATACAAAAACGGAATTAGAAAGGGACTTTGGTACTTTAACGAGTATGATGTTAATGGAAATAAAAGGCTCAAGACCACAAAGATTAAGTATTAGTGCTTCCGGCTAACGGCTAATATAAATTCTTCCTTCTTCTCATTAAGAATTAGTTTTGAAGCATCAAAAATAAATGGCTAAATTGAAATTTTATACAGTTTGGAAAGGCTTAAATACTGGTGTTTTTAGTAGTTGGGCTGATTGTCAAAAGCAGATAAAAGGAGTTGAAGGGGCTCAATACAAATCTTTTCCAACTAGAGCAACAGCAGAATATGCATTGAGTAAAAGCTATTGGGATTATGTTACAAAGGTGTCACATTCGCCTAAATCTTCCGTTCAATCCCAGGGCTCTCTTTCAACCAAAATCATATCTGATAGTATCTGTGTTGATGCCGCATGCAGCGGAAATCCTGGTGTAATGGAGTATCGATGCGTAGAAACTAGTACTAAAAAGGAAATTTTCGCTTCACCAAAATATGAAGACGCCACCAACAATATAGGAGAATTTCTAGGCTTGGTACACGCACTTGCACTTTGTAAGAAGAAGAATGTAGACATTGTTATCTATACAGACAGCAAAACTGCCATTTCATGGGTAAAGAATAAGAAGGTAAAAACAAGTTTGTCACCAACGTCAAAAAATAAAGTTGTTTTTGATTTGATTGATCGAGCAATCTATTGGCTCAAATCGAATGATTTTAACAATCAAATCATCAAGTGGGAAACGGAAAAATGGGGAGAAATTCCTGCAGATTATGGACGAAAGTGATGCCAATCAAACGTAGCCTCCTTTTTTTTATAAAATCTTTGGTTAAATCGCATATAATTACACTTCAGTTTAATATAAAGTATTAATTTAGCCCACTTTTGTAGAATAAAATTGGAGGTTTGAACCCAAAAAATATATGATGCATTTTATCAAAGGAGAATTAGTATCTATACATCCTGCATATGTCGTTGTTGAAACAAATCAGATAGGTTACGGTCTGCATATTAGTTTGAATACTTTTACAGCAATTCAACATGAAAAATTAGTGAAGCTTTTTACACACCTGCATGTAAAAAACGAAGGAAATAACGTAACAGGTATCGAACTTTTTGGTTTTTATGAAGAAGAAGAAAAAGAGATCTTCCTTAAGTTGACTTCGGTTTCAGGAATTGGAGTAAACACCGCACGCATGATGCTTTCAAGCCTAACGGCCTCTGAAGTTGAAAGAGCAATTCTACAAGGAAACGTAGCCCTTATTCAAAGCATTAAAGGGATTGGGCCTAAAACAGCCCAAAGAGCTATTCTAGAATTGAAGGACAAGATTGGCGGAACTACATCCTCAACAGGCGCAGGGACTGCTCATTTGCAGCAAAAAATGACTATTCAAGATGAAGCACTTCAAGCTTTGGTTTCCTTAGGAATTGGTAAACCATTGGCAGAAAAGGCAATTGGAAAATTAATAAATAGCGGCGACACTCCTTTAACAGTGGAAGAATTAATTAAAAAGGCATTAAAAGCATTATAATTGAACAATTAGTTTTTAAAATAATCGTTAATCAACCAAAGAAAAGTAGAGTTCTGATTTGGACAATCATATGATACGTAATATAATTATAGTTGCTGTTTTAGGTTTTGTTTTTTGGAGCAGTGCCTATTCGAGCTCTTTTATACCAGCACCAGACTCCTTAAAGTATCCACTTAAAGATCGTTTGGGTGATTTTGTGACTGATCCATCTAAAAATTCAGTAGATCTGAACGACCCTTCGAATATTGTTCGTTCCATTGAATATGATCCTGAAACAAACACATATGTTATCTATGAAAAAATTGGGGGTATTGACTATCGCCCACCTATGTATTTGACCTACCAGGAATACGTAAAATATGTGGAACAACAACAAAAAAGTGACTATATTAAAAGCAGAAACGCGGGTATAAATCTTGTTGAAAAAAAGGGTTTGATACCACCTATTGACACCAAATCAAAATTGGCAGATAGGCTCTTCGGAAATACGACCGTTGACATCAGGCCTTCAGGAAATATAGAACTTACACTTGGTGGTAATAGAACAAAGATTGCCAATCCAACACTGCCAGTCAGAAATCAAAAGAATGGGGGATTTGACTTTGACATGAATATGAACATTAATGTCATCGGTAAAATCGGGAACAAACTTCAGCTTAATCTAGGTTATAATACACAAGGTGGATTTAGTTTTGGTAGTGATATTAACAACTTAATCAAACTTCAATATTCAGGAGAAGAAGATGATATTATCCAGGAATTAGCAGCCGGAACCGTTTCCTTACCACTGCCCACTCAATTGATTACTAGCACCCAGGCAATGTTTGGTTTTAAGGCTAAGCTTAGGTTTGGACGTCTTACAACATCTGTTTTGATGGCGCAACAAAAATCAAAAAAAGAAAGTATAACAATTGATAATGGGGTGCAAATTCAGAAATTTGAAATTTCTACCGACCGTTACGATGCCAATAGGCATTTCTTCTTGTCACAGTATTTTAGGGATAATTATGATAAGGCAATGGCCAACTTGCCGAACATTCAATCTATTGTTAACGTTAATAGGATAGAAGTATGGGTAACCAATAGAAACGGAGCTACAACCAACGTTAGAGATGTTGTCGGTTTCATGGATTTAGGTGAAAAGGACCCTTATTCCGATTTAATTCATGGCAACTCATCACTCAGTTTGCCGTCAAATCAAACCAATGATTTGTATAGCCAATTAACTGGAGGAGGTCCGGCGGTATCCTTAGAAAACAGAAGTATCAGTAATGTCACACCATTCATTCAAGGAAGTCTAGGGCTTACTCCAGTTCAGGATTATGAGAAAGTATATGCCAGGAAATTACAACCAAGTGAGTACACTTTTGATCCGCTATTAGGATATGTTTCATTAAACAATGTATTGAATCCAAATGAGGTATTAGCCGTTGCCTACGAGTATACCATCAATGGTCAAAAATATCAAGTAGGTGAGTTTGCAACACAGGTATTGGGCGATTCTAATGATTTGAGTAAGGTCCTTTATCTAAAATTATTAAAAGCTACATCTGCTCGTCCTACTTTACCCATATGGAATTTAATGATGAAGAATATCTATTCTCTTGGTGCTTACCAAGTGAGCAATGAGGATTTTTTCTTGGATATTTACTATAATGATCCGGGCAATGGTCTTAAAAGATATTTACCTAAAGGTAATATCCAAGGTAAACAATTGATAAGACTTCTAAATTTAGATAATCTAAATAACCAAGGTGATGCACAGCCGGATGGGGTATTTGACTTTTTAAATGGAATCACCATTAAGCCACAAAATGGAAGAATTATTTTCCCTATGGTGGAGCCTTTTGGTAGTTTTTTACAAAAGAAATTTGAGGAAAATGGTGATGCAGCCATTGCCCCAAATTATGTTTACAATCAACTTTATGACTCTACACAGGTTATTGCTTCTCAATATCCCGAGTACAATCGTTTTGTTATCAAGGGTAGTTACAAATCATCTGGAGGTGGAGACATTAACTTAAATGCTTTTAATATACCTGCCGGTTCGGTGATCGTCACATCAGGTGGTATCCGTTTAACAGAAGGCGTTGATTATACTGTTGATTATAATTTGGGTCGTGTAAAAATCATCAATGAATCAATAGCAAAATCTGGAAACCAGATAAAAATTGATTTTGAAAACGGAGCACAATTTGCTGCGCAACAGAAGGCAGTATATGGCGCTAGATTTGATTATCGCGTTAGTGAAAAATTGAATTTTGGAGCTACAGTACTTCATATGTCTGAAAGGCCATTCACCCAAAAGGTGAACTTAGGTGAAGACCCAATTAGAAATACCATGTTAGGTTTTGATGTGAAATATAACACAGATGTACCATGGCTAACCAAAGCATTAGACAAACTACCTATTTATTCTACGAAAGATATGTCAACCTTTACTTTCTATGGTGAGGTGGCTAGATTACAACCAGGTCATTCAAAGGTGATAGGCAAGAATGGAAATATTTATATTGATGATTTCGAGGGTTCAAGTAATGGTTACGATATCAGACAACCTGTCCAATCATGGAGACTTGCTAGCACGCCTCGTGGCTCCAGAGATGTTAATGGCAGGGTGATGTTTCCAGAGTCAGATCGTTTCGATTCCTTGTATAATTTCAATAGAGCAAAATTAAACTGGTACAACATTGATCCTTGTTTCAATCAAAGCCAATCGTGTACACCTCAATACATCAAGGATAATCCAGTTCAATATATCGATCATTATACGCGTCAAATTTTGCAGTCAGAAGTATTTCCAAATAGATCAAATAACCTGGTAAACAATACGCTTCAGACCTTTGACCTCACTTTTGATCCAAGAACGCGAGGCCCTTACAACTATGAATCTAAACTTTTTGCAAATGCATTTTCTTATGGAATAGATGACTCGGGTTATTTAAATAATCCAAAAACACGTTGGGGTGGCATCATGCGAAGCCTAGATAATACAGACTTTGAGGCATCCAATGTAGAGTACGTGGAATTTTGGGTGTTAGATCCATTTATCGGAGATAGGAATGTGACAAGAGCTGGGGAATTATATCTTAATCTCGGAACAATCTCAGAAGATATCCTAAAAGATTCAAGACTTCTTTATGAAAATGGACTAGAATGTGACACAACACAGAACGATAGAACCACTTATGGGCAAGTACCTCGATTGGCTCCTATCGTTAATGCATTTAATAATGATCCTAATATAAGAAAGTGTCAGGATGTTGGTTATGATGGATTAGGAGATGAACTTGAAAAAAGTAGAAGGAATGATTTCTTAGCGAATATAAGGGCTTCTGTTACATCAAATCTCTTTGAAGTTGCTAGATTAGAAGATGACCCAGCTAGCGATGATTATAAGTTCTTTAAAGATGCAACTTACGATGATAATTCGGCTCAGATTATAACACACTATTCAAGTTATAATGGACCAGAAGGCAATTCGCCAGTGGTTACCGGTGATAGCTCTTTTTCAAATGCAGCGACAAATACACCTGACCTAGAAGATTTGAATAGAGATAATACGCTAAACGAAAACGAAGAATATTACGAATACAGAATACCAATTTTTCCAGGAATGGATGAGAACAATAATAAGTATATTATTTCTCGTGTTGTCAATACCTCTGCAACAGTGGCATTCGGCTCTACGAATCTTGAATTGCCAGAATATACTTGGTATCAGTTCAGAATTCCAATTAGAGAATACGATGAAAAGGTTGGTAATATTCAGGATTTTCGTTCCATACAATTCGTGCGTTTATTCTTAACAGATTTTGAGAAGCCATTAACGCTTCGGTTTGCAAAGTTTGAATTGATAAGAAACCAATGGAGAGTTTATGATGGTGTTTTAAAGAATGGAACGGATGCTAATCCAATTGATCCTGATAAAAACACTACCTTCTTCCAAACAGCCGTGAATATTGAAGAAAACAGTGAGAAATTACCTGTTAACTATGTCTTGCCACCAAACATTTCACGAGAAAATGGCATTGGTCAAAACGCAAATACCACCATTCAACTAAACGAGCAAGCACTCGCCGTAAAAGCATGCAATTTGCTTGATGGTGACTCACGTGCATTATTTAAAAACATTGATTTGGATATCAGAAATTACAAGAGACTGCAGATGACAATACATGCGGAAGAGTCAGCTCCAATTGTTGTTGATAATGATGTAACAAGTTTTATCAGATTAGGAACAGACTTTAAAGACAACTATTATCAATACGAAGTGCCTTTAAAGATTACCCCTGCATTAGTGCCACCAGCAGTGTATAATAATGAGAATCTGGCAGACAGAGAAATTGTTTGGCCATCAGAAAACGATGTAGATATTGCTTTATCTGTATTCACTGATTTAAAACAAGAACGAAACGAAAAAGGGATTCCACTAACAGTACCTTATTCAAAAAGGGATGATCAAGGAAGACTGTTAACTATCATAGGAAACCCTGATTTAGGCATGGTAGCAACTATGATGCTAGGTATCAAAAATCCATCTTCTAGCGATCCATTAAATCCCAAAGGTGATGCTGGAGATGATGGTTCGGCTAAGTGTTCGGAAATTTGGTTTAATGAACTTAGGTTAAGTGGACTTGACGAAACTGGTGGTACCGCTACACTTGCCACCGTTAATGTAAAATTAGCCGACTTAGGAAACGTTTCATTGGCCACTAAATATCATTCTATAGGGTTTGGGCAAATTGAGCAAAAAGTAGACCAGCGGTTTAGAGATGAGTATGTCGATTACGATTTTACTTCTAGCATAGAGCTAGGAAAGTTCATTCCAAAAAAAGCAGGATTTAGAATTCCTTTTTATGGCTCTTATGCTCAGAAATTTAGTACGCCTCAATATGACCCATACCAGTTAGATATTAAAACAAAAGAACAGTCAGCTCGTTATAAAACAAGTGGTGGCGACACCCTTAAAAATTATAGAGAGTCCATTCAAACAATCGAAACGAGAAGAGGATTTAATTTCACGAATATCCGAATCGTGCCTCAAAGCAAGAAGAAAAAATTATGGCCATGGAGCCCAAACAACTTTACTTTCACCTATGCATTTAGCGAAGTTTATAAGAGTGATCCATTTACAGAATATAATGGTACAAAGAACTATTTAGGAGCGTTCGGATATAATTATTCCCCACAACCTAAGTTCATTTATCCTTTCAAGAAAGCAATTAAGAGTAGCAAAAAATGGTGGGATCTTATCAAGGATATTAATATAAATCTCATTCCAAGCACACTTTCTTTTAATACAGATGTGAATAGACGATTCGGTGAATTGAGGCTTAGGGTGATAGGTAGTGAGGAATTTCCAATTGCACCAACCTATAATAAGTTCTTTACGTGGAACAGAAATTATGTGTTCAGATGGAGTCCATTCAAATCGGTGAACTTGGATTATAATGCTACTAATAATGCAAGAATAGACGAACCAAATGGTAAGATTGATAGCAAGGAAAAGAGAAAAGAAATTTGGGATAATGTACTCGCTTTTGGTAGAAATACAAATTATACACAGTCTTTAACTGCCTCTTACAATTTGCCAATTAATAAAATTCCTTTGTTAGATTGGGTGCAAGTAAGAAGTAGTTATGCAACAAGCTATACGTGGACAGCATCTCCTTTATTGCGCGATAAGTTGACAGATGAGTTTAAACCAAATACCCTTGGAAATGTGATCAATAATTCTCAAAACATTAGTCTAAATGGTGATTTCAATATCAAAAGACTATATGATAAATTACCATTCTTAAAAGCATACAATAATCCGAATCCAAATCAAGGAGACGCAAAAAAAAGAAAGGCTGCTGATGACATTATAACCAAGGCAAGAGAGAAGATTCAGACACAGATTGAAAAAGCACAAAAGGACCTCAACAAGTATAAAGAAACCATAAGAGATATAAAAGAAAATACTAAGAAAACGAAAGAGGAAAAAGCAATAGAAATTTCTGTTGTTAAAAAACAAATCAACGATAAAAAGAAGGCAATTCGTAAACTAAAGAAAGACCTCTATGCCAAACAAAAATCTGAGATTCCTGGCGTTGCATTACTCATTGAACCGCTTCTTGCACTTAAAAAAGTAAGCGTTACATATAGTGAGAATAGAGCCACAACAGTAAGTGGATTCATGAACACTCCCAGAGCTCTTGGAGTAAGTAATGTCAATAGTCCTGGCTATGACTTTGCTTTTGGTAAACAACCAGGTATGTCACCGTTTAAAAATATTAGTTCTGCAGAAAGGAATAATTGGTTAGATGACGCAGCAGAAAAAGGTTGGATAAGCACAGATACCTTATTAAACAGACCTTTTATTCAAACGTTTGCTCAAACCTTTAATGTAAAAGCAAATTTTGAACCTTGGCGGGATATAAAAATTGATTTAGAATGGAACAAATCATACACCATCAATCATTCGCAAATGTTTAAGAAAGAGAATTCTACAGATCCTTTCGAACATTTTTTTCCAAAGGATATGGGAACCTATTCAATAACTACCATTCCAATAAAAGGACTATTCAAGAAATTTGACGAAACTTTTAATTCAGAACTTTACAAAAATTTTGAAGCGAATAGACCGATTGTTTCAACAAGAATTAGTAAAGAAAATCCTAATGCTGATCCGAATAGTGAATACGTAAATCCAGACGGCACCATCAATTCTAATTATAAAAATGGTTATGGACCAAAATCACAAGAGGTATTAATTCCTGCTTTTTTAGCAGCCTATATGGGTAAGGATGTAAATAAAGTGAAATTAAATCCTTTCAAAAACACACCATTACCCAACTGGAGACTAACCTATAGTGGTTTAACAAATTTTGCATGGGCAAAGAAAATTTTTGCTAGTTTTAGTTTAACACATGCCTACTCAAGCACCATGAACATCAATAGTTTTGAATCTAACTTTGATTATGTAGGAGATGGTAATTATGCCAACTCAGAATCTATTGATACCTTAAACAATAACTATTTTTCTTTATATAGAATGCCAAATATTGTTATCAATGAGGCATTCCAACCATTGATTGGCGTCAATATGTCGTTTAAAAATAACCTGACGATGAGCTTCGATTTTAAGAAGTCTAGAATTGTTACGATGTCATTTGCAGATTATCAATTGAATGAAATAAAATCTACTGCATATACCTTTGGATTGGGCTACAAAATAAGAGGACTTAAAATACCGATTAAGATCAAAGGAAAGCCACTGAAATTGGAAAATGATTTAAACTTTAAATTAGATTTCTCATATCGAGATAATATTACCGTTACCAGCAGAATAGATCAAGGAATTCATGAGCCAACCACCGGAAGTAAAATCATCTCTTTTCTACCTTCTATCGATTATACGGTTAGTAAGAGAATCAATGTTAGAGTGTTTTTTGATTGGAGTCGAACAAAGCCTTACACTTCAGCTTCTTACCCAATTACAACAGCAAGAGGGGGGATAACATTAAAATTGTCTTTAAATCCAAACTAACTAAACTTTATCAATCAATAGGTTTTTATACCTGATACTCCTTAGATTTCTTAAAAAAAACTATCTTTGTAAAATAAACTATTTATTAAAATAAAAATTTTCACTTTATGAATTTTCCAGCAGAACTAAAATATACAAAAGAGCACGAATGGGTTAGAATTGAAGGCAATACAGCTTACATAGGGATAACTGATTTTGCTCAGAAAGAGTTGGGCGACATTGTTTATGTTGATGTTACAACGTTAGGCGAGAGTGTTGCCACAGATGATGTTTTTGGCTCGGTAGAAGCAGTTAAAACAGTTTCTGACTTGTTTATGCCAGTGGCTGGAAAAGTACTAGCAACAAATCCAGAATTAGATGTTAATCCTGAGCTTGTCAATAAAGATCCATACGGAAAAGGATGGATGATCAAGATAGAATTAGAAGGAGACGTTTCCGGCTTAATGGATGCTGAAACCTACAAGGCACAAATAGGCGCATAGAATATTGCTGATAGAATCATGAGCCTAAGTAATATCGATTTCAAAAAAAGTATGCCCGCCATTGTGTGGGCATTTTTTATTTTTATACTCTGTGTATTACCGGGTAAAGATTTACCTAAGTCAGATATCATACAGCTAGATAAAATAGTGCATTTTTGCTTTTACTTTATTTTTTTCTGGCTGATTTTGTATGGCATTAAACAAAAGAAATTGAAGCACACAATAGTACTTGGATTGTTCTGCTGTTTCTATGGTTTTTGCATTGAATGTTTTCAAAGTGCTTTTTTAAGTGATAGATTTTATGATGTCTTAGATATTATGGCCAATTGCGTCGGCACCTTATCAGCAATGTTATCATATCAATTCGCAAAGTCTAGTGGACTGCTGGCAAAGTAAAAGCTCATCATTTATTTGTTCAATAATTGCTTTTGCTATGTCTAGCTCTTCTTTAATCAGGTTTCGCAATCATTTGTACATGGTCGATGCTGCAGCAATACAATGAAAATCTTAGTATAACATTATTCACACTCTCGTGTGTTTCCTTTTTTTGTATCCATCCAAATCAATATTGAGAAGTCGTTCCGAAACAAAAATTTGCTTATTTTATCTGTCACTAAATTTTATTTTTGGTGATTCATTAAAGGATGTTCTACCATCATATTTCCTTTTTATACTATCTTGTACCTTGTAAGGAAAAGGATTAAGAGTTGTACAAGTGTTTGTTCTACGGCAGGTTTAGCTCAGTTGTTTATTTTAAATAAAGCATATGATAATTTACAATGTTACTGTAAAAGTTGAATTACTGATTCATGAAGAGTGGTTGAGTTGGATGAAGGAAACACATATACCAGATGTGCTTGCCACAGGTTGTTTTGTTGATAATAAAATCATGAGACTACTTGAAGAGGACAATTCCGATGGCTTTACTTATGCCGTACAATATAGATGTTTAGATATGTCAAACTATATGAATTATAAGGAAAAACATGCAGCTGGATTGCAAAAGGAAGTGCTGGCAAAGTACGGTGAAAATTTTGTAGCCTTTAGATCTTTGTTGAAAGAGGTATAGGTTTCATCTTCTATCTTAACCATATCTTATTTCTCTACATCCATAGAGCTTATGCTAAATTTGTCAATGCCGAGTTTAATCACGGATTCATTGCTTAGAAGTATTTTACGCACAGTAGGGTCATCATTCACTTGGTACGTCTCTATGTCAAAGGTATTCAAGTCAATAGATTGAAACTTGTTGTTGTTGTAAAAAAAAAGTTTTCCATCTTTTACTTGAAAGGATTCCACACTCTTAATTGGAACAGTTTTAAGGTAGGTTCCTAAAATGTCAAACATTAGAATTCCCTTAGCCGTGTCTAATAAAAAAACATGATTCTCTTGTTCTTTTATTTTGGTAGGAGAAATCGAAGTATTCGTAAGGATCGCAAGGCTTTGGCTTTCATAAATACGATTGCCAATATTGTCCATTTTTATAAGTGTAAAACGAGTGGCGTTATACATCCAGATGTTTTGGTCTTTTGAAAAGCAGGCTAGTGTTGGATTTTCGATATCACTATACAAATTGACATCTATGCCTCTTACTTCTGTAAGTCGACTATCTAAAATAATAATTTTTTTAAAGTCGGCGAAATACAATAAAATGCGCATGGGTGTACTTACATCAATACTTGGTTTTGCGCCGTATTTATTATAGTTGTAGGTATACAATAGTTTTCCTTGGTTATTGTATTTGTATATATTATTGTCTCTTGTTGCATATATAAATCCGATATTGTCACACTGTATTGTCTCAAACGAACCCGCAACTTCAATCGTGCTCGCATTTAAAAAAGTGGAAGAAAGCAAGAAAAAGAGTAGACCATAAAAACGCAATGTACCTAGGTTTGTCACGATGTTAGTTGGTTTTTGTGATAATACTTTAAAGTAAGATTTTCACCATCAAACTCAGCATAACTAAAATAAACAAGCCAATCACCAAGATTTATATACCTGCTTTTCTCATTAATTGGAACATCCATCGGTAAATGTCGATGACCAAAAATGAAATAGTCGTATGCTTTTTCTTTTAGTTTTTCTTTACTGTAAATCAATAACCATTCTTCTTCCCCATAATGTTTCGCATCTTTTCCCGCATTGCCAAGTCTACTTTTTCTACTCCAAAAGTTTGCAATTCCAATTCCAATGTTCGGATGAATCCACTCAAACAAAAACTGACACAAGCGACTTCTAAAGAAATACTTGAGTATTTTGTAGGCTCTATCTCTTGGACCTAAGCCATCGCCATGGCCAATGAAAAATGTTTTCCCTCCGGCCGTTAACTCAATAGGTTGGTGATGGACTTTGATTTTCAATTCTTCCTCAAAATAATTAAAAACCCACATGTCATGATTGCCAGTGAAATAAAAAATAGGAATTCCTTGATCACTCAATTCAGCAAGTTTGCCAAACAATCGTGTAAAGTACTTGGGTATAGAATGCTTATATTCAAACCAAAAATCAAATACGTCGCCCATTAAATAGAGTGATGTTGCGTCTTTTTTGATGTCATCTAACCATTGAACAAAAAGCTTTTCGCGTGCTAATGAGCTATCATAATTAGGCACACCAAGATGAAGGTCTGAGACAAAGTAAATTTTTTCTTTTTTTATCACTATGATTGATGTAGTAATTTAGTGTAAAAATAGAGGATAAAAAAGATAAAGCGACAGTAATTAATAAATGGCTTCGTCTACAAATAGCAGGAATATGTTTTGAGTACCATGGGCATTCAAAATAAGGGTGTCATTAGATTTGGTATCTACACCAATTTTGTCTGACAAATAGATAGCAAAGGGTAATTCGGTATGATATTTATTAAACTTCTTCACTCCTTCCTCCAAATTCTTTACGAGTCTACTTGAGTCTGCAATGATAAGATGAGCATCTGGGAAAACAGACAACCCACGAGTTGAGGCTTGTTTTGAGGATAAGATGATGGAACCATCAGAAGCAACCATGTATTCACAAAAAGAGACAGCAGCTTGAGAACTTTCTAAACTAGCACCAATAGAAATTTTTAAGGTGTCTTGGCCTTCTAATAATTGTTTTACCTCATCTTCCCAATAATAAATGTTTTTCCATTTATTTTGCTGTTTCAATTGTTTAAGTATTTCTACCAACTCTTCTTTGGTTTCAGCATAAATAAACTTTCCACCGGCAGCAGTAAAGTTTTCTGCAAATTGAACATCTAGCTCAATATGTTGCGAACTAGAATCTTCTGATTTATATGGTGTCGCACTGTCGAATGTTACTGCAGGTGCCGGAGAAGGAACTGAATGAGAATCATCATATCCAATCACTTTCTTTACTGCCATTGGTTTGATGGTATTATCGAATTTCGGATTCAGCTCTTTGGTGATGAGTTCAACCGGCTCTTTGTTTTTCTTTTCTTCTATTGCTTCAGCATTCTCTGTCAATAATTCAGAAGCTTCCATTTCTTCTTCTGGTCCAAGAAAAAAAGATTTTACTTTATGTAAAAAACGAGAGTTTTTACTTTCAGTCGACATGAGTTGTTGTTGTGTTTTGTTGTTGTACCGTGCGAAATTAGATATAAGCATTACGAAATGCATTTATTTATGTTAATAAATTATCAACAACAACAATGTGCAATAACAAAAACAATTCTTTATATCAAATGAATTGTTGTGAATTTGAAGACAAAAAAACTAGTCCTTTTCTGGTGTTGTGCTTTCGACTTTTGTCTTGTCAAAGGGACGTGGGCCAATGATATTTTCTAAATCATCCTTAAAGAGTACTTCTTTTTCTAACAGGGCATGTGCTAACTTTTCTAGCTGTTCTCTTTTATCTGTTAAAAGTTGGACAGCGCGTTTATATTGTATGTCAATGATCTCTTTCACTTCAATATCAATCATTCTTTGCGTTTCTTCCGCAAACGGTTTGTGAAAGCTATTTTGATTCATCATTTCATAATATGAAACGTTTCCAACCTTTTCGTTCATTCCATAAACCATCACCATAGCATAAGCCGTTTTTGTTACTTGATCTAAGTCGCTTTGGGCACCGGTAGAAATTTTATTAAAGATGACTCTTTCAGCTGCACGACCACCCATGGTCATACAAATATCGTCTAGCATTTCTTCAGATCGTTTAATATAAGTCTCTTTAGGTAGGTACTGCGCATATCCCAACGCTGCAACACCTCTTGGAACAATGGTTACTTTTACCAATGGATGGGCACCCTCTAAATACCATCCACAAATTGCATGACCTGCTTCATGATAGGCGATAATCTCTTTTTCTTCTGGTAAAATAATTTTATTCTTTTTTTCTAATCCTCCAACAACCCTATCAATTGCGTCATTGAAATCTTGCATTGTTACTTCAGGACGATTATATCTTGCCGCAATCAAAGCTGCTTCATTACATATGTTAGCGATATCTGCCCCAACGAAGCCGGGCGTTTGAGCTGCTAGTTTTGATGCGTCAATCTCAGCAGCCGTTTTGATTGGTTTTAGATGAACTTTAAAGATTTGTTCTCTTCCTTTCAAATCGGGCTTATCTATCGAAATTTGTCTATCAAATCTTCCTGGGCGCATCAGTGCACTATCTAATACATCCGGACGATTGGTCGCAGCAAGCATTATCAAGCCCTTCTCACCACTAAAACCATCCATCTCAACTAAGAGTTGATTTAATGTATTCTCTCGCTCATCATTACTTTGCATCATGTTCTTGCCTCTCGCTCTTCCAATGGCATCTATCTCATCTATGAAAATAATACATGGCGCTTTATCTCTTGCTTGCTTAAATAAATCACGAACTCTTGAAGCTCCTACTCCAACAAACATTTCCACAAAGTCAGATCCAGAAATGGAGAAAAAAGGCACTTGTGCTTCTCCTGCCATTGCTTTTGCAATGAGTGTTTTTCCTGTACCAGGAGGACCTATCAATAGGGCTCCTTTTGGAATCTTGCCACCGAGTTTGGTATATTTTTTTGGGTTTTTTAAGAAATCTACAATCTCCATGATTTCGCCTTTAGCCTCATCTAGGCCCGCAACATCATCAAATGTTATATTCACATTTTGGCCTTTATCTACTAGTTGTGCCTTGGATTTTCCGATGTTGAAGATTTGACTACCAGGTCCTCCCATACCACCACCTACTCTTTTCATCATAAAAATCCATACTCCAATTAATAAAATAATCGGTGCAAAAAACACTAAAAACTCTCTCATGTAGTTGGTTCTTTCTTCAGGTACCGCAGACCCAACAGATAAGCCCGGCATTGCTTTCTTGGCTTCCTTCAAATCGTTATCAAACGCATCTACACTCAATAATGGAAACTCAAACTGAGCCACTCCAGTATTAAATTTGACATGTAAGGTGTCAGTATAATATTTTTTTGTAGAAGCACTCTGCTTTAGGTAAACTTCAACAGTTTTGTTGTTTACCACAGCTATTTTCTCCACATCATTTAGTGGTAAAATTTCTTTGAAAAATTTATCATAGCTAATTTTTGAAGACTCGCCTCCAACAAAGGTTTGGACAACTAGCATTCCTAGTAAAATGACTGCTAAAATGATGAATAGCCAATTAAAATTAAACCTGCCTTTAGTTTCTTTATTTTGTGAGTCTTTTTTGTCCTGTTCCTGCATTGCTTTTTGTTTTAGAATTAATTTTTTTTACTTTTTTTCCTTCCTCTCCATACTCTGTTAACTTCCCATCGCTCCACAACTCCTCCAATTGATAGTAATATCGCTTTTCTTTAAAGAATACATGAACCACAACATCACCATAATCTACCAAGACCCATTCACCATTTTTCATACCCTCCTTGTTGCCACTTTGACCCATCTCCTCTTTTACCTTTTTTAACACATTCGAAGCAATAGCGTTTACCTGTGTAGAAGAATCTCCATGGCAAATTATGAAATAACTAGCCGAAGCTTCCGTAATGTCTTTCAAGTCTAAAACAATCAAATCTTTTGCCTTGATATCCTGACAAGCATCTACTATCAAGTCTTTTAATGCGTCGGTTGGGTCTGTATTTTTTTTCAAATCTAAATTTATGTTTCGTATTTTGTGATGCTTAAGTAAATATTCTGCAAATATATGAGTTACTCACATAACTGTTTGTTTATAGGAAAAGTTCTCATAAAAAAAGACTCGATCGATTCCTCAAACAATTACGCTAAGCAATTGCTATCAAACAGTAAGCCAATTGAAGGTACTGCCATATTAACCGAATTTCAAAGCGAAGGCAGAGGACAAAGAGATAGTATTTGGCAGTCAAATCCAGGAGAGAATATCACATTGAGCATCATTTTATATCCAAATATTAAAACAGAACAATACTTTCTGTTGAATGAAATGATATCCTTAGGTATAAGAGATGCCATTTCCAATTTTCTACCAACCGAAGATATACAAATCAAATGGCCTAATGATATTTTAGTGAACAACAAGAAAATAGCTGGTATCTTGATAGAGAACAATATATCTAATGGAGTCATCATTTCTTCAGTTGTGGGTATTGGATTGAATGTTAACCAGACCTCCTTTAAAGAGAATATTGCTGCTAATTCTATGAAATTAGTATCGCATAAAGACTTCGATATTGAAAAGGTAATCGATAATTTGTTTTCTTCAATTGAACATGCCTATTTGTTGGGTAAAAGAAATATTGCATTTATTAAATCTACCTATTGTCAGTATCTGTATGGTTACAAAAAACAAATGGAGGTAATCCATCTAGAGACCGACATCGTTTTAAAAGGTCAAATAGAAAATGTTAGGGAAGATGGTGTATTGGACTTTTTAACCATCACGGGGCAGCATTATTTTTTCAATTTTAAGGAGATAAAATTTCTACTTCCTTAGAGCGCAAGACTGTCGAGAACAAACTTGTATTCCCCTACATAGTGCCATTGTCAGCAAAACTGTAATAGTTTTTTTCTGTAATGATTAAATGGTCAGAAACAGGGATGTCCATTAGTTTTCCTATACCAACCATTTTTGTGGTTAGTTTAAGGTCAGCCTCGCTCGGTGATAGGTTTCCAGATGGATGATTGTGGATTAGGATAATAGACGACGCTAATAACTCAATGGCACGTTTAAAGATCACTTTAGAATCCGCCACTGTACCTGCCACCCCTCCAATACTAACTTGTTCTCTAGCCAATACCCTGTTTGCTCTATTTAGATACAGTACCCAAAACTCCTCATGGTTAAGGTCCGCCATATAAGAAGCAAAATGTTCGTATACATCTTTGCTGCATGATACTTTTGACTTGTCTTTAAGATCTGTCTGCTGCCTTCTTCTGCCCAATTCTAAGGCAGCAATGATTGTAATGGCTTTGGCTTGTCCAATTCCTTTAAACTTTTCCAGGTCCTTCACCCCAATGCGACCCATCTCATGTAGATTGTTTTCGTAGTGTGCTAAAATTCTTTTAGACAGTGATACTGCAGATTCGTTGGCAGAGCCAGAGCCAATCAAAATAGATAATAGCTCAGCATCGCTTAACACATTTTTTCCTTTAAGGAGTAGCTTTTCTCTAGGCCGGTCTTCTTCAGCCCAAGCTTTAATGCTTGTGGTTAGATTTTCCATCAGTAAATAGGTTTTTCGGTAAGTAAGATTGTAAAAATAAAAAATCCGCCTTAAAAAGCGGATTTAAATATTATTAAGAAGAGAAATGATGTTATTTCGCTTTTTTGGATTTTGCTGTACTTCCTTTCGCTGCGCCCTTTGCCTTGGTAGATTTTTTAACTTTCACTTCAACAACAGTACCTAATTTATTAACGAATTTCGTTAACTTAGATTTTAAGTTACTTGCTTTGTTTTTATGAATAATATTGCTCTTAACCAATTTGTCAGTCATTGAAATCACCTCTGGTAAAGCTTTCTCAGCTTCTCCCTTCACTTTCATTGCTCTAAGGTTTCTAACAGCATTACGCATTGTTTTTGCATAATATCTGTTTTTTAAACGTCTCTTAGCTGATTGTCTAATTCTTTTCTTTGCTGATTTGTGATGTGCCATGCTGTTATTGTTCTATTCTTTTAAAAAGGATTGCAAAGATATAAACATTTTATTACAATGCAAATATCCTTTCTTTTTTCTGCCAATCTATTAATTGGACTAAATCATGAAGCGACAGGATTACTCAGTCTTAATATAGAAAATCTATATTTTTCTTCTAATTTTGCCAACTATTATAACAAAACATCTTTATGGACAAATTTTCTTATATATCGAACGCCCACCCAGAATTTATCGAAAATCTATATAACGATTTTAAAATTGATCCAAAAAGCGTGGATGAAGAGTTTAAAAAATTCTTTGAAGGCTTTGAATTTGCCTCTCAAAATTATAAGGAAGTAGCTTCTGGAACAACAGCTTCTATTGACGAAATAAAGGTAATGAACTTGATTATGGCCTATAGAAATAGAGGTCATTTAATCGCAGATACCAATCCATTGAAACCAAGAAAAGATCGACACGCAAATTTGGATTTAGCATATTTCGGATTGACTGAAAAAGATTTGGGGCGGACCTTTAATGCTGGTGCCGAAGTAGGAATTGGTGCTAGTACGCTTACCGTCATTATTGACACTCTTCAAAAAAGATATTGTAAAACCCTCGGATTTGAATTTAATTATATACGCGATCCTGAAGAGTGGAAATGGTTTAGGGGCAAGGTTGAAATCAATCCTAATATCGTCGATTTTTCTATAGAGAAAAAAACACAAATTCTAAGAAAACTCAATCAAGCTGTTGTTTTTGAACAGTTCTTAGGGAAGAAATATATTGGTGAAAAACGTTTTTCATTGGAGGGTGGAGAAGCTACTATTCCAGCGCTACATTTTATCATCAACGCAGCTGCTGATAAGAATGCGGAGGAAGTCGTAATCGGGATGGCCCACAGAGGAAGGCTGAATGTGTTGTCAAATATTATCGGTAAGACCTATGAGCAGATTTTTAGTGAATTCGAAGGCAACGAACCTACTAATGCAGCTACGATGGGTGATGGAGATGTTAAATACCACCAGGGTTATTCCAGTAATTATGTAACTGAGTCGGGAAAATCTGTCTATCTAAATCTTACCCCCAATCCATCACATCTTGAAGCTGTAGATCCGGTTATGTTGGGATATACAAGAGCACAAGCAGACTCAATATACAACTCTGATTTTGATAAAATTGTGCCAGTAATGATTCATGGTGATGCCGCTGTGGCAGGACAAGGAGTGGTTTATGAAATTCTTCAAATGGCCTATCTGAAAGGATATCACACAGGTGGTACCATACATTTTGTAATTAATAATCAAATTGGATTTACCACTGATTTTGACGATGCTAGATCATCTGATTATTGCACCTCTTTGGCGGCAACAATTCAAGCACCTGTAATTCATGTGAATGGCGATGATATAGAGGCAGTGGTGTTTGCAGCAGAGATGGCAGCTGAATATCGTCAAAAATTTAATAAAGATATTTTTGTAGATTTGGTATGTTATCGTAAGCATGGACACAACGAAAGTGACGATCCAAAATTCACGCAACCGGGTTTATATAAACTGATTTCTGCACATAAAAACCCACGTGATATTTATTCTGAACACCTAGCCAAACAAGGTGAAGTAGGAGCTGAAGTGGCCAAAAAATTGGATGATGAATTTTGGGCAGAACTACAGCGACGATTGGATATGGTCAAAGAAAAACCATTGCCTTATGTAATGCAACCCCTTAAACAAGAATGGCAAAAATTAGGTAAAGCGACACAAGAAGATTTTGAAAAAAGTCCTGTCACAGCTATTGACAAAAAAACAGCAAAGCTTATTACAGAAGGACTTTGTAAGGTGCCAGAAGGTTTTGCACCATTAAAAAAAGTAGATGCTTATTTGAGGGAACGTCGATTGATGATGCAAGAAAATAAATCATTAGATTGGGCTGCTGCAGAGTTGATGGCATATAGCTCTATCTTATTGGATGGGAAAAATATTAGACTTAGTGGTGAAGATGTAAAAAGGGGCACTTTCTCTCACCGACATGCTTGTATCTTTGATGAAAACACAAACGCAGAACATAATCGATTGAGTATGCTCGCTGAAAAACAAGGTCAGTTTATGATCTTTAATTCGCATCTTAGTGAATATGGGGTATTGGGTTTTGATTATGGTTATTCATTAACCAATCCTCACACTCAAGTTATTTGGGAAGCTCAATTCGGAGACTTTACGAATACTTGTCAAGTAATTATCGATCAGTTTATTGCATCGGCCGAAAGTAAATGGAATCGAATGACTGGACTTATAATGCTTTTGCCTCACGGCTATGAAGGACAAGGACCGGAGCATTCAAGTGCTCGTCTCGAAAGATATTTACAATTGTGTGCCGAATTGAACATGGTTGTGGTCAACATTACCTCACCAGCCAATTTCTTTCATGCTATTCGTCGTCAGCAGGCCTGGAATTTCAGAAAACCATTAGTAGTAATGTCGCCAAAATCATTGTTAAGAGGGATTTCTGACCCTATTGATAAAATTTTTGAAGGTGGATTCAAAGAAGTAATAGATGACGAAAAGGTTGGGAAAAAAGTAAGAAAAGTATTGCTTTGCTCTGGACGTTTGTATGTTGATTTGCTTAAAAGACAAAGCGAAGGAAAGCATGATGATGTCGCTATTGTTAGATTAGAACAATTGTATCCGTTGGCTTATAAGCAAATTGATGCCATAGTGAAAAAATATAAAGGAGCTACTTTAACCTGGGTGCAAGAAGAACCTGCCAATATGGGAGCGCTTTGTTTTGTGATGTGTAATCTAGGAGAATTATATCCGATGACCTATGTGTCAAGAAAACCAAGTGCTTCGCCGGCTACAGGATTTAAAAAACAACATCTCAAAGAATTAGAGGAAATTTTAACCAAGGCATTTTCATAAATCATAAATCGGCTGGAGCTTCTAGTCAAAACTCAAAATTATAAACTCAAAACTAATATGAATTTAGAAGTCAAAATACCGAATGTAGCGGAATCAATCACAGAAGTAACTTTGTCAAAATGGCTTGTTAAGTCTGGTGACTATGTGAAAATGGATCAAGCGATTTGTGAAATTGAAACAGAAAAAGCTGGGCAAGAATTATATGCTGAAAAGCCAGGAAGCATTACATTAATTGCCAATGAGGGGGATGATATTAAAGTGGGTGCGCTGATTGCAAATATTGATACAGATGCAAAGGCACCTGTGGATGCGACACCTGTAGCTGAAAAGAGCCTTGATGTGAAAGCTCCAGTTCAAGAAGTGGCGGCAGCATCGCAAACATTAAAAACTGAAAAAAGCTACGCGACAGGCACTGCTGGACCAGCTACTACAAAGTTAATGACAGAAAATAATATTGATGCAAGCAAAGTAAACGGAAGTGGTCCAAAGGGTAGAATTACCAAGGGCGATGTTTTACAAGCTATTGCGAATGGCACAGCTGCCAATGGTTATATCGCAGCCCAAGCGACTAGTGCGGCATCTTTTTCGAGAGAGCAGAGAACAGAAAAAATGAGTCGTTTGCGCAAAACAATTTCGGAACGATTGGTATTTGCCAAAAATTCTACTGCCATGCTAACTACATTCAATGAGGTAGACTGTAGTGCGATGATGGCCTTGAGAGCTAAGTACGGTGATAAGTTCAAGGAGAAGCACGGTATCGGTTTAGGCTTTATGTCTTTCTTTACAAAAGCTTGTGCATTGGCTTTGATGAAGTTCCCAGCAGTGAATGGTTGTATTGAAGACGAAGCATTGGTTTATCACGATTACGCAGATATTTCTATAGCAGTAAGTACTCCCAAAGGATTGGTGGTTCCTGTGATTAGAAATGCCGAAAGCCTTACCATGGCTGGTATAGAGAAAGCGGTAAAAGAATTAGCGATAAAAGGTAGAGATGGTAAATTGAGTATGGATGATATGACAGGTGGTACTTTTACAATCACCAATGGCGGTGTATTTGGTTCTTTGATGAGTACGCCAATCATCAATCCACCTCAGTCTGCAATACTTGGTATGCATAAGTTTGAAGATCGTGCAGTGGTGATCAATGGCAAGATAGAAATTCGTTCGATGATGTATGTTGCCTTAAGTTATGATCATAGGATTATTGATGGCAAAGAATCTGTTTCGTTTTTAGTGTACGTAAAAGATTTGTTAGAGAACCCTCACAAACTCTTATTAGGCGAAGATCCTGTTGAATTGTTGTTGCAACTATAGTTTGGCTTTTTGGTTCTGTTCTAAGCGGAAAGTGACCATGTTTTTCTAGATTCGCGGAAGACAAAAAAAGATGAAAGAAGCAGGCGAAGCCTTGGGAAATTTTAACTAATAAGAAAGCATTTCAATAACCTAAGAGCTAGTAAAAAAAAGAACTTAACCTTTAGTTAATCTTTCTTGGTTCATATTTGTCTCTTTGGTAATATGGAGCTAACATAAATTCATTTAGTTTGCATCTAAAATCAATAACTTATGAAAAAGCAATTTATTTATAATGAGAAGGGTAAAAAAACGGGCATCGTGATCTTGCTTGATGAGTGGAATGACATTAAAAAGAAGCTAAAGAAAGTTAACAAAAAGGAAACAAAAGAAAACAAGGACACCAAGACTTTACTAGATGTTAAAAAAGTAAGCGTCAGTCCAAAGAAAAAAGAATCGAAGAGTAAGGCGACTCCCACTAAGAAAGCAAGTGCTCCTAAAGTGGCTTCTTCCAAAGCACCAATAAAAAAGGCGATTAAGTCAGCACCTAAAAAGCAAGATGCTTTGACGAAAACGGCACCCAAAAAAACAAAGACTTCAAAAGCTCCTGAGCTACTGCTCAAAAAGAAATAGATAGGACTCCACAGCTTAGCTCCTTTCTATCGACGATCCTCTAGGACTTATTTTTTCTTTATAAGCAAAAGGTAAGTACACTGCGTTCTATAAGTCTATATTTGTACTATAAATCAACTATTTTTGATCATGGTACCTAATCTTAATGACATCTTTGAGACACAACTTGCAAAATTAAATCAACAGCAAAGAGAAGCGGTTGAAACAACAGAAGGACCCGTGCTGGTATTGGCGGGCCCTGGGACTGGTAAAACTCAGATACTCGCAGCGCGAATCGGTTACATACTGCAGCATACCGATAGTAATCCAGAAAATATTTTATGCTTGACCTATACCGATGCGGGTACCATTGCCATGCGTCAAAGATTGGTGGAATTCATAGGACCAGATGCTTATCGCATTTCTATTCACACCTTCCATAGTTTCTGTAATAGTATTATCAAAGAAAATATCGAACTCTTTGGTACCAAAGAATTAGACGCAATCTCTGATTTGGAAAAGATAGAATTGATTCATGAACTTATTGATGGTTTTGACAAGGATAGTCCATTGAAACGTTGGACCGGTGATGTGTATTATGATACCTATCGATTGTCTAAATTGTTTGATATTATGAAGGCCGAGCATTTTTCTGCAGAGATGATTCATCAAAAGATAGATGAGTATTTGCTGGAATTACCTACTAGAGAAGCCTTTCAATATAAGCGTGCTAATGCAAAAAAGAATATTGCGGTAGGTGATATAAAAGTAAATGATATTGCAAAAGAGGAAAGTAAAATGAAGGAGTTAAGGGCTGCCGTTTCAGCCTTTGCGACATTTGAAAAACTAATGCAATCGCGAGGAAGATATGATTATCACGACATGATTCTTTGGGTGTTGCAAGCTTTCAAAACCAATGAAAATTTATTAAGACGCTATCAAGAAAAATTTTTATACATACTTGTAGACGAGTATCAAGACACGAATGGATCTCAAAATGAAATATTGCTAGAATTGGTTAATTTTTGGGATGAGCCCAATGTCTTTGTTGTAGGCGATGACGATCAGTCTATTTATAGATTTCAAGGAGCAAGTATTGATAATATTTTAGATTATACGAAGCATTTTCCAGGGACCAAACAAATAGTATTATCAGAAAATTACCGCTCCTCACAAGTGATTCTCGATGCCTCAAAAACATTGATAGAACAAAACAAGGAGCGATTGGTCAACCACGATACCACCTTAACAAAAAATTTGATAGCCCAAAATAAAGAGGTGGCCACACTTGATACACTGCCTACTATATATAGTTTTGACAATGATCTGCATGAGTGGGTATATATAGCAAATCAAATTGAGATGGCCTGGAGCAAAAAGGAATCCCTCAATGAAACTGCGATATTGTATAGAAACCACAAGCAATGCGAGGAGATAACAAAATATTTGACGATCAAAAATATTCCCTTTCAAATCAAACGTAAATACAATATCCTTGATACGATTTTTACAAATAAGTTATTAAAAATACTGGAATACATAGAAGGTGAGATAAGGTTTCCTTTTAGTAGAGAGGATTTATTATACGAAATATTACATTTTGATTTTTTTGCGATCAATCCATTTGAAATTGGCAAAATAGCCCTGCACATAAGGACAAATAATGAGTTTAAAAATCTAAGATCTTATCTCAATGAACTAAAAATCCCTACACAACAAGCTAATTTGTTTGAGATAGAAAAAGGAAATGAATCGCTTATTGCAGCAAAGAAAGTGTCTGTGTTTTTGGAAACCAGCATCCGAGGTATACACAATTTTACACTTCAAGGACTTTTTGAAAATATACTCACTCAAGGAACTGTTCTTTCTTATGTTATGAATCACCAAGACAGGGTAGATTTGTTGCAAGAGTTGAATACTTTATTTGATTTTATAAAAGAAGAAACGAGTAAAAATCCTGCTACTAAAATAAAAGATTTGTTGAACACGATTCGATTGATGAAGGAAAACAATATTCGATTGGAAGTGAGTAAAAGTATTGGTAAGAAGGAAGGTGTGCAATTCATTACAGTGCATTCTGCAAAAGGATTGGAGTTTAAAAAAGTGTTTATCATTGGATGTGATAATGATAATTGGATGAAGTCATCGATCAACAGAACATTTGCTTTTCCAGATACTATTTACCAAAAGAAACATGAAGGCGATGAGGGTGAAGAGGAACGAAGATTGTTTTATGTAGCTATGACTAGAGCGAAACAAGAATTGATCATTAGTTATGCGATTCACAACAATAAGGGCAAGGAGAAAGAAAAGAGTATGTATGTTTCTGAATTGGAAAAATTTGCTTCCGTAAGCTCCGTTCATCAGGTATTAAGTACCGATTTATTAGTAGAGGCAAGCATTCTGAGCAGGACAGAAGTGGCGAGTTCTATCCTTCCTTTAATTGATAGAGATGCTGTTTTAAAGATTTTGGAGAAATATCAATTGAGTGTGACGAGTCTAAATAACTACCTGAAATGCCCACGTGGCTTCTATTTTAATAATATTTTAAGAATCCCATCTGCAAAAAAAGCAGCCATGGAGTTTGGGTCTGCCGTGCATGAAGCAATCTATTTCTTCTTTTTAAATATGACAGAAACCAATGAGTTCGGTAGTTCCGAAGAATTGGTGCAACTTTTTGTTAGAGAGATGAAAAAAAGATTAGATGGTTTTACTGATATAGAATACGAGCAAAAGCTTGCTTATGGTAAGGACTTTTTACCCAAATATTTTGATGCCCATATCGGTGCTTGGAAAAAAATTGTTGCCTTAGAAAGAAGAATTAATAATGTGGTGGTGGATGGCGTTCCTATTAAGGGCGTATTAGATAAGATAGAGTTCGATGGTAGCAATGGCAGTGTGGTTGATTATAAGACGGGTAAATATGACACTGCCAAAAAGAAATTTAATAGACCAGAAGAGTTGTACAAAGACCCTGAAAGTCCAACATTCGAGGAGCAGTATGGCGGTGATTATTGGCGACAGGCTGTCTTCTACAGAATTTTAATAGATAATTATAAAGATAAAGATTGGAAAATAATTTCTACTGTTTTTGAATTTATGGAGCCAGATAGAAAGACAGGAGATTTTTATAGTGAGAAAATTGTAATCACTGAAGAGGATATAAAAATAGTGAAAAATCAAATGAGCAGTTCATATACAAAAATTATGAACATGGAATTTGACCAAGGCTGTGATGAGGATGAGTGTCATTGGTGTAATTTTGTGAAGAGCAATTTTGTAAGCATGGATATGACAATGCTTGCCGAAGAACAGAAAAATCAATTAGAGGACGCATAAAAACATTTTATGACTAGACTACAAACTTTAATTGCTACCTACCAGCAAACAAGAAACTTGAGCATGTATTATATGTCTTTGCTCAAAGAGACGGATCCATATAAAGTATTCAGTATCGATGATAAAGCCTTAAATTCCTTACATTGGATCGTCTGCCACTTGTGTTGGGCAGAGGCATTTCTAACGGTAAAATCAAGTGGTGGTGCCATTGACACAAAAGATTGGTTCGAAAAATATGCTTTTGGAACCACTGTTCCTGCAAAAGAAGAGGGACCTGGTTTTGAAGAAGCATTAGATACGCTAAAAGCGAATCATTTAAAATGCATTGCATATATGGAATCTATGACAGAAGCAGATTTAGACAAAGACAATGTCCTCGGCATGGCTTTCGGTAAAGAAAAATCTATTGCCACAATGATCATGCATGCCATTCGTCACGAGGGCACGCATGCCGGACATCTCGGTTGGTTGTGCAAGTTGAATGGTGTAAAAACAGTTTAAGTAATGAAAACGATTATCCAATGAAAGGCATACATCCTTATTTGCTTCCATTGATTAAAAGCTATGATCAACATGCCGATAAGGAAAGAGCTGTTGCCATGGCAGCTTACATGAAAAATAATTTTGTTTTTTTCGGAATACCATCCCCGCTCCGAAAGGACTTAACAAAATCTTTCTTTGCAACATATGGTATGCCTGCCAAGGAAGATAGGAATGCTATTGTACAAAGTGCTTATGATCAGCCTCAGCGCGAATTACATTATTTTGCTATCAATCTCTTGGTGAAGGAAAAGAAAACTTTAGCATCAAGTGATTTAGCATTTATGAAGTCGCTCATTGAACAAAATTCCTGGTGGGATAGCATCGACACCATTGGTCCCCATTTGGTAGGTTTTATAGTAGCCCAAGATGTAAGATTGTCAAAAACCATGGATAAATGGGCCGTTGATAAAAACTTTTGGATAAGGAGGGTGGCTATTTTACACCAAATGAAATGGAAGCGCCAGACAGATTTTAATAGATTGTGTTCTTACTGTTTGCTTAATGCAGATAGTAAAGAATTTTTTATTCAGAAAGCAATGGGTTGGGCTTTGCGAGAATATGCATACGTAGACGCCAAGGCTGTGAAGCAATTCATCACTGCAAATCAGTTACCAAAGTTGACGATTAGAGAAGGAATGAAGCATATTCGGTAGACGCTCAATATTATCTACTAGCATTTGTAGCATGGCATTTGAAAAGAGAGAAAAGTTAAAAACAATTATTAGACTGGTCAGTTATACAAAAAAAAGAGGGCAACAATTGATATTGTTGCCCTCTAGAATAATCTACGAATTATTATTTACAATCCGCACCAGCAGCATTAAGCGCGTCCATTGCTGTCTCAAAAGAAGCTTTGCTTGGGAAATCTTTGCTACAATATTCAACAGAAGCAAGACCACTAACAGTGCATGTTTGGCAACTGCTACATGAAGAAATTCCTACAGAAAGTGCTGCTAAAACAACGATAGATAAAATAATTTTTTTCATTTTTTTAAGTTTTTTTTTGTTTAAAAATATTTAAGAAAGTAAAGATATGTTAAATTTTTATAAAACACTAAATTCTAATGATTTTGAGTAATAGAAGGTGCTTTTTTCGTCTTGTCAAGAACTTCAATCTTCTTATTTCATGGTCTGTGAGCAAGTTCGCTCTACCATGTGGTGATTTTTTTGATAGTCTGCGTATGATACCCGGTTGAACTTTACTTGGTATGTTTTCTCCACCTCTTTGCTTTGATGCGATCATTTCTTGGGTATCATCCCAATAAAGACATCTTAAATGCTTTGTTGGACAAAAAAAAGGGGCTAACGTATGTTAGCCCCTTTTTTTTATAAGATTATTACTGATTAACAACCAGCATATAAAGCTTGGAAATCTGCAACTGCTGCTTCGTATTCAGCTGTTGTAGCGTAATCTTTTTCACAAACTTCGAAGAATGTAACACCTAGAATTTTACATTTTTCACATTTTTTACAAGAGTTCATAGAAACTACTAAAGAACCTGCAACAAGCATAGAAAAGATAAATTTTTTCATTGTTTTCTGTTTTTTTATTGAGTAATGTTTAACGAGTCAAAGATATGTTAATTTTTAATAAAACAGCAAATTCTACGGTTTTTTTTGAGCGGTAGAACGTGCTTTTTTGGTCTTGTCAAAGTACTTCAATCTTCTTATTTCGTTGTCTGTGAGAAAGCGCCATTTGCCACGTGGTAAATTCTTTTTTGTTAGTCCTGCGTACGATACTCGGTCAAGCTTTATCACCGTATATCCTAAGTGCTCAAACATTCTTCTCACAATGCGGTTTTTGCCACTATGAATTTCTACTCCAACTTCGTCTTTTGCTAATTCATGAACATAAGCAATAGTGTCACAATGTATAGGACCATCTTCGAGTTCAACCCCATTTGCCAGCGCTTCAATATCAGATTGTTTCACCTCTTTGTCGAGCTGTACTTGGTATATTTTTTCCACCTCTTTGCTTGGATGAGATAATTCTTGGTTTAACTCTCCATCATTGGTTAAAAGCAATACGCCCATCGAATTCCTATCTAATCTGCCAATGGAGAAAAGGCGAAGATGTCCTAGGTTTTTAGCCTCTAAAGAATCTTGTATAAAATCAAAGACTGTTTTTCTTCCCTTTTCATCACTGTTGGTAGAGATGGTGTTTTTGGGCTTATTCAATAAAATGTAGACAAATTTTTGGGTCTCAATTTTTTTACCTTCTAATAAAACGACATCACCTGTTTGCCACAAAGTACCTGGTTCTTTCACCACTTTATTGTTCACTTTTACTTTGCCTTCTACGATATAGTCATCGGCTTTTCTTCTGCTACAAATGCCGCAATGGGCAATATATCTATTCAATCGCATGGTGCCCTCTGCTTTGGTACTGATAGGTCGCTCCATAGGTTTAACGGCTCCTCCTTTTTTGAGTGGCTTTTTCTTTGGTGCCGGCATTTCTTCTACCTTCTTAAAATCTGCTTTCTTTTTACGCTTGTTCTTCTCGCCGTCAAAGTACATCATCTCGCTTTCGTTTTATTGTTAGCAAAATTACGCTATTCTTGAATGTTTATTTGCAAAATTGATATCCTATCTTCTAGCTTTGTAAGATGCAAAATAGAATTACCCAATTATTTAAGATAGAATATCCCATTATTCAGGCAGGTATGATTTGGTGCAGTGGTTGGGAATTGGCAAGTGCCGTTTCTAACGCCGGTGGATTGGGCATTATAGGCGCAGGCAGTATGTATCCCTCTATTCTAAAAGAGCAAATACAAAAGTGTAAACAAGCTACAGATAAACCATTTGCGGTTAATTTGCCTTTGTTGTATCCAGATATCGAAAAGCATGTTCAAATTATTATAGAAGAAAAAGTGCCCATTGTATTTACCTCTGCGGGTAATCCCAAAACATGGACTTCTATTTTAAAAGCAGAAGGCATTACGGTAGTGCATGTGGTAAGCAGTGCAAAATTTGCATTGAAATGTCAGGAGGCAGGCGTGGATGCTGTTGTAGCAGAAGGCTTTGAAGCTGGTGGCCATAATGGAAGAGAAGAGACAACCACCTTGTGTTTAATCCCTTTAGTAAGAGCGTCTATTCAAATTCCACTGATTGCTGCGGGAGGTATTGGCTCCGGAATGGCCATGTTAGCTGCCTTTGCGCTCGGTGCTGAAGCGGTACAAATCGGCAGTCGTTTTGTAGCCAGTATTGAATCAAGTGCACATCAACACTTCAAAGAAAAAATTATTGAGTTGAAAGAAGGGGATACTCAATTATCTTTAAAGGAACTCACTCCTGTTCGTTTGGTGAAGAATAAATTTTACGAACAAGTAGCAGCAGCCGAAGAAAGAGGAGCTAGCAAAGAAGCACTAGAAACCTTGTTGGGACATGGTCGTGCAAAAAAAGGAATGTTCGAAGGCGATCTCGAAGAGGGTGAATTAGAAATCGGTCAAGTGAGTAGTAGTATTCGCGAAATATTGCCTGCAGGGCAGATTCTTCAACAGATATGGAATGAATTTCTAAAGGCAAAAGTAGAGCTCTCTCTTTTGTTTTAGGGTGTGAATGCCTTATATTTGTTCAATAAAGTATGAAGAAGCCATTACTTGTTTTTCTCCTTCTTACCATTTTTTTGAATGGTTTTGTTTTGTTTCTCCTATTTTCCCTAGGAGAATATGGAGCAAAAATGCATGCTAATTTTTCAAACTGTTCAAATAAAGAAGCACTTTTTTTTCAATTCACTCCCCTCGAGTTTAAAGCCTACTCGTACGATAGAAACGAGCTATTAATTGAAAATAAGTTGTATGATATTATTAGCATCGAAAAATCAGATGGCTTATTAAAAGTGACATGTGTACAAGATAAGCATGAGGCATTTTTTGTTAATTTACTTCGAAGCAATTCATCCGCTTTAGAATCAACTCAAAATCAAAAAAACACCTTACCTCTTTTACAGTATCTCAGCCTACTATGGATTACAAATGATCAAAGCTTCCAAATTTGTCGGTCCATGAAAGCGCAACATTTGGATGCCTCTCAATTATTTCGAATCGAATATTTGCGTTGTCTCGATACCCCACCACCGCAATCCTAATTTTTTATCTATTCATTCACGACGTTTTGCTACAGGATTCTTAGAATCTTGCATTGCTTTGCGATGAGGTCTTTTGAATAAAAAATTAAAAAAACTAAAATGAAAATCTTCTATAAAATACTCATGATAATGGCTATGCCAATGTCTATGAGTGCACAAAATTACATGGACAGTATTCCTGTCAATAGTCTCGACGAAGTCGTCATTTCTGCTAGTAAATCATTAGAGAAAAAAAGCGAACTTATTCAGAGAATTAACGTCATCAGTAGTAAAGAAATAGCCAATAATAACGCTCAAACCACAGCTAGCCTCATCGAAAATCATGGCAATGCTTATGTGCAGAAAAGTCAAGCAGGCGGTGGAAGTATTGTGATAAGGGGTTTTGAGGCAAATAGAGTGGTGATGTTAGTGGATGGCGTTCGTATGAATAACCTCATTTACCGGGGCGGCCATCTACAAAATATTATCACCATCGATAATAATATTCTAGACAGAATTGAAATATTGGATGGTCCTGCCTCTACGATTTATGGTTCAGATGCCTTGGGTGGCGTGGTAAACATGTTCACGCGAAAACCATTGCTAAGCATTGATGATAACAATATTTTTGTAGGAAATGCTTTTTATAGATATGGCTCCGCCAGCAATTCTTCTTCCGCTCACTTGGAGTTTAATGTTGGTACAAAAAAGTTTGCTTCACTCACTTCATTGTCTTTTGGACAATATGGAGATTTAAAAATGGGAAGAGAAAAAAATCCATTCTACAAAAAGTTTGGCGAAAGAAATTTTTATGTGGAAAGATATGAGGATAGAGATTCGCTCGTAGTCAATACGAATCCATTGATACAGAAATTTAGTGGCTATAGTCAATATGACTTATTGCAGAAATTTTTATTTAAGCAAAGTGATTTCATCACACATCAAATCAATATTCAATTTTCGAACTCTTCTAATGTTCCCCGTTACGATCGATTAACCGATCCTAAAGGCAATGGACTTAATTCAGCCGAATGGTACTATGGTCCACAAACCAGATTGTTAACGGCATACGATTTAAATTATGCAAAACCAGGAGCAGGTATCGATGAAATACATGCAGGTGTTAATTATCAATATTTGGTTGAAAGCCGTCATAATCGAAGATTTGGCGCTACTCAATTATCTAGTAGAGTAGAATACGTCAATATTGTAGGCTACCATCTAGGCTTTGTTAAACGAATCAATCGACAAGCCATTCGATTTGGTATAGACGGACAATATAGCATGGTGCAGTCAACAGCGAATCAAAAAGATATCCTTACGTTACAAAAAGCACCTTTAGATACACGTTATCCTGATGGTAAAAACAATATGAATAGTATTGCAGTCTATCTTACACACACGGGAAAATTAGGCAAACACTTTGTGTTAAGCGATGGTATCAGATTCGGCTATACCACCCTATATAGTTCGTTTGTGGATACCAACTTTTTTGATTTCCCTTTCGAATCTATCAATCAAAAAAACTTTGTGCTGAGTGGCAATTTGGGTATTATATATAACCCAAGTGAAAAATGGAAAATTGCTTTGATGGGAAGTACGGGTTTTCGTGTACCCAATATTGATGATATCACAAAAGTTTTTGAGACGGCACCTGGTAGAATTATTGTTGCCAATAATGATTTGAAAGCCGAGAAAACAATCAATGGGGAATTTAATTTAACAAAGTTTTTTAGTGATAAAGTTTCCTGGGAAAACTCTGTTTGGGCGACTTATTATCTAGATGCGATACAGGTTGCGCCCTTTCAGTATAATGGACAGGATACCCTCATTTATGGAGGTGTTAGCAGTCGTGTGTTTGCTAATCAGAATGTGGGCAAAGCCTATTTATTTGGTTATAGCACCAATTTAAAAGTGTCATTAAGCAAAAGGGTATCTGCTATCGGTTCATTAAATTATACAAGGGGAAGAGTATTCACAGATAGTACAGATGCACCACTAGATCATGTGGCACCACTATTTGGAAAAGTAGGTGTCACCTACAGTCACGCCAAACTCTATGCAGAAGTATATAGTGTTTTTAATGGATGGAAAAGAGTAAACGATTATAGCAATAGTGGTGAGGACAATCTTCAGTATGCCACCGTAGATGGTATGCCAGCATGGTTTACTATGAATGTGAAAGTGTCTTATCAGGTTCAAAGAAATCTTTCTTTAATGGCAGGAGTCGAGAATCTGTTCAATACGCAGTACAGAACTTTTGCTTCAGGTATTAATGCACCCGGTATCAACTTATATGCTACGCTAAAAATAAATTGGTAATCGACTATTGTATGTTGTAACATACATGTTTAAACATTAAAATGCTCATTCAATGGAATGAGCGTTTTTTTTATGCCTTCTAAGCAATTGCTATCAATAGCTATCGCAAGTTTAGCGAAGCGTAACTTGTGATAGAAATTAATAGAAGTTTGTAACTTCCGAAATCCATGGCGGGTGGCGCACCCGACATTAATCAAACCAATCCCAAAGCCCTTGGTGGGTGGCTCACCCGACAATAACAAAGTATGCCATGGTTTGTGTCCCCACAAACCATTCAAGTAAAAAATGACATATATTCAAATTTTAAATAGGCTGAAATAACAATGAAACAAAGGTTTGTGACGACACAAACCCTGGGGGAAAACTTGGCGCGAGTGTTTTTCACTCGTGTCCCTTGCTGTCTAATTCATAGCAAATACCTCACCCAACAACCCCAATCTTACATCGTCCCCTCCTTCAACTTCTCCGCATTCTCCGCCACCTTCAGCGAATCAATCATATTCTGAATCTCCCCATTCACAAAAGAATCTAAGGTATACACCGTCATATTGATTCGATGATCCGTAATCCTTCCCTGAGGCCAATTATAAGTTCTAATTTTTGCCGAACGATCTCCAGTGCTTACCAAGGTTTTTCGTTTCGCAGCAATATCACCATAATGTTTTTCCAATTCAATCTCATATAATTTCGTGCGCAAAATCTGCATCGCACGTTCACGGTTACCATTCTGCGAACGCTCCACCTGACAAACAACTACAATGCCCGAAGGCTTATGTGTCAACTGTACTTTCGTTTCCACCTTGTTCACGTTCTGCCCACCAGCACCACCCGAACGAGATGTCTGCATCTCAATATCAGCCGGATTTAATTCCACCATCTCCACATCATCCACCTCTGGAAGCACCGCTACAGTGGCAGCAGAAGTATGCACGCGCCCTTGCGATTCCGTTTTTGGAACACGCTGTACCCGATGCACCCCACTCTCATATTTCAAATCGCCATACACATTATCGCCAGTCACTTCTAGGATCACCTCTTTGTAGCCACCCACAGAACCTTGCGTTTCGTCCATCACAGCAATCTTCCAACCGCGCCCTTCGCAATAGCGCGTATACATCCGATACAAGTCATCCACAAAAATACAAGCCTCATCACCACCAGTACCCGCACGAATCTCGAGGATCGCATTTTTCTCATCTTCAGGATCCTTTGGTATCAATAATTGTTTTACCGCTTCGTTCAGTTCTTCCACCTTTTTTTCGTATTCAATCACCTCACCTTTTGCCATATCGCGCATCTCTTCATCCTTTTCCGTGCGCAGAATATCCTTCGCAAGTTCCAGGTTACTCATCGCACTTTTCAGTTCATGAAAAGCACGCACAATAATGCCCAGCTCACTGTATTCTTTATTGAACTGCTTAAATCTTTTCATATCCGAAATCAATTCCGGATCCGATAGTTTTTTCTCTACCTCGTTAAATCTATCGTTAATGCTTTCTAATTTGTCTATCATCGCTTTCCCATTACATTCGGGTCGCAAATGTACACATAAAGCAGCAGATTCGATGCCTCAGGCACAGGATAGCGCAAAGAGAAGCAGTAGGCCGTTTTTGAGGGCGAATGGCTCATGCATGTGCTTCACATCATGGCATCATTTCGATACTCGCCACCGCGCTATCCGAAGTACCCCGATAAGCCATCGGGGGTACTTGCTCCTATCGCTTTCGCAGGCATTTCGTTCATATGCTATATATTTATATTAATACTATTAGAGGATTTTTGAATCAATGAAGGTTAAAATATCTGCAAAATTTTATGATACTCCTTATTTAATCATAAATTACACAATTAAGAATTAAATGACACGTTAGACAAATTATGATAGCCAAAATAAAAACAATAGAATTGGTAAGACTTGTTTTACTGATGATTATAATTTTTTTAGGGATACACGACAGTATGGCTTGCAGTGGTTATAAAATAACAATCGGTAACAAAACATTTTTTGGAAGTAACCACGATGCTTGGTATAAAACACCTCAAATTTGGTTTGAAAACGCAGCTAAAGATAAATACGGTGCAGCATTTACAGGAGCAAGATTTGATGGAGCAAACGGATATGCGCCACAATCAGGAATGAATGCGATGGGGCTTGTGTTTGAAAGACTTTCTTCGTACCACCCAGTACAAGAAAATTTTGCAAATAGAAAAACGATATCTAACCCTACAGCGTATTTAAAGGATATTCTTCATACTTGCAAAACAGTAGATGAAGTTAAAGAGTATATCAGCAAATACGACCACAGTTATTTTATTGAAGACGTATTTATTTACGTAGACAAATCGGGTAAGTATCTGATTGTTGAACCTTACGCTTTGACAATAGGAAACGAACAAAGCTACGTTATAGCCAACTTTTGTCCTTCCATAACACCAGAACAAAATGCCAATAAACTTGACAGATATAAAAACGGAGTAGCATTTATAAAGAACGGCACTGACACTTCACTTAAATACTGTACAGCCTTGTTAGATACTATGCATGTTTGTAGAAAAAAAATCGGTGACGGTACTCTGATGTCCTCTATTTGGGACTTAAATAATGGGACGGTAAACTTGTATTTTTATCACGACTTTAAAACAACAGTCCAATTCAACCTAAGCGAAGAGTTAAAAAAAGGCGATCATATTATTGCGGTAGAAACACTATTTCCCCATAACCTTGAATTTGAAAAATTACGTAATTTCAAAACCCCAAAAGACAGTGACTTATTAGGCATCTTTATAGTTGCTTCTGCTGGATTTTTTTTAATGACTTCGATTTTCTTTCTAATTCAGTATTTCAGAAGATGGGAGAGAAAAAAGTATTCATATGTTCAAATATTGATGTTTCCGATTGGACTAATTTTGTTTTATTATATGTATGTGTTAAGCGGACCTGTTAATGTTTTTTATTTTCCTGCACCCTATAAACATCCGACAAATGTATTTGTAAGCTTAACCTCATACATTCCTTTTCTACTACTTATGCTAATAATACCTTTTTCTATGGTTAATTTTAGTCTAATAAAACAGAGAAGCTGGAGTTTACTTGCCACATGGCTATTTACCGTAAACAATCTTATTTACATTATACTAATCGGACTATTTGTTTATTGGAGATTTTATAACATTATCAGCTAATAGACAGAATGGAAAGTAAAATAGACAGAACCTAGCCCAGCTCAATCCCATGGCGGGTGGCGCACCCGACATATTGATGAAAAATTTTCAGTAAACAAAACAAACTTTTCTTTGTTTATCCCCCAGCTGGCGCGAGCTTCCAAAGCCATTCACGGTAGAAAATATTAAAATTGTTAATGTAGATGATTATAGAATAGATGTGCCTGTTTGGTTTGGTATTATTCAGAAAGCTAAAAATCGAATTATTGTTTTGGATTGTAGCCAAGGGACAAATGTTATCTGCAAAGAAATTTTCGGATGAGCTAGAGAAAAAATACCAAGCTAATTAAACCAGCCCATAACAGCGCATTTGCCCATATGGCGGGTTTAGTGGTAAATGAAACAGTCTACATCTAATAAACATTAGTTGTAAAATTTAATTTAGTCCTACTAAGTCCGCCACATCGCAAATCTGCGAACCGTTAGCTGTAATGCTTTAAAAAAATCGTTAAAATATCATATTTTCTTTTAGTATATACTTTTAATATATACTTTTGTAAAAATAATAATTATGAAAACATTATCTCTAAAACTTGACGATGAAATTTTTGATGAGGCAGAAAAACTTACATCCAAATTAAATTTAGCAAGAAATCGATACATTAATGAGGCCGTAAATGTTTACAATCTATACAACAAACGTAGACTGCTAAAAAGCCAATTGGTAAAAGAATCAAAATTGACAAGTGTCGACTCAATTGAAATCATGCACGAATTTGAAAAATTAATAGATGAAGATTAAGCAATATGACATTTGGTTAGCAGACTTGAATCCAAGCAAAGGTACAGAACCTGGAAAGACACGACCAGTTGTTGTTGTTCAAACAGACTTGTTAAATGAAACCCATCTTTCAACTTTAATTTGTCCTGTAACAACAAATGTGAAAAAAGAAATAGAACTTTTAAGAGTTCATCTAAAGAAAGGTCAACTGGATAAATTAAGTGATATACTAGTCGACCAGCTGAGAGCAATTGATAATACGCGCTTTCTTAAGAGACTTGGACAATTGACTAAAGAACAAAAAAATCAATTAAAAGCTAATCTTAGAATCGTGTTGGACATATAAGAAATAGCACTACTGCCAATCCCATGGCGGGTGGCGCCCAGCTGGCGCGAGCTTCTAGCTCGTGTCACCACCACACAACCATTGATTGGATATGTTTGTGAAGAAATATTCTCTATAACTTGAACCCGATCCCATGGCGGGTGGCTCACCCGACATAGTAATAAATCAAATTTTATTATTTTGCGATTCATTCATCAGTCGAAAATCACCATCTGTATTCTTTTTCGAAATCTCAATCCCATGGCGGGTGGCGCACCCGACATATTGATGAAAATTTTCACTAAACAAAACAAACTTTTCTTTGTTTATCATTCAAAGCAAAAAAGCCATGAAAAAAATATCTTTAAGTATTATAGCGGTGTTCATATTGAGCACTAGTGTTCAGTCGCAGATTAATCTTATTGGGGCTTCCATCAATGCTGGTTCCAGAAACGTTGACCTCATAGAGTGGCAGGCGCTCGATTCTCTTTCAGTAGCTGTCATACCCACCTTTCTAGACGGCTATTATATGACGACCTCAGCCTTTGATGCCTATAACAGCAAATATTATATTACGGGTTTTTCAGGTGATAGCACCGGGTTTTATTCTTATAATTCAGTCAGTGGCGTAGAGAATCTTATGACAGCTTCCTTGTATATCAGTGTCTCAGAATTTGATATGAGTACGGGGAAAATGTACAACCTAATCGTAGAAACACCAGATAATATCAACGTTTATGAATATGATGTCAATACAAATCGGGACACCTTTATCGGTACCATTTTTGAACCTAGTGTTATTGGTGTGGTTAGCGATGCCATAGGATTTGATTCTAACAATGGCATTATCTATTATGTAGGGTCTGCCAATGATTCTACAATGTTTCTGTATGCAATATCTGTAAGAGGAGGCTTTTCATTCACTAAAACAGCACTGAATACCATCGCACCTATCAACAGTATTTTTGGTGTGAATTATGATAATGTGAACGATATCGTTTATGCCATGAATGATACCTACGACACCCTTTTTAATTTTATTGAAAGAAATATTATTGAAATCGATAAAGCCACAGGAAACATAATTAACCGTGGAAATCTGAACGAGTTTCCTTATTATGTGGGTGCTTCATCTTGTTTTGACCAAAACACTGGGACTTATTTGCTAGTTGGTATCGACACCAGCAGTAATACTAAGATGATTGCTTTTAATACAGCAACGAATACTTATGTTGCTGGGTACGTTCCCGTTCTTGTTTCTGAAATCGTTTGCGATAATTCTATTTTCGCAAGAGTGGCCTATGGCTTTACGGGAATAGCGCAGCCATCAGTTTCAAATTTCAAACTATACCCTAATCCAGTATCAAATCTATTGCATATCGAAAACACAAAAGCTGGACCACTTAGAATTCAAATCTTCTCCTCTGTAGGCAAGCAGGTTTTGGTTCAGGATTTTAGCGCCTCTAGCAACATTACCTTAGATTTGGAATCGTTGCCAGCAGGACTTTACGTGATCAACTTGAGTACCAACGAACAAACAACATCTGAAAAGATTTTGGTTAGGTAATGCCCCTCCGCTAACTAAGCGTAGTATCCCGATCCCATGGCGGGTGGCTCACCCGATAGAATAATAAATCGCATTTTTATTATCATGTGAATCATTCGTCAGGTAAAGATCACATAGCGAAATCAACAAAAATTACTTTTGGGCATGCACTATTCATCAATGAAATACATTGTTTGTCACATATCAATATAAAGATATTTATGGTTTTTAAACATTTAGTAAAATGTTTTGTTGAACTAGTAATACAAATTTGTATTTAAATTAAATTTAAAGAAAAAAGAAATGAGAAAAAAATTGAAATTAGTATTCGTAAGTTTATTTTTAGGATTTACAGGTCTTGTAAATGCTCAAACAACTGATGTGGTAGATGTGGCAATCGGCTCTAAAGACCATACTACCTTAGTAGCTGCAGTAAAGGCGGCAGATTTAGTAAACACTCTAAAAGGTGCGGGTCCGTTCACCGTTTTTGCACCGGCAAATAGTGCATTTGATAAGTTGCCAAAAGGAACTGTAGAATCATTGTTGAAACCAGAAAACAAAGCAGCCTTAGCAAACATTTTGACTTACCATGTTGTAGCGGGAAATCTAAAAGCAGCGGATGTTTTAGAAGCTATCAAAGCAGGAAAAGGCAAAGCAGTTGTTAAAACTGTTCAAGGCGAAAACTTAACGGCTACTTTAGAAAATGGGAAAGTAATTTTAACTGACGCTAAAGGTGGCAAAGCAACAGTTACGGCTACTGATCTAACGGCAACCAATGGCGTCATCCACGTTATTGATTCTGTACTAATGCCTAAGTAATTTTTACGTAAGATATAATTAGAGGCTGTTCTCACTCGAGAACAGCCTTTTTTTTATATTATTCCTACTCATAATATTGAAGATTGTCCCAGTTGGCCCAGTCATCCAAATACAACCAATGTTTGAATATGTTTTTAAAAATGTTTTCTGTGCAACTTGAATTATAGAAAATAAAGCTATGAGCTGGAAGATTGTTGTGGCCACAAAGGAAAGCCTCTTATCAATCAGTTGATAATAATTTTTTGATCGAAAAATTACTCATAGCCCGGATCGCAGTGGCATCCTTTTTTTCTGTTCTAAAAAAGATAGAACGAAGAGCCGGAATAGCTCCATTGAATATGCTGTAAGAAACCATTTCGGTGCCGACTCATCATTAAAAATTTAGTTCAATTATTCTTTTTTATTTAGATTGCAAAAGAAATGCAAAAGCATATAATAAATAATGAATCAGTATGAAAGAAGCATCTCAAGCGATTAATCAAATTCAATATGTCAGCAATTTTCAGGACCTCGTCTCCACGCCGTTTCAAGGAGACATCAATGCGATATGCTGGACGCGGTCATTGAGTGGAGATTTTGCGGAGATTGTGAGAAAGCTTGCACCGAAAGAAAATATGTGCGAGCTGGAAGTGGAGGATTTGCTTGCCTTAGCGTTGAGTGACGAAGGAAAATTAGCTCGTGATATTCTTATACAGGATATGAAGTTTTTAGAAACACATGGTGCATCTCCCATTCTTAATATTATCAAGTGTTACGAAAGAGAGGATGGTGATGTCTTTTTTCCCACCGATGTATATTCTTTTCATGTAGATCGTTCTCCTGTACCGGCCGACACCTTTCTATGTACCTATTATGGTGCCTCGAGCGATATTTTAGCCAATGCAGATGCGGAGCAAAAAGTGTTGGTTCCCGAAATACGAGAGGCACTCAAAAAAATATTCGATGGATCGGCGGAAGACTTTGATTCTTTTTTAGTAGAGCATTTTTTTGATTTGCATTATAGAGCTAAAACGAATGCAGTACCCATCAACCTCGGCGTAGGTCAACTTTGGCGTCTGGCTGTTGATCATCCTGAAAGTACTGTGCTACCTTGTATTCACAGGGCACCAAAAGAGAAAGATGGCGAGCTTCGTTTGTTATTGATTTGTTAAATAGGAAGGAGATAGGGCATTTAAAAATGTAGATTTTGTCGGTATTATTTACAATAAAAAATTTATGATTTTTATATAATTACTTGTATATACAACTAAACGTCTTATATTTGTTTTCAATATTTCGTAATGTCATCAATAGAAGAAGCCATCAAGCAAAAGCATTTTGAATCAGAGCAACTCAGGGCTTCGATCAATTTGATGTATACTGCCAATTGGCTCTATAATAAGATTAATGGTTTTCTGAAACCCTTTAATGTCACCCACGAACAATTTAATGTCCTAAGAATTTTGAAAGGAAGCCATCCTAAGTATATGTGTCAGAAAGATATACTCTCCCGAATGATTTCACCCAATTCTAATCTAACATTGATTGTCAAAAAGTTGATCGCAAAGCAATTAATTACTGTTGAACAATCTGGTGTAGATAAACGGGAATACCAAATCAATATTTCTAGATCGGGTATTGCCTTGATAAAAAAAATTAATGAGGAGTTGTCAAAAAATAAGTCGGAGTTAGGTCAACTTAACAATTCAGAATTTTTTCATTTAAACGCCTTGTTAGATAAATTCAGAGCACATTGAACTTTTTTTTGTGCTATATAGTTGTAGGTACAACTAATAAAAATATTTTTCATCCTTAAATCAATAAAAAATGAACACTAAATTAAGTTTAAAACAAATCATGATTGCTGCAGCAATGTCAGCCGGCGTTTCTGTTGTTATCAATGCCATCGTTTTTCTGGTTGGTCATGCCACAGGCATAATCACTGATGATGTTATGATTCAGCCGATGCAACCGCTTCAAATCATGCCAGTGATTATGGCTAGCCTTCTTCCAACCTTTGTAGGAGCATTTGTGTTTTTTCTATTTGAAAAATATTCTTCCAATGGTTTTAGAAATTTTAGCATACTAGCTGTTGTGTTGTTGTTATTGTCTTTCTATAGTCCATTCGCAATGATACCAGGTGCTAGCGTATCTTATTCTATGGCATTAGAAGTGATGCATATAGTGGTGGCTGGTTCATTATTGTTTTTTATCAACAAGGCAAAGAATAGATAAACGCTGATAAAGTCAATGGTATTGTTTCAATTAGATTATTTTTAATCATTCTTTTTTAAACATTATTTTATGGAAATTGGTATTGACAGTTTTGCTGCGGTTCAACATGTAAGCCATAACTCTCCAAAAGATAGAGCACAATCTATTGCCGAATTATTGGAGCGAATTGTTCATGCAGACAGAGTAGGACTTGATTTGTTTGGAATTGGTGAGCACCATAGAAAAGAGTTTTTAGATGCCGCCCCGACCATTTTATTGGCTGCAGCCGCGGCGCAAACCAAACGTATCAAATTGACT
>CAMDFR010000003.1 GCA_945897725.1 Chitinophaga pinensis
TTAAAATCATAACCATTAATGACATTCTTTTCTCCCTGCACCCAATTTTGATAAATGATGCAATCTTTATCAAAAATACTTTTTGAGGTGATGATAAAGTTAGCTTGCTTTCCTTTTTCTAAAGATCCAATCATGTCTAATGCTTTTATGAACATGGCTGGATTAAAGGTCAATGCTTTCAGTGCATACTCTTCCGATAAGCCATAGGCAACGGCCTTTCTTACATTCGTCAAAAAATCTTCTCTCTTTTCTAAATCGCTGCTAGTAAAACAAAAATCTATGAGCTCTTTATGCAATAGAAAAGGATTCGCTGGTGCCATTTCCCAATTTTTCATGTCTGCTAAGGAAACCATTAAGGCATCATAAGGATCCTCTACGTCATATGGTTTCGGGAAATTCAATGGCAAAATAAACTTGCCATTGGTCGCCTTTATTTCTGCGGCTCTTTGATATTCGTCGCCTGAACTCTTAAATAAATATTGTACACCAAATTCATCACCAATCTTATCAGCACGAAGCACATCTAATTTATCGTTCGTCTCAAAAATCTGCACATAATTTTGATTCTTATTCCAGTTTTCTAGACTCAAATTATATTCTCTTTTTTCATTGTCATTTTTATACCACATTGCGTCATAATACGTTTGACGAATCAATGCAATGGTGCCCATTTGCGAACTTGGATAACTAAGCTCGGAACTTCCCTTTTTAAACGAGAATTGATTAGACGCCATATCTTTTAGAATCACCTCATTTTCTCTCTTATTGTTAAGGTTTACCAAGGTTCCTGTGCCTCTTGCAATGCCGTCCTGAACATGTGTTAACACAACACCAAAACCAATCTTCAAATATTCATCCGCCTTTTTTACATCTACGGCAAAGTTTTCAATGCCTTGTATCTCTGGCTTTATGGCATCATTCCAACCAAAAGCTCCTTTTTTATTGCTGATATACTCGTCAGAGCCAGTATTCTTTTTAGAAATGGGTTGCTCTCCATAACTACTATATAAATCGATAAAAGAAGGATATATAAACTGACCGGTCGCATCAATTTTAATAGTACCCGCTGGAATCTCAAAGACGCCTCCACAGTTCAGTACCTTTCCATCTTTAATCAATAGATTAGCATGTTCCAGCCTAGTCTTATAATCAAGATAAATGGTAGCATTCATAAATACATACATCCCACTTTTAGGCTCATCAACGCCATTTTTTGGGAAACTACTTATTTGTTGCCCCATCATAACGCTAAAACTAATTAGAAGTATGCCGAATAGAATATTTTTTCTCATGACCATTTTTTTTCACTACGAAAGTAAGATAATTTAAATAAAAGCATATAGATGAGGCGGTATTGTCGGCTTTCTGAACAACTATTCAACGTCAATAGCCCGCCGGCATTAATTCTTAAAAACTAGAGAGCTCCTTAAAATAATCATATTGCAAATCTTCATGCAAGGAGGCAACCAGAGTGTTGATTTTTTTTAGCTGCGATTGAAAAAGATTATGGAGTGTTTTACTTTTCTCATATTGAATGCCAGAGGCTTTCAATTTCTTCAGAAAATAAATGAGCAAATCAGCCTCCACCTCTTTCTCTCCAATGTACTTGCTATATTTATTTACCAAGCGAAGTATTTTTCTGATACTCTTTTTTACAAAATAAAGATTCAAGTCTATATTAATGGCTTCATATAAATCGTCCACCTCTTGTTTAATTTCTTGCACAAATTTTTGTTTGTCCCCAGATTCGAACAAAAGATAGGTAAGCAATTCTTTGTTTTCTTTTTTGTATTTAATAAGTTCCAAGCATAATTCGACCAACCTCTTTTCAGGCTGCTCTATCAATTCTTTCTTCAATTCGCTAATGCTGGCTGCTTTCATTTTTCTTAGTTTCAAAAATAGTCATTTGATAGCAAAACACTTCTTATCATTTTGGCGTGCCACCGGCAAACAAGAGCCATTGCCGCTGTCAGGCTGTACACTTGTAGGCCACAAATACAGGTGGCGCTACCGTTGCCATCCTTCACGCTTTACATTCCATGTCAAAAAAAGTGATCACTATAATTCCATAGCGCAACAATTAGCTATTATTCATTTGTTAAAAAGAACTTAGTTTTACATGATGGAAAAACAAGTAGTTTATAAGGACATCACTGTCAACTATGAGAAACAAGGCAAGGGTGAAGCAGTGTTTTTTATTCATGGTTTTTGTGAGGATCATACCATGTGGGAAGCTATCATCCCGAAACTAACAAAGGAATATAGCATCCTATGTCCTGATCTGCCAGGCTTTGGAAAAAGCAGTTTAGGAAATGAACCATTAAGTATCGTTTGGATGGCCGAAATGATAGATTTTATATTGACGTGCGAAAAGATAGAAACCTGCACCATCATCGGTCACTCTCTTGGGGCATATGTAGGTATTCATTTTGCAGAGTTGTATCCAGATAAAATAAAAGCTTTAGGCTTTATCAATTCGCACGTGTTTGATGATGGAGAGGAAAAGCGAATGAATAGAAAAAAAAGTATTGAATTCATCCGAAACCATACAGCGAAATTATTTATCAGGGAATTAATCAATAATTTATTTTCAGAACGTTTTAAGAAAGATCATAAGGATACTGTTCTTGCACTGATCAAAGAAGCTCAGTTAAATATCACAGATGAAGCAGTTATTGCAAATCTTCAGGCAATGGCAGCTAGAGCCGATAAACAAGACGTGTTAAAAAAGTTTAGCAAGCCTGTACTCTTTCTTATCGGAGAAGAGGACGCTACTATCCCTATTGAGCAAAGTATGCGCCAAGTAAGTTTTCCTATGCAGAGCGACATACATGTCCGACAGCGCGTCGCCCACATGAGTATCTATGAAGATAGGGCCTATTCTATAGAAGCCATTTATAGCTTCCTACGTAGAAATGATTAATTTTAACAATCTTATTATTTAATTGTTAGTATTTTAGCACAGCAAGAAAACAACAACAGGCTCCATTGAAAAACTGGATTTATATTTTACTAATGTCCATGTTACTTTATTCAACCAATATGTTCGCAACACATATTGTGGGAGGAGTTATGTATTATAGATATATTGGCAGTAATAGATATGAAATCACCATGAAAATCTATAGAGATTGTGGAGATCTTATCAATACTGGATTTGATGGCGGTCTCAATAGAGATGGAACTGATGCACCTGCGTTAATCGTCTCCCTCTTTAAAGAAAGTGATAATTCCCTGCAGCAGGAAATCACAGGAATTACACCTGTCATCACACGTGTGGAACCTGTTATTACCAATCCATGTCTTGACCCAACTAATATTTGTGTAGAAGAAGGGGTATATACTTTCACAGTAACCGTACCCAATACCACTGATGCTTTTTATGTCTCCTATTTGAGATGCTGCAGAAACAACTCCATCGACAATCTAGTAACACCTGGCGATATAGGTTCAACAGTAACGGTCAGACTCCCTCCCATTGCAACACAATTAAATAATAATGCCGTCTATATAAATTTCCCTCCTATATACATCTGTCAAAACTCACCACTTGTTTTTGATCACTCTGCCACCGATATCGACGGAGATTCTTTGTATTATGAACTTTGTAATCCGCTCAATGGACTAGACAATATCGTTCCTGTAGCGAGTTCTGGTGATTCGAGATCAGTCGGACCCTATGCCCCTGTAACCTTTCTTGCTCCCTATTCTTCATCCAATCCGCTTGGCACTCCAATATTACCCGCAACGCCGATTGACATCGACCACAACACTGGTCTAATCACAGGTTCTGCTCCTAATCTTGGCCAATTCGTAGTAGGCGTTTGTGTGCATGAGTTTAGGGATGGTGTTGAATTGTGCAATACACTCCGAGACTTTCAATTCAACGTGGTTACTTGTCCCATACCGGTTTCAAACATACCCAGCTCTCGAATCGACCCATCAACAGGCATTGGAGATTTCATTGTGAATTGCGATAATTTTGACGTCTCTTTCATCAACCGAAGTGTAAGAGCCACAAGATACCATTGGGATTTTGGGGTTGCTGGAACAGCACTTGATACTTCTAACATTACGAGTCCTTCATTCACTTATCCAGATAGCGGTACTTATTTGGTAACCTTAGTCTCGTATAATGATTTAAATTGCCTTGATACCGCCTCTGCCTTTGTAAAAATCTATCCTTTGACTTTCGATTTTACATTTACCAATGAGTGCAAAGATACAGCTGTTAGATTCACCAGTAATGTCGGAAGTATCTCAGGTGGTATTGCTAGTTACTCATGGAATTTTGGAGATGCCTCTACTTCACCTGCTGCAAATCCATCACATTTGTATGCTTTGCCAGGTACCTATAGTGTTTCTTTAAGAATAAGATCTAGCAAGGGATGTGACAAAACTGTTACCAAATCAGTTATCATTAATCCTCTTCCTGTTGCATCCTTTACCGTAGATTCTGCCTGTGTGGGCGTACCCACAGGATTCGTTAATACAAGCACAGGTTCCATTGTTAGATATAGTTGGAACTTTGGAGATGGAAGTCCTAACAGTACCGCAAGAACACCTATTCATTCTTATGCACTTGCAGGCACATACCCTGTCACACTTATCGTTTGGACAGATAGTGGATGTAGAAGTAGCATTACTCAAAATGTGATAGTGCATCCCTTGCCTATCATCATCACAAATAATGATACTAATATTTGCCCAAGAGATACCGTACGGCTTAACGCAAGTGGTGGCAGTATTTACAAATGGACACCTTCACTTGGCTTATCTTCTACAGTTATCCCAAATCCTATTGCAACACCAAGTATAAGTACCGACTATACCTTGCAAGTCATCGATCTCAATCGTTGCCAAAGTTTTGACACGATAAAAATTATTGTTTTTATTCTTCCATTGGTGGATGCAGGACCAGACACTTCTGTTTGCCTTGCTGCAGGAAGCTTTAGAGACAGCGCACAACTCAATGCTTCAGGTGGAGTTTCATATTTATGGACACCTTCTTTTTCTTTAAGTAATAATAGTATTGCCAATCCTTGGGCAAGTCCAGACACCAACACTTATTACTATGTAACGATTACCGATACAAATAATTGTAAACAAAGAGATAGCGCTAGAGTAGTTGTACTTGATCCACAGATAGATATCATTACTACAAAGGATACAGGTTTATGTATTTATGATAGCATCCTCATTAATGTCGCCGACCAAGGACTCATTACCACCTATAATTGGTCACCAACACTTGGCCTCAGCAATGCCAATACTCGACTTCCTTATTTCTTTCCATTAGACACAACACTTTATATCCTTACCATCAGCAATTATTGTTATACAAAAAATGACAGTGTATTGGTGAAGGTATATCCGCTACCAACCATTTCAGCAGGCAATCTCGACTCTATTTGTTATGGAGATTCGATTCAACTTGTCGCTACTGGAGGGATCATTTATAGATGGGATCCCAATAGCACACTTAGTAACGATACCATAGCAGATCCAATAGCCACTCCTTTAGTTAACAATCGTTATTTCGTAAATGTAACAGACACACTAGGCTGCTCTAATCGTGATTCCGTAGATATCCTAGTATTTCTTCCTCCAAATGCAAGAATTTTAACTTTACCGTTGAAAATTTGTCAAGGGGATACCATTACCATGCAAGCTACTGGTGGTATAAAATATGTTTGGCACAATGGCCAAACGCTTATCACAGATAGTATTCAAAACAGTTCGGCTGCAATAATAATGGATACGATCATGTACTATGTGGATGTTGAAAATGTTCATGGATGTCACAGCAATGATACTGTGATTATAAAACCACAATTACCTGTGCAGGCCATTGCATGGAATGATACCGCAGGCTGTCGTGGACTAGTAACTAGACTCAATGCAAGTGGTGGCTATTACTATCATTGGTCTCCACCAACATATTTAACTGATCCAGACATTCCAAATCCGAATACAAAACCAGACTCAACCATCACCTATACCGTTAACGTTTCCAACGATTGTTTCGATGATGACACAAGTATAACAATTACCATTTATCAGCTTCCTGTGGCGAATGCTGGTCCCGATAATACAATTTACAGAAACCAAACGACCACGCTTACTGGAACAGGCGGCGAGACATATACATGGTATCCTGTGAGTGGCTTAAACAATCCCGATGATGCCGTTACCGTGGCCGCACCACTGACTACAACCAAATATATTCTGACAGTGACTGATTTGGATGGTTGCGTTAACTACGATACAGTAATCGTTTATGTTTTAAAGGATGTGGTGCTTTTAATTCCAACCGCTTTCTCTCCCAATAATGATGGTGTAAATGACATTTTCCGCATTGCAAAATACCTTAATATTGAAAGATTGATAAACTTCTCTGTTTTTAATAGATGGGGAAATCTAGTTTTTGAAACAAATGATATTGAAGCCGGATGGGATGGAACATACAAAGGAAGAGAACAGCTTTTAGGCGTTTATGTCTGGTTTGTAAAAGCATTAGATTATGACGGTAACACCATTATAAGAAAAGGAAATGTAACTTTACTGAGATAAACGCTTTCAACAAACTATAACATTTTTTAATATACGCGAATTGGCATAATCATTGTAAAGATTCAAGTAATTTGTAATTTTGTATTCAGTTAACCTATAAATCGTCGATTATGAAAAAAATGATTTTCTCTGCAAGTATTTGCTTGTTTTTTGTAGCAAATAGTTTTGCTCAAAATGCAACAACCACGTCTAATACCCCTTTAGCACCTCCAGTTGTTGTAAATCCGAACGCACCTAAAATTATGTTTAAAGAAAATGAGTTCGATTTCAAATCAGTGGAAGAAGGTCCTAAAGTAACACATGAGTTTCTATTTACCAACAAGGGAAAAGAAGCTTTGGTTTTATCGAATGTTAAAGCATCTTGTGGTTGTACCACTCCAGTTTGGCCTAAAGAACCTATCTTACCAGGTCAAGAAGGGAGAATATTAGTGACTTACAATACAGCGGGTAGACCAGGTCCATTTACTAAAACGATTACGATTACCTCTAATGCTGATGAGCCTAACAAAGTGATTACCATCAGGGGTGCCGTTACGTCTGTTCCGGAAAAAAATACAGTGCCCATTAAAGAAGGCAATATGTTGAGTCCTGATAACCAATAAGTAGTTTTATTATAATCTTAAACGCTAACCTTCAAGTTGGCGTTTTTTTTTGCCTAGTGATGCATTCCTACACTTTTAAGTCCTCTTCAAATTTTTAAGCGATGAGAAACAGTAGAATACGCAAAGTAAGAAGGAACTGGAATTTGAGTTTGTTATAATTCTTGATAGAAATTGGACAGAAAACACCCACAAAAAATACTTTTTCCATACCTTTGCAACATGCCAAAAATATCAACAAGAGGAAATCATATGCCATCTTCTCCAATTAGGAAGTTAGTGCCGTATGCAGAAGCAGCAAAAAAAAGAGGAATCAAAGTTTTTCATTTAAATATTGGACAACCCGATATTAAAACACCTGAAGTAGCTCTAAATGCGGTGAAAAATGCAGATCTTAAAGTGTTGGAATATTCACATAGTGCAGGGAACGAAAGTTATCGAAAAAAACTCGCCTTGTATTATCAAAAACATGGAATCAACATTACAGAGAATCAACTCATGATTACAGTTGGAGGTTCTGAGGCTATTCAGTTCGGGCTTTATTCATGCTTAGACGCTGGTGATGAAGTTATTATTCCAGAGCCGTTTTATGCGAATTATAATGGATTTGCGACAGCCGGAGATATTATTGTAAAACCTATCACCTCTACCATTGAAACTGGTTTTGCCTTACCTGCTATTGAAGAATTTGAAAAACTAATCACTCCTAAAACAAAAGCAATCATTATTTGCAATCCAAATAATCCAACGGGCTATTTGTACTCAAAAGAAGAATTATTGCACTTGCGTGAAATTGTCTTGAAGCATGATTTGTATTTATTTGCCGACGAGGTATATAGAGAATTTTGTTATGATGGACAAACACATACTTCCATATTAAACCTCGACGGGTTGGAAGAAAACGCCATTGTAGTCGATAGTATTTCTAAAAGATTTAGTGCTTGTGGGGCAAGAATAGGTTGTCTAATCACACGAAATAAAAATGTAATTGATACGGCAATGAAATTTGCTCAGGCCAGATTGAGTCCTCCGTCATTAGGGCAAATCGTTGGGGAAGCGGCATTAGACACTCCTGCCGACTATTTTGAGGAAGTGTACCAAGAATATATCTCCAGAAGAAATAATATTGTCGAAAAATTAAATTCCATCCCAGGTGTCAAATGCCCAAACCCAGGTGGCGCTTTTTATGCAATGATAGAACTACCTGTAATGGATGCCGACAAATTCTGTCAGTGGCTACTAGAAGATTTTAATTTTGAAGGAAAAACAGTGATGATGGCTCCAGGTTCTGGCTTCTATTCTACGCCAGGCATGGGTAAAAACCAGGCTAGAGTTGCTTATGTACTTAAAAATGAAGATATAAACCAAGCAGTAGAATGTTTGGCAGAAGCGCTAAAAGTATATAAAGACTAAATTATCATCAAAAAAACTGCTAAAAGTTTAATAAAAAACAAAAAAGTGGTATCTTTGCCATCCGATTTTTAACACACGGCAACATCCGTGACCAAAAAAAGCAATAAAATGAAAAAAGACATACATCCAGAAAGCTACAGACAAGTTGTTTTTAAAGACATCTCAAACGATACATCATGGTTAGGTAAATCATGTGCAAACTCTCGTGAAAATGTAAAGTGGGAAGATGGTAATGAATACCCTGTCATTAAAGTGGAAATTTCTAATACATCACATCCTTTCTTTACAGGTAAAACCAAGTTTGTGGATACTGCAGGTAGAATTGAAAAATATCAGAAAAAATACAACAAATAAGCATTTTGCCTTATATCAAATATTAAGTCCTCAATTCGAGGACTTTTTTTATTTTTGTAGATATGAATAATTTTTCCTTCACTTTGTTTGACGATAGTAGGATTCGTGAACAACTTTTACCATTCACTTATACCCGCGCTATTGCTGATATTCGAATAGGCATTACAACGATTAAAGAAAAATGGGAACAGTATCTGAGCATTGAAAATGTTTCTGTATCTACACTTGCCTATCTTCAACCAAAGTACAAACTAAGCAAGGATGATTCTATATTTATCAACGCTTGTATCTTACCTAACGATGCAGTTCTGAAACAAGTTATCGCTTTACAAGCAAATGAATATTTAGTTCATAAAGACCTTTTTATCGCTGCATGGCATTCCTCAAATCCATCAGGAAAGAAGAAAGTCGATTTTGTGGGTGAGCTTACCCATATTGAAAGACCCTGGGATATTTTCAAGAAAAATGAAGACGCTCTTACTTCAGATTTTTATACACTTTGCAATAATCGAACATCACAAGCACTCAGTGCCACCAATACTCTAATTGGACCAGCAGATAGACTTTTTATTGAAGAAGGTGCAAGCATAGAGGCTAGTGTTTTAAATACAAGCAACGGTGTTATCTATATTGGAAAAGATGCAGAAATAATGGAAGGCAGCTTGGTTCGAGGACCTTTTGCAATGTGTGAACACTCAGCGATTAAATTAGGTGGAAAGATATATGGTGCGACGACGCTTGGGCCACATGTGAAGGTGGGCGGAGAAGTCAACAACAGTGTTATTTTTGGATATAGCAACAAAGGACATGATGGTTTTCTTGGTAATAGTGTGATTGGAGAATGGTGTAACCTAGGTGCTGACACCAATAATTCTAATTTAAAAAACAATTATGGCGAGGTGAAAGTCTGGAGTTATTCAGAACAAAAAGAAATCAACACTGGTCTTCAATTCTGTGGTTTATTTATGGGTGATCATTCGAAAAGTGGCATCAACACCATGTTCAATACAGGCACAGTTATCGGAGTGAGTGCCAATATTTTTGGTGCTGGCTTTCCTCCAAAACATATACCATCATTTAGTTGGGGAGGTTTGGAAACACTCACAGAATTTCAAAAAGAAAAAGCATTTGAAGTAGCTGAAAGAATGATGGATAGAAGAGGCTTAGTATTTACGCCATTGGACAAAAACATCTTAACAACAGTCTTTGAACAAACAATATTGTATCGAACAAATTAACAAGTATGAGAAAAAAAATAGTAGCTGGAAATTGGAAAATGAATAAGACCTTTGCGGAAGGTATCACCTTAACTAATGAAATTATTGATGGACTTAAAAACAGTCAGCATCAGTGTGATCAAGTAATTTTATGTACCCCGTTTCTTCATTTACAAAAAGTTAGTGAGCTCTGCAACGAAGAGTATGTCTTACATACTGCAGCACAAAATTGCCATACGGAAAATAGCGGGGCTTATACAGGAGAAATTAGTGCATTCATGATACAATCTGTTGGAGCAACGCATGTGTTGGTTGGACATAGCGAACGCAGAATGTACAATGCAGAAAACAATAGTATGCTTGCCAAAAAAGTAGATATTGCACTAGCCAATCAATTGACAGTTGTTTTTTGCTGCGGGGAAAGTTTAGAAATTAGAAATGCAGGCAACCACATAGCATTTGTAAATGAACAAATAGAAAGTAGTTTGTTTCATCTAAGTAAAGAAGCATTCAAAAATATAGTGATTGCCTATGAGCCAATTTGGGCGATTGGCACTGGACTTACTGCATCAAAAGAGCAAGCTCAAGAAATGCATTTTCAAATTAGAGCAAAACTTAATTCTGGCTATGGGGAGGAAATAGCTAATGAAACAAGTATACTATATGGTGGAAGTTGTAATGCACAAAATGCCAAAGAATTATTTTCTCAGCCGGATGTCGATGGTGGTTTGATAGGCGGAGCTTCATTAAAGGCTGCTGACTTTTTAACCATTATCCAATCGTTTTAATTTCCTTTGGCCGCACTGCCGCAAAAGACAATTTAATATTCATTTTCAAACCAGCTTCTGATGCAGTATACTAAGGTATTTATTCCTATCACAGACCAGGATCAACAAGATATTATCGCTGCCTATTTAGCAGAAGGGGATTTTGATGCATTTGAAAATCACCCAGAAGGCTTGGTGGCATTTATTCCTAGTCAACAATTCAATATTACTTTTTTGAACTCTGTGCTTTCTGAATTTGATGTAGCTCTACTAGATATTATCATAGAAAATATAGCTCAACAAAATTGGAATGCAGTTTGGGAAAGCAACTTCGAGCCTATTTATCTCAACAATAAATGTAGCGTTCGTGCGCCTTTCCATGCTCCATTAAACACAGAAATAGAATTGATCATTGAGCCCAAAATGTCTTTCGGTACCGGACATCATGCCACCACAAGCATGATGATGGAATACATGTTGGAACTCAATTTCAACAACAAAACAGTCCTTGATTTTGGTAGCGGAACCGGCATATTAGCGATTTTGGCATCCAAATTGAATGCAATGAATATAACGGCCATCGATAATGAAGAATGGGCTGTAGAGAATAGTAAGGAAAATTGCGAACGAAATAATGTGACGAATGTACAGGCTATTTTGGGCGAAAAAGAAAAGGTACTTGGGTCTTTTGATATAGTATTGGCAAATATCAACAGACATATCATTATTGAAAGTGCAGACGTTATATTGCCATGCGTGAAAGAAAATGGCGAGTTATTAATTAGTGGTATTTTAAATCAAGACGAAAACGAAATCAAATATTTAATCGAAACAGAAGGATTTAAATTCATCTCAACTAGACAAAAAGAAAATTGGAGTGCCATGCATTTCATCAAACAAAAAAAAGCATCATGAAAGGAACCATTCAAACATCGATTATAATCAAAACATTGTCATGCACCATGCTGTGTTTTCTATTTTCAATGGCAACTCTAGGGCAGATTCCAACTGCTTTTACACCTGAAGCATTGAAGTATGTTGGTGAAATAAGCAACTACTTAAACAATACGAAGCGTGACGATGCAAAATTAGCCGCTGAAAAATTTACTTCATTACAAAAAAGTGGAAAAATCACAAATGAACAAATGCTAAGCATTATTGCCACTTCTAATGTTTTATTAAAAAGAAATTTGACAGCATACCCCTATTTTTCTGAATACATAAACACGGTCAATATTGTCTTTAGCAGTGATAAGGATGCAACATTTATCAAAAATTGGATGAGTATTTTAGATCAATTAATTGCAAGCCAGAGAGTAGGTGACAATAAAAAATTCATGGAAACACTGAAGCTAACAAATGGACTTGTTGAAAAGAATGCTTTATATGCTTCGGACTTTAAAACTTGGGTAGTGGAGAGTAGAAACTATACCATGACTTATGATAATGGTGATATAAAAATTACAGTTCCGAATACAAACCTCATTGGATATGTAGCAGGCGATACGATTAAAATTGCGAATACAAACGGAGTATACAGCACCATTAATACTATGTGGGAAGGAATGAATGGCCGAGTAGATTGGAGTAGAGCCGACATGGATCCGAATGGGGTATATGCTACCTTTAAAGGCTATCACATCAACATGTCGAAACAAGAATATAACGTTGACACCGTGGACTTTGTTTTTAGCCAATTCTTTACAAAACCTATACAAGGATTTTTAGAAGACAAGCTGATTACAAATGTACGCGCCGACAATGCTACCTATCCTAGGTTTACCTCATTTAGTTCAAATGTAAAAATCAATAACTTGGCAGAAAATGTGATGTACGAAGGTGCGTTTAACTTGTTTGGATATAAGATTTATGGTGCTGGAAATAATGGGGAAAAAGCAACATTGACATTCTTTCTGCCCGATGGAAAAACAAAAGCCATGGTAGCCAGAGGCCGAGATATAACCATAAGCAAACCAATAGAACTCAATTTTAGAGATGCAGAAATCGCTATTTATTTTGGTGGAGATTCTATTTATCACCCCGACGTAAATGTCAATTATAAGATCAATAAAAAACAGCTCAATATCTCCAGAGGAAAAGATGGTATGCAGGGTGCTAAGTTTTATGACTCCTACCATAAGTGCGAATTAGAGGCCGACGCATTAAGATGGGATTTGAATAAACAATCTATTGAGATGATGATGGAAGAAGGCGCCGGTCAAAAGGCAGCAATTATTTCATCAGATAAATCATATAGTCCAGGTGTGATGAGAAATATTCAAGGAACCACGGATTATAATCCATTAGCTAAGCTAAGGGCATACAAAGAAAAAAATGGAGAAGATTATATAGACGCTAGCACCTTTGCTAAGCTGATGTCTGCAACGCTTACACCAGAACAATGTCTGCCTTTGATTTATCTCCTAGCTCAAGAAGGATTTGTTTTTTATGATAAGGAAACGCAAATGGTAAGGATATTACCCAAAGTAAATCATTATGTCATGGCGAGATCTGGTAAAGCAGATTTTGATATTATCAGGTTTGGTGCACTAGCAAAAAACCTTCAAACCCCTATGGGTGTGATCAATCTCAAAAACTACAATATCGATTTTAATGGCGTACGTGTCATTCCTATTGCCGATTCTTCTGATGTCGCTTTTTTTCCTAAAAACGACAGCATGAAACTTAGCAAAAATAGAGACATGGAGTTTAGCGGAATGATTCTAGCAGCAAGAATGGATATTCATGGCGAAGGTTTTAGATTTAACTACGATCCATTTAATGTCGACCTAAAAAAGGTGGACAGTATGATTATTAATATACCTAGAGGAGACGGTGCATATGACGAAAATAATGAGTTGATTTTACGTCCTATGAATTCAAAAATTGAAAAATTTGAAGGTTTATTAAATATAGACCATCCAGCAAACAAATCTGGGAGAAGTCCATTAAAGCAGTTTCCTATGCTTAGCTCTCCCAAAAACGCTTATGTTTATTATGACAATCCTATCATACTTGACAAAGCCTATCCACGAAAAAACTTCTACTTCGAGTTAGATCCTTTCAAAATGGATAGTCTAAAGTTTTTTGATGAAGATGCAATGGCTTTTGACGGTACCCTATATAGTGCCAACATCTTTGAACCTTTTAAAGATCAGATAAAAAAAATGTCTGATTTTTCCTTAGGATTCAAAACCAACAAACCTTTGAGCGGATTTAGTGCTTACCAAAAGAAAGGAACTTACAAAGGAAATCTTACTCTAAACTTAGATGGACTGAGAGGCACTGGACAGATAGACTATCTATCTTCAAACCTTGCTTGCCCGGAAATTATTTTTTACCCCGATTCTATGTTAACGATCGCGGATCAATTTAAGATAACTAAAAATGTGGTTGGTGTAAGCACCCCCGCCACTTCTAGCACTCACAATCATATTAAATGGACGCCTTATCAAGACCAAATGGAAATTTCAAAGGGTGATAATGCTTTTCAAATGTATGATGACAAGACAACTTTTGATGGTTCTCTATTACTTGGCACTAAAGGATTGTATGGAAATGGGACCTTAGAATGGGACGAGGCTGCCCTCACTTCAAATAGGATTAAGTTCCAAGCGGAAGACTTAGAAGCAGACACCGCTAATTTTAGAATGAAAAGCACCACCTTTGGCGACAAAGTAACATTTAATACCCCGAACGTACATGCTAAAATAGATTTCAAAACGAGATTTGGACGATTTGTGTCCAATGTAAAGGATATCCCTACAGACTTTGCATACAATCAATATCGAACCAATATCAATGAATTTGATTGGGACATGGATAAAAAAATCCTAGATTTTAGATCCCCCAAAGAAAGCGCGGGCTCTTATTTTGTATCTACAAAACCTGAGCAAAATGATTTAAAATTTTTAGCGAAAAGAGCTATTTATGATTTAAAATCATCTATCCTCTATTTCGAACAAGTACCAGAAATCAGAATTGCTGACTCTCGTATTATTCCAGATAGCGGAAAAGTGGTCGTGGAGCCTGAGGCAAAAATGCGCACCCTCTACAATGCAACAATAATTGGAGACACGATCAAGGAATATCAAACAATTACTCAAGTAACTGCCGACATCTTTGGAAGTAGAGTGATTACGGCCAAAGGCACCTATACCTATAAAACCAAAGATGCGAAAGAAGAAAAAATCAACATCAGTGAGATCAAAGTAAATACCTTAGAAGAAGTTGAAGAAAAAGAAAAATTCACAACATATAAAGTTTTTGCAAAAGGGAATATTGAGGAAAAAGAAAACTTCTTACTCTACCCAAATGTAAGTTACAAGGGAGCCGCAGAATTTTATCTAAAAGATCCTGAAGTTACTTTTAATGGGTATGCGCGCTTTAATTTAAAGAATCCAAAAACCAAAACAGACTGGTTTAGTATTGGAGAACCTATAGATCCAAAGAAAATGATTTTTCATTACAATGAGCCCAAATCTCCAGAAGGCAATTCTATCCTAGCTGGTATAGCATTGAATAATCGTGACTCTGCGGGCATGTATACGATGATAATGGGCAGCAAGCCAAGCAAAAGCGATGATAATGTATTTGAAGCCAAAGGGGTGGTGATTCAAAATGAATCCACCGGAGAATATATCTTTGGCGACAGTGCAAGGGTATTAGAGGACGCCACAGAAGGCAATATTATGAAATACAATGACAATACAGGTGCGGTTTCATGCGAAGGAAAAATAAAATTAGGTATTGAATTTGGAGCGATAGAAACGACTTCTGCTGGAACGATTAACACAAATATAAGCGAAGGAAACAACTACAACTTTGACTTAACACTCGGCCTAAACTTGGAGTTCTCGAAAGATATGAATGAGAAAATTGCCAGCCTCCTAAAAACAGATTTTGAAAATGGAGATTTAGATATCTCTTCAGATAAATTTACCTCGCAGATGAGTGAGCTTATCACAGATCCAAAAGATGAAAGTAAATTTTTTGACGAATTAAATAAATCTGGTAATGCAGTCAAACCAAAAGATTTAAATTATAATATCCTAATTAGCGATACCAAGTTTATCTTCGATCCTGTAGACATGACGTATCGCTCTAAAGGACAAATAGGAATCGTTTCCTATGGTGAAAGCAGTTTGGCTGTAAAAGTGGATGGATATATTGAATTTGGAGCTCAAAGAAGCAGCGGCTATTTTAATATATACCTAAAAAGCACATTAGGTGATTGGATTTTTATCTCCTACAAATCAAGTAATGTTCAATTCCTCACTTCCTATGACGAGGTAAATGCTTTGATTACCGCAGTAGAACCTGAGAAGAGAAAAATCACTAGAGAAAATGGCAAGTTCTATGTGTTTGCACTCGGCTCACAAACAAAAGCGAAAGTCTTTTTAGAAAGAATGAAAGCTATTAATGCTAAATAAAAAAATAAATAGAATTAGAAAGCTGCTGCTTTAAATCAACAATGGGTACCGGCATCTTCAAACACTGAGTTGCCTATTTTTTAATTTAACAAAGAAAAATAAATTAGGTTTGTGAACGTTATTTATTTTTCGCTAAAATACAATTTATGGAGGCTACATATAATCTTGTTCATATTCTAAAAATTTGGATCAAATGGAAATGGTACATTCTTGCGGCCATCCTTTTATCTGCTATCATTTCGGCATTGGTTTCCGTTTTTGTAATGGATGAATACTTCCTTAGCCGATCTGTGATTTATCCCATCAATCAGAGCATTACAGATAGATCACACCTTTTTAATGAAAAAGGAAGTGAATCGGAGCTAGAATACTATGGTACCAAAAATGATGTAAACCGTTTATTAGAAATAGCCGGCTCTGCTCAAATCACTGACTTCTTAATTTCATATTATCATTTAGCGGATCATTATAAGGTAAATAAAAATAGTAGCTATTGGAAAACCAAAGTGAAGAAAAAATTTCTAAAAAATTACAAGGTCATCAAAACCGAAAGAGAAGCTGTCGAGGTGACTATTTTCGATACCAATCCCGATTCTGCGGCCATTATGGTTAATATGGCTGTTGAAAAAATTGATGAAATCAATAAAATGCCTGTTGTAAAAAACAAACTAAGAATAGCCGAACGATTCAATGAAGATGTCCTTGATAAAAAAATAGAACTAGATTCATTAACAGATAAGTTGAATCTATTGGGTAAAGATTATGGCATCACTTTGAAGGCCGATGACAAAGGCAATTCCATCATCAACGGAGCAAGTGCCGAAGGGGTAGAAAAATATAAGCTACTGCAGCAAATCCAACAAAGTCGCTTGATTGATTATAATAAATTAGTGATGTTGAAGGATCAATACTCCTTATCAGCCAAAGAAAATGTACCTTCGGTATATATTGTAGAAGAACCTTATCCTGCCGAACGTAGAGAAAAACCAGTAAGAAGTTTAGTGGTATTATCTGCTGTTTTGATCACCACAGTTCTTTCTTTAATCATGGTACTGCTTATTGAAAAATGGAACGAAATTAGGCCTCAGTTATAAAATGTTTATCAAGGAAATAAACAGGTTCTCCCTATTAAGTTTTGTTGGATTTACAGCCATTACCATCACCTCATTAATGGTTGCGTGGCAAACGGATTTATATTTTCTAATGGCTATTCCCGCTGTCATTTTAGTAGCCATGCTTGCCATTCTTAATACCAGAAACATCTTTTATTTACTTCTTTTTGCTATTCCTTGTTCCATCGAATTTAGTTTTTCCGCTTCATTAGCTACAGATATTCCTACAGAACCATTGATTGTTGGATTGATGATTTGCTTCTTTGTATTCATGGCATATAGACCTCATTACTTTGATGTGCAATTTTTCAAACATCCAATTATCCTGCTCTTGGGCATTCAATTTTGCTGGATGATTTTTGCATCCATCTACTCCATCGACCCACAAATGTCACTCAAATACTTATTAGCCAAAATATGGTATCTCTGCGCTTTCATCGGGATGGGTAGCGTTTTTTTAAGAGAAGAAAAAGATATCAAATCATTCTTCTGGTATATCTACATTCCATTGACGATTCTTATCGTTGTATCGATTATTCGCTTTATACCTCTTGGCTTTGCCTTTGATTCGGTAAATAAAACAATGACGCCCTATTTTAGAAACAAAGTGATCTACGGCACTTTCATGAGCATTTTTTTACCCTTCATTTTTACTGCCACGCATTGGTATGAGAAGGGTTCATTTAAACGAATGCTATTACAGGTGTCCAAACTTTTTTATATTATCGCTATTTATTTTACCTATACAAGAGCATGTATACTCTCCCTATTAGCTTGTCTTCTATTCTACTTCGTTATCAAGTATAGAAAAGTAAAACAAACCTTGGTGATGATTTTCATCTTTGTGGCAATGATTATTGGATATTTGGTGCATGACAATAAATTTATGGACTACTCTCCTTCCTTTCTGAAGACGATTTATCACGATAACTATGAAGACCATTTAACCTCCACAGTTTCGTTTGAAGATGCCTCAAGCATGGAACGCATCTTCATGTGGATTGGTGGCGCTTATTACTTTCTAGAAAGCCCTATAGTAGGCAATGGACCAAATACATTTTTCCCAAACTACAAACATTACACAGTAAATAGTTTTAAAACCTATCTAAGCGAGAATGATGAACACCTCACCATACACAATTATTTTTTGCTCACCCTCATCGAGCAAGGCTTGGTAGGTATTTTTATTTTTTTATTGATTATTGTTGTCTTACTTCTTTATGCAGAAAAGTATTATCACTTAGCCAAACCTTCTTTCAATAAAAATTTATTGATGGCTACAACTCTTTCTTTCGTTTGTATTTTGGTCAATTGCACCTTAAGCGACCTCCTTGAAACAGATAAGATTGGATCGATTTATTTTTTAAATATTGCCATACTGGTGAATATCATGGTGGTACTATCTAAAGCGAACACACATGGTACTAACATCATCCGGAAATAACATATGCTGCTTGAAACTTTGAAGTTCAATATTTAGATTAGAAATAAAATCCATTACCGATTCTGAAGCATGATCTAAAATAAACTGCTTTAACATGTCTTCATTAAAGTTTGAATCAGTATCATTAAAAACATCTATCAACCCATCTGTATAGTTAAACAGAAGATCACCTGCTTTTATCAGCTCTTCCCCTACATTAATAAAAAGCAATTCTTCAAACGTTCCTAAAGGAGTCGTTCCTTTAGTCAACTCTGTAAGATTCTTTCCACTTAAAAGGATGGAAGCATTATGTCCAGCATTTACGTATTGCAATGTCTTTGTTTGAACATTATAATAGCCGATAAAGGCAGTAATATGTTTCTCACCATTAGAAATATAATAGGTCTTATTATTTAGCAAATGAATAAATTCTTCTATTGGCAATTTCTGCTCAGCATAAATTTTAAAGATGGCTTGAAAATTGGCCATTATTAAAGCAGACGCTACGCCTTTGCCAGCAACATCACACATACAAAAAACATATTCTGTCTCAGATAATTTTAAGAAATCATAATAATCACCTCCAATATCCTTATGTGGAATATAATTGAAAAACACATTTAAATCTTCATTCTTAATGGCATCACTTGGGAGCAACAGATTCTGTGCTATCACCGCATTATTCATTTCTTTTTGATAAAATTGACGGTCCATTTGCTCTTTCAGCAATCGCTTATTATCAATACTTGTTACCACCAGGTGTGTTAAGGACTTGATAAAATCTATCTTCTCCTCCTTTGACTCAATTTGCGATTTGTCTATCCCGCCTAATAGCACATAGGCAATAGTAACTTGTTTTCGCTTGATAGAAATCACAGTGTCAAAGTACTTGCTTAAATCATCATTCTTATCTAAAACAGTAATAATATCATGGATGTGAACCAAATCAACTTCAGGTTGAAGAGTTGACTCCAATGAAAAACTATTATGTGAACACACACAATTCCAAAAATCATCAAAGGTAAATAGCAGTAGGCTTTGTACATTTAACTGAGCCACAAGAATGTTTTGATACATCTGATACAAAGCATTGGCTGGCATATTTTGGTTTACTGCTTCTGAAACTTGCAACAAACTGCGCAAATGCAATTGTAAGAGAGAGGCCTGTTGCTCCTTCTCTACAAACCGCGATTTTAACACTTCATAGTTTAATTGTAATTTCTCATTCTCCAACATATGGCTTGCTTTTTTTTAATTTACGCTTGCTCTAACATCCAATGCATCTCTCAAACCATTACCAATTAAATTAAACGCTAGAACTAACAACATGATGGCAATTCCTGGAATAATGGTTAGGTATGCTTTATTCGTATTTAAAAAATCCTTGTATTCATTCAACATCTGGCCCCACGAAGCTTTGGGTGGCTGCACACCCAAGCCCAAATAACTTAATGCAGACTCCGTTAAAATAGCAGCGGCAAAATCTGCGGCAAGTACCACGATGACAGGTCCTAAAATATTTGGTAAAATATGCTTTACAATAGTGCGATAATTACTAAAGCCAAGGCTTCTGGCCGCTTCCACATATTCCTTCTCTCTTACGCTCATAAACTGACTTCTGACCATACGTGCCATATCCACCCACATCGTCAGTCCCACAGCGATAAAAATAAGTATGTACTTAAAAGAATCCCCCGTATCATATCCAAAAGTGCTTTTTATAAACTCTGGTGATAAGCTTAATGACAATCCTAATGCAAGTAAAAAGGTAGGTATTGACCAAAAAACCGTAATAAACCACATGACGACACTATCGATCCAGCCACCATAATATCCGGCCAAAGAGCCCAAAAGAACACCTATAATAAAGCTAATGATCACACTGACCAAGCCAACAGATAAAGATACACGTGTACCCAAAATCATCCTGCTTAAAATATCTCTACCAAATTTATCTGTGCCAAGCCAATAGGTCTTATGCACGATGTTTGAACTTTTTATTTTCGCAATGATACTCTCTAAAGGAGCAGTTTGAGCCTTGTTGTCTATGTCCAAAAAGCTTACTTGCCCGGCATTATAAACCACCTTTGCATTGGTTAAAGACTTTGCATAAAGAACATCCACCAATTCAATTTTTCTTTCAGCAGCTGGAAAATTTTTTCCTTTATACTCTTGCACAATAATATAATTGCTTTCAAAACGATAATTTAAAATGGGAACAGACTCATACATGCTCACCTCGCCATCAATAAGCTTATCCCACAAATGAAATAGAACATTCTTTTGCTCTATTTTTTTGTCGCGTCTAATTTGCAATATACTTATAGAAAATCCTGGTGGATGTGTCTCTAATTGCAGTATTTGTTCGTCTGCATTAGTCGTTGTATCTGGTGTGATGAAATAAGCAAATAAGGCAATGAAAACATTCAGTAAAATAAAACCCAAACCAATCATCGCTGATTTGTTTTTCTTCAAGCGTTGCCATGCTTTGGCAGAAGGTGAATCATTAATAGATTTTTTTGTCATACGTATGTTTAAATACTTCTATTTTTCCAGGTATATTTTCCTCTCCACCCTAATAATCCTATCATTACTACATAAAAAATGTAAAAGATTTCAAAAATTGGCAGCCATATCAAAAGCTGTTTCTTTTTAAAGTATGAAGATACTGAGTTTAAAAATAATAAATCGAAAGATATTTTCCAAAGAAAAAAAGCAAGCAATAAATAGCAAGTTGCATCTTTAACCAACATACCACAAACAGCGGAGACCAAAAACAAACTATGGTATACATACATAAAAACTAGTGTGATGGTCACCTTTTTCGACAGCAAGCTACTGGATTTTGAAACCCACCGAATCCTCTGCTGTATAAATGTTTCTATGCTATAACAAGCCTCTGTAAAAACCGAAGCGTTTTCATTTTTAATAAAAACACAAGCGTCATCACCATAGCGTTGGATAATTTTATGCATTAAAAAAACATCATCTCCTGTTGGTATTTTATTAATCAGTGTATAGCCACCAATATCTAGAAAGGCACTTTTTCTGAAAGCCATGTTCGCCCCATTACTCATGTAAGCCGACTTCATTTTGATGCTCGCAGCAGTTATTCCTGTCAAGCTAAGTAAATCTAATTGCTGAAATGCTTCAAAAAAATTCTTGTGTTGTGTTATGCTTACTATTCCTGTGGCATACATAATCTTGTTATCGGAAAAGGCATTGCTGAAATGCAACAGCCACTCTTCAGAAGCAATGCAATCACCGTCTATCGTTACTATGATATCATACCGCGCTTGATGCACGCCATATTCAATAGCCGCCTTCTTATTCATACTATGCTTTGCATCCTTACTTAAAATTTCTTCCAATCGATAACAACGAATATTAGTCTGGGTATAGGAGCCCACTATTTCTGCCGTCTGATCACTTGAAAAATCATCAATCACAATGATCTCCATCTCAGGGTACGCTTGATTCAAAATGCTATCTATACAAGCTTTGATTCCTATCGCTTCATTTCTCACGGCAATGACAATAGAAATTGGCCTAGTGCCTTGACTTTTATCTATGACAGAAGTTTTTGTGTCTAGCCAATAATAAAGGTAACGAAGAATAAAAATGGCGTAGGCGACGGAAAAAAGGACGAATAATACATTGAAAGTTAACACAAGTCAAACATAGGAAAAATAAGGAGTTTCTCCTAATCGAAAATTTCCTTCAAGATGAAACTAGAGCCAAAGCCAAGATAAGTCTATCAATACCTTGCGGACTCCTCCAATATAGGAATGCAAATAGATATGACTATTGATATTGATCAATCACGAAATGGTATTTTTGAAGCCTATGCATACAATAATCAAACCCAGACTTTGCAGCCTAGGTCATGCATTTAAATGCTAAATAAACAGATGAAAAAGAAAGAATAAAGCAGCAGCTAACAAAATAGTTACTGGAAGCGTTAGAACCCATGCCAATGCGATGTTTGAGATCGTTCCTTTCTGTAAATTTTTGACGCCTTTGGCGGCCACCATGCTACCCGCAATACCACTTGAGAGTACATGTGTAGTGGAAACAGGCAATCCATAATAAGAGCTTAATCCAATCGTTGCTGCCGCTACTAATTCTGCAGAAGCGCCTTGAGCATAAGTTAAATGCGTCTTACCTATTTTCTCTCCAATCGTTACTACAATTCTTTTCCAGCCTATCATGGTACCTAATCCTAAGCAGAACGATATCATCAAAACGGTCCAAAGTGGCGCATAATCTGTATAAGCTTTTAGTGGTTTCAAATCTACTTGAATGGCTTCAAGTGTTGCGACATTTACCCCACTTTCCTTATCTTTTACAAGTACATCATAACTCTTGCTAAGGGTTCCGATTGATTTTCTGATAGCAAATTTTTGCTTAGAATCTTTTGGATCCAATGTGGCAATTTGCTCTTTCAGTTTTACAGACGTCTCTAGGCACTTAGCGATTTCTATGTTATCCGTTTTAGTGGCCGCTGCGCTATAAGTAGCAACCAAATTTTCGACCTTTGGAGTCGCGTCTTTAATGTCTTTTGAAGGATCTATCGCAAATTTCAATGGCAAAAAAGTCATCAAGATAACCAACAACAAACCCAAACCTTTTTGACCATCATTTTGACCATGAAAAAAACTCACTAAACCACATGTTGTAAACAAAATGGCTCTTATCCAAAATGGTGGTTTACTATCTTCTGATGGCTCCGAAAAAAGCACTTTATTCTTTATCACCATTCGTAAAAATATCATCAAAATAACCACCACGGCAAAACCAAAAAGTGGGGAAAATAATAATGACTTACCAATCTCAATCGCCTTCTCCCAATTAGGTCCTGCTCCTTTATAAAAATATTGAAAAGCTAAACCACCACCAATCAAGGCTCCAATTAAAGTATGTGAACTAGAACATGGAATACCAAAATACCATGTGATCAAATTCCAAAAGATGGCGGATAATAGAATCGCAAAAATAAGCGCAATGCCTACCCCACTCGATTGAGCCATCATATCATTGATAGGCATCAATTTTAAAATTCCCATGGCAACCTTCGGTCCAATGAGATACAAGCTAGTAGTCATTCCTAAAAAATTAAGGATCCCCGAATAAACAACGGCATGAACCGGTTTCAGCGATTTGGTATAGATGACGGTAGCCACTGCATTGGCCGTGTCATGAAAACCATTAATGAATTCAAAGGCACAAACAGCTAATAGACAGAGTGCCAAAAGGACAACAGTAATTCCTGAGAATGATTCTAAAAAATCCATATTTGTTCAATTTATGTTTTGGAATACAAATGTAGAGATAACATTTACTTCATGTGCCTATTTTAAAATAATTATACATTACCAAATGATGAACTAATTTTTGCTAAATCATTATCACGCCCCATTGATGAACATCAAAGGCAATGCAATCACTTACTAAAAACGCCTCCCATAAAGGCTTTGAAGCTCTATGGAAACCAGAATTCTATCCTCCACTTCACAATTTGCATCAAATCATTTTTTTGGGGCGTACCCGCGGCTAAAATCCCCGCGGTCGTGCTATACGCCTTACTTCGTGCCGGCTACTATCACTTACGCAGGCATTTCGTTTCTTTTTAAAACATTTATTCATTTTGTACCGCTCCGCTGGAGCTAAATCCTCTTCATATCATGGGTCTATGGATATGTCGCTCCTCTGGAGCTAGAAATGCATGAGCATGTAATTCTTCTCCGTGGCGGGTGGCTTCCCGACACAATCTAACACATACCTATTCTGTCATTCATCCCGATGGCTATCTTCTCTCCGTGGCGGGTGGCGCACCCGACACAATCTCTCAACTCATTTTATTACCAAATATCAATCTGAACGAAAAACCGCGGCAATGGGTGAAGCGTGTACCATGTACAGCGAAACACATGGTGGCATTGCCTTTGCAGCTTTGGCAATGACAGCCGCCCAAATTATCTTACGAATGGATATTTTACGCGCACCAGATGTAAGCCTTGTGCAGGGGCCTTTTGCACCTTTGCAAACTCTCCGACGCTCTCTCCGTGGCGGGTGGCGCACCCGACACAAATCAACACATACCTCTTTTGTCATTCATCCCGATGGCTATCGGGAGGAAACTTCTTGCCTTAAGAGATGAATACAATTGATAAGAAAATTTTAATTGGACGATGAATCTGCTGTAGCTAACCTTCTCCGTGGCGGGTGGCGCACCCGACACAATCTCTCAACTCGTTTTATTACCAAATTTTTAATCTGAACGAAAAACCGCGGCAATGGGTGAAGCGTGTACCATGTACAGCGAAACACATGGTGGCATTGCCTTTGCAGCTTTGGCAATGACAGCCGCCCGTTTATTTTACAAATGGATATTTTACGCTCACTAGATGTAAGCCTTGTGCAGGCGCCTTTTGCACCTTTGTAAACTCTCCGACGCTATCCATAATTTGAACGAATTCTGCTTTGGTCAATTTACCTTCACCAATAGCAATCAAGGTGCCAACAATCCTGCGCACCATATTATGCAAGAATCGATTGGCCGCAATATTTAGTTTGTAGGAAGAGGGACCTGTCTGTATCCACGCACATTTTGTGAGCAGACAAATCGTGGTTTTATTATCAGGATTGAACTTGCTCAAAGGCTTGAAATCCGTATAGTTCATCAGTAGCGAAGCACATTCATTCATCAGTGCAACATCTGGTTTTGAAAATCGATATTCAGTGCTAAATTTTCTAAGAAATGGATCCTTTTTAAAATGAAGATGATAATCGTATTCTCTTTCAGTAGCATCAAATCGTGCATTGGCATCGGCATGAACCGCCCATATATCAAAGACTACAATATCATTGGGTAACACATTATTAAGCTTAAATAAAAATTGATCTGGCAAGATTTTAAAGCAATCGAAATGCGCATAATAATTGGTAGCATGAACGCCTGTATCCGTTCTCCCACAACCCACAACACCTGTCTTGTGATTCAAAATTTTCGAAATGGCTTTCTCTACTTTCTCTTGTACACTGATGACAGAAAGCTGGTTTTGCCAACCAAAATAATTGCTTCCATCATAAGCCATGTGCATAAAATATCTTTGTCGATATCCTTGCTCTAAGACTGCTTCTTCAATATTATCTAAGTCGACCAATGTATATTTATTAGCTATGAATATTAATGAAAGCTATATCTACTAGCACTTTTCGAAGATGATAGCAGCGCCTTGTCCAACCCCAATACACATCGTTGCGAGTCCATATTTTGCAGTTTCTCTCTTTTGCATTTCGTGTAACAAGGTAGCAGAAATACGACTACCACTGGCTCCTAGCGGATGACCAATAGCTATAGATCCGCCATTCACATTCACTTTCGATGGATCTAGTGATAGTTCTTGCATACATGCTAATGCTTGCGAGGCAAAGGCTTCATTCAATTCTATTAAATCGATATCATTCATTTGCAACCCTGCTCTACCCAATGCTTTTTGTGTGGCAGACACTGGACCGATGCCCATGATACGTGGCTCTACGCCTGAAATAGCAAATGATTTTACTTTGGCAATTGGTGTTAATTGATATCGTTTCAATATCTCTTCATTCACCAACAATAAACAAGCAGCTCCATCATTAATACCCGATGAATTGCCCGCCGTTACGGTACCTCCACTGATAAATGCAGGTTTCAATTCTGCTAATTTTGCGATTGAAGAAAGTCGAGGAAATTCATCTTTATCGAATACAGAAAGATCTTTTCCATTTCTTACTTCTATGGGCACGATCTCATTTTGGAATTTATTTTTTTCATGCGCATGATGATATTTTTGTTGGGTATCAAAAGCAAAAGCATCTTGTGCCTCACGCGAAATATTCCATTGTTTGGCAACATTTTCAGCTGTTTCGCCCATGGTATCTACGCCATATAAATCTTTTAATCGAGGATTTGTAAAACGCCATCCCATGGTAGTATCATACACAAGGGGCGCACGTTCAAATGCTGATGTGGCCTTTGGCATCACAAATGGTGCTCTGCTCATACTTTCTACACCGCCCGCCAAATAAGCATCCCCTTCATTACAAATGATAGCACGCGTGGCATCCATGATGGATTGCAAGCCCGAAGCACATAATCGATTCACTGTATAACCTCCTGTTTTAATGCTCAATCCAGCTAATAAAAGCGCCATTCTAGCTACATTTCTATTGTCTTCACCACTTTGATTCGCTGCTCCTAAAATAACATCCTCAATCTCATTGATATCGAAATTTGGATGTCGAGCCAACAAAGCACGCATCACATGTGCTGCCATATCATCAGGACGGGTATTGGACAAGGCACCGCCATATTTTCCAATCGGCGTCCTTACCGCGTCTACAACAAATACTTCTTTCATGAACTTATTATTTACAAGCAAAATTACGACAAAAAAAAGGCTCAGAAGCTATTCTAATTCATTAATTTTGAACCTTCATTTATCGAATAAAATTATGATACAAAGAATTCAAACGATTTATCTTACTTTGGTAGTAGCATCAGTGATTGCCTATTTAAATATCGCATTTATAAAAGTGGATGGGCTTGGTATAAAAGCGATTCAAGAAATTAGTCTGCTGACGGTGTCTTCCATAACAGCCCTCCTTGCTATGGTTTGTATTTTTCTTTATAAAAAAAGAACCCTTCAATTAAAGATATGCTTGGTAGGTATTGTTTTCAGTACCATTACCACTACCTTAACCATGTTACAATACTACAATTACATTCCTAAAACAGCAGCTGGTAAAAGTATTTTTATAGGAATGGTATTCCCGCTATTGATGATTGTATTCTTTGCATTAGCGCAAGCAGGCATTAAAAAAGATGATAAATTAGTAAAGAGCATGGACCGACTTCGATAGGCCATAGCTTAGTTACCAGCCAGCCAGGTTTGTGGATCTAGTTTTACTTTACCCTTCCATATTTCAAGATGCACCATGGTATTCCCATCATCGGCGTTCGTATAAGCGTTACCCATAGGTTGCTTGGTAGTTATTTTAGCACTCACTTTCACAGATACCGTTTTCATATTCGAGTACACAGAAAAATATTCTCCGTGCTTTAGAATGATAGAATTTTGATTGAAAGGCATATAGAAAATACTCAGCACACTACCTTCAAACAACGCTCTAACTGAGGCCCCACTTGATGTTTTAATATCTACTCCATTATTTTCGACATAGACATTCGCTGAAGGATGAAGATGCTTCCCAAACTTAGAAACAATAAAACCTTTTTCAACTGGCCATGGCAAACGCCCGTAGTTGGACGCAAAGTCTCGTGACAAAGAGGCTTCAGCAGGAGTTAGGCCAAGGGTCTCTTCTGCGGTCTTCTTAGGAACAGGAGTGGTAGTAGTTGTAGTAGAGGTTGTTTTGTTCGGTGGGGTTGTTTTGACATTCGCCTTTTTCTTCGCCTCTATATCAGCTCTTTTTTTTGCCTCTGCTATTTCCTTCTCAATGATTTTTTGAATTTGGTTATTCAAATCGCGCGCTTCCTGATTCTTCTTCTGCACCTGTGCTTTCAACTTACTTTCATCCTTGCTCAACTTAGCAATTAACTGATCCTTTAGTATTTTTTCTTGCACCAATTTCCCTTGTTGTTCTTTTTCCTTCAGTAGCATGTCTGTCTTCTCCTGCTTTACAACATTCAACTCTTTTACCTTTACATTTAGATCTGCAATAGAGTGCATCATATTATCTACTTGACGCTCTCTGTATTCGCTATATCTCTTCAGATACAGATATCGATTATAAGCATCACTAAAACTAGAAGCTGTCAAAAGCAAAAGCCAATTTGTTGATTCAAACCTATTCTTATAGGCATATACAAGCGTCTTAGAAAAATCATGCTTGAGCAATGAAATCTCCTTGCTCATAACAGATATATTGTTATTCTTGAGGAGTATCTCTCCATCCAACATCACAGCTTGTTCATTAATATTTTTGATCAACTTTTCCCTTTTGTCAATTTTTGCATTGATAGATTGCAATTGATCTATGGATTGTGACTTCTTGGAACTGGTTTCTTTGAGCGAATTTTCAATCTGCTTAATGTCATTCAACAATTCATTGAATTTGTTCTGTAACTTTTTCTTGTCTGTGGAGGAGCTAGGCGGACGAGCCGAAATATTGTATGGAATCAAACATATCAACAATAAACTAAAAAGCAGTAATCTCATATTTCTCTGGAATGGAAAATGGAAATTCAAGCTCTTTATCAAAAATGAACTTGCTGAATTGAAGTTGAATGATCGACTTTTCATGGTGCGTATTGATTTCAATATTTCTATCTCTTGAAAATAATTTTCCTTTAACTTCTGCATAGTTGGCAAAATTAAGCAAGACTTCTCTTTGTGTCAGTCTATCTTTTAAACCAATTTTATCTACTGTATAGTTTTTTAGATTTATATAAACGTTTTTTGTGTACTCTTTCGTATTTTCCTCAAAAACCTTATAATCATTTTCGATTTTATTGGGCATTTTTAAAGTTTGTTCATTGATGACATTACCAACGAGCAGCTCCTGCAACTGAACAAAACTAATTGGCAATTGATATTTCAAACAAAACTCAGGATAGGTGCCTGTATAGTATTTTCTATTGATTCGATCGATGACTTGTACAGTATCGGGAGTTATCAAGGCACGAGCTCCTTCAATACTTAAAGGACCTGTAAGAGAAACCCAGATGACCTTATCTTTCTTTAAACGAAAATTAGCAACAAAGGACAACTCACTAAAGCCTCCAGCATAGGTAGCATTGCACTTACCCTCGAAGCAATCATACTCAATCATGTAAACAGATAATTTCTTTAGGTCGCCTTTCTTGCTTGAATCTGTAACACTTTTTGTGCCTTTACAAGCTTGCAACAACACAAATGAACCGAGGCAAATTGCCAAAATGATTAAGTACTTATTCATTGAGCTTTTTATCTGCAATCTTTTTATTCAACTGCTCTGACTTTGCTCCTTTTTCTTTGGCTTTTATCCAACTTTTTACTGCGTTGTCTATATCCCCCAAGCGGTAGAGTATATCGCCATAATGCTCAAACATTAACGGGTCTGAGAGATTGCTGGTTCGCAAAGCTTTTTCTTGCCACTCTTTTGCTGATTTGTATTCCTTCAACTGATATAAAATCCAAGCATAGGTATCCATATAACTAGCATTCGACTTATCAATGCTATTAGACATAGAACTATATTCCTTTGCCTTTTCCAAATATTCGTTTCTCAAAGAGAGATAATAACTGTAGTTATTCATTGCATAAGCATTGGATGGATCCAATTTAATGGCTTGCACATAACAATTATCAGAAGCAGCATTTAATTTCATATTGTGATAAGTATCGCCTAAACTGGCTAAAACCTGAGCTTTTAGAGCATTGTTAGCTGAACAAAGTTTGAGTGCCTTTTGAAAGAAAACAACCGCAGTATCATAGTATTTAAAATGATCACATGCCACTGCATTAAAAAAATAAGGTAAGGGCTCTGAAGGGAACAATTCAATAGCTTTTTCAGCAGACGACTTTAGCTTTCCATAGGCCTGCAATTCTGATGACACAAAAAACAATTGCTGCCATACAGCATACACATTATTTTTGAGCGCTATTGATTTCTCGTAATAAACTAAAGCCATACTATCGTTATTGTTGCTCTGATATAAATCAGCATAAATAGCATAAGATTTTGCATCATTTGGATGAGCGGCAACAAGTGCATCGGCTAATTGAAAGGCATCATTAATTTCCGACTTTTTTGTATTAGCAAACTGTATATACTGGTATAAAATTTTTATTTTATTATCTATATTCATTTTCTTATTTGCGAACGCCTTCACCGTATAAGCTATGGCTGCAGCCTTATCGCCACTTTGATATGAAAAGTCTGCCATTGCTAGCAATGCAAAAGGATAATCAGGAAACTTGACAAGCATTTCTTGATATATTTTTTTCGCCTTTTCCACCTCTTTGTTGGCAGTATATAATTCCGCAATAGAGTTATAATAATCTGGATTGTTTGGCGCATCATCAATTAACTTCTGAGCCTCACTCACTGCTTTGTCTATTTGATTGATAGATAAATAGAGGCGCTTCTTTTGATCTATAGGATACTCATCTATGCCAAATGTACGTTCAATTAAATCATACTCAGCAATAGCAAGTAGTGTTTGATTGGTTCGCTCATAAAGTTGAGCCTTATCATAGTAATAATCAATTTCATGAGGCTCTAATTCCAAAATTTTGTCGTAGACACCTATGGCTTCTTTGTCCTGTTCTTTCGCCACTAAAACCTGAGCGTATACCAAATTAAACCAAAGATTATTAGGGCTAATTTTTACGGCTTGCTCAATACACAAAAGTGCTTTATCATCGAGCTTTGAAGCATAATAAAGTCGTGCCAACTCAAACAATGCTGCACTATTTTCTGGCTCTGCATTCACACATTCAACAAATAAATCTATGGCACCTTGGTATTGTCCAAGAATTTTCAATCGCTCCGCGTCGATGAACATTCTTTGATTTTGAGCATAATCAATTGAGTGCAAATCTTTGACTTCTTTTTGAGGAGTCGTTTGCGTTTTTTTTATTTGCGCATGCGGTTGCCTTTGCCCTTGCGAAGAGAGCGTCAAACCTATAAACGTAAAAAGTAGCAAATTTCGAATACACATAATTCTTAGCAAAATTGATTATAATCTCCCACACTAAAGTCTTCAAATCTTCCTTCCATCAGAACTTTACTGCCAATCATTGAATTTTCAAAAATCTTTTGCTCTATGATAGAATTAGATTGAATGATGGAGTTTTTAATGATGCAATTTTCAATTTTAGAAGAGGCGCCTATACTAACATATGGACCAACAACAGAGTTTATTATGCTTACATTCTCACCAATATAGCAAGGTTCAATGATGGTGCTATTTTCTATCCTTAAATCCTTTGCAACAAGCGCTTCTTGATGTTTAATATGCTCCAAAATTCTTCCATTCGTGTGAACAGTCGCGTTTTTATTGCCACAATCCAACCATTCATCTACTTTTCCGGGTACAAACTTAGAACCCTTCAATTTCATGTTTTCTAGGGCAGAAGTCAATTGATACTCCCCTTTAATCACAATTTCATTGTCTAATAAAAATTGAAGTTCTTCCTTTAGATAAGCGCCGTCTTTAAAATAGTAAATCCCAATAATCGCTAAATCTGAAATGAACGTACTTGGCTTCTCAATAAAATCTGTAATCACATTATCATCATTCAATTTGATGACACCAAAATTAGAAGGATCATCGATCTTACTCACCCATACCACACCTTCAGCCTCTGTGTTCAATGCAAAATTTGCTTTAAAAAGTGTATCTGCGAAAGCAACAATCAGATTGCCGTGCAGACTTTCACTAGCACACATGATGGCATGTGCTGTACCCAAGGGCTCGTTTTGATAACAAATAATGCCCTTCGTATTCAAACTAGCGGCAATTTCTAGAAGTGAGGTTTCTATCTCTTTGCCAAAATCTTCACGGATAATGAACGCAATTTCTTCTATTGGCGTTGAAACAGAGGCACTCAAATTTTCTACGAGCCTCTGCACAATACTTTTACCAGCTATGCGAATAAGCGGTTTAGGTACCGTCAATGTATGAGGTCTTAATCGAGATCCCCAACCTGCCATCGGAATAATAATTCTCATAAATAGTTCTTTTTAATTTCCATTCTATCTAAACAAAGATAAAATTGTTTTCCATATTAGTAATAGACGCACCGCATTATTCACACTCTATTCATTTTTTTTGACACCTTTCATTTGAAAACGCTCTTACCAACCATCAGAAAAGCAACGTTTTACGATTATTACTGAAGCCCAGTACTCCCAAAACCTTTGTCACTTCTTTCGCTTTCTGTTATGTTTTCCACGAGTTCCCAAGCTGCCGTTTCATGCTTCGCAATAATCATCTGTGCCATTCGATCGCCACTTCTCAAGACAAAAACTTCTTGCGAAAGATTAATTAAAGCCACCTTAATTTCACCTCTGTAGTCACTATCTATCGTCGCTGGCGAATTTGGCAATGTGATGCCTGACTTAATGGACAAGCCACTTCTTGGTCGCAATTGAGCCTCATAGCCCAGAGGCAATTCAATATACAGACCTGTAGGCACCAATACTCTTTCGAAGGGAAGGATACTGATGTCTTCTTTGATAAACGCCCTGATGTCCATTCCAGCAGCACCTCTGGTTTCATATTTAGGCAATTCGTTCGTCGACTTATTAATGATTTTTATTGAAGTCATTTTGCAATCCGTGTTTTCTATTTTTCGTTATATTATCCATGGTCCATTCTATCTTTTTTTCAAAAGGATGCCGACGCTTTGTGCACTCAGCATAACAGCAAATTTTACATTGTGCTTCAATGCATGGGTCAAGGTGTATAAAAAATTCTACCTTCTCCCCATGTAACTGACTAATCGATTTATCAAGTTCATCGGCCTCATCATGGGCTTTTTCAAGAGAATAATACCAAGGCAAAGTCATATGACAATCGACATGCAATTTGCTGCCATATTGGATAATGCGCATGTTGTGTATATCTATCCAAGTATCTTTCCGATGTTGATTAATGTATTCCAAGAGAGACACTATAAGGGTTTCATCAGCTTCGTCCATAATGCCCTTTAATGATTTTCGGATCAATTGTCCTCCCGAATAAATGATATATAATGAAATTAAAATCGCTATGGTGCTATCTAGCCAAAGCTTATGAGTAACATAGATGACAACGATTCCGACAAGGATGCCTAAGGAAGTATATGCATCAGTCTTTAGATGCTTGCCATCTGCAATCAAAATAATTGATCTTGATCGCTCTCCTTCCTTTTCTAAATAATGTCCAACAATAAAATTAATAAATCCCGAAACAATGATAAGAACTGCTCCAATTTCTAACTGAGAAATCTCATGTGGGTAAAATAAAGTAAAAATAGATTTACCCAAAATAATAAGTCCGGCACAAATGATCAAAAACCCTTCTAATCCAGCAGATAAAAATGCAATCTTCCCATGTCCATAAGGATGATCTTCATCTTCAGGTTTTGCAGCTAATACAATACTGTATAGGGCAAAAAGAGCCGCAACTATATTAACAATCGACTCTAAAGCATCTGTTAAAATCGTATTTGAATTAGTAAGCAGGTACGCACCATATTTCACAATCATAAGTACCACACCGATGATCAATGCAAAAAACTGAATGCGAAATAATCTATTTTTAAACATGGCTGGTTTTTTTAAGCAAATTCTTTATATCCAACATGAATGCAGTCATTAAAAAAACAAAAAGTAAGCCCGCATTCAGTATTATTAAAAAGATGGAATTACTTATGAAAGGGGCAATAAAATAATGAGAAAATAAATAAAGTGAAAGTGACAGTATAAAATAAAAACCTATTTTTTTTACATCATAAGGAATTTTATAAATGCGCTGGCCAGCAAAATAAGATGCCAAACTCATGCTTCCATAGCCTACAATAGTGCCTAATGCACCCGCCAAAATATCAAAACGAGGAATCAACAAATAGGTAGAGACAATGGTACAAATAGCACCAAAAATCGAAATATAGGTGGCATATCTAGTATTGTCTGTCACCTTATACCAAGTCGATAAATTATAGAAAATTCCAAGTAAAAAATACGCCACCAATAAATAAGGAACAATGTAAATCCCACTTCGGAAATTTTTACCAATAATCCATCCAAAATAATTCAGATTTAAACTCACCACAAGAAAAATAATTAGAGTAAAAATCGAAAAGTATAACATCACATCTGCATAGGTTTGCTTTGCATCCTTCTCTTTTGACTGAGAAAAAAAGAATGGTTCCGCACCCATTCTGAATGCTTGTACAGCCAGATTCATAAAAATCGCTATTTTATAACAGGCACTATAGACACCTACCTTCGCAGCTACTTCCTTGGCACTTCCTGGCAAATAATTACTCAACATGATTCGATCAATGACCTCATTAATAATTCCAGCAAATCCAACAATAATCAATGGAGATCCATATCTCCATAATTGCTTGAGCAATGGCTTATCAATGCCAAAACCTGTTCGAACAATCATAGGAACAAAGACTAAGAAAGTAATAATACTAGCCGCTAAATTGGCTGTAAACACATACAATACCACATTTTCGGGATGATACACAAACCCAAAACTTTCAAACAAAGTATAGTCTTTCAAAAAAGCTGGAGCTAAGAATAAAATATTCAAGCTAAAATTAGTCAACACATTCAACAACTTATAACTCAAGTATTGCAAGGGTTTCGAATCCAACCTAAGCTTTGCAAAAGGAATATTCACTAAAGTATCAAAGGCAATAATAAGAGAAAATAAGATGACATACTCAGGATGATCAGGATAATGAATAAATGCAGCTAATGGATTAGCAAAAAGAATCATCAATCCAGTGAACAGAACAGTCGTCAAGATTAACATGGAGTTCGCTGTCTTAAAAATATATGGCTTATCGTCACTATTGGATGCATAACGAAAAAAAGAAGTCTCCATACCATACATAAAAACCACATTTAAAAATGCTACATAAGCATAAATAATGGATATGATACCGAAATCAGCCTGATTCTCTATTACCCGAGTTTGAATAGGAGCCAAGCCATAATTGATTAAACGTACCAATAAGGTGCTTAATCCATAAATGGCCGTTTGACTAGCAAGTTTTTTTAATTTACTCAAAACAGAATTTATACCACAAAGTTACTGCATAAATATGGAACTTAGCACTTTCGTCCTTCCTGCTCATCAGAGCAAAAAATCGGTTTCGAAAAATCCTTCTACCCTATCTGAACTATTCATATTAGATTCGCATTATATTAAAAAATGAAAAAATGAAAATAGGAATTGTTTGTTATCCTACTTTTGGTGGAAGTGGCGTGGTTGCTACAGAACTGGGCAAAGGACTCGCCGACAAAGGACATCAGGTGCATTTTATCACGTATAGCGAACCTGCTAGGCTAGATGCTTTTCACTCCAACATCTTTTATCATGAAGTTACTTTTCAAAACTATGCATTGTTCCAATATGCCCCATACGAAACAGCTTTGGCAAGTAGAATGGTCGATATTATTAAGTTTGAAAAATTAGAACTGTTGCACGTACACTATGCCATTCCACACGCTTCTGCTGCTTATCTTGCCCAACAAATACTAAAAGACGAAGGCATTTACATTCCATTTATTACAACGCTTCATGGCACTGATATCACCTTAGTAGGTAAGGACCCTACCTATTCACCTGTCGTTACTTTTGCCATCAATCATTCAGATGGTGTCACCACCGTATCTGAAAGCTTAAAGAAAGATACCTTCGCTAATTTTAAAATCACCAACGAAATTGAAGTCATTCCCAATTTTATAGATTTCAAAAGATTTACTAAAAAAAACAAAGAACATTTCAGAAAACTACTTGCGCCAAATGATGAAAAAATTCTGATGCATATTTCTAACTTTAGAAAAGTAAAAAGAGTCGAAGACGTTGTTTATATGTTTAAAGAGGTAAGAGATAAGATGGATTGTAAATTGTTGCTTGTTGGTGATGGACCAGAAAGAAATCATGTAGAGGCCATCTGCAGATCAATAGGCTATTGCGACGATATCCGATTCCTCGGAAAACAGGAAGCCGTTGAAGAATTATTAGCCATTGCTGATTTGTTTGTACTGCCTTCTGAGAGCGAAAGTTTTGGCTTGGCAGCCCTAGAAGCCATGGCTTGCGAAGTGCCAGTAATCTCCTCAAATACAGGAGGAATTCCGGAAATTAATATCAATGGTCAAACTGGCTTTATGAGTGATGTTGGAGATATACATGATATGGCTAAAAATGCTTTGTACATTCTCCAAGATGATGAAATATTGAAAAAATTTAAAGCCAATGCACTTGAACAAGCTAAAAAATTTAATATTCATCAAATCCTTCCTATGTACGAAAACTATTATGTCAAAGTACTAGAAGAAGCTTCCGCAAAAATCAATGAGGCACACAACTTTTCTACATCCATTTGATGGCCTTAAGTCAAGGATAGAAGCGTCCTTTCTTTTTATTTAAGTCCTTGATTATCTATATTTGTCGACAATAACTAAAGTATTATGAAAAAAAATATAGGCTTCTTATCCATTCTTGTACTCAGCATCATCGGTATTTCTTCTTCTTGTAAAAAACCTGTGGTTGAGCCAAAATTGATTTTTAAATTTGAAATAGATTCTACCCAACAGCGGCTAGATAATTTTGGGAATCCATCAAGTATTGCTAGCGGACATGCTGCTCAAACACCACAATTTAACACCATCAGCGCACATTACTTAGAATTGGCAGCAGACATGTACACTGCTTTAGGCGCTGGGACCATTCTCTATAAAGCAGATCAAACTACCTTAGGTGGTGCAAATGCGATCGACTTTGAAAAAAACACCAAGGTAAAAGACGGCGAAACATTTTTTAGCATGCCCCTCAAGGATGCGAAAGCAGGCACCTATCAATGGATGCGCTTATCGCTCGCTTATCAAAATTATGACATTGTATTCAAATACAAAAACCCAAGCGATACTGCTCAAGATCTCATTGGAACAGGAACAGTAGCCTCCTTCGTTGGTTTCAATACCTATATCAAAACTGTGATGGTTAAATCTCAATCACTTACTGTAAATGCAAATAAACTCCAAGGATATTGGGCGTTTGAAACCTTCGGAATGCTATTCTCAGGCCAAGCACCCGCTGGAGCAACCACCGTGCCTAATCCACTCTTCGCCTCCTCTCCCATTCCCGCTGGCAGCTGTGTCGTAACAGCCGAATTCTCTGGGGCACCACTCACCATCACAGGCAATGAAACGGAAGACATAGTGGTCATTGTGAAAGTATCTAACAATAAAAGTTTTGAATGGACAGATACCAATGGCGATGGCTACTATCAACCAGACAGAGGTGATGTTCCTACAGATATGGGCGTTAGAGGCATTCAGCCCATAGTACAATAGCATTCATTAAAGCAATCTCAATGGCATATTTATTCGATATTTATTGGCGTGTCAACGGCTCATAAGTCAATAAAACACCTTGTTTCATCTTCATACTTCTTGTTGTTAGAAATAAGTCGAAAAGCCGTCGCCGTGCTGTCCGTTTGTAGTTGCAAAAAGCCGCAAGCTACCACTACCATCACTCACGCAAAAAACTCGATATCATTGCTACTATTTGTCTTGAATAGTAAAGATGACAATCATTTGGATAGTACCAATGCTCACAACTACAAAAATGAAAAGGCAATATATTGTGAACAAAAAGTGAAATAGTTTATCAAAAAATCAGGTCAAAAACTTTACTTTTGTACGCCGATTCAGTGTTGGCACTTTTTTAACATCACCTTCCATCCAATATGCCAAAGAATACAACCATTAAATCTGTACTTATCATCGGTAGCGGACCTATCATCATTGGACAAGCTTGCGAATTCGACTATTCAGGCACTCAAGCTGCTCGTTCTCTTCGAGAAGAAGGCATCAAAGTCATTCTGATAAATAGCAATCCGGCGACCATCATGACCGACCCGATGACCGCAGACAAAGTATATCTTTTGCCCATCACCATTGAGTCTTTAGAACAAATTCTTAAAGAAAATGAAATTGATGCGGTATTGCCTACCATGGGAGGCCAAACAGCACTAAATCTTTGTATCGAGGCAGAAGAAATCGGGCTTTGGAAAGACTATGATGTAAAAATCATCGGTGTGGACATCAATGCCATCGAGACGACAGAAGACCGTGAAAAATTTAGGTTGCATTGCATCAAACATGAATTACCTATCAATCCAGCCTTCACCGCTAACTCTTATTTAGAAGGGAAAGATATCGCACAAAAAATCGGTTTTCCATTGGTGATTAGGCCCTCATTTACTTTGGGCGGCTCTGGTGGAAGCATCGTTTTTCATAAAGAAGAATTTGACGAAAAATTAACACGTGGACTAGAGGCTTCGCCTCGACATGAAGTTTTAATTGAAGCAGCAGTATTAGGGTGGAAGGAATACGAACTTGAATTATTGAGAGATGATGCCGATAATGTGGCTGTCATCTGCACGGTCGAAAACCTTGACCCCATGGGTATCCATACGGGCGATAGCATTACGGTAGCTCCTGCGATGACGCTCAGCGATACGGCCTATCAAAAAATGCGAAATCATGCCAAAACACTACTCAGATCCTTAGGACATTTTAGTGGTGGATGTAATGTTCAGTTCGCTTTGAACCCTATAACAGAAGAGTTAATCACCATCGAAATCAATCCTCGCGTTTCTCGCTCCTCAGCCTTGGCATCAAAAGCAACGGGTTACCCCATTGCTAAGATTGCTGCCAAATTAGCGATTGGCTATCATTTAGATGAATTAAAAAACCAAGTAACTGGCACCACTTCTGCTTTTTTTGAACCTTCTTTAGATTATGTAATCGTAAAAATTCCGCGTTGGAATTTTGAAAAATTCAAAGGCTGTGACCAAGAATTAGGTTTGCAAATGAAAAGTGTAGGAGAGGTAATGGCCATTGGAAGAACCTTCCAAGAAGCCATTCAGAAGGCTTGCCAATCTTTAGAAAACAATAGAATTGGTCTTGGTGCTGATGGAAAACATGCGATGAATGTGGACGAAATTCTTCAAGGCATTCAGCACCCTTCATGGGATAGAATATTTCGTATCAAAAAAGCCATTCACCTAGGAGTGCCTTTGAGTAAGCTTTTCGACATCACAAAAATCGATCCTTGGTTCTTGCATGAAATCGCTGACTTAGTCGCCACTGATAAAGAAATAAAAAAGTATACTCTCGAAACCATTCCAACAGATTTCTTTAGAACTGCCAAAGAAAAAGGATATAGCGACGCACAGCTCTCCTATCTTTTGAGAGTAGATGATGAAGAAAAAGTTTATCAAAAAAGAATAGAACTTGGCATCAAAAGAATTTACAAAATTGTAGATACCTGCGCGGCTGAATTCCCCGCTAAAACACCTTACTATTATAGCACCTTTGACCTTGAAAATGAAAGCATCGTCACTCCCAAAAAGAAGATTATTGTACTCGGCTCTGGTCCAAACAGAATCGGCCAAGGTATTGAGTTTGACTATTGTTGTGTGCATGGAATAGAAGCCATTAAAGAATGTGGCTATGAGGCAATCATGGTGAATTGCAATCCAGAAACAGTATCTACCGACTTTGACACGGCTGACAAATTATATTTTGAACCTGTATTTTGGGAGCATGTTCGAGATCTCATCAATCACGAAAAACCCGAAGGTGTAATCGTACAATTAGGTGGGCAAACAGCACTTAAATTAGCAGAAAAAATACACCAAATGGGTGTGAAAATTATTGGTACATCATATGATAATATGGACATAGCAGAGGACAGAGAAAGATTTTCTGACATGCTGAAATCACTTAATATTCCATTCCCTAGATATGGAGCCACTCGAATCGTTGATGATGCCATAAAAGTCGCTCACGAAGTAGGATACCCAGTGCTAGTAAGGCCTTCATATGTGCTAGGTGGACAAAGAATGAGAATTGTAATCAATGATGAAGATTTAATGACATCAGTCATAAGTATTTTAAAACATCATCCTGATAATAATATTTTAATTGATCATTTTTTAGATAGAGCAGAAGAAGCTGAAGTTGATGCCATTTACGATGGTGAACAAGTCAAGATCATGGGAATGATGGAACATATAGAACCAGCTGGTATTCATAGCGGCGATTCCAACTCAGTTTTACCTCCCTTCAATCTTTCAGAAAATGTGATGCATAAAATGAGAGACTATACAGATAAAATTGCCAAAGCTTTAAATATTCTAGGACTCATCAATATTCAATTTGCCATCAAAAACGAAGAAGTCTATGTGATTGAAGCCAATCCAAGAGCATCACGTACGACTCCTTTTATTTGCAAAGCATATGAAATTCCTTACCTAAATATTGCTACTAAAATCATGTTAGGAGCAGCCAAACTAAAGGACTATACTTTTGAAGAAAAACTAACAGGCTATGCAATTAAAGAACCTGTTTTTTCATTCAATAAATTTCCTAATGTAAACAAAGAATTAGGTCCAGAAATGAAAAGTACCGGAGAGACCATACGTTTTATCAAACACTTGAAAGATCCCTACTTCAGAGAATTGGTAAAAATGAAGAGTATGTATTTGAGTAAATAATTTCTTTTACGCCTCTATACCAACTGAGTTATACTTAACACGTACCTCTTCTAATGTACTCACTAATTCCTCAAAAATATCTGAGGTAACAAGTTTCATTCTATATTCTTTAATATTGCTCAAACTCTTGAAATAGCTTGCATAGTGGCGTCTCATTTCTATAATACCAAGATGATTTCCCTTCCACGCAATACTTCTCTTTAAATGTTCCAATGCAGCATCAACGCGCTCATCAACACTAGGTGGCGCTAATTCCACACCATACTTTATATAATGCTTTATCTCTCTAAAAATCCAAGGGTAACCAATGGCTGCTCTGCCAATCATCACACCGTCTACGCCATAATGATCTCTCATCTCAATGGCCTTCTGGGGCGAATCTACATCACCATTTCCGAAAATTGGAATCTTGATTCTTTGATTGTTTTTTATTTTACCCAACCATTCCCAATTCGCGTGTCCTTTATACATTTGATTTCTAGTACGTGCATGGATACTTACCGCCTGCACACCCACATCTTGCAATTGTTCTACCACATCAACAATAAAAATACTTTCCTCATCCCATCCCAATCTAGTCTTTACCGTTACTGGCAAGGAGGTGCTTTTAATAACGGCCTCCGTGAGTTTGATCATCTTGGGAATATCTTTCAAAATGGCGGCACCAGCATTTCGACATACAACATTCTTGACCGGGCATCCATAATTAATATCTAGTAAATTCGGTTTAGCTGCTTCAACAATTTCAGCACTGCGAATCATTGGTTCAAAATCACCGCCAAAAATTTGAATACCAATGGGTCTTTCATCATCAAAAATATCTAACTTTTTAATACTCTTTTCGGCATCTCGCATGAGCCCGTCAGACGAAATAAATTCAGTATAAAGCATATCGGCGCCATGCTTTTTACACAGGTGTCTAAAAGGAGGATCACTAACATCCTCCATCGGCGCCAACAATAATGGAAAGTCACCTAAATCAATATCTGAAATTTTTGCCATGCTCCTCTCCTTAGGGTTCTCTTTGTTCTAAAATCTATAACTCAATGTAAAATATGCCCATCGGCCAGGCTGCACTGCTCCCAATACTTCTGTATAATTTTTATTGAACAAATTATCGATGTTAGCATTGATTGAAATTTTATTTTTAAAAACATTCACTCCAAACCTAGCATTGAATATCATATATGTGTTGGAGGTTAATGGCAAGCTAGTAACCGCCTCTGGCAATCTGTATTTGTACAATCCACTAATACCTATATTAAACCAAGAGATTTTATAGAAGGTATTTAAAGTCACTAAATGACGTGCATGATTGGAAATATACTTAGTAATTTTTCCACTACTCATCTTAGAAAACGCATAAATATAGCCAGTATTCACATAGAGCATCCCTTTCTTTCCTATTTCTTGTTCAACGTTAAAACCTGCCTCAAAGCCGCTCGTATTAACAGATTTGATATTCTGTGCAAAGTAATAATTGGAGTTTGGTTTTAAATTATCAAATTGGGTAAGTGAAGCTGAATTCGTAATCTCGTAGTCTATTTGATTCCGTCCCCATCGACTAAAACCTGTCAAAGAAAAAACAATACCCTTTGTTGGTTTTATATCTATACCTCCATCTACACTCCAGAATTTTTCGGTGCGTAAATCAGCATTACCTAAATTTCTACCCGCACTTAATGGACCAGCCAAATTGGATGAAATATATCTTTCAGTGAAGTCTGCAGCTCTAACAGATTCGCCACCATTTACTCTTAATGTAAATCGCTTGTGATTGTATACTAGAGAAAGTTGTGGAGTGTAGACAAGTTTGTAGTTTTGGTCATAATCAAGTCTGTGGTTAAAGTTAATAATGAATGATTTTATTGGTTTAATCACCATTCCAACAAATACACCAACATGATAGTTTTTATGATTCCCTCTATCATTGCTCTTGATCGTTTTAATATCCCCCTGAATACCATAATTTAATTTCCAAACCTTCCCAAGACTTAGATTTTGATATGCCTGCAGATTATAAAAATTAGTATAGTGGACATTTGCCTTGGAGGCTGCATTAAATTTATAATTGTCATAATTATATCTCCAAACAACATCAATCTGCGTATTTGTTTTTTTTCCTTTGGTATTAAAGGCAAGTTGATTCCATGCATTTTGAGTGATTTCGGATGCATTATCGGCACTGCTTTTTGTATAAAAGTATTTAGCAGCAAAATCTCTGGAATCAAATGCTGTTCGGTAATATAGTGCTGACGATTTACCAATCTTTAGAGCAATGGCACCGCTTCCTGTAATGACATCAAAACTATTGTTTACACCTTGTGGTTTAGGACCTTTACTATATGAACCTTCAATTCCAAGATCAAAATCTGCTTTTTTACCTTTCTGAAAACTATTGAATTTACTTGCGTAATAACTATAATCACCCGCACTAACATCCAAGTTCGAATGACTTTTAGTTTGGGCATCACTTCTTGTCTTGGTAATAATATTGATCACACCTCCTACGGCATCAGCTCCAAACTGTGCGGATGCGGGACCTCTCAAAATTTCAATATGGTCTATCTGGTATACTGGTATTGGAATGTTACTGTTAAAATGTCCGGTAAGTGGGTCATTTAATTTCATTCCATCTATCAGAATAATCACTTGCGAAAAAGTACTTGCTCTTATACTAATATCGGATTGCACTCCAAAGGGGCCTCTTGGTTGTACCTCAACCCCTTGAACATAGCGAAGCAATTGATCAATACTTGTTACTCCTATAGATTCAATTTTCTTTGAGTCAATGATGGTAACATCTTTTCCTGTCTCATATTGATCTGACTCGATTCTCGTGGTGCTTATTTTTAGTTCCTTTAGTATGGTTTCTGTTGACTGAGATTCTACCTCAACACCTATACAAAGAAGAAACAATAATAAAAAAAGTGAATGACTTTTTACAAAATTCATATTATTGGTTTTATTGGTTGTAAAACTAATAAAAAAAGGTAGTTCTAAGAACTACCTTATTTTATCATTTAGTATATCGACACTAAAAATCTTTTCCTGCTTTTAATCCTGGATGTGGTGCGGGCGGATTGCTCGGGCCTGTTTCACCATCTTGAGCTACTCTAAATTCAACTCTTCTCTGTTCCATCTTTTGCTGAGGAGTGGTTGCTTTTTCACCAGTAACAAATTTAACGATAAATCGATCGCGAGACACACCATACTTAGAAGTCATATAATCAATAGCTTTATTCACTCTACTCCAAGATAATTGCTCACCATACTTGCCATTTACATTTATTCCTGTAACAACTATTTTAGCGTCTGGACACATTTGTAATTTGTCTGCTACCTCATGAAGGTGCGCAAAATATTCTGGAGATACATTATACTTATCATCACCAAAGTATATAGAAGGTAATTCAACTTTTGAACAATCAAATCCTTTTCCAGTTCCTTCTTGCCCTTTCATCCCTTCTGCACAACATGGCACTTTTGCAACCCCATTAGCATCGATAGGAAATCCTGGAGGAGAAAAAGGTTCTTTATCATCACAGTCAATAATACCATCCTTATCACTGTCTAATGCCACACCATGAGTATCTACTGGGCAACCTTTCTTAGTTGCAGGCTCTTTATCTAATTTATTAATTATACCATCCTCATCATCATCTTGCAATAATTCTGCAATGATTCTATCTGGATCCATCTCTCCTAACTTTTTATAAGTATAATCCATTGGGTTTAACCACCACAATGGCTCAAGTGCTTTCTTGCCTAAGTGAATATTTACGGTTACAGCATTAAAGTAATAAGTATCATAGTTTCGAGTAAGTGCACCTCCTATAATACCGGCACCACCGCTCACACTTTGATCATCTTGAAATCTTTGACCATCCAATAAATCATCCCCAGTTATTGAAACTCTAGATTCTAGGTTTATGGTTACTCTCTTAGAGACGTGAAATCCTAATCCCACTCCGATATTATACAATGGATTAATCGCATAAGACTTAATTTGAGAACGAGTCTGGTTTGTATTTGTATGAGATTCTGCCTGTGTCTCATAAGTTTTGTCCATAATATTTTTCAACTCTGAATAAACCGCCTTTTTCTTTGGATTTGATAGAAAAGTTCCTGAGTTCGTTGTGGTGCTATACAGGCGATTTGCCTCACCATAGTTGTACATGTTGCCATTAGCATCGAGCACATTGGTCATTGTTTTGTAGAATTGCGCACCTACACCTAAAAATGCATATAAGTTAACTAGTGTTCTTTCTCTATGAAACTTAAGATTACCCATAGTAAAAACGCCTTCTAGTGAAGCCTCATGACTCAACATTCTATAATTTGGAAGAATCGACTGATTTGTATAATTGATGTTCGAAAACAAACCACCATTCAATACAGGATTTCTAAGGGAATTGGCTTTCGGCTTATAATCCAAACCTTCCGCATGACCAAATACATATTGTCCTCTTAGAGAAAATACATACCCAAATGACTTTCTAATTGTAAAAGTAGCACCATAACTTTTCAAGGGATTTCCTACAGGAGTAACATCTCCACTAACCAAAAAAGAACCAACCCCTAATCCAATCTCCCATTGATTTTTAGGCTTTGCTGGATAATAGTATTTATGATTGATAAAGGCATCTTGCTGCTTAGATCTTGACCTACCTCCCATATATGCTGCTGAATCAGCTGGCAAATCATAATGAGGCATTTGTGGTTTATTTACCGCCTTTCTATCATTTAAATTAAAATCTTCTTGTTGAAGGTCTTTTTGTAGATATTGAACCTGATTCTGGTTATCCTTAGGCATTTTGGTCGAAGATTTCGCTGCTTTCTCAGCTTTAGAGGCCGAGTCAGGAGGAAAAGAATAAAAGCCAGTAGCTGATGAAGACAGGCTAAAACACACCAATAACAAGGCTACAAAGGGTTTTGCTGAGAATAAATGTTTCATTATAAAAATTTTAATTATACTAGAGTTCTTGGGTATAGGGTGCTAAAGTACATAAAAATAAGTAATCCACAAAATAAAGCACTAAAAAAGTCTCATATGTTAAGCATAAATCATGCTTTTGTTCGGAATTTGTTAATTTATTAACATATGCGTTTTAGAGAACTGTCCAATTTTCTTTGCCTCCCAGAAGATGATTGTATTGCTCTACGCTAATTTCTTTATAGGGTTGACTTTGATCGATGTCCCTCTTAGAACTTTTTTGAAAGATAATACCGAAAGGCCTTGGGAAAGTTTCAGTCTCAAAAAACAGGGATAAAATATTTGCTTTTATTCCATCTGATTCATCGTGTATCCAAAGGTCATTCAATGATTCCTCATGTTTGACATCGACAATCTTGGGTTGATGTCCGTCTAGCTTTATTCCAAATTGATTTTCTTCGCCAAAAAGCAAAGGCTTTCCGTGTTCGAGAAATAGTGCTGCATTTTTTCTGCTGGCACGATCGGTATACATTGAGAAAGCACCATCATTAAAAATATGACAATTTTGATAAATTTCTACAAATGAAGCACCGGTATGAGCTTGTCCTGCCTTAAGAATTTCCTGAAGATGTTTCGCCTCTCGATCTATTGATCTTGCGACAAAACTTGCTCCTGCACCGAGGGCAAGTGTCATTGGATTAAAAGGCTTATCATCTGTGCCAAAAGGACTAGATTTTGTGACTTGATGCTGTGTCGAAGTTGGCGAAAATTGACCTTTCGTAAGGCCATAAATTTGGTTATTAAAAAGCAAAATATTTACATTCAAGTCTCTTCGAAGAAGGTGAATAAAATGATTTCCACCAATGGATAAAGCATCTCCGTCGCCTGTTATAATCCAGACATTTAAATCCGGTCTGGTCAATTTTAGACCTGTTGCAATGGCTGTAGCTCTTCCATGAATTGTATGCATGCCATAAGTATTCATGTAATATGGAAATCTAGAAGAACATCCAATGCCGGAGACAAAAACTATTTTTTCCTTGGGTATTCCTAGCGAAGGCAGCAAATTTTGCATCTGTTTCAAAATAGCCGCATCACCACAACCAGGACACCAACGAATTTCTTGATCTGACTCAAAATCCTTAGCAGTTAAGGTTGGTATGTTTTTTTCTACTTCCATGTTAGCAATATTTCAATATTTCATTTTTCAATTCTGCCACATTTAATGGCTGGCCTTGAATTTTATTGTAAGGTATAGCATCAATGAGGTATTTTTCTCGAATCAATTTAACAAGTTGTCCATTGTTAATCTCCGGAACTAAAACAGTTTTATACTTTTCTAAAATACCTTTTAAATTTTTCGGGAAAGGAAACAAGTATCGTATTTGAATGTGAGCCACTGATTTTTTTTCTAACAAAAGTTCTTTGACGGCGGTTCTTATCGAGCCGTTTGTCGATCCCCATCCAACGATAAGTACATCAGCGTTTAGCTCACCTAATGAAAGCTCTTGAAGAGGAATCGTTTCTGCAATATTTGCGACTTTTTCCGCTCTTAATTTTACCATATGGTGGTGGTTATCGCCATCGTAACAAACATCACCAGTTCCATCTTTTTTTTCCAATCCACCGATTCGATGTTCCATTCCTTCTGTGCCAGGTATCGCCCAATTTCTTACCAAGGCCTCATTTCTATTATACGGTTCAAACTTTTCTTTTGATTCCTTGAGCAATCGAGTTTTTATTTCAGGAAGTGCATTGTATTCTGGATATTTCCAAGGCTCTGAGCCATTCGCTAAATATAGATCACTCAACAAAATGACAGGTGTCATAAACGCTAGTGCAATCCTAACGGCTTCGAATGCTGCAAAAAAACAATCAGATGGTGATGAAGCCGCAATCACAGGTAGGGGAGCTTCGCCATTTCTACCATACAAAGATTGAAATAAATCTGATTGTTCTGTTTTTGTTGGCATACCAGTAGAAGGACCAGCACGCTGAATATTGCAAACCACTAAGGGTAACTCCATGGTTACAGCCAAGCCTAATGCTTCTGCTTTTAATGCCATCCCTGGTCCAGAGGTACCGCAAGCAGAAAGACTTCCTCCAAAAGAAGCTCCAATGGCCGAACAGATAGCAGCAATCTCATCTTCTGCTTGGAAAGTCTGAACATTAAATGTTTTTGTTTGCTTGGCAAGAAAATGTAAAATATCTGAAGCTGGAGTGATAGGATAGGTTGCATAAAACATAGGGAGACTTGCTTTTGAACTAGCCACCATAAGCCCTAATGCAATAGCTTCGTTCCCCGAAATGCCTCTATACTTACCTGGAGATTGAACTGCTTTTTTTAATTCGTACTGATTCGTAAATAATTCTGTGGTTTCACCAAAATGATATCCCGCTTTAAGCACAAGACTATTAGCATTCTTAACCATGTCATTTTTACTAAATCGCTCTTCGATAAAGGCTAATGTACTCTCGAAACTACGATCATAAAGCCAGAACAATAGTCCTAGAACAAACATGTTTTTTGCTCGATCTTTATCTTTAGCATCGAGTGCTACTTCCTTCAAGGATTCAACGGTAAGTTTTGTAATATCTACCTGAAAAAATGTAAAATTAGTTGAAGCAGAATTGACTAGTAAAACATCTGTCTCCTGATAACCAGCCAGCCTCATATTCTTTTTATCAAAACCCGAAATATCTGCAATGATGGTGCCGCCAGGCTTTACATTTTTTATATTGGATTTGTATGCCGCCGCATTCATGGCAACCAACACATCGCATAAATCACCTGGTGTCTCGATTTCGCTACTACCAAAATGAAGTTGAAAGCCAGAAACACCGGCCACCGTTCCAAGAGGCGCTCTAATCTCAGCTGGAAAATCAGGAAATGTTGCTAAATCATGTCCCCTAAGGGCAGTATTGGAAGTAAATTGATTCCCTACTAATTGCATACCATCACCTGAGTCGCCTGCAAATTTTATAATAACATCGTCTTTATTAACTTTTGTTATTGTTTTCATTCTTTTGTTTTAATACTAGTATGCTCGAATATCAAGTCCTTCGACAAAATTAATAAATGCTCTATTGGCAACTTTGTTTCCTCCCTTGGTTGGATAATCTCCGGTAAAATACCAATCACCTTTATGATTTGGACAAGCATTATGCAGGCCTTCAATAGTTTGATAAATGACCTCCACTTCGGAAAATATCTCCTTTGGTCGAACAATTTCTGCAACTTTTTTAGAAATTTCATCTGGAGTGAAAGGCTTATAAAACCCTTTTACATGGTTCACTGACTCTTCATTAGATAGCTCTTCACTCTTTTTACATTTCTGATACACTTCTTCTATAACATGCTCTGTTTTTCTTTCCTTGTGCAATGCTAATGTTGCTTTAAAGGCAATGAATTCGCCCATCTTTGACATGTCAATGCCATAACAATCTGGGTATCGAATCTGAGGAGCAGAAGACACTACAATAATCTTTTTAGGTTCCAATCTTGCTAAAATGCTAAGAATACTTTTTTGCAATGTTGTTCCTCTAACAATAGAATCATCCACTATCACAAGGCTATCAACAAATGGCACAACCGATCCGTAAGTGATATCGTAGACATGCGACACAAGTTCATCGCGACTGGCATCCTCGGTAATAAAAGTTCTTAGCTTAACATCTTTGACTGCTATTTTTTCAACTCGAGCCCTTTGATTTAAAAGTTCTAGCAATTTTTCTTCACTTAGATTATTCTTTTTTATCGCCGCTATTTTCTTTTTATTTAAGCTTTCTTCTACCCCTTTTACCAAACCATAGAAAGCCACTTCAGCTGTATTTGGAACAAAGGAAAACACAGTATTTACATAATCGTCATCCAAGGTTTTCATAACAGATTTCGCAAGCATATAACCCAAAGCTTTGCGTTCTTTGTAGATTTCGCTGTCTGTTCCTCTAGAAAAATAAATTCGTTCAAAGCTGCAAGATTTTTTGGCTGTAGCTTTTCTTATCTCTTCCTGTATCACAGTGCCATTCTTTCGAATAATCAATGCCGCACCTGGATCAATTTCTTTGATTGATTTTATATTGACGTTAAAGGTTGTTTGAATACAAGGTCGTTCAGAAGCCACCACACAAACCTCATCATCAAGATAATAATACGCTGGCCGAATACCTGCTGGGTCGCGGATAACAAAAGAATCGCCATTACCTATCATACCCATTAAAGCATATCCACCATCAAAGTCTTTTGTCGCTCGAGACAGAATTCTTTTGATATCAAGATTGTCAGCTATAATTTGTGTAAGTTCAGTATTAGAATAATTATTCTTTTTGTATACGTTAAACAATCTCTGTACTTCATCATCCAAAAAGTGACCTATTTTTTCTAGTACTGTAACTGTGTCGCCCTTTTCAACAGGATTTTGTCCTAATTCAACCAACTTTTCAAAAAGCTCTTTTGCATTCGTCATATTGAAATTACCTGCCATTACAAGATTTCTAGTCTTCCAATTATTGGCCCTATGGAAGGGGTGGCAGCTATCTATGGTGTTTTTGCCACTAGTTCCATATCGAAGATGTCCCATCAGTACTTCTCCAGCAAATTCTACATTTTCTTTTAAGTAATCTACACTTTTGAATGCATTAGGATTTATAAGTTTGGCACTGCTATATCCTTCAAAAATTTGGGTAAATATCTCCTTAATTGCTGATGGATTAATGTTTCTAACTCTTGAGATATACCTGTATCCAGGCTTCATATCTAATTTTACAGATGCAACCCCCGCTCCATCCTGTCCTCGATTGTGTTGCTTTTCCATCAACAGATAAAGCTTATTCAACCCATACAGTGGTGTATTATACTTTTCTATATAATAATCTAATGGCTTCAGCAGCCTTACAAAGGCTATTCCACATTCATGCTTTATAGAATCACTCATTAAGTTAAATTAAAGTACAAAGTTAGGACAATTCTTGCTTGTTCTGGGTAGAATATTCACCTAAATTGATCAAACAGAATTACCAAAAATGAAGGTTTTGTTTCAGCGTAAAGTATTATTGGCAATGATTAATCCAACCTATCCATCATTTTCATGATCAACTCTGTAAAATAGGCACCATTTCCTGGACCGTACCAATTCATCGTTCTTGTTTCGTAGCTATTCATGGAATACCTTCTATCATCGGTAACATATCCCATAAAGCAACCATTAAAACTTGTCACCATTAGTTTTTTCTTCATGTTAGATGCTTGCTCATCTAGTTCTTCATTCATTTCTCCCGAAAAATCACATGGCATCCCGGCGAATACGATGTCGCCAAGTTGAAGCATATTAATGTAATTATTCTGGCGACCAAAAAACTTAATAAACCAATGTGGTCGAAGCACAAGAAAAGCATTTACTCTATAGTTTGGCTCTCGTAGCTCAATAGGTTGATGCGTCATGTTTAACTTTGTCACATAAGATGTTTGTATAGCATCCAAACTTTCGAATACCACCTTCGTTGCGCCATTAGTTGTATAGGTTAGTTGTTGCCATTTATCCTTCTTGCACTTAAAGGGACCATGACTACCGACCGAACCAGCGCTAAAGCAAGTGAAATCAGACTTCCCACTACTATCTAATTTATACATCATCATGCCAGGCCAGTCGCCAGAAAGCTCCATCACTCGATCGTGCAAACAGGTGGCATGGGCTGTAAATGTTATTAAACAAGCCTTTTCGCCTGTTTCTTTTTCTATCTTAACAATTCTTATATTGGAATCAACCTCACCTCCTTTTTCAAGTAATCTATTATACACCAATTTATGTGTGGCAATTGATATATATCCAATCTTAATTTTCGATTGATTTTTTTCAGCACTTAAGATGCTTGTGGCAACTTGTTGAGCAATAAAAGGTGGTACTCGAGCATCATATTGTCCGGCAAATATCTCTCCAATAAAACTATTATGCCAAGCACCAATACTACAATGGGTATGTGTTGCAGACAGATAAATATTTTGAAGATCATATCCTTTTGACTTCAATAAGGTATCTAAAATTTCGGTTACAGTAGGAGGAACAATGAGCAAATCAACAGATACATAAGCTACTTTTTTGTTTCCTTGAGAGAATACAAAAGATCGAACAAAAATGGAATCATGAATGCCATCAAAAAATTTACCTTGGCGATTTGCATCAATGGCAATAGGAGTTCCAAAAGGAGGAATCAATGAAGCTCTTGACCAACCAGCCTTTACTGTATCCCCTGACAAACCAAGCTCGAACTGCTTGTTGTTTTCAATGGCTTTGCTAGTTCTTAAAAAAAAATCGCTTTTGTAATATGGTCGATTGTCTAGTGGTTTCAGAAATACTAAACCAATAATGATCATCGAAAAAATGACAACAAGTAAAGTACCAAATAAAAAACGAAAAAATTTGAATCGCATAGTGAATTATAGAACAAAAGTAGGAAGATAATTCGACTTGAATCAATATTGTTGAACAAAAAAAAATACTAAGTCCCGCTTTATTGCCATTTCAATTTGGCGCCTATAAAAGATTTATGGTAGCATGCTTCACCAAGTAATAGTTGACAAGCTTACAAATAAGCATTTGACTAGGTAAAGAAAATATCTAATTTTATGAGAATGACTGTAGTAGCAATTGGCAATCGCTAATGTAGGAACCATTAACAGCATGCATACGGAGATTTTAATTACATCCAAATACCATTTGATAGGCGATGTTTTGTACGTCCTTTGCAATCCTTTTTGACATTACATGAGGAGCAAACAACACATATAATTATTGCAAAAGCTAATAGAAATGAATGTTTATTGAAATGTTCCATTATTCAAGAACGAAGCAAGATGATTTTTATTATTCCTCTCTTTTTTCAGGCTTATAGGGTTTGAAGATAAAATTACCTTCCTCATTATAAATTAAAAACAAGCACATGAACTCTGCAGGGTCTTTATAAATCTCCTTAAAATGATCTACCATCGCTTCGTTGACAATATTCGCATTCACAAATTCTTCCAAATGAGAAACGTTTATATGCCAGTTCATATCGAATTCGTGCTTATTAATCACAGGTTTCCCAATTGACAATTCATCATTTCTAAATGCCACAAAAACAGGATAATTCGACACTTGTTGCTCGACTATTGCATCCGAAATTTGTTTGAGTAAATGTTTATTTAAGGCTAAATCTTCATTTAGTGTTTTTAATAACTCATTTAAGTCCATAGTCGTTTATATTATGATGAAAATTTATTTTCTTAGCTTTAATAGTGCCACATTTTCTATATGTTTTGTATGAGGAAACATATCTACCGGTTGCATTTTGGTGACATCATACTTTTCGTTTAACAATGCAATATCTCTGGCTTGCGTGGATGGATTGCAACTTACATAAACGATAGTTGATGCTTCTAAATGTAATAGCTCCATCACCACTTTTTCATGCATTCCAGATCTTGGAGGATCTGTAATAATTACATCTGGTCTTCCGTGGGCATCATACAAATCCGAATTGATAATATTCTTTACGTCGCCGGTATAAAATTGACAATTCGTTTGTTGATTTAACAACTTATTTTCATTGGCATCAATAATCGCTTCTTTCACTTCTTCAACACCAATCATTTGCTTGCAATCATCCGCTAAATAGATCGCAATACTCCCGACACCCGTATATAAATCATACACAGTATCTGTTTTTTTCAAAGAGGCAAAATCCTTAATAATATCATATAGATGTTTTCCTTGTCGGCTGTTTGTTTGAAAAAAAGATTTTGCTCCAATTTTAAATTTCTTGGCACCAAATTCTTCGATGATATAGGCATTTCCTTTATAGGTGATGGCATCTAAATCATAAGTACTGTCGTTTCTTTTAGTGTTTATCATATATTGCAATGAATCAATACTTGGGAATTTATCAATAATAAACCGCATCACTTTTTCGATTTTTTCATCGTTATCTTCCCCAACTACAAGCATCACAAGAACTTGACCTGTAGAGGCTGTTTTAACAACTAAATTACGAAGAAAGCCTTTTTGTTCTCGAATATCATAGAAGCTATAATGTTGATCTATACAAAACGATTTAATTGCATTTCTCAAATCATTAGAAATAGATCCTTGGAGGTAACAGTGGTCTACATCTACCACTTTATCAAATAAACCAGGAATATGAAAACCGCATGCATCCCGAACAATATTTTCGTCGCCACTCTCAACTTGTTCTAGTGTTAACCATTTTTTATTACTAAAAGTATATTCCAATTTGTTTCGATAATACTTGGTTTCGTCGCAACCAACAATAGGCAAAATATTATCTAAGGAAACTTTTGCAATACGATCAAAAGCTGATTTTACAATTTCTTGCTTATACTTTAACTGAGCTTCGTACGTCGCATATTGCCATTTACAACCACCACATGTTCCGAAGTGACTACAAAATGGTTCTACCCTATCAGAGGAAGGGCTTTTGATTGCAATAGCCTTTCCTTCTTCATAGCTAGCTTTGGATTTATAGATTTTCACATCAGCAACATCACCGGGAATACAAGCCTCCGCAAAAATGACTTTACCCTCTATTCTTGCAATGCCATAGCCTTCACTTGAAATAGCGGTGATGGATATGTTTTCATGTATAATATTTTTCTTGTTTCTCAATGCCTGTTTAATTTATCGTCAAACATAAAAAAAATTAAATGATAGCATGACATTAATTTGAGAATAATCGTATTTGCCTTGATTCAAGTTTTTTTAATCGAAATAATTTACTTTTACCCATCGTAAAAAGTATGAAGATAGCAGTCACAATTCCTTGTAGAAACGAGGAGAAATATATTATTCCATGTGTACAATCAGTTCTAAACTCAAAAACGAGTGGGCTAGAAATTGAAGTTTTGGTATGTGATGGAAAAAGTACAGACAGTACATTGTCTTTATTAGACAAGCATTATGCTTTAGATCCTAGAGTAAAAATATTAATAAATGAATCGCAATTCACGCCTCAAGCCTTAAACCTAGGAATCAAGAATACGCATGCAGATTTTATTATGATTCTTGGTGCCCATTCTATTATCTCTGATGACTATCTACAGAAATGTGTTGCCGCCTTTGCTTTGGATCCTACAATTGGGTGCACAGGAGGTTTGTTAGTTAACCAACACGAGGATCTTTTGGCAGACAATGTATCCTTTTGTATGAGCAGTACTTTCGGTGTAGGTTCCGCCCATTTTAGAACTGGAGCAAGCAGTGGCTATGTTGATACTGTGGCATTTGGCATATACAGAAAAGAAGTGTTTGAAAAAGTTGGCTTGTTTGATGAAGATCTTGTTAGAAATCAAGATGACGAATTTAACTACAGAGTGGTACAAAAGGGCTACAAAATTTACCTCCTCATCGACACCACTATACAATATTTTGTTAGGAGTAGCTTTAGCAAGTTGTGGAATCAATACTTGCAGTATGGATATTGGAAGGTTTATGTTAATACGAAGCACAAAACAGTAACATCCATCAGACAACTCATCCCTTTCTTTTGGGTTTGCTATCTTATTTCCATGCTACTGGTCTTGCTGCTCATTCCGATGATGCCTTTGAAAATCCTTTCTCTGCTTCCCTTGTTTTCCTATCTTTTGATTGCCTTTTATTTTTCGACAAAGAAAATCCATGCTTTAAAAGACATGATACAACGAATGATTATTTATTTAATTCTTCATACAAGCTATGGTTGGGGATATTTAAAAGGCATCTTTCATTTTGTTTTATTAAACAAGAAACCTAGTAACAAAGCAGGCATGCTCACCCGTTAGGTCTTGAAACTAGCATCTAAAGTATTAAAGAGCACCTTTTACCATTAGAAAAGGGAAGTTAGCGCATCAATTCTCCGTCCCAATATTGCTTACACTCCCTTAACTGAGTGAAATTTGTTAAAAATTGATAACTTTGCGACTTATTATCAGTAATGGCAATATTTTCGTGTTACACTAAACAGTAATTTAACCAAATTATCATTCAAATCCATATGAAAAAGTTTTTATTTCTATCCTTTTTGCTAACAATCATTAGCTCCAACTTTTTTGGACAAACTACAGATAAAAGAGTTTTATTTACCGTAGCTGGGCAACCAGTGACAGTAGATGAGTTTAAGTATGTTTACACTAAGAACAACATCAATAATCAAGCTGATTTTAGTGAGAAATCATTAACCGATTATATGGATCTATTCACGAAATTCAGGTTAAAGGTGAAGCAATCCGAAGATATGAAGCTTGATACTATCGATGCCCTTAAATCAGAATTGGCTACCTACAGAAAACAGCTAGCAAAAGCATACCTTACAGATAAAGAGGTTTTTGATAGATTGGAAAACGAAGCTTATGATAGAATGCAATACGAGATAAGTGTAGGTCACCTATTGGTGAAGGTAGCAGAAGATGCTAGCCCTAAAGACACACTTATTGCCTATAACAAAGCAGTGGCATTGCGAAAATCGATTTTAAAAAACAACAACTTTGAAGATATTGCAAAACAAAGCTCTGACGATCCTTCTGCAAAAACGAATGGGGGCAAACTAGGCTACCTCACCGCTTTTCAGACAGTTTATCCATTCGAAAATGCCATGTATGATACTAAAGTAGGTGAGATCTCCATGCCGATTCGTTCTAAATATGGATATCATTTAGTAAAAGTTTATGACAAAAGAATAGCTCGTGGCTCCGTAAACGTTGCCCATATTGTAATTACGACACCTGAGAAGTTAATGGGCAATGCAGATAGCATCACCTTCGAAAAAGCGAATAAAATATACAATGATATCAAAAGTGGAAGCATCACTTTTGAAGAAGCCGTAAATCAATATTCTGAAGATAGAAAGTCGAAAGCAAAAGGAGGCGAACTTGGATTCTTCACGACGGGTAAAATGACCGAAACATTTGAAAACGCTGCATTTGGACTAAAAAACAAAGGTGACATGACCACACCAGTCAAAACGAGTTACGGCTATCATATCATCAAATTAATTGACAAAAAACCGGTTCCGCCTTTGTCACAGATAAAAAGCGAAATCAAACAAAAAATTGATAAAGACGCTCGTTCTGATTTATCTAGAACAGCACTAACGAACAAGGTAAAAAGCAAGTATGGATTTACAGAAAACACAGCTGCCAAGGACGAAATTTTCACTCAAGTAGACAGCACGATTTTGGATGGTAAATGGAAACCTACTGACTTGACTTTAAGTAAAAATTTATTCAAGATCAGCGATATCGAAGTGAATCAGAATGATTTCCTAAACTTCATCATCAAAAATCAAAAGACGAAGAGAACTAGCAACAGCACCAAAGCTGTTTTTAATAATTTGTATGAAGATTTTGTTGAACAAAAATGTTTGGATGTAGAGGAAAAGCAATTAGAAAATGAATATCCCGACTTTAAAATGCTCATGAGAGAGTATAGAGATGGCATTTTATTGTTTGACTTAACAGATAGAATGGTTTGGACAAAAGCTGTAAAAGACACGGCTGGACTTAAAATATTTTATGAAACCGATAAGGAAAAATACAAATGGGGTAATAGAGCTGATGTTGACATCTACAATTGTACAGATAAAGGCATCGCCACACCTACCCGAAAAATGTTAGAGAAGAAAAAGTCATCAGAAGCGATCACTGCGCAGCTAAATGTAGCGGATTCGAAAAGTAAAGTATCTGTCATCTCTGGCAAATATGAAAAAGGCCAATATGAATTGATTGACAAGACAGATTGGTTGCCAGGTATCAAACCCAATATTATCAATGCTGATAGTAGCATTACTATCATCAACATTAAGCAGATTGTTGGCCCAGAACCCAAACTACTGAATGAAGCAAAAGGCTATATTGTTTCTGACTATCAAGAGTATCTTGAAAAAAATTGGATTGAAGCATTGAAAGCTAAATATCCTATTGTGGTAAACCAAGACGTATTACGCTCTTTAATTAAGAAATAATTGATATACAAGAATATTTTTCTTAGTTTTTTTCTTCTAGGACTTTGTCTCATTGGTTTTTCATGTAAAAAATTTTTCACTGAGAAAGGCAAAGAACTTACTGAGCAACCTTTAGCAAGGGTGAATGAAATTTTTCTATATCCGTCAGATATTGCAGGAATGGGCTCGGGGAATACTAGACAAGACAGCATTAAAATAGTGAATGGGTATATACTTGATTGGGTTCAAAGAAATTTGATTATCGACAAAGCAGAAAAAAATCTTCCTAAGGAATTGTTAGACATCGATAAAAAAGTAGACAACTATAGACAATCGCTCATTATCTACAACTACGAAAGTGAACTTATCGCACAAAAACTCAATACTAGCATTGCTAAAGAAGAAAAACAAAAATATTACAATCAGTTCACCGCTAGTTTTATCTGTGAAGATGATATTTTCAATTTACAGTATATTGTATTAAGTCCAAACACACCAAACATAGATAATTGGACCAGGCTGTTTAAATCGAACATACAAGAGGACCAGGTTCAATTAAGGTCTTTATGCAAGATTAGTTCTTCGAGATATGAAATTGAAAAAAATAAATGGTATACCAGAGGCGAGATTTTGAAAACACTTGAAGTTCCGATCGAGCTACTTGACAAACTTGGGAAGAATGGTGAAGTCATAAAATACAATAATGGTGCATCAGTAATTTTGATTAAAAAACTGGAATTAAAGGCCGTTGGTGAGATAGCTCCTTATGACCGAGTAGAGGCTGACATTAATCAAATTTTACTCACTAAAAACAAAACCATTATTCTTGACCAAATCTATAAGGAGATTTACAATGAAGGTGCTGAAAAGAAACAATTCGAAATTTTGACCAATACAAAAAATTAATGCATAAAATACTAGCAACCTTAATAGTCCTTTTTCTATTCATACAAGTCTCTGCTCAAGAACAGAAAATGGTAGATAAAATCATTGGTGTAGTAGGTGACAATATCATCTTAATGAGCGATATTGAATCTCAACTGCAGCAGGCCAAATCACAAGGTGAGAAAATAAATGATGAAATTAAATGTGCGATTTTTGATCAAGCTTTATTAGAAAAATTTTTTTTAGCACAAGCCCAACTAGACAGTGTTTATGTTGGCGAAGATGATGTGGAAGCTGAATTAGACAAACGAATTAGATACTATATTAGCAATTCTTTTGGAAGTCAAGAAAAGCTGGAGGAATTTTATGGAAAAAGTATTGAAGACTTGAAGGCTGATTTTAGAAAGGATGTAAAAAACCAGATGCTTGCAGAGAAGATGCAGGGGAAAATCTATGGTAATATCAAAACGACTCCTGCCGATGTAAAACAATTTTTTGATGCCATACCAAAAGATAGCTTACCTTATTTTAATGCTGAGATAGAACTTTCACAAATAGTGATCTTTCCTAAGGCTAGCCAAGAGGCCAAGGACTACGCCCTTATGAAGATTAAAAAAATTAAGCAAGACATCATCAATGGAACTGATTTTGGTGCCAAAGCTCAATTGGTTTCTGAAGACCCCGGATCAAAAAAAGAAGGTGGAGATTTAGGATTCATCACCCGCGGTCAAATGGTTTCGGAATTTGAAGCGGCAGCCTTTCGTCTCGATGAAGGTCAAGTTTCAGATGTCGTTGAAACGAAATATGGATACCACCTCATTCAATGTCTCGAAAAGAAAGGAGAAAGGATTCATGTTAGGCATATTCTGATTACAGCACCAATCACAAGCTTTGATGAGATAACAGCAAAAACATATCTTGATAGCATCAGAACACTCATTGTAAGTGACCAATATACCTTTACAAGTGCGGTCAAAGAGTTTTCGGAAGATGAGCAGTCTAAAAGCAATAGTGGCTCTTTAATTAATCCTCAAACTGGAAATTCATATTTCGAGATGAACCAAATTGATGGCAGTTTACTTTTCACCATTAGCGACTTAAAGAATGGTCAATTATCACAAACCTCTACTTTCACAACCGAGGAAGGTAAGAAAGCTTTTAGGATGATTATGATTAAAAGTGAAACAGAAGCTCATCAAGCTAGCTTAAAAGACGATTACTCAAAAATAGCAGCAGCAACCAAACAGGCCAAACAACAAGAGGCTCTTGTAAAGTGGATTAAAGACAGAAAAGGCGATACGTATATCATGATTGACGATAGCTTTCAAAGTTGTGACAATGTACAGAAATGGCTCAAGTAATAAGCTTTCTGTAGCGCCTTCTAAAACCTATCATTCTATTACCACAAGATATTTAGCCTGTAAAACCAATCCTATTATGACTTCCATCACACATAGGTTGAGACGCAGAATGTCCACATCTACAAATTGAAAAACGTTCTGCTGACTTGATCACTTTACCATTTTCATCAATCAAATCAAGCTTTTCGCCAGTCACCACCAATGGACCATTGGGACGAGGAAACAATTTAGTAATTACTTTTTCTTCTGTTTTATTATTTTGTTGTTCTGACATATATGTTTAAACATTTAATTTAAAATTTTGCTCTCCAATAGGTACCTAAAGGAAGTTTGTTATGAAAACCATCCTCGACATATAGTTCTCCCATCTGTTTGTGCACTGGATTTGACCTATATCTCGTTACCAAATTATCCATGATAAGATAAGACAATCCCATCGAATACATATTGAACACAATAAACGAATCTGTTGGATGAAGGATTTGCATACAGTGTGAAATCAACTCATCAATCATCTCTTCTAACAACCATTTCTCTCCATCTGGACCCCGACCATATGCAGGTGGATCCAGAATAATTCCTTCATACAAGTGACCTCGTTTCGCCTCTCGCTTTACAAATTTTAATGCATCTTCCACTACCCATCTAATATCTTCTAAACCCGAAGACATCATGTTTTCTTTTCCCCAATGAATGACTTGTTTAACTGAATCAACATGGGTTACATCAGCTCCTGCCGCTTTGGCTGCAAGTGAAGCGCCACCCGTATAGGCGAATAAATTTAAGACCTTAGGCATGGATTGGTACTTGTTATCTTTGATGGTATGAAAGATATATTTCCAGTTTTCGCTTTGCTCTGGAAACAACCCCAAATGCTTAAAGGACGTGAATCCTAATCTAAACTTAAGCTGGAGTTGTTGATGTTGGTATCCTATCATCCACTGCTCTTGTGTACCTTTTTTAAAAACCCAATCTCCTTTATCTGAACTTTGCTTATCCTTTTTAAAGATTGCGGCAGCCCTTTGTGCCCAATCAGTTTCACTCAAACTTTTTTTCCAAACAGCCTGTGGTTCTGGCCTGGAAATGATATGGGTACCAAATCTTTCTAGCTTTTCAAATTGACCACTATCAATCAATTCATAATCTTTCCAATCATCTGCTCTCAGTAACTCTATCATTGTTCTGGAATATATTTTCTGGTTCCTTCATACATTTCAAACTGCATAAATCTACATTCCAACTTCCCATTCACCAAAGGTATTCTTATGGTAGGCTTGAGACCCACTTGTTTAAGAGCATCAATATTCGAACTAATTATCCATGCCTCGCAATTGATAAAATGCTGCTTTAATAAGTCACCGATGGTTGCATACATCTCATTGATATCGGCTGATTTCATTCTCTCATGATAGGGAGGATTGGTAATGAGCACGACAGATTTTTCTTGCTTTTCATACGTAAAAAAATCTTTGGTTCGAATGCTGATATCTTCGTCTAAGCCTGCATTTGAGATATTGACCATTGCTTTACTGATTACTTTTGAATCAATATCAGAGCCTTTTATTTTACATGTCAATGCTTTTTTAGAGGCCCTCAAAGTTCTCTTTACCTCCATCAATAGTTTGGGATCGAAATCGTTCCAAGTTTTAAAACCAAAATCATTCCTACTAATATTAGGTGCCATGTTCATGGCGTACATGGCTGCTTCGATGAGAATAGTACCACTTCCACACATAGGGTCTAAAAGGTCCTTATCACCCTGCCAACCACTTAACAAGACTAAGCCTGCAGCTAAGCATTCATTGATAGGCGCCTCATTGGTGTCTTGGCGATAGCCCCTTTTAAAAAGCGGTGCGCCACTTGCATTAAAGGAAATACAACATTGATCAGTACTGATCCTTACATCAATATAAAGCGTTGGATTTTCGAAATTAACGGAAGGCCTGCTTCCAAATTTTTCTCTAAATCGATCTACAATCGCATCTTTAGCTTTGTAGGCAACATACTTCGAATGATTAAAAAATTCAGAATTCACCGCGGTGTCAATCATAAAGGTACTGTTCACGGTCATGTATTTCTCCCACTCTATTGCTTTCACTGCATTGTATAATTCTTCTTCTGTACTAGCTGTGAAATAATGAATTGGCATGATAATTTTAATGGCAGTTCGCAGCATTAGATTGGCGGTATATAACAATTTCATATCGCCCGTAAAATCGACTGCGCGTTTGCTTATCACAATATCAGTTGCTCCTATATGATCCAACTCTTTGGCTAATACAGGCTCCAAACCTTGAAAGGTTCTTGCGGTAAATTTCATTTTTTCAGACTTCAATGCTTCATCCATTTAGCAAAGGTACACAAGATTCCTTGCACATAGACGATAAGCTATAAATTGTTTATGACACAGAATAATAAGGCCTTGCGCCTATAGATACATGGACAGAATAGCAAATCTTGGATTCAAAAGAAGATTCACTTTGTAAACCATATTATGGCTGAACAAAAAATGGATTGTACTTCATTTCGTGTTCAATGGTCGTTGGACCACCATGTCCCGAATAGACGATAGTGTTTGAAGGTAAAGTAAAAAGCTTATTAGAAATAGATTGTAGCAAGGTAGACAAATTACCTCCCGGCAAATCAGCCCTACCAATGCTTTCTCTAAACAATACATCGCCAGCAACAATAAAATGATCGATAGCGGAATAAAATGAGACACTACCTGGAGAATGACCTGGGGTAAAGATGATATCGAGCGAAGACAATCCAAAAACAAGTTTATCACCCTCTTTCAGAAAGTTGGAAGGCTCTGGAGACGCTTCACATTCCATTCCAAAAACAGAAGCATAACCTGGCGAAGCTTTCAAATTTTTTAATTCATTTTCATGAATTTCTAGACCTAATTTATACTTTTCAGCCACATAGGCATTACCCAATACGTGATCTATATGACAATGCGTATTGATTAAACGAGTGGGGGTTAAATCCTGTTTTTTGATATATTCATCCAGCATTCTTCGCTCATTCATTGTGCCACAACCTGGATCAATGATAATACACTGCTTACTTTCGTCAGACAAAACATACGTATTTTCTTGAAAACCGTTGAAAGTAAAATATTGAACCTGAATCATATTTTTATTAATTATAGTAGTGAAATGGCAATAAATTCATAATTTTATCATGGAACAAAATTCCTTTGAATAATGTTCAGTTTAGGTCACAAAGTTAGTGTATGTATATTCCTTTTATAAATAAAATATCGTTCAAATTTTTCATCGCCATTACTTGCTGTGTGATGTCAATTGGAAGTATTATTGGACAAACTACAAGCAGTAATTTTGGACAAAACAGAGTACAGTTTCATGACTTTGAATGGTCGTTTTATGAAACAGAGCACTTCGATGTTTATTATTACATTGGGGGACAAGATTTAGGCAAATTTGTAATTTTTGATGCCGAACAGGAATACAAAGATGTGATGCAAATCCTAGACCTTAGATTACGATCTAAGATTAGCATTTTAGTTTATACAGATATTACAGACGTCAATATGACGAATATTGGTATTCGTCAAGACATTAAAAATGTTGGAGGAACGATTCCCATTCTAGACAATAAAATGCTCTTATATTTTGATGGCAATCACAATCATTTAAGAGAACAGATTCGTGAAGGATTGGCTAGAATATATACAGAACAAATGGCACAAGGCGTAAGTGCTCAACAAGTACTACAACGCTCCGTAGTACCTGACTTACCACAATGGTATACCAATGGATTGGTGCAGTACATCTCTAAGGGATGGACACCCGAAGATGATGACAAACTTAGAATGGGTATCAAGTCCAAAAGATTTAAAAAATTTAAACGACTCTCTGCGGAGGATGCAAACTTTATTGGAAAAGCATTTTGGAATTATGTGGTGAGTGTCTATGGTAAGGACGCCATGGCAAACTTGTTATACATCACAAGAATCAATCCGAAAAACCTAGACAATGCTTTTATGTATGCATTGAACAATGGTATAAATGAGTCGTTAAACAAAAGCATGAAGTTCTATACAAAACGATTTGAGAACATTGAGCTTAATAGCACACCCATCTTAAAATCGAAACTACTTCCGATTCCAACAAAGGAAAAAACTGACTATTACTCATTGACAATAAACGACAAAGGCAATAAAATAGCCTATGCTTCTAATTTCTTAGGCAGACAAAAATTGCACATTTTTGATTTAAGCACTCAGAAAAAAAAGGTAATATTAAGAAATGGTTTCAAAACAAACACACTTCTTACAGACCATTCTTATCCTTTGTTAGCCTGGGAGCCAGGAGGAAAAAAGCTCTCTGTAATGTTTGAGAATAGAGACAATATTAAGTTGATGCAATATGATGTAGATAAAAACAAAAAATCAATTAAGCGGGTCACCAAATTTCAAAAAGTGTTTAGCATGAGCTATGGTAGTGACCGTGGCACCTTATTACTATCGGCAGAACAAAAAGGTCAATGCGACATTTTTTCCTATCAAATAAACAATACCAACACAACTCAAATCACCAATGATTTTTGGGATGATTTAGATCCGCATTATATTTCTACTGATGCATATAGAGGGATTGTTTTTACGAGCAACAGAAGAAGCGACACGATTAGAAGTGGTCGAATGGATGTTGATTTGCCATTAGGACCAATGAATTTATTTTTTTATAGCCCAATAGAGTCGGCCTCATACTATGCAAAGATTACAGACAATAGCACATGGGCTACAGTAGGTAGTGTTCAAAATTACAACAGCAACTTTATCTCTTATGTAAATAATGAATCTGGCATCAGCAACAGATACATTGCAAAATTTGAAAGCAGTTTTTGGTACAATGCCAAAACATATTACATAAGCGATAGCATCAATGAAAGCAGCGATTCGATAACGCTTCCTGAGGCGACACCTATCGATTCATTCATCGAAGATATGACAGGAATAAACATTGACTCTGTACATATTTTTCCAGTCTACAAACTAAAAGGATTTCCATATGCCATCAGCAATCAGTTTAATTCAATTGCAGAGCAAAGTTTTTGTTTTGAAAAATTAAAATCAGCGGAATTATATTTCAATGGAAAAAAGTTTGAATTTTATTTAAACGATTTAGATACTAATTTCAGGGAGAAGGATGAGTTTCTACTTTCAAAGATTAATTATAACATTCCTGAAAAGGATTCCCAAGCTACAGACGATGTAAGTATTGTTACAGAAGAGTACCTGTCGGCTATTGACCATAGCGAATCTCAAAGCTATATCGATAGTTTTGTAGATACGAATAACACACTTTTTTTTCAGACTGAATTTGATGATTGGAATAATACGAGTTCTATGAGTGTTAGCATTACTCAATATAGTGCTACCTATTCCACTCCAGATGCCGCTCCCAAGCCAGGTAATGGTTATAAATTTTCTAAAAACAGACCATACTTAGTTAAGCTCATGATTCATAATGTCGGATTTCAACTCGACAACAAATTACTTATTACTCGTTATGCTCCTTTCAACCCAAGTAATCCTTCTTTCTTGCCTCAAAACATAGGAGGTCTCATTAATGTTGAAGTAACTGATTTGATGGAGAACTATCACATCACTGGAGGATTCAGGATTCCTTTGATTTCTACACCTGCTTCTGAATATTATTTGAGTTATGACAATCTCAAAAATCGTCTCGACAAAAAAATAACCTATTACAGATCTGTGTATAATCAGATTCAAAAGGATGACAACAAAGTTCCATTTGATACTATTGTGTTAAAAGAAGAAAATTTACCACTTCGCTATAGCATCAAAACAAACTATGCAGAAATTTTACTAAAATATCCATTTGATGTTTTACAAGGTCTTCGATTTGGGTTTGCCTTTAGAAACGACAAGTATATCTACAAGGCAACCAATGAACAATCACTGAGGTTATCCAATTATGCTACCAATTGGCTTAGTTTTAAAATCGAATATGTCTATGACAATACCTTTGATTTAGCAACCAACCTTAGAGAAGGCACTAGATTTAGATTCTTTACTGAGTTACATAAAGAAATACCCACCAAGGATACAAAAATCACTAAATCATTTAATGCAAAACTACCTCGTTGGAACAATGCATACTTCGGTATTATTGGAGCTGATATCAGGCACTATCAAAAATTATATAAGAATATCATTTTTGCAGCGAGACTTTCATGGAGCTCTTCTTTTGGCACAAAGAAAATGATCTATTATTTAGGAGGAGTGGAAGGTGGAATTTTTCCTCGTTTCAATCAAACAACCCCTATCAATGTCAATAACAATTATGCTTTTCAAAGTCTCGCTACCGATTTACGTGGCTTCAATCAAAATATTAGAAATGGAAATTCAGTAGTTTTAGTAAATGCAGAATTTCGAATCCCTGTTTTTACAACATTCAGCAATGTAACCCTTCGAAGTCAGTTTTTAAGAAACTTCCAATTAGTTGCCTTTTGCGATATTGGTACCGCTTGGGAAGGTATCAGTCCTTTTAACAAAGATAATCCCCTGTATCAAAATGTGATTAGAGACCCTTTCAACTCTCCGGTTATTGTAAGAATATATCAATACAGAAATCCTATCGTAGCTGGATTTGGACCTGGGTTAAGGACAAGTATTTTCGGCTATTTTACGCGACTAGACCTTGCTTGGGGTTATGATGGGAACAAAATCACCTCTCCTAAAGTACATCTGTCATTCAATCTAGATTTTTAAGAAAGGACGTCGATTGACTTCATAAGCTAACGCTTTTTTTTTCTTTTTTTTTGCTTCATTTCAGCAGCCTCATCAAGAAGTTTTTGCCAATTAGTATTGACCTCCTCGGTTAAGGCTAAAGTCATTCTATAATCACTTTTATCAATTTCCATCTGCTTGATCTCTTTTCCTAGAAAACCTTGAATCATTTCTAAGACAGGCTTTTCTTCAGGTGCACAAAAAGTAAGTGCATGACCTCTTTCTGCACCCCTTCCTGTTCTTCCCACTCTATGAACATAATTTTCAGGTACATCAGGTAAGTCGTAATTGATGACATAATGAATACCAGGAATATCAATACCTCTAGCAGAAATATCAGTCGCAATTAATACTTTAATATCACCTTTCCTAAATAACTCCATCACTTCAAGCCTGTCTTCTTGATGTTTATCGCCATGCATCGTTAATGTTTTTATATCCACTCTTTCCATGGCTTTCGCAACTCTTTCGGCCCTTACTTTTGTACGCACAAAGACCAATATTTTACTTTCTATTTTTTCTCTGATCATCCTTTCAAGAAAAAAGCGTTTATCATCCATCTCTATGTATGCCACTTGATGGTCTACATTTTTAGATACAGGATCCTTTGGCGAAAGTTGAATGCGGATTGGATTTTTGACAATAGAATAAGCTAAGTCCTTTATTTTTTCGTCTATGGTTGCTGAGAAAAACAATGTTTGATGTTTACGTGGTAGATGTTTAATCACATCTTCTATGTCCTTGATGAATCCAAGCGCTAGCATATGATCTGCTTCATCTAAGATTAAAACTTCCGTCTCGCTCATATCCAAATATCCCTGAGCTCTCAAGTCAAACATCCTTCCAGGGGTACTAATCAATATATCAACGCCTTTCTTTAAGGCTTCGATTTGAATGGTTTGATCTGCGCCTCCAAAAGTGGTAAGAATATTCAGTGGTAACGACTTTGCTATCTTTGAAAACACTTCCGAAATTTGAACAGCAAGCTCACGAGTAGGCACCATCACCAAACATCGTACACTCTTATTATCGCGATGACGCCTTTTCGTGTATAGTTTATCAATAATTGGAATGGCGAAGGCCGCTGTCTTACCAGTTCCCGTTTGCGCAATGGCGAGCACATCTTCTCCTTTCATGATCGAAGGAATGCTCTTATATTGAATATCAGTTGGCTTGAGAAACCCTAGCTCATGGAGGTTTTTCTTGATTCTATCAGAAATATGGTATTGAGAAAACTTCATGTGTATACAAAAGTACGAAATATATTATAGCCAATCAGCTTTTACCGCTACCGATTATTGATCGCTCCAACGAACTTCATCTACATGATGTCTTTTAATTTTCTTTCTTTGCATTTGATAAGCTAGCATGTCTACAAAATTAAAAGTACATCTGTCCTTACTTGCCGTGAATCTCATTTATGGAGCTAATTATGCTATTGCCAAGATGGCAATGCCTGAGTTTATTAGTCCTTTTGCTTTTATTTTAATTAGGGTTGGCATGGGTTCTTTATTCTACTTCTTATTGTATGCAATATTTGTTCGCGAGAAGATAAACCTAAAAGACATTCCACTATTCTTGATATGTGGACTTTTTGGGGTTGCCATTAATCAAATTTGTTTTTTCAAGGGATTGAGCCTTACCAACGAAATCAATGCATCCTTATTGATGATTACCACCCCCATTCTTGTTGTTATTTTTTCTGCGTTTATTGCTAGGGAAAAAATCTCCACATTAAATGTTACAGGCATTGGTCTTGGAGTTTTAGGTGCACTTCTCATTCTAAAAGGGAAGGGTTCTTTTTTTACCTTCTCTTCTTCCACGATGCTTGGTGATACTTATATTTTTATCAATGCCATTTCCTATAGTTTATACCTAGTGATCGTAAAAAAATTAATGAAGAGGTATCATCCAATCACAGTTATCTGTTTCGTTTTTATGGCTGGCTTCATTCCAGTTTTTTTTACAGGCTGGCATGAGTTATCTCAGGTAAAGTGGCAACATTTCACACCCATGGTTTGGTATAGCATTGCGTTTGTAGTTGTCTTTACTACCTTTTTCGCATACCTCTTAAACGTTTTTGCCTTAAAAAAAACCTCCCCATCTTTGGTTGGCATCTACATTTACTCCCAACCTATTTTTGCGACAATGATCAGTATCATCATGAAAAAAGAAGCCTTGCAAGAACTCACAATTGTAGCTGCTTTATTGATTTTTGGTGGTGTGTATTTGGCGAACAAAGCCAATACCAAGGTGGAGGAAGAGAACATCTTAGAAGAAGTCAAATAATCGAGCTTTATTCCTTTCCCGCAACAATCAACACAATTTCTCCTTTGGGAGGTTTTGTGGTATAGTGGATGGAAAGCTCCTGAATAGAGCCTTTTCTATGCTCTTCAAACATTTTGGAAATCTCTCTGCTTACACATGCTTTTCTATCTGGCCCAAAATATTCTGACATCTGTTCTAAAGTCTTCACCAATCGAAACGGTGATTCATAAAAAACCATTGTGCGTTCTTCTTCTTTCAGCACATTAAACTTTGTTTGTCTTCCCTTTTTCAGCGGCAAAAATCCTTCAAAACAAAACCTATCACAAGGCAAACCACTACTCACCAAAGCTGGCACAAATGCAGTAGCTCCTGGTAAAGTTTCAACCTCTATTCCTTTTTCTACGCAAGCTCTTGCTAAATAAAATCCAGGATCTGAAATGCCTGGTGTGCCTGCATCTGAAACCAAACCAACAACTGCTCCTGCTAATATTCTGTGTACGATATTTTCCGTAGTTTGATGTTCATTATGTTGATGATGGGAAGTTATGCTTCTATCAATTTGAAAATGTTGCAGCAACTTCTTAGTCTGACGTGTATCCTCTGCCAGCAAAATATCGACTTCCTTTAACATGCGCAGCGCACGAAGCGTGATGTCTTCCAAATTGCCTATTGGTGTTGGTATAAGAATTAGTTTGGACACAGAAATAAATATTATAACGGAATACGAATGATGCTTCGCTATGGAATGCTAATGTGCTTGAATACTAAAAGTGTATCCTTCCATAATTGCATTTGCTAACAATTTTTTACAAGCCTCTTCTATTTTAGCGCTTGCCTCAGCCTCATCTTTTGCTTCTAATTTTAAGGAGATCTGTTTGCCAATTCTCACATCGTTTACTGCGTTCAATCCTAGTGAATGCAAACCATGTAGCACTGCTTTTCCTTGTGGATCGAGCAATTCTTTATGTGGCATAATACTAATGGTAGCGGTAAATTCCATATTATTCATTTTATAATACAAAAGTAATGAATGTTTCATGAATCGCGTAAAGTAATCTACTAACCCACGTTCAATTCGCTACTCCGAGCTTGGTACCTTGCGCTTAGTCATGTGAATGACCAAAGAGAGCACGATATACAATAACACTACCATGCATGCAGCAAAGACCTTAAAATAAAGGAACAAAGCGAAGGAGACCAATAAGAAAAGATACCTTACTTCATTTCCTTTCCATTGATAATTTTTAAACTTAAAACTAAACATTGGAATTTCTGCAATTAGTAAAAAGGAGGACATAAGAATAAGAAAGACCACTAGAAAAATATGACCTGTAAAAGTGTATTGATGAGCATTGTGCAATGCTAGATACCCCATCCAAAAAATAGTATTGGCTGGGGTCGCCAATCCAATAAAGTGATCCGATTGCCTTTCATCAAGATTAAACTTCGCTAATCGTAGAATTGAAAATAAAGGAATCAGGAAAGCAAGAAACTTAACGCTATCAAATAGTAGTCCATAAGAAGTGAACAATTCTTCTGGCATCAAAGGACTATTTCCTTGCAATAACATAAAGACAGCGACACCGGGTACCACCCCAAAACTAATGGCATCAGCCAAAGAATCCAATTGTTTTCCTAAGTCAGAATTACTATTAAATTTACGAGCGGCAAAACCGTCGAAAAAATCTGCCACTAAGGAAAAAAGAGTACAATAGAAAGCATACTCATAATTGGCCGAAAAAAGCATCACCAAAGCACAACATCCAAAAAATGCATTGATGAGTGTCAAGATGTTTGCTATGCTAAAAAGTTTAAACCGCATGTGTTTAATTATAAAATATGAGCTAAGACTATTATTTGTTCATCAAAGATTCAATCTCCTCTATCTCAATTGGAATATTGCTCATCAAATCAATATTTCCCTTAGAAGATACCCATACATCATTTTCAATTCGAATACCAATGTTCTCCTCTGGAATATAAATACCTGGCTCATTTGTTAATACAACGCCATCTGGAAGCTTTTCATAACGATTACCAATATCATGCACATCCAATCCTAAAAAATGCGAATTACCATGCATAAAATACCTTTTATACAAAGGATGATTAGGGTCTTGATTCGAAACATCTTGTTTGCTAAATAAGCCCAATCCTATCAACTCACTTTCCATCACTTTAGCCACTTCTTCATTCAAGGCTGCCAATGTGATACCAGGCTTCATGATGCTAACAGCCGCTCTATGCACCGCCAAACAAGCTGAATAAACTTGTTTTTGCCTTGCAGAAAATCGGCCATTCACTGGAATAGTTCTTGTTAAATCGGCGCAATAATTAGCATACTCTGCACCAAAATCCATTAACAAAATTTCCCCATCATTACATGCTTTGTTATTGTCATTGTAATGCAAAACACAACTACTTATGCCAGATGCGATAATGGGTTCATAAGCATGACCCGTTGCTCTATTTCGAATAAACTCATGAATAATTTCTGCTTCAATTTCGTATTCTGTCACGCCAGGTTTTACAAAATTCAACACTCTTCTAAATGCCTTTTCTGTAATATCACAGGCTTTTTGAAGCAGCTCTACTTCTATCGAGTGCTTTACAGTTCTGAGCTTTGCCATAATCGGCCCGCTCCGCCCCAAATGATGTAAAGGATATTTGATTTTACACTCAGTCGCAAATCTCACATCTTTATAGGCTACATCACTTGATGCACGGTCGTTCTCATTTAAGTTGATGTAAATATGCTCGATGTGATTAATCAGCATATCTAAAGTCTGTTCAAATTGACTAGTCCATAAAACCGTCTCAATTCCAGATTGTTTTCTAGCCTCTTCTATCGTGTATTTTCTTCCTTCCCATACAGCGATAACATCATTGGTTTGACGTATAAAAAGAACTTCTCTATACTTGGCAATTGGTGAACTAGGACATAACAACAAAATGGATTCTTCTTGATCAATACCTGTTAAATAAAACAGGTCTGAATTTTGACGGAACTTATGCGTTCCATCGCCAACCCTAGGCATCAAATCAGCAGAATGAAAAACCGCAAGACTGTTCGGTTTTATATGGCTAACGTAGTTTTTTCTATTAAATATAAAAAGTGTTGATGCTATCGAATCGTATTTCTTCAAGTTCATGATACTGTATTAAAAAGGATTAAGAAATACAAACCTATACAAAAAACAAGAAAGAAAAATGGAAATTAATCGGACAATGGCATCGAAAGAGGCTTATATCTCCACTAAAGAATATAAAATTGGTCTGCTAGGACTAGCATCCGTTTCAATATTTAAAACATTTAATTGCAATAGATAAAGTCCATCCTCTATCTCATTCGCAACATAAATCAGCTCTGTTATGGTGCTATACTTTCGAACCGAACCAGGATATTTCCAAAATGCTTTATGTGCCAAAAACTTTGCGCCGTCCTCCTCTCTGTCTACACTTGGCAAATCTATGAGCAAATGCTCAAAACCCTTATACACCAAAAAGGCTACTGCTTCGTCAGAAATATATGGAGGATTGGTACCTGAATAATTTCTTGCCTCTTTGTCAATATCATTTGGTTGAGTACGAATAATAATTGCTTTTGCTTGCGACAAATTACCCACGTGATTGACTTCGTTTTGCGTAATTACACTATCCCCATTTTCGAGTTTCATCGGCGATACTGTGATCAATTCAGCCAAAAACATATACTCCTTCAAGCATTGATTGATCAGGTATTCTTCTTTAGAAATATGCCCTACACACTCTGTATGTGTACCATTACCGTGTGGATTTATCTTTATATTTTTATAATTAACAATGCCCCCCTGACTAATGTCTCCAATAAAATTATCCATCACCACCGGACTAATTTCTACGAGTGGTGCATGATACGCACTTGGATTATCAACTCCGTTTTTTATTCGTATAGAAATATCGATTGGTTTAGACAAGTCTGTTCTATAAAGTCTATTGGCAAAATGTATCGTCGTTATCATACAGGTAAAATTAATGCATTATTCTATTTATTTTCTTTAGTAATTCAAATTATTTTTTGATCTATGATGGCAGCTGCCATGTGCTCAAAAGTCAAGAGCAATGGCACCAAGTGTTACGCAGTACATGGTACTTGCTTCACCCTTTGCTGCATTTACTTTTTGATTCAATGAAGCACTTGAGAACATGGTAGATTTTTAATATTAAAACCAATAAAAAAGCCACCTCTCGGTGGCTTTTTGTTATCTAAGTTTTATAATTTTAAACTCTGTTCTTCGATTCTGTTGATGTTCTAATTCTGTGCAATTAGATTTCACACTTCCTTCACACGCACATCCATTCTTTAACGCCGACTCTCCATATCCTTTGGCTGTGATTCTCGACGCAGAAATACCTTTGCTAATCAAATAAGCTACTGCTGCATTTGCTCTATTTTGAGATAGTTTAGCATTGTATGCTGCGCTAGATCTGCAATCTGTATGCGAGCCCAATTCAATAATCATGTTAGGATATTTATTTAAAATAGGCACTACAAAATTATCTAATTGACGCGCAGCATCTGGTCGAATATTAAATTTATTCAAATCATAATAAATATTTGGAATCTCAACAATCTCGCCTTCGCATAAAGCAGTCATGGTCACTTGCTCATACATAGTTGAAGGAACCAACTTTCCAATAGTTGTTATTTGACGTAGCTCCGTACCGTATGAACATCCTTCTTTTGGATTTGGGGCAGTCACCGATACTTCATAATTTGAATTAGGTTGCAAACCAAAAATACAAGAGCCATCTTCCAAAGTTGTACAAGGAAAAGTTCTTCCTGTTTTCTTATCTGTTAAAGTAATGACAGCACCCTTCATCGCTCCTTTATCCTTCTCTATCACAGCAACTGTAAGGTCTATGTTTTCATTTTTCTTTAATGGTATTTCCACTCTTGCATTACCCGTATTAGGAATAGTGACCTCAGTCGTGCTGTTGCGATACCCTCTTTTAGAAACAGATACCATGTACTTCATGCCCGCTTTAACAGGACAAGCCTTAAACTCGCCATTTGAAGGAGTGGTTATATCCTCCATGTTGATGATTTCTATTTTCGCATCAGCTAATCTTTCATTTGATTTCGCATCATACACAAAACCTTCTATGCATTGCTTTACTTCTCTTGTAAATGCATACATATCATCTTCGCCAATTCCACCTTCACGATTGGAACTCATATAACCTAACTTTCCTTCTGCATTCATAACATAGCCAAAATCATCTTTTGAGCTATTGATTGGCGCTCCTAGATTTTCTACTTTGCCCCATTTTCCATGCTCATAGTTCGCTGCAAAAACATCTAATCCGCCAAGTCCCATCCATCCATCTGACGAAAAGTATAAAGTACCATCGTTGGCAATATAAGGGAACATTTCTCTACCCGGAGTATTAATTCCCTTGCCTAAGTTTATCGGTGCACCCCAATTATTTCCTTCTTTAGTTGACACATAAATATCAGTTTCACCCTCGCCACCTGGCATGTCAGAGATGAAGTACATCTTTTTACCATCTGCAGATAAAGTAGGATGAGCAATATTGTATTCTTTATTATTAAATGGCAATGGAGTAATGTCCACCCACTTATGATTCGTTGAATTAAAAGTGGCTTTAAAGATTTCTAATTTCACGATTTTATCTGCGCTCTTTTCTGTCTTTGATTTTACATAATTAGTTCTCGTAAAATAAATTTCATTAAAATCTGCAGAAAAAGTTGCCGAACCATCGTGGTACTTTCTATTGGGTTGCATGCCTTCCATTTTTTCTGCAAAATCAAAAGTATTATCAACACTTTTTTTCGCAAAATACAAATCAAAAAATCTACTGTTGGTCCAATTATCAATTCTTTTTACAGCACCATCTTTTCCTCTATTTGAAACAAAAACAATTCCATCTTTAAAGTACACTGGACTAAATTCCCAAGCGGTAGTATTGATATTTATTGGACTTACATTATACGCTGAATTTGGCGACAACAATTCCGACATTTTAAATGCATTGCTACTATGATCTACGCCTCTAGAATCTGAAGGCACCAAAGCATGGTAGATGTCAAAATACTTTGCCGCATCTTCATACTTTCCATTCGTCTTTAGAAATTGAGCGTAATAAAATACATTCATAGGTTTGGGATTACTAAGCAAAGCAAGGGTTCCATACATCGTTTCAGCGGCAGTTGTATTATTCACTAATCTGTACGCAGCTGCTAATTTTTCCTTTGCGTTCATATTATTGGGATCCTTATCAACTACGTTTTGGAGAATTTCTATGGCCCGATTAAACTTAAAATCATCAAAAGCTCTATCCGCTGATTTTTCTGCTGATGTTTGAGCTATCACATTGCTACTAACAAGCACAAACAGCAATAAAAAAAAGGATTTATATATAGGTTTCATATGGGTATAATTCTAATTTTCTCTAATTTACAAGTGGTTTTCTTCTGAATCTAGAAGTACTTTACATAACGTGGATTCACTAACTTCGACTTTTTGTATTGAAAATCGTAACCCAACATAATTTCATGTGTACCGCCAGCATATTTAGATAAACCAGAAATGGTTAGGTCATAATCATAACCAATATGAAATTGAGGCGTTACATAAAAATCGCCGAAAAAATCATAGGAATCACCAACTCTATGAGAAGCACCTATCCAAATCCTATCCACAAACATGAATGCCGCCGTAATATCAAAATCTAATGGCGCATTGTGAACATATTTCATCAATAAGCTAGGTCTAAATTTTACTTTTTTTCCTAAATCAAAAACATATCCTGCTGTAAGCAAATAATGTCGATACAATCTAGCATAGTCGGCTTTATCGCCTGCATATTTCACCTTGTCATTTAGGCTAAAGTTTAATAAATGAGGCACCGATGCACCAACAAAAAACTTATCACCATAAATATAAATTCCAACGCCAACATTTGGCAACCATAGATTATGATTATTTGTAAAGGCAGGATCTATACCACTCAATCCAGGATTTGTAATTGCATCACCCAATCTGTTCTGATAATTTGAAACACCAGCTTGTACTCCAAATGCAATCTTTGTATTCTTTTTTTTACCTACTGGAATTCTATAGGCATAAGAAACCTGAAATGCATTTGACTGAACTGTCCCTATCCGATCATTGGTATATATTAATCCCAGAGCATTATTAGAATGTCCAATGGGTGAATGAATACTGACAGAGGCCGATCTTGGAGCGCCATCTATCTTGGTCCACTGTGTTCTGTAGATAGCCATGGTATTGACTACATCGTGACTTCCTGCATAAGCGGGGTTTAAGTACAACCCATTAAACATATAGAAACTGTAATGAGCATCTTGTTGTGCCATGGTGGAATACCAAGACAAACTAATGACACATATGAGACTTAATAACTTTTTCATCTTCTGGAATGTTAATTTTATTTTTTCGGTGGATTGATTATCTGTTTATTTGAATAAAGCCAGATTGATTTTTCATTCCTTCTACATTAAATTTTAAGACATAAAAATAGGTAGCATCTGGAAGAGGATTATTCTTTTTATTTAACCCTGAAAAGCCTTCTGCTATTGAATTCTGATACCCCCCTTCGTTACTGATCCAAACTTCATCTCCCCATCTATTAAAAATCGTGAGCTCCGAATTTGGATATTTTTCAATTCCCGTAATATTAAAATAATCATTCAAGCCATCTCCATTAGGCGAAAATCCTTGAGGAATAAAAAATACAATATTGGTTACATTAATAAACACATAAGCGGTGTCACAAAAACCTGTTAAGGTATCACATAATACATAACAGAATACATCTTCTCCTGCATAGCCCTTTGCTGGCGTATATGTCACATTAAATCCTTCCAGAACAATCGCCCCATGAGTAGGATTACCGCAAATGTTTATAACAGAATTAGCAGCAACTGCATCGTTGGATGTTAGTAAAATACTTATAGCTTGATCTAAATCAGATGACTTATAATCATCTCTTGCATTCACTGGTATTATAACCAAGATTGCTGTTGTGTCGCATAGTCCATACTGATCACAAAGAATATACGCAATGGTATCTATGCCTGCAAAATTACTATCTGGAATAAAAGTTACAGTACCTTCTGGATTTAAAGTTGCACTGCCTGCATTTGGATTTAGGTTCACAATTATTCCAACCCGAATGGTATCACCTGCATCAGGATCCGAATCATTTAACAAAGGTGATAGAAGAATAGATCCGCCGCCTGTGTACACCACAATATCAGCGACACCTACAGGAGGATCATTTATTGGAAAAACATTGATGATTACATACACTGTATCACACAAAGTATCTCTATCATCACATAGTACCACCATGATGGTATCGCTTCCATACATGTTAGGCAGAGGGTGAATATATAAACATGAGTCGGATGCTGAATAGACCGTATCCAAGATTACTTCTATCCCATTAATATGCGTTATAGATACGTTGTCACCATCCAAATCATACACATAAAGACATAAAATAGAATCCTGATCTTCATTTACATTCACCAAGATTGTATCTATATCATTGCCTGTAGGATCTGTAATATGAGGAGCGTTATAGCAAGAGTCTATAAAAATAAAGACTCTACCAATATTACATAGATTAGGAATTCCATCATCACATCCTTGATAATAGAAAACATCGGTTCCCGAGTAGTTTGCAGGTGGGAAATAGACAATTTGACTATCGCTTAAAACATATGCAGTGCCTAATAATGGTGATGCTGTCAAATTTCTAATCGAAACATAGTCACCATCTGGATCAAAATCATTCGCTCCAGCATTGATAACTACCGAATCATCATTTCTACAAATTCTTATTGTATCATGTAAAATCTCTGGATGAATTCCATTACAAGCATAAGTTGAATTCACAAAAATAAATAACTGGGCAGTGTCTGCTCCACAAGCATTGGTAAGCGAATAGGTAATCGTATCAAAGGCACCAAAAAGCGTACTATCTGAGCTATATAAAATTCTATTGGTCCCAACACCCGCTGTTCCATGTAATGGTCCACTAATAATCGCTACAGTCAAAGGCCTAATTCCGAAATCATTTGATGAAACATTAAAATATTGTCCACAATCACGTGAATATCCTGTAGCTCCAATATCGTCAATGGCATTAGGCAGTGTGCAAGGTATAGGTTTTACTAGTATCAGCACATCTGCACTCGCACATCCACAACCCATGGGGGTATCACAAACTGTATAAGAAAAAACATCTATGCCTAAAAAACCTACATTCGGCGTATAAACAACACTGTCACCATTAATGATAAACAACGTCCCATTGCTTGGATTGGCTGTAATAGTTATTGTAGGAATATTTGGACCAACAGAATCATTTAAACCAATTTGCAACAAAATGGGGGTATCCAAGAGGGTAGAATCAGTATCAGCGTTTGCGTAAGGACAGGATTGTGCGTTAACTTTATTGCACACAAACAAACAAGCCATGCAACAAAGAATCGAACTCAGTAGATTTAATTTTAATTTATTTTTCATCTGTAATACTATGTCTTTTTTTAGTTTAATTTCGGTCTATTCGACCTAGACTAAAATTTAAGAATTTTAAATTCCGTGCGTCTATTTAATTGATGCTCTTCCTCTGAACATGACGAATTATTATCGGGTTCGCAAGCACAATTATTGACCAATCTTGTTTCACCATAACCAGCAGCGACCATCCTATATGGATTAATTCCTTGTCTAATAATATAATTCACTGCTGCTTCTGCCCTTTTTGCTGATAGCCACATATTGTATCTCGCACCAGATCTACAATCAGTATGTGAACTCAATTCTATTTCCATGGTTGGATTATCTTTCAATATTTTGACTATTTTTTCCAATTCTTTTGCGGCATCTATTCGAATATTATATTTATCTAAATCATAATAGATGTCAGGAATTTTAATTCCAACTCCGGCTTTTTCTTTTCTTAGTTCGATAGTGATATTAAAATTAGCGCGCGATTTTATTCCTTCGGTGTTGAAAGTGGTGGAATTGTTGAAATATTGTTCAATAGAAGAGTTGCCCAAGTCTTTCGAAGCAATAATTTTATAATCAACATCAGCCTCTAATCCATAATTTGTCTTTCCGTCTGCATCTGTTACAGTTGCTGCTTCTTTGTTTGTTTTTAAATCAATCAACTTAATATCTGATGCAGGTATCGGCAACTTCGTTTTAAAATCTATCACCAATACATCCAATGTAAGAACATTGGATTTTTTTAGTGGTACAATAATATTTTGTGTTTGATTTTTAAAATCAACTATCATCTCATTGTTACTGTAACCGTCCTTCGAAGCAACTACACGATACTTTTTGTATGGCTCAGCTTCAAAACAAAAAGCACCAATTGAATTGGCTTCTGTCGTTTTTTTCAATACAGTTCCCTCGTATAATTTTACTGTAGCATTCGCAAGTTTTGCTTTTGTATCCGCATCAACTACTTCTCCACAAATTTTGAGTCCCTCTTTAACAAAATTATAAATATCGTCATCACCGATACCGCCTGCTCTATTTGAAGTAAAATATCCCCTTGAACCCGACTCGTTTTCTGTATAGGCGAAATCATCCTTACTTGAGTTCAATGGAGCTCCAAGGTTGGCAATTTTACTCCATTTATTATCGACTTTAGAAATCACATAAATATCCAATCCTCCTAATCCAAAATGTCCATCAGAAGAAAAATAAAGAGATCCATTATCTGCAATAAAAGGAAACATCTCTTCGCCTGCCGTATTCACCTCTTTAAGATTTTGTGGTTGACCCCAAATAGCACCTTCTTTTTTACACAAATAAATATCAGAACCTCCCATTCCTCCGGGCATATCACTTACAAAATACAACTCTTGACCATCTCTACTTATCGTAGGATGGGCACATGAATATTGGTTGCTGTTGTATGGAAAATCATCTAAAATTTCATCTCCCCATTCATTTGTTGCTGTGTTAAAAACCAATCTAAATATCTTTAGCTTAACCGTTTTGTCGGTACTTTTGATTGGCTTATTTACATAATTACTCCTTGTCACATACATATCATTCAAAGCCTTGTCTATAGCAACAGGACCCTCGTGGAATGGGCCATTAGCCCTACCTCTTTTAAACAAAATAGGTTTTGAACAATTATTCACACTATCTACTTTTGATGAGTAAATCTTCAAAAATGATTTTCCCGTCCAAACATCAGTTCTTCTGACAATAATATCGTTCTGCCTATTTGATGCAAAGAGCAAAAGATCCTGATACATGCATGGTCCAAAATCAGATTTAGTGGTGTTCAATGCAAGACATTGAATCGTATAAGCAGGATTATCCTTATCTAACAATTCAATATATGAAATACCTCTTAAAATCTCCTTTGCCCTTTCATCATTCGCTCCTGACAATCCTGCATATTCTGTGTAGTATTGTTTGGCTTCTTCATACTTCCCATTGCTTCTTAGGGCTTGAGCATAATAATATTTGTTTATAGGGTCAACTCCCGGTGTATTGGCCAACTGACCATACCAAACTTCTGATAAATCAGAGCGATTTATTAATCTATAGCAATCCGCCAACCTTTGTTTTGCGGCAATATTCATTGTGTCTTTCTTAATCAATCTATCATAAATCTTTGCTGCAGATAAAAAATTAAACTGCGCATAAAGATTATCTGCTTTTGGACTTACCTTAGGAGCAATCTGCCCAGAAGCATGAAAAAAAAGCAGTGCTGTAGATACTAGTATAAGAAGTCTTTTATTGAATTTCATGTTTTTATTGTTTTTGTGTCAAGCTGTTTAGAAAGTTAGAAATATGTTACATATCTAGGTGTAACAAATCTCGTTTTATCAAAGCCAAATTCATATCCCAACATAACTTCATGGGTTCCCTTTTGATATCCTTTTGAAACATCAAACTCATAATCATAAGCATAGCCTATTCTGAATTGTGGAGTGATCTTAAACTCAGTTAAACCAACTATTCGGTTACCTCTGGAAACCATTTTTTTGTTGCTATTTTTGCCAATACCAAGTCTGTAACTAGCTCCTAACCAAAATCGATTCACAAACAAGAAACTTGCTGTAACATCCATAGAAATTGGCGCACCTTTTACCACTTTTATAAGTGTAGAAGGCTTAAACTTCACTATGGCTTCCTCTTTACCAATCACCACACCGGCAGTGATCAGATAATGATTGTATAATCTTGCAACGGTTGTTCTATCGGCTGCATTACTCCATCCTTCTCCAAGACTCATGTTTAGCACGTGAGGAGCGGATGCACCAATATAAAATTTCTTATTATATAAATAAACTCCAAAACCTACATTTGGCAGAAAAAGGCTTCGGTTATTTGCAAAAGATAAATCAGATGTATTCAAACTAGCCTCCGTTAAATTATTCTTGTAATACTGGCCACCTGCTTGAATTCCAAATGATAACCTCAAGCCTTTTTTAAATCGAAGTCTATATGCATAATCCAGATAAAAAGAATAAGTTTGGTCTAAACCAAGCTTATCAAAAGAGAAAACACCACCTATAGCGTATTGATCTCTTCTAAAAGGTGAGTGAATTGCTACCGATCCAGAGCGAGGTGCCCCTTCAATTCCAACCCATTGGTGTCTATATAGAGCTGTTGTGCTGATCACGTCCTGACTGCCAGCATATGCAGGATTAAGATACAATCCATTAAACATATACATACTATATTCTGCATCTTGCTGAGCTGAGAGATGAGAATAGCCAAGTAGAAATGCTATTACTATTGTTAGGATTTTTTTCATTGTATAAACTTTTGTTTTAAAGTTGTATTTGTAATAGGCGATGCCCTATAGGCATCGCCTGTTATATAATTATTAATTACCCCTATGAACTGCCACGAATCTTGCAAATGGTTTGCTTCCGTCTTTCAGATCAAGAATAAAGTAATAGGTTCCATCTGGCACAGGAACACCAGCATCATTATTACCGTCCCATTTCTTGAGGTTATAAGGCGCTTTTGTATCCCAAACCACATCACCCCATCTATTGAATACATAAAGAGTTGCATTTGGATAATTTAACAATCCTGGAATATCAAATTCATCATTCGAGCCATCTCCATTTGGTGAGAAACCATTTGGAATATAAAGCGTGTCATCTTGAATAAATAGATACACCCATGCAGTATCACAATAGATAATAGAATTATATGTTACACAAAGGATATAACGGAAGGAATCTCTGCCGGTAAAACCATTTTCAGGATCATAGGTTACTGTTCCATCTGGATTCAATGTAGCTGTTCCATGCACAGGATTTACAATAATAGTAATCGTAGTATCAATACCACCTTTTGGAATGGTATCGTTTCCTAGGATGTCAATGATAGATGGTTCGTCAATGGCTATATTTTCATAATCATCAACAGCATCTATAAGAATAACACGAGCAGAGAGAACATGAATAACTATGTATACTGTATCACATTTCACAGGAACTCCATCATCGCAAAGAATAATTATTCCGGTATAAGTACCAGGAGAAGACGGCAGATAAGTAAAGCATGAATCCCCTGTAAAGTACATCGTATCACCCTGTGGAGAGATCAAAATTGAGCCAGTTACTCTATTGCCATCAATATCTAAAATATGTAAACATGTATCCAAAGTCGAAGTATCATAAATTACGTAAACGATGGTGTCTACCAATACTCCATTACTGTCAATTACACGAGGTGTATGATTCATACAACTATCAATCTGAATATAAATAACACCGAAAGAATCTATTAGATTGGGAAGGCCATCGTCTGAGATGGTATATATAACTGTATCAACTCCCGCATAGCCAACGTTAGGGCAATAACGAATGGTACTATCGTCTAGTTGAACTACCGTTCCATGCACACCACCTATAACGCTTATCAATCGTATATTTTGACCCGCATCCAGATCAAAATCGTTGGAGAGAAGATTAACAGTTGCACAGCTATCCATACATAATGTTAAATAGTCTGGTCTCGCTTGTGGAGGATTGATATTACAAGGATACATTGGCAAGTTAACAATCATGATTCCTGTATCATTACCGCAAGTTGAGGTAATAACATAGATAACCCTGTCTGTTCCTCCGATACCTGTACCATTTGGTTCATATAACAATTGATTTGATGATGTTACGCTTGCATGGCCAAATATTCCGTCTCTAATGATTGTAAGAATCACCGAAGTTGTAAATGTATCATTCGCTAGAACATCTAATGTATCAAAGCAACCTACTCCATATCCTCTAGCATCAAAAGTATCTGCCAAAGCAATAGGAATGCTACATGAATCACAGAGAATATCTATCACCACTAGAGCAGTATCATAGCCACAAATTGTCCTAATGCTATAAACAAATTCATCAGTACCGCAATAAGAAGGATCCGGAATATACATTAGACTATCACCTCCTAAAGTTAGCACCGTGCCATGTGAAGGGGCTATGGTAACACCAAAGCTCAATAATGGATTGCCATACAATAAATCATTAGCGACAACATCAATCGTAACTGAATCTCCTTGTAAGACTCCTCCGAAGTTCGTTTTGGCATGTGGAGGAAGGCAAAGTATTGTTGTAACATAAACCGTAGCTGTATCTGTATTCCCAAGTGTATCACAAAGTACATACCTGAAAGTATCTAATCCCGCGTAACCTAGATCGGGAGTATAACACAATACAGTATCAGTAACGGTCACCGTACCATGGCTAGGGTAAATGGATATACCACAAATTCTCAAGGTAGTTGAACCTGTGTCATTGACACGGACATCATAACAAATGCTTGTATTCAAACCTGTAATTAGTGTGTCTGGATTTGCTTCTAATAAACTAAGAATAGTAATATATACTCTTGCCGTATCACAGAGTGTTGGTCTACCATTATCACAAATAACATATGTGAAAGTATCATGACCTTGATAGCCCGCATTTGGAGCATAAATTACATTTCCAAATGGATCTATAAAAGTAGTCCCATGCAAAGGAGGTACTATTACGTTGGGAATACTCAAACTATCTCCATCTGGATCGCTATCGTTAAATCTAACATTGATCACAAGCGGAGTATTTACGCCTGTTGTTCTATAATCATCAACTGCAGCTGGTGGTCTATTTCTACTTGTATCAATGCTGTTAATAGTAATGATGATAAATGATGAACTGCATAATGGGCTCGGCAGATATACTGCTCCACTATCGCAAATGGTATAAGGTATAGAATCTATATAAATACCTGGGGCAATAACTATATTAGCAGTAAACGTAACTGTACCATCTGAGTTTCTTACCCAGCTACCATTTGCTGTTGTTCCTGAAACTGCTAGGCTCAGGTATAAACTATCACCATCTGGATCAAAATCATTACCTCGTGGATTAATTATTATTTCAGCTCCTGGGGTTGTTGAAACTCTATCAATATTCGCTAATGGTGCATGATTAACTGTATCAACAATAGTATCGTTAACTGTGATAAATACCCAAGCAGTATCGCATAAGACTTGAATCAAATAGGGAGATGAATCACAGACAATATATTGGAAAGAATCATTGCCTACAAATTCTGGATTTGGGGTATAAATACCTATACCTGGTCCTGTTGGCGTCCATGTTCCATTCAATGGCGAAGTTGAGTAACTATAGGTCATTGGATCTCCATTTGGATCACTTGTGCTGCTCACAATATTTACTCCGATTGGATTATTAATGGATGTAGAAACATATATATTATCTCCAACAGGCGGCTCATTCGTCGGATCTATCGTAATATAGATATAACTTGTGTCACACAATGTCGGAATTCCATTATCACATGTAATAACACAGATAGTATCATTGCCATTATAATTCAAGTTCGGAACATACGTCACGCAAACCTCATCTGTCAAGGTATCGATTATGACTATTACCGAACCATGACCAACGCCACACAAAGTACTGGTATATGTATCCATCGAATCAATATCCGTAATCGGATAACAAATCGTAAACGTTGAATCTTCTGGGAGAACAACTGTGTCGTTTGGTACACTTGGTGGATCATTTGTCGGAACGATTGTGATGTAGATATAACTTGTGTCACACAATACTGGACTACCATTGTCGCATGTAATGATACAAACTGTATCCTTACCATAGTAGTCTAAGGTTGGTACATACGTTACACACACCTCGTTTGTAATATCATTATTTGTCAATAATACCGAACCATGCAACACTCCACATAAAGCACTAATATGATTATCACCGGTATCAGGATCTGTGATCGGGTAACAAATCGTAAACGTTGAATCTTCTGGGATAACAACCGTATCGTTTGGTACCTGAGGTGGATCAGTTAGTGAACAGATTATTATTCTAACCACGCCGGTATCTATAGATAAAGGACAATTTGCATCGGTATTTGTATAAATGATGGAATCTGTACCGTTATAGTCCGTTGCTGGTAAATAGTCAATCGTTCCATCACCATGATTCGTTACTGTTCCATGATATGGTCCACCAATAATTCCGATCACCATTCCATTGCCTTCTAGATCATTGTCATTTACAAGTATACTAAAGTTAGACATTAAAGAATCCTCACAAGTTGAGATAGTATCATCAACCGCAGCAGGTCTTTGATTCACATGAATGAATACTGTATCTCTAATGATACAGTTGTATGGAGAACTAATTGCCGTAGCATAGTAGCCATGGTTTACTAGAGTTGGGCTAACGGTAATCGGGTTAATATCATTTCTTATAAAGGCTCCACCTACATTACTCCAAATAATATTGAAGACATCAAAACTTGGATTTGGACTTAACAGTACTGAACCACCAGGACATACAGTGTCCGAAGAAGCACGTAAATCGAGTACCGGAGTTGGGTTAACAGTAATGTTAACAGTACTACTTGTAGCACAACCTCCACTTCCCGATGCAGTATATGTAATCACATGTGTTCCCACACCTGCAAGTAACGGATTAAATACATTTCCTACCATTCCCGAACCACTGAAAGTTCCACCAGAAGGCGAACCAGTCAATGAGGTAGGCGAGCCATTGATGCATATGAATGTTGGCGCGCCAGAGATACTAGAAGTCGCAATATTAAACACATTGAAAGTGATAGTGGTATCTGAAGAACATCCAAATGAATTGGTGTATCTATAATTAATTACTCTTGTACCAGCTCCGGAAATAGAAGGATAGAATACATTGGCAATCACACCTATTCCAGAGAAAGTTCCTCCAGAAGGAATTGCAGTCAATGAATATGGAGGATCTGTTGTACAGTGAATGGTATCCATACTGGTTATACTAGCTTTTGTGTTGGCTCGAACGCTCAAAGTATCCGTCTTACTTGATTGACATCCTCCAGCATCAGTAACAATGATAGTGTATGGATAAGTACCTGCAATATTTGGATTTACTGTCGCAATTTGACTTGTCTCCCCAGTTAAATCTGAGCCAATCCATAGGAAACTAAATGGAGCCCTACCCCCTGTAACCATTGCAGTTAATGTTGTACTTCCTCCAGAACCTTCGCACCATGAAACTCCGGTAGGTATAATGTTTACATTTAGGGTAGAAGGAACAATCGTTACTAATACCTGATCCGTTGCACTACAACCTTTCGAATCTGTGACTTGTAAAGTATAAGTCGTTGTTGAACCAATATTTCCTACATAAGGATTTTCAATTGACACACTAGGTCTTACTCCGGTGATGGGAGTCCAATTATAGGTGTATGGTCCAACTCCACCCGAAGCGGACGGTGAGCCCCCAAGTCTTACACTATCAGAACTACACGACGTTAAAACATAATCAGCACCTGCATCAGCCCTTGGTAATGCATTAACGACAACGGATACTGAACTGGATGAAGAGCAACCAAAAAGGTCTGAAACACTTACACTATATATAGTTGAAGTGATCGGTGAAGCTATAGGATTTGCTACAGACACAGAAGATAGGTCTGTTCCTGGCGACCAAGTGTATGTAAATGATCCTGAACCTCCAATCACTGTAGGGCTACCTCCTAGGGTTATAGAGCTTCCTGAACAAATGGTATCATTGCTATTCATGCTGATTGTGATGGTAGGTCTAACGGTAACCAAAATTGTATCTGAAGTCTGACAGCCATTTGCGTCTGTCACAACCACTGTATATACATAGGTTCCAGCAGTATCTGGGCTCACACTAGTCACTTGAGTAGTTGTAGGTGAAATTCTGTATCCGAACCATTGATAACTAAATGGTGCTGCACCACCTGTAATGTTTGCAACTAAACTAACACTATCATTTGTTCCTGCGCACCACGATCTACTTCCGCCTGAACTTATTACCACGTTTAATGTCGACGGCACAATGAATACCACCACATTATCGCTAGCAGAGCAACCATTGGAATCTGTTACTAGAAGATTATAAACAGTTGTAGATCCAATATTTCCTGCATAAGGATTTGCCTCAACCGAACTTGGTCTTAGCCCAGTAATCGGCGACCAAGCATATGTATATGGTGCAGTTCCTCCCGAGGCTGTTGGGAAGCCGCCTAATCTCATACTATCTGCTGAACAAGAAACCATAGTAACATCAGAACCGGCATCTGCTACAGGACGTGGATTAACTATAATAATTGCAGCGCCGCGCATCTGTGCAGAACAACCATTAATCGTAGTGCCAACAACTGTATAAGTACCTGAATTTAAATGTGTTCCAAAGGAGATGCTGCTACCAGTGCCTATCACAGGAGATCCAATAAGGGTGCCACCATCAAATACTAACTGATAACTAACTCCTAATTGACTACTGTCTAGACTTATTGGTAAGCCAGTTCCACCAGCGCAATAGGATCCAGAGCCCAAAACATTATATATTGTATCTGGTTTCGGATAAACTATAATATCAATATTTGCTGATGCTGAACATCCTTTTGAATCAGTTACCTGTAAAGTATATGAATAGCTTCCTGCAATTTGAGGGTTTGCTGTAGCAGAAGCCCCACTAGTAGGCGTTATTGAAGTACCAGTCCACGTATAGGTATACGGACCGGTTCCTCCTGTTATATTTGCTGAAAAGACCACTGAACCACCACTTAGATGACACCAACTCGTGGATCCGCTGGCAGAAATACTCACTGCTATATTCGACGGAACTGTTGTAATAATAATTTGGTCAGTTGCTGTACATCCATTTGAATCTGTGACTACTAAGGTATAAGTTGTCGTACTCGATATGCCTTTTACATAAGGATTAGCAATGTCATTTATTGGAGTTAAGCCTAAGTCAGGACTCCATAAGTAAGAATAAACTCCCGAACCGCCAGTGGCTGTTGGAGAACCTCCTAGTCGAACACTATCAGAAGGACATGTCACTATACTTTGATCAACTCCAGCGTCAGCAGTTGGGTTTGAATATGCGATTATAACAGCTGAGCCAGACATATCTACAACACAACCATTTGCCGAGGTTGCAACGATCGTATATGTTCCTGCGATTGTTTGATTCGGGAAAGAAATAGGAAAACCAGTACCAGCAATTGGCGCACCAATATTGGTTCCTGAATTATATACCAATTGATAGCTAATACCTGTCTGAGAATTACTCAAAAGAATTGGGAATCCTGCACCACCAGCGCAATATGAACCACCACCGCTTGTTGCATAAATATTTGGTTGTGGATCCACCGTAATTACAATGCTGCTGGTTGATTGACAACCATGTGCATCTGTTACAACGACCACATAAGTATATGTTCCTGTAGAATCAGGATTAACTGTTACCACTTGACTACTTGTAGAAGAAATATGTGAAACTGGGGTCCATTGGTATGTAAAAGGACCTGTTCCAGAGGTAACGTTTGCGGTAAGAAAAACGCTTCCTCCCGTGAAGGCACACCATCTTGTGGCTCCGCTAGGACTTATTGAAACACCTAAATCGGAAGCGGATACTGTTATTAACATCTGATCTGAAGCTGTACAACCATTCACATCTGTTACGGTTACTTCATACAAGGCAGATAGAGATAGATTTCCTACATAAGGATTTGAAAGTGTATCACTTGGTCTGATTCCAGTGGAAGGAGACCAAAGATAAGTATATGGAGCTGAACCACCCACACCAACTGGCGACCCGCCTATCATCACACTATCTGATGGACAGTCAACTAAATTCTTATCTAATCCTGCATCTGCTGATGGGGTTGGGTTCATTACGACCACTGCACTTCCACTCATTTGAGAAGAACAGCCGAACGCAGAGGTACCAATTACAGTATATGTACCTGCAGATGTTTGATTACCAAAAGAAAGAGCACCACCCACTGATAGAATTGGGCTACCTATATTTATGCCACCATTCAATACTAATTGATAAGATATACCTGATTGACTATTATTTAAAGATACTGGAACTCCAATACCACCAGAGCAATAAGAGCCACCTCCAAGAACTACATTAGTTGTATCTGGCAAGGGATAAACAATTATAGATCTTTCAGCTGAAACTTGACAACCATTAGCGTCTGTTACAATCACATCATAGACATAGGTTCCTGCACTTTGTGGGCTAGCGTTCACCACTTGAGTATTAATTGGTGCAACTGAATAACCTGTCCAAGTATAGGTGAAAGATGGTGTACCTCCTGTAATTATAGCCGTATATTCTATACTATCACCCTCAGCTTCGCACCAAAAACTAGGTCCACTTGATGAAATTGCAACACTTAGTGTAGAAGAAACGACATCCACAAAAACCATGTCAGAGTCCGAACATCCGTTAGCATCAGTAACATACAATGTATAGGTTGTATTAGATCCAATATTGCCAACAAAAGGATTCGCAATGGTAGAAGAAGGTCTCATACCTGTTATTGGAGTCCAAAGGTAAGAATATGGTCCTACGCCACCAGAAGCCGTTGGAGAGCCTCCCAAACGGACACTATCACTATCACACGAAACCAAAGTTTGATCAGAACCGGCATCAGCTGTTGGAAGACTATTAATAATAATGGTTACTGAACCAGACAATCTTGCATTACATCCATTTGAATTCGTTGCGGCAACAGTGTATGAACCTGCTAATACTTGATTACCAAAAGAGATGGCTGCTCCTGTACCTGAAATAGGGAAGCCAATATTGGTACCACCATTTAATACCAATTGATAATTCACACCTAACTCACTATTTGTGATACCAATTGATTGTCCAATGCCCCCAGCACAATAAGCACCTCCGCCGGTAATGGCAAATGAAGTGTCAGGTAAAGCATTGACAGTTAAAGTGATATTTGCTGTATTAGTACAACCTTTTGCATCTGTAACAGTTACTGTATACAAATAGTTACCTGGGACATTAGGATTTGCTATAGTACTAGAAGCAGACAATGAAGAAAGATTACTACCAATCCAACTATAATTGAAAGGAGCTGTTCCTCCTGTGATTCCTGCTGTTAAAACAACACTTCCTGCAGTGCCAGTACACCAACTTGTTCCACCACTAGGAACGACATTTACTACCAAGCTAGATGCCTGAACTGAAATAAGGGCTTGGTCTGTTGCAGTACAGCCATTTGCGTCGGTTACGACTACTGCATAATAGGTTGAAAAGCCAATTCCGCTTAAGGTTGGATTGGCCACTGAAGCACTGCTCAATCCTAGACTTGGAGACCAACTATAGGTGTAAGGGCTATTACCAGAAGTAGCTGTTGGAGAGCCTCCTAATAATAAACTGTCATTTGGACAAGTGATGATAATTTGATCAGGTCCTGCATTAGCAAGTGGAGATGCATTTTGAATCACCGTAACAAATCCTGTCATTGGGTTTAAACAACCCAAGCTAGAAATGGCGTTCACAGAATAATTTCCTGCCACTAATTGGTTACCGAAACTCAATGCTGATCCAGTTCCCAAAATTGGCAACCCAATATTTAAAGATCCATTGAAAACTAGCTGATAACTAACTCCTGTATCACTATTATTAATTCCAACAGGAACGCCAATTCCACCAGCACAATAAGACCCTCCACCTGTCACAGAGAAAGCACTTGGCAAGCTATTAACAGTTACAGAAATAGTGGCTGAATCTTTACATCCACTAGCATCTATCACGATAAGAAGATAATTATATACACCTGGAATTTGAGGATTGGCAGTAGCGTTTGCGGCTGTTGCAGGGAAAACATCTGTTCCTATCCAAGAATAAGTGTAAGGAGCTGAGCCACCAGTGATTTGAGACTGTAACAGCACACTGCTTCCACTAAAGCCGCACCATGTAGTAGAGCCAATCGGAACAATATCTACATTTAATGTAGAAGGAATAACGGTAACAGTTGCAATATCGGATGCCGTGCAACCGTTTGCATCTGTAACGGTTACTGTATAATTAGTGGTTGATGTGATGCCTCTTACATTTGGATTAGCAACTGTATTCGAAGGGAACAAGCCAATACTTGGGCCCCAACTATAGGTATAAGGCGAGGATCCACCACTTGCTGTTGGAGAGCCACCGATGAAGATGCTATCATTAGGGCAATTAATTATACTTTTATCTAAACCTGCATTTGCAACAGGTAATGTATTCATTGAAACCGTTGCAAATCCTGTCATTAAAATAGTGCAACTAAGCGCATTTGTGGCTCTAACGGTGTATACACCAGTTGTTTGGTTACCGAAATCAAGTGGTGAACCTGTTCCGGGAATTGGAGATCCAATGTTAGTGAGACCGCCTAAAAGAAGCTGATAATCCACGCCTATCTCACTACTATTCAAACCAACAGAAACACCAATTCCACCAGCACAATATCCTCCACCGCCTGTCACTACAAAACTATTATTAGGAAGCGCATATACTGTAACCGTTACAGAAGAGGTAGACAAACAACCGTTTCTATCTGTCACAGATAAATTATAAGTATATGTGCCAGCAACATTTGGATTTGCTGTAGTCACTGCTGTATTTGTTGGAGAAATGAAAGAACCTGTCCAGGTATAATTGAATGGTGCAGTTCCGCCAGTAATATTGGCAGTCAAAACTACACTGCCTCCAGTTCCAGCACACCATGTTAATGGACCACTTGGGCTTATAGAAACACTCAAATTAGAAGGAATTACGGTAACAGTTACTTGATCGGTAGCTGTACATGAATTTGCATCAGTTACAGTGACGAAATAGCTTGTGCTAGAAACAATTCCTTTAACGAATGGATTTGAAGAAGAATTACTAGGAGTTAAACCTGTTGAGGGACTCCAATTATAAGTGTATGGGCTAAGACCTCCAGATGCTGTTGGAGAGGCACCTAATTGGGTACTATCTGCGGCACAATCAAACAATGTTTTGTCAGGTCCTGCGTCGGCAATAGGATTTGAAGCTATAATAATTACTACAGAACCAGAAAGAGAACCACTGCATCCAGTAAAAGAGTTCACAGCATTCACAGTATAGGTCCCTGCGGATAGTTGATTACCAAAAGCTAATGCTCCCCCTGTACCGGCAACAGGTGAACCGATATTCGTGACTCCATCAAGAATCAATTGATAATTCACCCCTATTTCACTAGAATTCGTACCAATAGGCAATCCTACTCCACCACTGCAATATGTTCCACCTCCTGTAACCACGAATGTGGTGTTCGGCAATGGATTTACAATGACTGTGATTGTTGAAGATACTCTACAATCAGCAGCGTCAAGTACACTTACAACATAGGTATAAGTACCAGCCACACTTGGGTTTGCAGTTACTACTTGTCCTGTTGTTGGTGAAACAGAAGTCCCAGACCAAGTATAAGTATATGGTGCGACTCCACCGCTAACATTTGCTGTAAAGACAACACTTCCTCCACTTCCTTCGCACCAAGTAGTAGATCCAGTAGGAGTAATGGATACAGCCATTGTGGTTGGCAAAATTAAAATACTCATCTCATCAGAGGCCGTACAACCCACATTATCTGTTACAGTCACAAAATAAGAGGTTGTAGAACCAATACCTTTAACATATGGATTTGCAATGCTTGTACTTGGAGTTACACCAATGGAAGGCGACCATGCATATGTATATGGGGCCGTCCCTCCGCTAGCTGTTGGAGAACCACCTATTCTAACACTATCACTTGCACAAGCCACCAACACTTGATCTAAACCTGCGTCTGCTGTTGGAGCGGTAATTATAGTTACAATAGCGGATCCAGTCATTAAGAGAGTACATCCAAATGAATTAGTGGCAATAACCGTATATGTTCCCGCAGTGCTTTGATTGCCAAATGAAATCGCAGCACCAGTACCGATAATCGGTAAACCAATATTTGAAACTCCATTCAGAATCAACTGATAACTCACTCCACTTTCACTATTGCTTAGTCCTACCGAAACGCCAACTCCTGTACTACAATAAGCACCTCCACCAGTTACGGAATAAGCTGTTGGACTTGCATTCACAGTGATTGTTACACTTGCATTGGAAGTACAGCCATTTGCATCGGTAATATTCACATTATAAGTATATGTTCCAGCAATATTTGGATTTGCCGTTGCAGAAGCCGAAGTGGTTGGAGAAATTGAGGTACCTGTCCACAAGTAAGAAAATGGGGCTGTACCTCCGGTAATATTAGCCGTTAAAGATACGCTGACTCCGGTACCTGCACACCATGTGGTAGTCCCTCCTGCACCAATAGAAACACTCAATGATGAAGATGAAACTGTGATTTGAACCTCATCTGTTGCCGTACAACCTAGGTTATCCGTTACGGTAACTGTATAATCAGTTGTTGAACTAATTCCTCGCACATAAGGATTAGCAATAGTAATACTAGGAGTTAATCCCGAGGACGGGCTCCAACTATAAGTATATGGACTAGCACCACCAGTAGCTGTAGGGCTAGCACCTAATCGAACACTATCAGCACCACAATTCACCAAAGAGGCATCAGGGCCAGCATTTGCAGCTGGACTTGAATTAATCGTGATAATTGACGAACCTGTCATCAAAGAGGAACAGCCAAATGAATTTGTTCCTCTTACGGTATAAGAACCTGCCGTTGTTTGTAAACCAAATGTGAGCGCCGAACCTGTTCCTGCAATTGGAGAACCAATATTCGTAATTCCATTAAGGATAAGTTGATAGTTGACGCCAGTCTGACTTCCATCTAAGCCAACAGACAAACCTGCACCTCCGCTACAGTATGATCCTCCACCCGTTACATTGAATGTATTATCAGGAGTTGGGTTAACGGTAACCACTATTGTAGAAGAAGATGTACAACCTTTTGCATCCGTAACTAGTATAGTATAAGTATATGTACCGGCTAGACTTGGATTTACTGTTGCTACAGACGAAGTGGTTGGGGAAATGGAAGTACCTGTCCATAGATAAGAAAACGGACTTGCACCACCTGTAACATTTGCTGTTAATACTGCACTTCCGCCTGAGCCAGCACACCAGGTAGTAGAACCACTTGGGCTGATTGAAACAGCTAAAGAGGAAGCAACCACGGTAATTCTGACTTGATCCGTAGCAGTACAGCCGTTTGCATCAGTAACTGTAACTGCGTAATTTGTTGTTGAACTAATTTCTTTTACATATGGATTGGCAATCAAGGTACTAGGAGTAACTCCAGTAGAAGGACTCCAGCTATAGCTATAAGGGCTTAATCCGCCAGAAGCTGTTGGCGTGGCTCCAATTCTCACGCTATCATTTGGACAATTCGTAATGTTTTGGTCTAAGCCTGCATCAGCAAGTGGTTGTGCATTTACTGTAATATTTTTCGTCAATGTAGTGGAACAACCTAAAGAATTACTCAGCACTAACTGTATGACCCTAGTACCACTGGCACCCCATGTAAAGTCGGTAGTGCTTGCTGTTGGTGTTGAAGCAGTTCCACCAATGCTACTCCATGAATAGGTACAACCTGAACAATTTAACAAACTTCCAACTGCATATGGTCCAGAGAGAGCGTTTGTACATACAGGGGTAGGTCCAGTAATGATCCCCGAAGGTGACAAGCAGGTTGCCGTTCTATATATCAAATAATCTTCTATCTCTCCATCTGAATTGATATTAACTGTGGGAGAAGGAGACGCTTCCTTAAAGGCAGGATCGGTAGAAATTCTTAGTCTCATATAGCTTGTATCTGTTGCGGCAGTCCAACTTATACCACTCCAAGTTAAGGTAACACTGGAAGTATATGGTAAGGCAGTGGCTTTGGCTTGTTCGCTATCGTCAAACACTCCATTGCCATTAAAATCTATCCAACCTATCAAAACCGCAGTATCTACTGCACTTTTAGCATTTACAATATTTATGGTTTTTTGGAAAATGGTAGTTGTATCAAAAAATTGCACCGAACTTCCTGGTAATCCATCCTCATCATCAATTTCACTAGTATCATCTGCTCTAGCATAAATACCTGGTGAAGCTGGAGGCAAATTTTCGTTGTCCAATAAAGAACCGATTTTAACACGTGTATCTATAATATGATGTGGTTGTGCGTAAGAAAGCGGTGCGTCACCATGATCATAATTTAAGAGATTACCAATTCGCCATTTAAAGATAATATGAGTATCGTTAGTACCATTACTTTTGGTTGTATCGAATGCAATGATTGGTCCAGCGTATGGTCCGATTAATCGCGGCTGAGTATAAACACTATGCGTTGTTGTAGCCAACACAATGAGTGAATCGCCTTCAACAAACATATGATTTGAACCTCTTGGATTTCCAGTAGCACCGAGATAGTCATTCGCTGATCCTCCTGCATATGTGGAGAAATTTAATGTTGTCAAATCATTCAAAAGCGAGGTAAAAAAAATATCAATATTTCCGTTTTGGGTACTATCATAAAAGCTTCCACCACCTGCTAAATTTTTAACAGGAAATGAACCTGTTGCAGAAGTTGTACTGCCATAAATCATGACACTCGTTCCTTGGAATCCAGCAATACATGCTCCTATATCTGTGCCGGATCCACCAATAAATGTTGCTTTCCAAGGGTCTAAACCAGTTTTTCCTAGTTTAGGGACTTTTCCCAACAAAATATCTTGCCTTCCACCAAACACTGTTTGAAACCTAGTACCTGAGCCTAGAGGAAATCCAGAGGAGCTTGTTGTACCAGTGATATAAATGGTATCTGCAGTTCCAATGAAGCAACCATTAAAATCATCTGCAGCCGTACCACCAATTCGGCTAAGCTGAGTGAAGCTACTTCCCGCTGCGGCAAGGACTCCAACAACACCGTCTTCATTATTCGTTCCAGGATTGGAACCAGCAGCACTCGCAGTCAATGTTAACGAGGCATTTGTACTAAGTGTTGTACCAACAAAAGCAACAGCGCCATCAGAAAATACTTTTAAATCATTTAAGAAGTCATCTCCACCTCCACCAACATAAGTACCATAACTAAGTGTGTTGAAGGATGTAAATTTCGCAATGTACATATCAACTGCACCACCATATGAAGCATCTGCAGCACCTGAGATATAGTTTGGAGAGGCTGTGGATAATGCGGCAGCTGTGGTGGCTCCAATAATATAACTATTATCAGAGAGTGCTCGAATAGAAAGTACTCCATCGTCAGGAACACTGCCATTATTCCCAGTGGCTGTACCGCCGCTACTACCAATAAATGAGCTATATAATAAACTTCCTAAGTCAGAGGCATTAAAACATGCTACGTAGCCATCAGTTGTTCCACCTTTTGCATTATCAAAAGCTGCAGGTGAAACAGATAAAGGAATGGTGCCTTGGGTTAAGCCACAAATAAATACATTTGTCTTAGAAGGGGAAAGACTAACTCCAAATAATTGGTCGGTGCCTGTAGAACCAAAATAAGTAATGGCCAAAATTTGCGTTCCATCTGCTTTTACCTTGTAAAGGATACCATCTTGAGCCCCATTAGTAATACTGTCATAGCCATACAAGCTGTATGCAATATATGACGTAGAGATTGCTTGATTGGTAGCACCACCGACAAATACGTTACCAGAATTATCAATGTCTACCCCATAAACATAGTCATCGAAAGAAGCGGAAATATTATCAAAGAAAGTTCCCCATTTTAAGTCTGGATCAATGACCAAGGCATACTTATTATCAATTAGATCCTTTGTTTTAAAGCTTACTGTTTTTTGATCTGCAGCAATATCAAAATTAAAAGACACTGGTTTTTTAGTTCCGTTTATTATTTGATAACTTTCAGGAATGCCAAATTTCAAATCATCAAAATTAAGCTTTACAATTAATTTACCCTTTTGGTCAAGAGCTAACTTGTCCTGACCTTTGAAAGACATTTTAATTAGACTAAAATCTGCGCCCGGCTTAACAATCCAATCAAACTCAAGCTCAGACTCACCTTGGCTATATAATCTCAAGTCTATGCCTGGGTATAAATCTTTCATGGTAATTTCTCCAAAACTTTTTACTCCAGAGGCATGAGTTGTCTTGTCATTACCTATAAAATAATTATATGAAGTAGGCAAAACAGCGGAAGTTAATACTTGACAATTTGGATTGCTATTTTCAAAAATGATACCCCAATTTTGAACTTCTCTTTTGAGGGAAGATTCATCTTCATCTGTTTCTTCTATTTCAGGTTTTACCGTACAAAATTTAATTTCATTATTTTTCACAATCAATTGACCAGAGGCTGATGAACCATAGTATTTAACTGCTGTTGGCCACTGACCTAGATTCTCAATAAAACTAATGGAGTTTTGAGACTTTTTTAGTGCCTCCTTAAGAATATCCTGGCCTCCGGAGGAGGCATTGATGGATGAGCCTTGTTTAGATGATTGTGCCAGCGTAGTAAATAAGCATAACACAAAAATTGCGCACACAAAAATATTTTTGTTAAAATTGTTAGTTCTCATGTTAAGTATGATAAATTGTATGGATTTTTTTGCAATAAAAGGTTGTGTCTCTGTTGTAAGAGCGCATACAATAAAATAACGCAGAAGGCATTCATTTCTTCAAGTAGACTTTATTTTATAGACAACAAAAGTATGTATTAAAGACCACTTCACAAAGATTTAAACATTAATTACCCATTAAATATAATATTTTACCATAAATTATTGATATTAAAATATAAGCAAGAGCCTTAAAAGAGGCTCCTTTATTCGATGAAAAATGAAGATAAAATCTCAGAGTGAAATTTAAAAAAATACGCTGCACAATTTTGTACTAGATATGCAAAGCCCTTTTGGATGTGGCATCTAGACATGCTTCTTTAAATGCCTCTGTATAGGTTGGATGGGGATGACTCATTCGGCTGATGTCTTCGGCACTTGCTCTAAACTCCATTGCTACCACTGCTTCGATGATCAAATCAGCAATTCGAGGTCCAATCATATGTACACCTAGTATTTCATCCGTTTCTGCATCAGCTAATACTTTGATAAAACCATCGGTATCCATGCTTGCGCGGGCTCTACCACTTGCTTTGAATGGAAATTTGCCTACTTTAAAAACTTTAGCTTGAGATTTCAATTCTTGTTCGGTGGCACCAATACCAGCCGCCTCAGGCCAGGTATAGGCCACTCCAGGAATGAGACTATAGTTGATATGTGGTTTTTGACCCGCTAATATTTCTGCTACAAAAACCCCTTCTTCTTCTGCTTTGTGTGCTAGCATTGGGCCAACTACTACATCGCCAATAGCATAAACTCCTGGAACAATGGTTTCCAATTGGCCATTTACTGGAATTCTTTTTCTTTCGTCAAGCGTAATGCCTATTTTCTCCAATCCTAAATTTTCTGTATATGGGCTACGACCTACAGCTACCAGGCAGTAATCGCCTTTCAATTCTATTATTGCTCCGTTTTTATCCTCAGCACTTACCGTGACTTCATTTTTTTTAGCTACTGCACCTTTTACCTTATGACCTAAGTAAAAATTGATTCCTTGTTTTTTTAAGACTCTGAGCATTTCTTTGGAGATATCAGTATCCATGCTTGGAACAATGGTATCCAAATATTCAACAATAGAAACCTCGGCACCAAGTCTTTTATATACGGAACCGAGTTCTACGCCAATAATACCCCCACCAATTACAATGAGATGTTTCGGAATTTCTTTGAGTGATAAAGCTTCTGTTGAAGTAATAATTCGTTGCTTATCATTTTTTATAAAAGGAAGTACGGTAGGTTTTGAACCCGTTGCGATAATGACCTTATCGCATTCAATTTCTTGAGTAGAAAGATCTTCTTTGGTCAGTAATAATTTATTTTTTGTAATAAATGACGCCGTACCATGAAGCACATCTATTTTGTTTTTTTTCATAAGGAAATCTATGCCATCACAGGTCGTTTTTACAACACCTGCTTTGCGTTCAATCATTTTTGTAAAATCCACTTTAGGAGGATTGATAATGATTCCATGGTCAGCAAACTCATGTGTTGCCTTAGAGAAATGTTCAGAAGAATCGAGCAGTGCTTTGGAAGGAATACAACCTACGTTGAGGCAGGTGCCCCCTAAGGTATTATACTTTTCTATAAGAGCCGTTTTCATTCCTAATTGAGCACAACGAATTGCCGCTACATATCCACCTGGTCCTGCTCCAATAATGGTTACATCATATTTTGCCATACAATAATTAGTATATTTTATTACAAAGTTAGTGAATTTGTATTTACAAGGTGTCAAATCTACCATCAGGTAAATTCATGATTGTTAAAGATAACAAGTGCATGAGCGGGTGAAGAAAGTGCCGTGCACTTCGAAACACGCGGCCCCTGGTATGATTATCCTTCTATGATGAGGCTATTGGGGCATGCCCATAAAGTCAAGCTATTTAGTCTTTTTCGCTTCCTGTTCCTTTGAATTGATGGTCTTTTTCTTTGAAGAGCACATTGAATGTAGTGAGTGAGCCATAGATTCGTGTGATATATTGTTGAAGATGCAATCGATCCTCGTCATTAAGTTTTGGATGCGTATTGATATTTTGTTCGAGCACGCGCAGTCGATCGCGAAGCATCACAATTTTATGAAAAAACTGTTCTGTTGGAATTTCTTTTGGCTGCAAGGAAGTATCACCAGATGTAATGATTATTTTCCCATCAATCCATTTGCCTGCCAATGGAATATTGATGGGAGGATCAAAATATTTGAAGACCGTGGTGAGGAATAATTCCTCAATATCTTTGAGCTCGATGGGTGCTAAAGTCTGCTGAGGGGCTGTTTTTGTAATGATATCTAGCTTGTCATAAGTTCTATCTATCTCCTTTGCTTTGTCGATATCATAGAAAAATATTTTGTAACTTTTGTCGCTTTCTTCAACTAGTATCCCTCTTCCAAAAGAAGGGTGTATCACCATTGATCCCACACCAAGTTGTAATAGATTTTCTTCAGTCATTTACGTTTTTATTAAGTCAACAAATGTATGTTTTTTGATTAATTTTTAATCAGTTTTTTGTAGAAGACAAAGTTTTCTATTTCCATTTTCACCCAATAAACTCCAGGATGGAGCATTGACACATCCACCCCGTCCTTTATACTTAAAACGACTGACATACATGGATTACCTGTGACATCTAGAATAGATATGTCGCTTACCTCATTCGTGACAGATTGAATAAAAAATCTATCATTGGTGGGGTTTGGGAATAGTACAACATTTGGATATTGCTGATGAATGCCATTGATACCTGTATAGCATGTCCCAACTCGCCAACTAGTGACTCCATGATAATATTGAGCATAGCATGCATTGGTGTATGAAACACTATCGCAACCACAAACAGGATTGACATTGGGGCAATACCTAGAGGTGTCGATCAGTGAAAGATTAATACAACTAGGTAGAGCAATCAGCACTTCTTTACAGATGGATTGAATACAAGTATCCGTGCCATGCACCACAATAATAGTAAGACATGGAAAATACAATCCTGCTGTGATATAAGTATGACTTGGGTTTACAGCTTGTGAGGTGGTTCCATCATCAAAATTCCATCTATAAAAAATAATGCTAGAACTATGATAGATAGAAGAATCGAAGAACTGCACCACATTCAAACTATCTTGTATTGAAAAATTGACTTCACAAGAATCTGGCAAAGATTTTTGCACTTGAATATATCTACAAAACTGATTGGTGCAGCCACTTACAGAGTTGATGGTAAGACAGACTACAAAGGTAGAATCAGATAAAGAGTGATAAATATAAAAAGGATTTTCTTGATTAGATGTATCTCCATTTCCAAATTCGAAATGGTACCAAGTGATGGAATCGCTGGTTGTAGAAAGATTTGAGATAATGAGTGTATCAGATTGAATGAGTATATCAAAACTCGCACTACACAAACTATCTGAACCACAAGCACCAATATGATATGAATAAACACCTCCATAATACAAGGCTTCGCAAGGGTTACCATAGGTGAAACTATCGCACCCACATGTTGGAATAAATGCTAAGGGACAAGGAGTGGATAAATCTATTCTGCTTGAATCTATACAAGATTGAGCTTTGCTCTGAAGCATCATTAAAAGAATAAAAAGTTGTAGGTAATATTTTTTCATGATGAGAAGGATTAATGATTCAAAGTTAAAGTAAAAAATCTAAAGCAGACTTGAGCAAAGCATTGCTTTTTGCTTCATAACGTTGGATTTTTAAAAATAGTCGAGAGTATTCAATTTATTTTAACTTTGCCCTTTAACAAAAGAGATAATATTCGATGGGGAAAGCGAAGATGAAAAAACTTAGAGAAGTCAGTGGCTTTTCGTTTGTATATGAGAATAAAAATTTTCTTGCACCAGCCTTAAATGATTTTGAAGGCAATGTGATTGATTGGAAGGGAGCATGGGCAGAAAAAGCGTTTAAAAACAAGCAAGCAATCACAATGGAATTAGCTTGTGGTAAAGGTGATTATACGATTGCTTTGGCAGAGCGATTTCCAGAAAGGAATTTTATTGGTGTTGATATCAAAGGAGATCGATTGTGGCGTGGTGCCTTGACAGTGCAAAGTAAAGGGTTGAGCAATGTCATTTTTGTAAGAACTAAAATTGAACAATTAGATTTATTTTTTGCGCCGCATGAGATAGATGAGATTTGGATTACTTTTCCAGATCCATTTCCCAAGAAGCCAGATACTAAAAGAAGATTGTCCGCCCCTTCTTTTTTGTCGTTGTATAAAAAGTTAATCAAAGAAAACGGCCTTATTCATTTTAAGACAGATGCGCTTGATTTATTCGACTACACAGAAGGAAGTATGAAAGAAGCTGGCTTTGAGCTATTGACAGTGCAAAGGGATATTTATGGCAATCATTTGGAAGATGAAATCACTTCCATTAAAACCTATTATGAATTGATGCATTTAGCTGATGAGAGAACAATCAATTATTTAAAAGCTATTGTGAAGTAATTACAAAGTCGCAGATGAAATCTTCACTTGATTATCGTTTTTTTGAAAATGTTTTTGATGTCGTTCGTCAGATTCCAAAAGGAAAAGTTACATCATATGGATTAATTGCTGCTTATCTTGGCAGCAAACAATCTTCGCGTATGGTAGGCTGGGCAATGAACAAAGCCCATGGAGTGCAACCCATGGTGCCGGCCCATCGGGTAGTCAACAGGAATGGATTACTGACAGGGAAACATCATTTTTCGCCACCTGAAGCAATGCAAGAAGCATTAGAAAAAGAAGGTATCCAAGTGATAGATGATAAGATTATAGACTTTGAAACGCATCTTTGGAATCCGAGTGAAACCTTGTTATAATGGTGAAGATGAATTCTATTCATTGTTAATTTTTCCTAGAAATGGGAAACACTAGTTTAAACCCTACAAAAAATCGTAAATTAGCATCTTCTTAGTTATGAGCATTAAAGTAGAACAACTTACCAAGATATATGGCACACAGAAGGCAGTAGATGGCATTTCATTTGAAATTCCATCTGGTCAGATTGTTGGATTTCTAGGACCCAATGGTGCTGGGAAATCTACCACTATGAAAATTCTCACTGGTTATTTAAATGCTACGTCAGGAAAAGCCTTTGTGAATGGCCTTGGGGTAGAAGAGCATGGAATCGCTGTGAGAAAACAAATTGGATATTTGCCAGAGAACAATCCACAATACTTGGATATGTACGTGATGGAATATTTAAATTTTGTTGCCAACGTTTATCATTTACCAAATATTGCGAAAAGAGTAGATGAAATGATTGACATGACGGGTTTGGCTCCAGAGCGCAATAAAAAAATTGGTCAGCTATCCAAGGGATATCGTCAGCGAATTGGGCTAGCACAAGCAATGATTCACAATCCAAATGTATTGATATTAGATGAGCCAACGAGTGGATTAGACCCTAATCAATTGGTAGATATTAGAAGATTAATTGTAGAAATAGGGAAAGAGAAAACAGTGATTTTGTCGACACATATTATGCAAGAAGTACAAGCCATGTGTGATCGTGCGATCATTATCAACCAAGGAAAAATTGTGGCAGACGACACCATTGGCATTCTTACCAGTAAGGATAAAAAAAGATTGGTGATTGAGGTAGAATTTGTTGAATCTGTGACAAAAGAAAAATTGCTAAGTGTGCAAGGTGTAAACGAAGCTTCACAAACAAAGGGCAATCATTGGAAGTTGATCACCGATAAAAACGAAGACATGAGAGTTCGGTTGTTTGAGTTTGCAAAGAACAATAATTATACATTGATTAAGATGCAGCAGCAAGAACAAAGCATGGAAGATGTGTTTAAACAATTAACAGGTAAATAAAATGTATTCAATCTTAAAAAAAGAAGTTGCACATTTTTTTAGTTCACTTACAGGATATTTATCTATAGGTGTTTTCTTGTTGCTTACTGGGCTTATCTTATGGATTTTTCCAGGCGACAATAATATATTGGACTATGGTTATTCTTCGTTGGAATCATTTTTCTTTATGGCCCCTATTTTATTTTTGATATTGATTCCGGCGGTGACGATGCGATCCTTTTCTGAGGAGAAAAATCTTGGCACCTTAGAACTACTTATGACGAAGCCTTTGCGAGATATCGATATTATTTTAGGGAAATTCTTTGCTGCATTATTGTTAGTGATGTTTTCGATTTTACCAACCTTCATTTACTTCTGGTCTGTTTCTCAATTAGGTGCACAAGAAGGAAATATAGATAGTGGTGGGGTTTGGGGTTCCTACCTTGGACTATTTTTTCTAGCCGCCTCTTTTACCGCCATTGGCATTTTCGCCTCATCGCTTTCTACCAATCAAATTGTTTCGTTTATTCTTTCCATATTAATGAGTGTCTTCTTTTTTTGGGCCTTTGATATGCTAGGAGCCTTCCCATTATTTCAGGGAGGAATTGATTATTTTGTTCAGCAAATTGGGATGAATGCACATTATATCTCCATCAGCAAGGGCGTCGTAGATAGCAGAGATGTCATCTATTTTATGAGTATCATTATCGTTTTTGTGGTGGCCACAAAAACAGTATTAGAAAGCAGAAAGTGGTAATATGAAAGAAAAGCGCAACTTAAAAAATACCAGAAGACAGTCCTTGTTCTATATAGGGATGATTATTCTAATACTATTCCTTCTGAATTTTGTTGGATCAAAATTGTATACAAGATTTGATTTGACAAAGGAAAAAAGGTATTCTGTATCTGAACCTTCCAAAAAACTTTTAAAAAATTTAGATGACATCGTCTCTGTTCAAATATATCTCGATAAAGATGTAAATGCCGGTATGCTTCGCCTTAGGAAAAGTGTAGAAGATTTGATGAATGAGTACAAGGCCTATGGAGGAAGTAATTTCGAATTTGAATTTATCAGCTTATTGGATGGCAAAACGGAAGATGAAAAAGTTAAAATCATCCAAGAATACAGTAAAAAAGGCATCTTCACTACCAATTTAAGTTATAAAGATGGTGATGTAACACAGCAAAAATACATTATGCCAGCGGCTATGATTACCTATAAAAGCCGGCAGATGCCTGTAAATTTTTTAGAAGATCAGATAGGATATGCGCCTGAAGAGCGCTTAAACAACTCTATCATTTCGCTCGAATATAAATTTTCTTCTGCCATCAGTAAATTGCAATTAACCACCAAACCACGACTTGCATTTCTTGTTGGACAAAATGAATTAGAAAACATTGAGGTGGCAGACATCACCATGGCTTTAAAGGAACAGATGTATGATGTTACTCAGCTTGATTTGTCAAAGTTTTACAAAGTGCCTAGTGATATCTCTGCGCTAATTATTGCTAAACCACAGGGTAGATTTGATGAGAAAGACAAATACAAGATTGATCAGTATATCATGAATGGCGGAAAGGTTTTGTGGCTGCGAGAGAATGTGATGGCAGACATGGACAGTCTTAGAAATGCACAACAAATGTTTTGGGCTTATCCTACTGAAGATAATTTGGATGACATGATGTTTACCTATGGTGTAAGAATTAATCAGAATCTTGTTCAAGACTTACAAATGTGCAATCCCATTCCTTTGGTAACGGGTATGGATGGAGGCAAACCTCAAACACAACTTTTTCCTTGGTATTATTTCCCAATACTTTTACCGGCCGCCAACAATCATCCGATCATCAGAAACATTGATCCTGTAGCCGGTTATTTTACATCTACGATTGATACCATAAAGTCTTCAAAGGTTAGAAAAACAATTCTGCTTACTACCTCACAATATAGCAAAGCCTTATTGTCGCCGGTAAGAATTCATCTAGACATGTTGAAGGAAGAACCAGATAAAAGTTCTTTCAAACAACCTAATCTTGCATGTGCCGTTTTATTAGAAGGAAGTTTCACTTCGAATTATAAGAACCGAATGGCTAGTACTTATGTGGATGTTGCTGACACTGTAAAAGAATTAAAATTCCTTGACCATAGCAAAGAAACTAAAATGATAGTGATTTCTGATGGCGATGTTATAAAGAATGATTTACAGGTAGGAGGTGGTTTTTGGCCGTTAGGCTACTATAATGTGACAGGTCAAACCCTTGCTAACAAGACCTTTATTCTTAACTGTGTAGAGTATCTAACTGACGAGAGTGGTTTAATCACCACACGAAGTAAAGAGATTAAAGTTCGTTTATTAGATAAAGTAAAGATCAAAGAGGAGAAGTTAAAGTGGCAACTCATTAATACAATCATACCGATCGTTAGCGTCATTTTATTTGGATTGGTGTATACATATCTGAGAAGAAAACGTTATACGGGCAAGGGACAAAAAAACCAAACTAGCAAATGAAAAAAAACCGATGGATGTACCTTTTAGCTGGTTTATTGATTGCCATTGCACTCGTTCTGATTTGCATTCCATACATCAAAAACTTACAGGAGAGTGACAAAGCATTTGCTATCAAAAATATTGAAAAAGTAAATAGAATCTTATTAATCAATAACTCTGGAGATACCGCGGATCTTACCTTAGATAAGAATGTTTGGCATGTCAACCACAAATTTAAAGTAAAGGCTTTTGCCATTAAAAACCTGCTAGAGACGATACAATATGTGAAAGTAGATTATCCTGTTTCTAAGGCTGGTCACAACAACGTGCTTAAAGATTTGATGCAAAACAATACTAGGGTAGCTATTTTTACTGGTGACAGTGAGCCCGAAAAAGTGTATTATGTTGGTGGACCAAACGTAACAAACACCGGCACATTTATGATTATGGAACTTGCTGGTGAAATGGCGAAAAGACCATATGTAACATCTATTATAGGAGGCGCTGGATATCTGACAGGCAACTATACTGCAAAAGCGGATGATTGGAGAAGCAACCAAATATTTTCGTACCCATCCAAGGATATAAAAAGCATAAAAATAGAATATCCATTAAAACCAGAAGGCTCATTTGAAATCGACAACACTGACCCAGAAAAACCAAGCATTAGACCACTGCTTAATACGATGAGTATCGATATTCCTGCAGACAATAAAAGGCTTAAAGAGTATATCAGTTATTTTAATGAAGGCTATGCAGAAAACTATATTAGCTACTATCAAAACATCGACACAATTTTGATGACAACAGCATATTGCAATATAACGATAGTAGATAATAAAGGTGATAAAAACTTACTTCGTATTTACCATAAGCCTATCAGTGAAAGATCTAAGCAACAGTTCGATGAACAAGGCAACCCAATGGAATATGATATGGATAAATTTATTGGGGCCATCAATAATGATAAGGAGTTCGTACTTATACAATTTTATTCTTTCGGAAAATTTTTCAAGAAGTATATGCAGTTTTTTGGCCAAGCAACATCTGTTTCTAAGAAATCAAAATAAGCGCATCCTTATTTATATTGACCAAGAGTTTGGCTAAGATTTTTTTGAATTTGCTTTACCAAAACTGCTGGTTGCAGCACCTTTACATTTGCGCCCATACCAAGTATGTCTTGAATTAATTCAGGTGTAATACCAAGCTCTAACGAAATCCTAATCTCATTCTCATCATCAATAAGTGTTTTTTGCGTTTCGTGCAAAGGTTGATTCAAAATATATTGACCATAGCTAGTGTTAAAGGTCAAGTGTATGACTTCTGGCTTTCCTTCAAAGGTTGTGATACCATAAGCGTGTTTAAAATAAATCTGATGATCAAAATCATGGCTGTATCTAAATTTATCTTTTGTGATTTTAAGCTTGCTAATTCGATCCAGACCGTATGTAGAAATCAAGTTTTTTCTGTCAGTTAAACCAATAAGATACCAGCGATTTCTATATTCTTTTAACAAATAGGGGTGCACCAGCAACTCCTTCTCTTGGGTACTATTGTATTTTTGATATACAAAAGAAACCACCTCGTGTTCTTTAATTGCTGATAGCAAAAGAGACAACCATTCGCTGCCTTTAAAGAATGGAACTTTTTCGAGTTGAATAATATTCTGAATTTCTGCCTCCTTGAAAATATCTTTGATTGAAATCGTGTTCAAAATTTTATCCACTGCGTCATCGAATTGAGAAAAAATACCCACTCCTTTGTATTGATGCAATACAGATGTTGCGAATTCTATCGCCTGAATATCTTTGTCGCTGAGCGATACCGAAGCGATGGTAAAATTAGGATCCGTATAATGGTATCCACCTTCTTTTCTCGAAAACTTTATTGGTGCATTATACCCTAATGCTTCGTCTTCCTTCATTGCCTTGACATCTCCAATGATAGTCCTTAACGAAAAAGTTTTTCCAAGCTTTTCCTCAAAAACATCCATCAAATCTTGGGAATTTGGAAAGGGATTACGTTTGTTGCGCAAGCACAAATCAATCAATCGATATCTTATAAAGGCTTCTTTGTTAACAGGCATTTTTCTCTGATTCGTTAATTATTCCAAAAATAAGGCAATCTGCTATTAAAATAGCTTTCTCAGTCAGCGAAGATGCGAACAAATAGCTTAAAATGCTATAATATTGCAAGAAGGACAAAATAAATATCCTTACCAATAAAAATATACCTCAGAATAAATAAAAAATGAAGCAACTACAATCTTTAATAATCATCCTTCTGTTGAGTTCTATATCTTATGCACAGAGCACAGATTCCTCTAGAGTCTTAACGCCTAGCATTCAAAAGGCAAAAACATACCTGAATAAGAAACAGGATAGAATTGTGGTGAATTTTAACTTTGACAACTGGTTTCATCAGGAAACAGGTGGATTGGTTACTAAATGGTATTCTAGAGGTCTAGATATCTATTTCATGTATGATATGCCAATTAAAAAATCTGCAGTCAGTTTCGCACCAGGTATCGGTTTTAGCACCTCTAATATTTATCATAATTCTCAACTAAGAGTGGATAGCGCAGGAGTGGCGAGTTTCGTTCCTTTTAGCAATTATACGGCTAATTTTAAGTTAGTTAAGTTCACTACCAATTATATAGATATTCCATTAGAACTAAGATTTAGGACTAAACCGATGGGAGGAGATATGAGATTTAAGGTGGGTATTGGATTTAAATTAGGAATCAAAATAGATGCCTATACAAAAGAAAGGAGAAATGATTTAAGTGCTGATGCTGCTTATCAAAAAATACTTACGAAAGGATTTAAAAATCAAGTGAATCTGTTCCGTGCTGGTCCAACGTTCAGATTAGGATATGGCCCAATAAACTTAAACATGTTCTTAAATCTTATTTCCGTTTTCAAAAAAGGAAAGGGACCAGATGTAATGCCATTTAGTGCTGGTATCTCTATTAATGGACTTTAACGTTTAATAAACATCAAATAAGAAAGGCTCCCATAGGGAGCCTTTCTTATTTGTAAAACACCATTTCAGAATGTATCGAAGGCTTGACATCTTTAAATTTCTACATGCCGAACTCTATAGATGATAAGAATCTAGATGATGCCATTGGATTTGATAGAAGTAGCGCCGGAAGAACTGTAGAATAGTTTTGGACTTAAAACAAACTAGGCGTCTCTTACGAAACGCCTAGCTGCTTACCTAAAACCCTTACACGAAAATCGTCAATTATTCATTGACAGTACAAATGTATAGAGAAATTCGAATTTTCCAAATTCCATATACCATATATTTTGTTAAAATAATCTAATGAATTATACTTGAATATCTTTCCTTCCTTAGGATAAATATTTAGCTACAATGGGCATTCTTCGACCCACCCCAAAGGCACAAGGCGAGACACGAAGCACTGGAGGCATTTGATGTCTTTTCCATTCCGATGTATTAACCATCTTTAATATTCGATCTACCAAAGCGCCTTCAATATTCAATGCCTTCAAATCGTTCGGTCCCATCCTTTTTTCAATATATTGATACAAAATTTTATCAAGCACATCATAGTCAGGTAGTGAATCTGCATCTTTCTGATTTGGTCTTAATTCCGCAGATGGGGCTTTGGTGAGAATATTAGTTGGAATGATTTCTTTCAATCTATTAATGTATTCACAGATTTTATACACCTCTGTTTTATACACATCTCCTAAAACAGCAAGCCCGCCACACATGTCTCCATATAAGGTACCATAACCTACTGCTGCTTCGCTTTTATTGGTTGTGTTCAATAAAATATACCCAAACTTATTACTCATTGCCATCAAGACGATGGCTCTGCATCTCGCCTGAATATTTTCTTCTGCTACATTGAACTCTTTACCTTCAAATTGTGGTTGAAGCATTGATTCGAAAGCCTCAAATGCTTCTTTAATAGGGGTTACCTGATGAGGCGATTGTAAATTTTTTACCAATGCCAAGGAATCACTAATGGAATGATCTGAAGAAAACTGTGAAGGGAGCAGCACACTTAGCACATTTTCTTTCCCTAGTGCTTCCACGGCTAAACATAAGACCAGCGCAGAATCTACTCCTCCTGATAATCCAAGTATGGCCTTTTTAAATCCCATTTTATTAAAATAATCCTTGATACCAGCCACTAAGGCATCATGCATTAATTGGTATTTCATTTCATCATAATCGGGCAAATCAATTGGCTGTAGTTTTTCTGTATCAAACGTTTGGATGGCCTCTTGAAAATGAGCTAAGAGAGCGCAACAGTTGCCCTTCTCATTATATACCATAGAGCCACCATCGAAAATTAATTCAGTTTGGGCTCCTACATTATTACAATAAAAAATAGGAAGGTGATAGGTGATCGCATTGTGTTTTAAGGTTTCTTGTCGCAAAGTAGGATGCGCATAATTGAAAGGCGAGGCTGACAAATTCAGCATTACATCAGGTTTCAACTCCTTTAGTTTATCCATAGGTGCAAAGGGATAGAGCGGATTATTATCACCAATAGCCGTGTGATTCCAGATGTCTTCACATATGGTTACAGCGATTTTTTTTCCTTTATACTCTATACATTCAAAAATTGTATTGGGCTCAAAATATCGATATTCATCAAATACGTCATACGTTGGCAATAATGTTTTGTGAAAAATTTTTACCACTTTTCCGTCTGCGATAAACCAAGCGGAATTATGTAAGTCTTTGCCTTCTACCTTTGGATTTCTACTGGGGCAACCTACCAGAATCGCAATCCCTTCAGTATGTTCGAGCAACTGGTTTACGGCCTTTTCACAGCGATCTACAAAGTCATTAAATTCTAAAAAATCACGTGGTGGATAGCCGCATACAGCCAGCTCACCAAATAAAATAATATCTGTTTTCTCGGTCTTACCAACAGAAATAGCTTCAATTATTTTCTTGATATTATATTCAAAGTTACCAATATGGTAGTTGAGCTGAGCGACGCTTATTTTCATAAAACATTTTAATTTATCGGCAGAAAAGCAAAGATACTATATCCATAACTTTGATGCATCACCTGAAGTAACCAAGCAAGAAGAGAAGAATATACTTAGAACAATATTCCTATTCTAAAGGAAAAATAACTTAAGAACACTTGATCATTCAGAAGTCCAGTAGGCTTGCCTTTATAGGCTTTTGATGTACTGTCCTTAATATGATTTAAAAAAGCATATTTAAAGATGACACCCGCAATGACTGATGTTTTACCACTGATATTGTACTCTATTCCTGCCCCTACATGAGTGGCTAGGTCAAAAAAGTTTACCCTTGAACCATACACCTTTATCTGAGTTTTTAGAGAATCGTCAAAGTCATTGCTATAGTTTGCTCTTGCTGAAAGGAGCAACATTGGAGTGAGCCCTAATTCTCCATACGCTGTGATCTTTTTAAACTCATTTGTTCTTAGTTTTAGTCCTAATGGTATCTCTAAAAATTGAGTAATATATTTGTGGTTTAGTGACTTTGGATTTCCCAAAGTATCGTTTAGATGGTAGACAAGATTCACACCCAAATAATCAAAATAAATACCAGTACTAAAACCATAGTTGGTGGCAAAGTATCTGTCTATCTGCAATCCAGCCTGAAACCCTCCTCTCACACCTTTATTATCTGTTTGAACACCAGGCGCACGAGCAAAAGAAATAATAGGATTAAAATTAATACCAAGTCTTGTCTTGTCGCCCAAAAAACCATTAGACCCACTTCCAGCCAATAAGACTTCTGGCAGCAATGCTAGAAGCATTATTAAAAAAAGGATTTGTGTATAGTATTTGTTTTTCATTATTATGAAAATTGAACAATAAAACTAATAAAATTTAAGTTAAACTTGTGATTAAATTCTTAATAAACATCGAATGCCATTCAACAATAAAAATCTACCTCACTCCCTAATACTTGTTTTTTTATTCATTCTCATCCTTAGTGCTTGTAATTGCGGAAAAGAGAAGAAAAAACCTAATGTAAGCGACATTAAAATTGAGCTAACCACTTATCGTTTTGATAGAGAATTTCAACATTTAGACACAACAAAAATGCAAGCAAGCATGATGATGTTGGAGAAAAAATACGACATATACTATGATGTTTATGTTCATGACATCATGAAATTTGGCTATCGCAGGGATAGTTCTAACTTCCTAGCAGAAAACATTAAAGGATATTTAAGAAATCGCGACATGAAGGATTTGTATGACACTGTTCAGCAACGTTTCCCGAACTTGGCCCCCTTTGAAACGGAGTTAAAAAAATCCTTTCAATTTGCAAAATATTATGCACCACATGTTAAATTGCCTAGCAAATTAGTGACTTGTATTGGTGGTTTAAACATGGGAGCCTTTACCATAGACACAGACTATGTTAGTGTTGGACTTGATTTGTTTTTAGGGGACCAATATGTGCATTATGATGTTTTCCCTCAGTACATTTCGGCTAAGTTTATAAAAGAGCTAATGCTACCAAACACCATGAAAGCTATCTACAACAATAACTTTGGCAACCCATACATGACGAGCGAAAATTTGATCAATACGATGATAGAGGTTGGCAAGCAACAATATTTTCTTGAGAAGGCATTACCAGATGTATCCTCAGAATATCTATTTGCTTATTCTTCCGATCAATTAAAATGGTGTGAGGCCAGTGAGAAATCAATTTGGAAATATCTTGCCGACAAGGATGATTTTTATAAAGAAAGAGATGAAGACATAAGGCATTACATCGGAGAACAGCCTTCTACTCCCGGAATGCCTCCTGAAAGTCCAGGTAATATTGGTGCTTGGGTCGGTTATAAAATAGTGAGTGCCTATATGGAAAGTATGAATAACCAACCAAGTATGGAACAGTTGATTAAAACGAATCCGAAAGAAATTTTAGCGAAAAGCAAGTACAAGCCATAATATAGTTAGGTTAGATACTATGAAGCTCAGTTAATTCATTTTCTCGATGGTAGATAATACAAACTTAGGGATCTCTACATTAAATTTTTCGCCAGTAGAGCAGTTTTCAAATACATAATATCCGTGCATCGCGCCAAAATCGCTTTTTAGGTTAGAGCCTGAAACATACTGATAACGAGCGCCTGGATGAATCACAGGCTGAGAACCTACAACACCTTCTCCTTCTACTTCACTTTTTTCTCCTATTGAATCAAAAACATACCAATGTCTACTCATCAGCTGAACAGGAAACTCATTATGATTTTCCAAGGTGATTCTGTAGGCGAAAATAAACCGGCCGTTAGCAGGATCACTAATCTTTTCCTGATAACCCATTTCTACAATGACACGTAGGCCTAGCGTAATTTTTGTTAACATCTTATAGTAAAAATAAAAACTATTGAATTGAAAAGCAAATTTATTTTAAAAATGCCACAACCAAATCATAGGCTTCTTTACAAGCCCTTTCTAGGTCATCATTAAGCACTGTTTTGTCAAACTTATCCATATAGGTTAATTCTGAAGCGGCCTTAGCTATCCTTTTCTTCAAACTTGCTTCGCTCTCCGTATTGCGCCGTGTGAGCCGTTCCACCAAAATATCAAGAGAAGGAGGCTGAATAAAAATAGTGAGTGCCTGCTCTTTAAACTGTCTTTTTAAGTTTATAGCCCCAAGCACATCTATATCGAACAAAACAATTCTTTCGTCTTTCCAAAGCCTTTGTAGCTCGCTTTTTAATGTACCATAGAAGCTACCTTCATAAACCTCTTCAAACTCTACAAACGCATCATTGGCAATTTTATCTTCGAATGCTTCCTTGCCAATGAAGTAATAATCTACGCCATCTACTTCGCCGCTTCTACGTTCTCTTGTGCAGGCAGACACTGAAAAGCTCAGTGGCAAATCAGATGCCAACAAACGCTTTACAATAGTTGTTTTACCTGCTCCTGATGGTGCTGTAACGATTACTAAGCGACCTTTTAAGTCTGTACTATTTATCTTTTCAATCATATATTTTTTCCTATCCACTATAAATGAAGCTTTCTAATCATCCTACTAGAAAGATGCTGTTGAAGTGTAAATGCAACCTATAGTATTACAATACATTGTTTAATTGTTCCTTGATTTTTTCTAGTTCGTCCTTCATTTGCACAACCATTTTTTGCAAATCTTTATCATTCGCTTTGGAGCCTATGGTATTAATTTCTCTACCCATTTCTTGAGAAACGAAGGCCAATTTTCTGCCCTTCAATCCAATATTCTCCTCTAAAATATCAAAGAAATATTTACAGTGCGATTTTAAGCGCACCACTTCTTCTGTTATGTCTAATTTTTCTAAATAGTAAATCATCTCCTGCTCTAGTCGATTGCTGTCTATACTTACGTTATTTTGAATGGCTTGAAGATTTTCTTTGAGATTGGTTCTAATCGTTTTGGTTCTTTGGGGTTCCTCTTTTTCAATTTCAGATAGATTTTCCAGAATCAAATTTACCCTTGCCACCAACTCCTTCTCTAAGCCACTACCTTCTGTATGTCGAAACAATTTCATTTCTTCCAATGCTTGATTAAGCAAGTCAAAGATTTCTGCCTTCACCTCTTCTGCCTTTGTCTCCTGTGTGTTTTGTATAACACCTGGAAGTTTCAAAGCACTGTCCAACACACCATCTTTGGAAGTATTTGTCTCTTCGCAAATGGCGTTCAGTTGTTTCAAATAGTTTTTGAGTAGGTTGGTGTTTACTGTATTGCTGATATCAGCTTGTGTTTCTTCAATAACAATACCCACATCGACTTTACCTCTCTCCAATGCATTATTGATATGATTGCGCCAAACAAATTCGTATTGTCTGTAAGCGGACGGAAACTTCATATTTAACTCAAGTCCTTTACTATTTAGTGAGCGCATCTCCACTGTAATATTTCGGCCTTCTTTCATCAAAGATGATTTGCCGTAGCCTGTCATGGAATATATCATGTTATTGGTTTATGTAGAAAAAAAGTGATTGACTGCTTTCACCAATCACCTACAAAATAAAGGCTTTTTTTTGAATGAGCACCAAAAAACAAAGCTCTTGGGACTTCCCAAGAGCTTTCATTAATATGATTTTATTAAAACAGCAGAGCCAAAATTAAATGCTCTCTACACTTCTATTGATGAATGCTGTTAAGTGGCTTCCTTTCAACATTCCTTGCTGCAACAATGCTAAGTCATACAAGTTTTTGATCATCTCTACCTTATCCGTTGCTTGCAAGAGCTTTGAAGCTATTGGATGATTGGTGTTGACCACTAGATTAAAAGACTCAGGCATATTGCCCATAAAAGAATACATTCCTCCTCCGCCCAGTTTGCTCATATCTGCCATTCGTCGCATGAATTCATTCTTGGTAATCATCACTGGCATATCATCAGGAGACAATGCTTTCAACTCTACATGCACTCCTTCGGTGGGTACGTTCTCCTGAAAAACTTTTTTCAGCGCCTCTTCCTCCTCTGATGAAAGGACAGAAATAAGTGTTTCATCCTTCTCTATCATTTTATCGAAAGTATCCGCATCTACACGCGAAAATTTATAGTCTCCATTTTTTGATTCCATGTGTTGAATAAAATGCTGATCGATCATCTCGTCGAATAAAAGCACATCATAACCTTTCTTTGTTGCGCCTTGTATATAGGCATCTTGCGATTCCTGATCTGTAGAATACAAAACAACTATTTTACCATTTTTGTCTAATTGTAAAGCTTCAATTTGTAGTTTGTATGCTTCTAAGGTGAATAATTTCTTTTCGATATTTTGATACAAGCAAAAATCTTTTGCTCTGTCATAAAATTTATCATCACTGATCATCCCGTATTTCACAAACAAACCAATACTTTCCCATTTCGAATCATAACTAGTTCTATCATTCTTGAATAAATCGCCTAATTTATCCGCTACTTTTTTACTAATATGAGCAGTAATTTTTTTGACATTTGAGTCACTTTGTAAATAGCTACGAGATACATTTAAAGGAATGTCTGGCGAATCCAACACCCCGTGCATCATCATCAAATATTCTGGTACAATCTGCTCTACATTATCGGTAACAAAAACTTGATTGCTGTATAATTGAATTTTATTTTTTTGTACTTCATATGTTTTTTTCAATTTAGGGAAATACAAAATACCTGTTAGCTTAAAAGGAAAATCAACATTAAGGTGAATCCAGAAAAGTGGATCTTCGGTAAATGGATATAATTCGCGGTAAAAGTTAAGGTAATCTTCATCCTTTAAATCTGCAGGGGCCAAAGTCCAAGCTGGTGTTGGATTGTTGATGATTCTATCTTTCTTTACCTTTATTTCTTTATCCTCAGCATCTTTCTCTGTTATTTCTTCTTGACCGAATTTAATGGGAATGGGTAAAAATTTACAGTATTTGTTAAGTAAATCTCCTATTTTATTTTCATCGGCGAACTCTATTGATTCCTCTGAGATGTGCAGAATAATGTCTGTTCCACGTTCTATTTTATCTGAAGAAGACATTTCAAATTCAGGACTGCCATCACATGACCACTTTACTGCTGGCTCGTTCTTGAACGACTTTGAAATAATTTCTACTTTTTCTGATACCATAAATGCAGAATAAAAGCCCAAACCAAAATGCCCAATGATGTTGATGCCACCATCTACATTTTTGAATTTTTCAATAAATTCTTCGGCAGAAGAAAACGCAACTTGATTGATATACTTTTCAATCTCTTCGGCAGTCATACCAATTCCTTTGTCAGAAATAGTTACCGTCTTTTCTTCTTTATTTACTTTTATTTCAACTGCGATATCACCCAACTCTTCCTTCAATTCACCCGAACTAGCTAGTTTTTTGACTTTCTGAGTGGCATCTACTGCATTAGAAACAAGCTCGCGCAGAAAAATCTCATGGTCACTGTATAAAAACTTTTTTATGATTGGGAAAATGTTTTCCGTATTTACATTAATTTTTCCTTTTTGCGTACTCATTTTGATCTTTTTAATAATTAATTTAGACTTGTTTAATAGAGAGCAGAGCTTCAAAGAATATGCCATTGCATAATGCTCTGACAAATTGACTGAAAAAATCTTAAAAACTAGGTACAAATGTACTTTCAACAAACTATCTTTATTGGCGAGTTAAATTTCTACACGATATTTCTATTGATCAATTGTAAAGACAAAAAAGATGAACACAAAACAATACCTATTAGCCACACTGTTTATTGCTTCTGGCTTGTTCGTAAATGGCCAGACACCAACATGGAGCAACAAAATTGCGAGCATCTTTTACAATAATTGTAGCTCTTGCCATAGAGAAGGAGGAATAGGATTGTTTCCCTTAATGAGTTATAGTGATGCCACTTCTCACTCTTTGATTATTAAAAGCCAAGTAGAGAGCAAAATGATGCCCCCTTGGAAAGCAGATCCAAATTACAAACATTTCAAGGATGAACGTTTTTTAACAAATAGTCAAATTGCCGATATAGCAGATTGGGTTGATAATGGCACGCCAGCTGGTGATTTGAGTACTGCACCATCGCCGCCTATTTTCCCTATTGGCTCACAGATGACTTCCATTGACCAAACCTTAACACTGCCTAAATATCGCATAAACACTTCCGCCGATGAATACAGAAGCTTTGTCATTCATAGTGGCATTAGTACGGATAAATTCTTGAACGAAATAGAGTATTTACCGGGCAACGGAGCTATTGTTCATCATGTAGTTTTATATAAAGATCCTTCTAACTATTCAGACAGTCTGGACAACCTAGACACTATTGCTGGTTTTTCTAGTTATGGTTCTGTTGCCGTGAGTCCTAACGCTACCTTTCTTGGAGCCTGGGCACCAGGTAGTGGCATTTTTAAAATCCCAACAAATTTCGGCATCAGGGTAGATGCGAATTCCGATTATGTAGTTGAACTTCATTATGCACCTGGGAGTGCTGGCCAAACAGATAGCACTGTCTTACATTTGAAATACACCACCTACAGTCCAATAAGAGAAGTGTATATAGATCCCATATTAAATCATTTTCTTTCTATGACGAATGGTCCTATTAATATTGCACCGAATACCATTGTGACATACTATGAGAGAGAGCTCATACCATTTGGCTCTGATTTTTCTATTCTCGCAGTCTTTCCACACATGCACAAAGTGGGTGCTTCTTTTAAGATCTGGAATTATGTTCCTGCCACGCATGACAGCGTGCCTATCATTGAAATACCTAAATGGGATTTTCATTGGCAAGGCTTTTATACCAATCAGCGGATCATGAAAATACCAGGCAATTCAAAATTAGAGGCAAAAGCGCAATATGATAACACTTCTGCAAATCATGACAATCCATTCAGTCCACCACAACGGATTCTCTCGGGAGAACATACCACACAAGAGATGATGATTGCTTTTTTTGCCTATACGGAATACCAATTAGGAGATGAGAATGTGATTTTAGACAGTACTGTCCTTAACACAGATATTGAGGAAATGAAGGATCCAGACGCTAGCATCAGCATTTATCCAAATCCAACAACAGATCTATTGAATGTTCGAATAAAAGCCATCCATGATGGATATTATTATTTTGACTTTATCAATCAACAAGGGCAATCTGTAAAGACCTTTGATACATTTGTACATGAAGGTGACGCTATCAGTATTCCTATAGAGCTGAGCACATTTGCCCAAGGCATTTATGCAATTTCAATTACCAATAAAGATGGTTTACCAAAGATCTTACGCTTTGTGAAAATGTAATTTTCTTCTTCCTTTTCGGAACACATTCGCTAGAAAGATGAATGACTTTGACTGCGCCATCTTCCTTTAAAATCGTATGTTTTTATTAAAAACACTGTTTTTTTTGAGTAGCGAAACTCGCCTGACTGATAGCAGCGGCATCCTTTTTTGATTGGCTGCTTTCAAAAAAGATAAAGCGGATAGCAGGACAGCGTCCTCAAGATTCTCTCACAACAAATATTTCAATCAGTAGGTAAACAAGATTGAATCCTAAAAGAATGCTACGCTGGCAGGCCATAAAAAAACCCTCGTAATGACTTACGAAGGTTGATTAATCAGTGTTTTGAAAAGCTTATTTATGATCCCATTTAAAAGTATCTAAATTCTTTACAGACTCTTTTAACAAATCGATAGAGCCGCGAATATCGTCCTTGTCGCACATCTCAATCACTTGATGAATATTTCTTGTAGGAATAGAAACTGCACCAGCAATGGTACCATTTTTAGCCATTTTTTGCATTCCTGCTGTATCCGTTCCACCTGCCGTTAAGATTTCAAGTTGATATTTAATTTTCTTTTTTGTTGCTACTTGTTTCATGTATTCCACCATACGCACATCACAAATTACTGATGCATCCATTACCTTGATGGCCGTGCCTTTGCCCAATTCTGTAATCATTTCGTGCGCTGGTGCGCCTGGCGTATCATTAGCAATTGTGGTATCTAAACCGAAGCTAAAATCAGGATTAATATGATGGCCAGCTACCAATGCACCACGCAGTCCAACCTCTTCTTGCACGGTGAACACACCATAGAAATCGAAAGGTATTTTTTCCTTTTTTAATTCTTTCAACACTTCAATTAGAATAAAAACAGACACTCTATTGTCGAGAGATTTTACATTCACATTATTACCCATTTCTATCAATGCACGTTCTCTTGTTATTGGATCTCCAATACCTACCAATTTATCTACTTCTGCTTTGGGTAAACCTAAGTCGATAAAGTAATCCTTGATTTGAGGAACTTTTGCTCGTTCTTCAGGAGTCATTACGTGAATTGGTTTTGCACCCATCACACCCACAAGGTTTTTCTTACCGTGTACAATCACACGTTGAGCCGTCAACGTTTTTGGATCAAAACCACCGATGGTATGAAATCGAATAAATCCTTTATCATCGATATGCGTCACCATGAAACCAATTTCGTCCATATGTGCTGCAGCCATTACCCTTTTTTTATTGGATTGGCCTTTTTTTAAGGCGATGAGATTACCCATATGATCGGTATACATTTCATCGACCACACCTTTCAATTCTTTCTTTACAAAGTTTCTTACATCGTGTTCAAATCCAGAAGTTCCGGGTATTTCACATATTTGTGCTAGTAGTTTTACATTTATTGCCATCGATCTTTAATTGTTTTAATGATTGTTAAATTATGTATTGAAAATAAAAGTATAATATTTCTTTTTGATTTTGCGAAGAAGTTCAGCTACCTGTATTTGTATGCTTTTCAAATGCTTTGACTAGTCAACCACCGTTACCTTTACCATGTTGGTTCTACCTTGGGCTTTTAGAGGCATACTGGCACAATTGATAACGAAGTCACCTATCTCAATAATTTTTTTCTTTTTTAGGATGGCTATCAAGTCTTGAATGGTATCATCTGTGTCCTTTTCTTTATCATAAAAGAAGGCCTTCACGCCCCAACAAATATTCATGGTACGCAACATATCTTTATTGTTTGTAAATAAATATATTTTTGCTTTGGGTCTATAGCTGCTTACCACGAAGCCCGTATAGCCGCTGACAGTGACACCTAAGATAGCGCGCGCATTAATATCTTTCGCTATTCTGACAGCACTATAACAAATTCTGTCAGACACAAAAGTTAGGGATTTTTTATCTGCGGGGTGATCATTATCATAAAGAATATTTGACTTCTCAATATTTCTGATAATCTTCTCCACTGTTTCAATCACCTTTACTGGATATTTTCCCACCGAAGTTTCGGCACTTAACATTACTGCATCTGCCCCATCGATGAGTGCATTAGCAACGTCTGTAATTTCAGCACGAGTAGGTGTTGGGCTTGTAATCATGCTTTCCATCATCTGGGTGGCAACCACTACCGGTTTGGCTGCTTTGATACATTTTTTTATGATATCCTTTTGAATGAGAGGCATTCTTTCGATGGGCATTTCAACACCAAGATCCCCACGCGCCACCATGATTGCATCAGATACGGCAATGATTTCATCAATCCTATCCACTGCTTCCGGTTTTTCTATTTTTGAAATTACTTTGATAAATTTCTTTTTCTTGTCTATAAGAGATTTTAAATAAACAACATCATCTGGGCTTCGAACGAATGAAAGTGCTATCCAGTTTGCATCTTGACTAACTGCAAATTTCAAATCTTTGATATCTTTTTCTGTAAGAGATGGCACTGTTGTTTTGGTATTTGGAAAATTTACTCCCTTCTTTGAACTTAATATCCCTCCTGCAATGACCTTGGCTTTTACTTTTTTCTTCTTATCTGTTTCTGTAATTTTCAACTGCAATTTTCCATCATCCATGAGAATCACTTCACCAACATTTACATCTTGGGCGAGTAGTTCATAACTGATAAAAATTTTTGCAGCCGTGCTTATACAAAGCTTATTTGTTAGCTCCACGATACTTCCTTCCACTAATTGAACAGCATTGTTTTCGACTTCACCTACTCTTATTTTGGGTCCTTGTAGATCCGCAAGAATGGCTATATTATAGTCAAATTGTTCGTTAATATTTTTCACCAAATCCATTCCTGCTTTATGAAATTCATGGCTCCCATGTGAAAAATTGAATCGCATCACATCGACACCGCTATTGATGATGTCTAGTAAGGACTCCTTGGTATTGCATGCTGGACCGAAGGTTGCAATGATTTTAGTTCTACTTGATTGTACTTTCATAACTCTTTATTAATAATTCGTTTGGTTTTTTGGTGACTCATTTTCAAAAATAAAATGTTCGATGCCGGCAAAGGCTTTCCCATCCAGCTCCACAAAATGTTCGATGATGCCAATCTGTTGTAGGTTTGTTTTCAATGCTGACAGTTCAGACTTGAGTATCTCGCCTTCCACCAATAAAAAGAAATCGATACTTTTCATAGTTTTAATTAATATTTCTCCATTGGATTTATTGTTCACAAGGTGGAAATTACTTACTGAATTGGAATTTTCGCAACTAAATCTATTCATCACAAAATTCTGATTCCTTTTTTTTGTTTCAATGGCGATTTCGGGCTTGGGTACTAACTTTAATTGTAGCTCTTTATTCAAGAAATGACAAATTCGATAATCTTTGGCAGAGCTACTGATACCAAAGACACAGAACACATATCTGTTGTCGACTTTTAAGAGTTTTTTTGCCAATCGTAATCTACTGGATAATATGACCCAAAGGTACGTATTTCGTGAGCAAAGTTCTTTTTTAGCTAGGAATAATGCATAGGTCTTCGTGCACTTCCTTACAATTCGTCTAACATGATGCTTTCTGTGATGAAGTTCTTGTGCTACTCTGTTTTAGCTAAATGATAGTATTACAAATAATTAAGCCTAAAATATCACTATGAAACCATCAAAATGACGCTTTCTTTCATTAAAAAGTAATTTTACTAAGAAAAAGTTTAATTTTGCAGTCACATTTTTTAAAAACCAAAATATAAAAAGCAAAAAAATGGCAACTATAGCAGAAAGAGTTAAGAAAATTATTGTAGAAAAATTAGGTGCTGACGAGAGTGAAGTTACTAATGAGGCAAGCTTCACCAATGATTTGGGTGCAGATTCATTGGATACAGTAGAGTTAATTATGGAGTTTGAAAAAGAATTCAATATCTCTATTCCTGATGAACAAGCAGAAACAATTGCTACAGTAGGTGACGCAATCACTTACTTAGAGAGTAACGTAAAGTAATTTTTCGGAATTAATAAACATATAATATGCAGCTAAAACGTGTTGTCGTAACCGGATTAGGTGCCATAACACCCATTGGAAATACAGCTTCTCAGTATTGGGAGGCTTTACTTAATGGTGTTAGTGGTTGTGATACAATTACAAATTTTGATCCCTCTAAATTCAAAACAAGAATTGCTTGCGAAGTCAAAAACTTCAATGTAGGCGATTATTTTGAGGTCAAGGAAGCAAAACGATTGGATAGATTTAGTCAATTCGGGTTGATAGCTGCTTCTGAGGCGATTGAAGATTCAGGATTACATACTGCTAATATCAACAAAGACAGAGTAGGTGTTATTTGGGGAAGTGGAATTGGTGGCTTGTCGATATTCCAAAACGAAATCAGAGACTTTTTTCGAGGAGATGGGACACCGCGTTTCAATCCATTTTTTATCCCCAAAATGATTATCGACATATGCCCTGGGCATATCAGTATGAAGTATGGCTTTCGTGGTATGAACTATGCTACTGTTGCAGCCTGTGCTTCTTCTACTAATGCATTAATTGATTCCTTTAATTATATTAGATTAGGCAAAGCAAATGCCATTGTAACTGGCGGTTCCGAAGCCCCTATCACCGAAGGTGGCGTGGGTGGATTTAGCGCCATGAAAGCGATGAGTGAAAGAAACGATGATCCTAAAACTGCTTCAAGACCTTTTGATGCAAATAGAGATGGATTTGTTGCTGGCGAAGGTGCTGCAGGTATCGTGCTAGAAGAATATGAGCATGCTATTGCTAGAGGTGCTAAAATTTACGCTGAAATGATAGGGGGTGGACTAAGTGCCGACGCCTATCATCTAACCGCGCCAGATCCAAGTGGAGAAGGCGTTATTCTAGTTCTTAATGACGCATTAAACGACGCTGGTCTTGATATTTCTTCGGTGGATTATGTGAATGTACATGGTACTTCCACTCCTTTAGGAGATGTAGCCGAGTTAAAAGCTTTACAACAAGTGTTTGGTGAAAACGCATACAAAATGAACATCAGTTCGACGAAGTCAATGACCGGTCATCTTTTAGGAGCAGCTGGTGCTATTGAAGCAGCGGCAACCATTTTATCAGTAAAGAATGATATGATTCCACCAACAATCAATCATGAAACATTTGATCCAGAAATCGACCCCAAACTAAATCTTACCATTAACAAGGCACAAGCAAGAGTTGTGAATGTTGCCTTAAGCAATACTTTTGGTTTCGGCGGACATAACGCTACTGTTGTGTTCAAGAAGTTCATTTTATAAAACATTCCCCTTGTCTTTATTAGCCAATTTTATGCTTCTCTTCGGTAATGAAAAAAAATTACGGAAGTACATTTGGCATACCACTGGAATGGCTCCATCAAGAATTCACTTATACAAACAGGCGATGCAACATCGTAGCCGTCAGCAGGTAGAAACCAAAAACAATGAAAGATTAGAATACTTGGGAGACAGTGTGCTTAACACCATCGTCGCAGATTATTTGTTTTTCAAATATCCAAACAAGGAAGAAGGTTTTCTTACGGAGATGCGCAGTAAAATGGTGAAACGAACTAGATTAAATGCTTTAGCAGAAGAGATTCATCTACATCAATTCCTTAAATACGAAAAGCACAATATCGACATCAGCAGAAGTGATGTGTTGGGAGATGCCCTGGAAGCGTTTATTGGTGCACTTTATATAGATCAAGGCTATCTGCATACGCAAAAATTTATACTAGATAAACTAGTAAAAAATCTGATGGATATTGAAAAAATGGCAGAAGAAAACACCAACTATAAAGGCACCTTATTAACCAAATCACAACGAGAAAATGTTGCTTTAGAATATAAATTATTAGAGACGAAGAGCAATGGAAAGCAAAACATTTTTATTATTGAAGTATGGTATAACGAGACCTTAATAAGCAAGGCGCAAGGCTTCACAAAGAAAGATGCAGAGCAAGAGGCTGCAAGAATCGCGATAGAAAAACTGAGCTAAATCGCTTATCAACCCAACATTTTCTATAAACAATCATTGAAAACAGGTCAGAGATTATACTGTCATAATTTCTTTATCCTTCACTTCTACTATTTTGTCGATTACGACAATATAATCATTTGTCATTTTTTGAACCTTATCTTCTCCACCCTTTGCCAAATCTTCAGCTAATCCATCTTTCTGTAATTTCTTGATGGCTTCATTCGCATCTCTGCGTTGATTTCGAATCGATACTTTTGCATGTTCTGCATATACTTTTACTTGTTTCACCAAGTCTTTCCGTCTGTCTTCGGTTAATGGAGGTAAAAACATTCTAATTGTTTCACCATCATTTTGAGGGTTAAGACCAATATTCGCCATCATGATGGCACGTTCAATACCTGCCAAAAGCGATTTATCCCAAGGTTGAATGGACAATGTTTTAGCATCTGGTGTCAAAATATTTCCTAACTGTGCCAATGGCGTCATTGAACCATAAGCATCTGCAACGATACCATCCAAAATTCCTGAGTGAGCTTTGCCCGCCCTCACTTTTTGTAATTCATTTTTTAAATGCTCAATTGCTCTATCCATCTGAGCTTTGGTGTCATTGACACATCTACTTAATTCTTCTGACATAACGATTTGTTGTTAATTTTATTTTTTCAAAAAAACAGGCCTTCTTAAGGATACAAAAATAACGAATTCTTGAGGTTGATGAATTGAATTTATGTTGTCTTAAAATTTTATGTTGTGCTACTATGAAACATAAGTTCCTAAATCCTCACCACGAATCAACTTGGATAAGTTGCCACGGGAATTCATATCGAAAACGATGATGGGCAATTTATTTTCCTGACATAAAGTAAAGGCTGTTAGGTCCATGATATTTAATCGTTTTTCCAATGCCTCTGAGAATGACAAATGATTGTACTTAGTAGCGGAAGGATCTTTTTCTGGATCCGCAGTATAAATACCATCTACCCTTGTACCTTTCAAAATGACATCTGCCTCTATTTCAATGGCTCTTAATGCAGCCGCTGTATCTGTTGTAAAATATGGATTTCCTGTGCCTGCACCAAAAATAATGACCCTATTTTTTTCGAGATGTCTCATGGCTCTTCTTCTGATATAAGGCTCTGCCACCTCCTTAATTTCAAAGGCAGTCATCAATCTTGTGATCACACCCGTTTTTTCTAGACCACTTTGAAGTGCCATGCCATTGATTACAGTAGCCAACATACCCATATAATCTCCCTGCACTTTATCAAGACCATTTTCCTCAGCATCCATTCCTCTAAAGATATTTCCTCCGCCAATCACAATGGCAACTTCCACTCCTAGTCCAATAATTTCTTTGATGTCTTCGGCATATTGTTTTACCATGATAGGATCAATTCCAAACTGTTTGCTCCCCATAAGCGACTCGCCACTTAATTTAAGTAAAATTCTTTTGTATTTCATCCGTTTTTGTTTTTGAGTTGACATTAAAAAAGCATCACTTTTCAGGATGCTTCGTTATATGTTTTTTAGTTTTTCATTCTAAAGCCTAAAGTTACAAAAGTCTTTTGTATTGTGTCCAAAATAATGCAATTCATAAGTCGTTCTTATAACATATTCAAACTCTCCTATGCTAGGTGACCTTTAAAACAATATGGTTTGAGGCTATTCTTCTATATCATTTAGGAAACTATCGCTCATCATCATGTCCATGATATCACTAAAACTATTACCATTCACAATGTTAGTTTTGGTAATTTGAGAACACTCAGCAAGCCCATGAAGAATTAATTCTTTCACAAAAAGCTCATTGTTCTTATTGAGCAAAGAACCTATTTGCAAGGACAAATCTTCGATTTTAAAGACTTTGTCGAGTATCTTTTTATACTCATCATTGCTTAACTCATTGAGTAAAGTAATGTTCTTTCCATCCGAAAAATCTTTTAAAATTCCATCATAAGGACTTGCTGTCTTGTTTTTCTTAGATTGCTTAGCTGATGGATCAGGGAAATATTTTGTAAAAACGGTTCGAATAGCTTTTCGAATAAGGTTTTGAGCCACCAAATAAGATCCTTCTTGCTCTCCTTCGTATACCAATTCTATCTTTCCTGTGATGGATGGAATCACTGCATCGAAATCACCAAGACGTACGGCAGTTTTTTTCTCCTTATTAATAATCGTTCTTCTTTCCGCCGCAGAAATTAAATTCTCATACGCTGAAATCGTTAGTCTTGCAGAAACACCGCTTTTTGAGTCGACATATTCACTACTTCTTGCCTCAATAGCAATCTGTTCTATCAATTCTTTAGCGAGCTCTGGAACTTCAATACTACTCTGTTGGATAGGTAAAATTTTTGCTTCTTGTTGCGTAATTTCTCGAGAAATTTCAAGACTCTTCGGATAGTGTGTTAAGATTTGACTTTCAATACGGTCTTTCAATGGAGTAACGATGGAACCCCTATTTGTATAATCTTCAGGATTAGCGGTGAATAGAAATTCAATATCTAGCGGCAGTCGCAACTTAAATCCGCGAATTTGAATATCTTCTTCCTGCAATATATTGAATAATGAGACCTGTATTCTTGCTTGCAAGTCTGGCAATTCATTAATCACAAAGATACAACGGTGCGATCTTGGGATCAATCCAAAATGAATTACTTTTTCATCACTGAATGACAATTTATTTGCAGCGGCTTTAATCGGATCTATATCTCCAATCAAATCTGCAACTGAAACATCTGGCGTTGCGAGTTTTTCAGTGTATCTATCTGAGCGATGCAACCATGAGATTGGAGTTTTATCGCCCTGTTCGCTTATCAAGTCTTTAGCAAAAACTGAAATCGGCTTTAAGGGATCATCGTTGACTTCTGAGTCTTTCACAACCGGAATATACTCATCTAAAAGTTCGACCATTTGCCGAGCAATACGCGTTTTAGCTTGCCCTCGCAAACCGAGTAAAATGATATTATGACGAGAAAGAATTGCTCTTTCGATTTCTGGAATCACGGTATTCTCATAGCCCATGATACCTCCGAAAATCTTTTCCTTAGATTGTAGTTTACGAATCAGATTATCGCGTATTTCTTCCTTAATGCTCTTGGGAAGATAACCACTTTTTTTTAACGCACCTAAGGTGTTAATTGATGTTTTATTCATTTTATAATTTAATAATTTAGATATTGTTGAGCCTATTTAACGTACATTTTTAGAGCGGTTTCTTTCATAATCTTCAAATACAAAATCTCCCAATCCATTCAAACTTGTATAAAATGCCTTTCCATGATTTGTTTCTGTAAATTCTTGTACAAACCTACGTAGATAGGGGTCGTCCGCTATCATGAATGTTGTAACAGGTATTTTTAATCTTCGACATTGAGCAGCTAAATTTAAAGTCTTATTTACCACTTTTCTATCTAGTCCAAAACTATTCTGATAGTATTTATTGCCTTCCTTCAAACAAGTTGGCTTACCATCGGTAATCATAAATATCTGTTTGTTACTATTTTTCTTCCGTCGCAGAATATCCATGGCCAACTCCAGGCCTGCCACTGTATTGGTATAATATGGACCAACTTGTAAATAAGGTAAATCTTTGATCTGTATCTGCCAGGCATCATTCCCAAATACAATTACATCCAATGTATCTTTGGGGTACCGTGTCATGATGAGCTCGCTAAGGGCCATAGCCACTTTTTTTGCAGGCGTGATCCTATCTTCGCCGTATAAAATCATTGAATGGCTGATATCAATCATTAGAACCGTAGACACTTGACTTTTATGCTCTGTTTCTTTGACTTCAAGATCGTTTTCTGTCAACTTAAAATTTTCAATTCCGTGATTGATTTGAGCATTTTTTATACTTTCTGTCATGGAAATATATTCGTGTCGATCACCAAATCTGAAAGCGCGTACATCACCATTTAACTCATCACCCGATCCAGCATAATTAGTTTTGTGATTGCCTTTTGGAGTTTTTTTTAATTTACCAAAGACCTGCTCAAGCGCTTGTTGACGAATTCCAATTTCCATCTTCGATGTCATGATTACTTTATCTTCATGATCATCTTCCTTGAGGTAGCCATTCTTTTTTAGGTCATCAATAAAATCCCCAACACCGTATTTATTATCTGTGAGCTTATGTTCTTTGTCCAATTCATTCAACCAAGCTAATGCTTCTGCTACATCGCCACTTGTATAGGTGAGCATTTCTTTGAATATCTTTAATAACCTATCAAATGGGGTACCGTCACTTTGATTCGGTAAATATTTTGAAAAGTTATAACCTTGCATAGTAGATGTTTTAGGTAGATGAGGTAGCTCAAAAATAATAAACCAATTGGCTATTAAAAAAGTTTAATTAAACTAACTTTACCTACTATTATTTATTTAAATCATTCGTTTTGAGATGGTATAGAATCAATGGAATGCCTAACGCATCTGATTTTTCAGGCAATCAATCGCAAATTTTCAGGGTGAAGATACAAGAAGAAAGCATTTGTGTTTTGTTAAAAAACCAAAAGGTGTACGCTTTTCGGGAAGAATGTCCTCATGCTGGTAAGAGCTTACTTCATAGTAGATGTGATCATGAAAGTGAAATCACTTGTCTTGCACATAACTTTAAATTTAGTTTGGAAGATGGTAAATGTACCAGTCATAACGAAGGGTACAGACTTCAATTGCTACAAACAAAAACCGAGTCGAATGGTGATGTTTTGATCTATTACTAAACTTAGATCTTGCTCAGAATTTCGGCTGCTTTCTCTAAGGTATCTTTTCCTTTAGCAAAACAGAAACGAAGCACTTTATTATCCTCTTTACTTTTGTAAAAAACAGATAAAGGAACAGATGCTACTTTATGCTCTATCGTCATTCGAACAGCAAAATCAGTATCCAACTCTTCGCTTATTTTTTTATAAGAAAGCAATTGAAAATAGGTTCCTTTAGATGGCAAGATCTCAAAACGACTCTGCTTGATGGCTGACAAAAAGAAATCTCTTTTCTCTTGATAAAATTGATTCAACTCCAAATAGTCATCACTTTGCTGTAAGTATTCGGCAATGGCATGTTGAAAAGGTGTATTTACAGAAAAAACTAAAAATTGATGGACTTTTCTAAATTCCTTCATCAGGTATTCTGGGGCCATACAATAGCCCATTTTCCAGCCAGTAACATGATAACTTTTACCAAAGGAATAGACTGCAAGGCTTCTTTTAGCAAGCTTTTCATGCTTCCAAACACTTTCATGTGATGCCTCATCAAAAACAATATGTTCGTACACTTCGTCGCTCAGAACAATAATATCTGTATTCTCTGTAATTTTTTCTAAAGCTTTCATGTCTTCCCTTCCCAAAATTTTTCCACTTGGATTATGTGGGGTATTAATAACAATCATTTTTGTTTTGGCTGTAATTAACTTCTTGACATGATTCCAATCAATGGAATAATCTGGATATTGCAATGGAACAGAAATAGGACTTCCCCCTGCCATTAGGATGGCAGGAATATAACAATCATAGGCAGGCTCAAAAATAATTACCTCATCGCCTCTATGAACAAAAGCATTGATCGCTGTATAGATGGCTTGTGTGCCGCCTGCGGTGATGGTAACTTCATGCTCAGGATGCAGTGGAAAATTATAGAGTTTCATTACCTTCTCAGCCAAAAGCCTTCTCAACAAAGGTAGTCCAGCCATAGGTGCATATTGGTTATGTCCAGCTTTAATATGCTTATATACCAAGTCTTGCAATGCATCCTTACAAGAAAAGTCGGGATAACCTTGAGATAAGTTAATGGCATCATGTTCAACAGCGAGTGCTGACATAATCGTAAAAATGGTAGTACCAACTAATGGTAGTTTTGATTTAATATGAATCGGATGCTCACTCATGCGCTCTGCAAATTAAATGACTTGAAATGAAATGTAAAACACTTTTAGAACTAACACTAGAGATATTTATCCAATTTCATTCGCTTCATATCTGTTGTGATTTGCTTAATTTCTTGCTCTTGATCTCTGCTGATGATAAGCAATACATCTGGAGTATCGATAACGCAGAAGCCTTCTAATCCTTGAATAACAACAAGTTTTTTATCCGTGACTGAGATCATATTGTCTGAGGAATTATAGATCTGTACCATCTTTCCATCTACTGCATTGTTTAAATAATCTTTCTCATAAATATCATAAATACCACCCCAAGTTCCCACGTCACTCCAGCCAAACTCAGATGGAATAACAAATACATTTTCTGCTTTTTCCATAATACCATAATCAATGCTTATATTGGTACACTGAGAATAAGCAGTATCTATTGCATCGTATTCCTGATCGGTATTATATGCTTTTTCTACCTCTTTGAAGGCATCTATCATTTCTGGCAAATATTGAGCGAATGCTTTTAAGATACTTTTTGCACTCCAAACAAACATGCCACTATTCCATAAAAAATCACCACTTTTTACAAATGATTCTGCTATTTCCTTACTTGGCTTTTCAGTAAAAGTTTTAACTCTTTTTACTTCTTCATTATAGTCTTTATACTGAATATAACCATAACCAGTATCAGGCCTTGTTGGTTTTATACCCAGGGTAACCAGCGCATTGTTTGTTTCACAAAAGGTGGCTGCCTTATCCACTACAAGTAGGTATTCTGACTCTTTAAGAATCACATGATCACTAGGTGCCACTACCATGATTGCTTCGGGATTCAATGCATGAATTTTATGGCAGGCATACATCACACAGGGAGCTGTATTTTTACGGCTTGGTTCTCTTAATATTTGAGCATCTTCCAAATCTGGCAGTTGTTCTTTTATCAAGTCGTAATAATCTTCATTTGCCACAATATAAATATTCTCCTTTGGACAGATGGGCAAATAGCGTTCATATGTCATTTGAATGAGAGTTTTACCCATATTTAGAATATCCAGAAACTGTTTTGGCTTAGAAGAGCGGCTCAAAGGCCAAAATCTACTACCAATCCCTCCTGCCATGATTACAGCATACATATTTTTATTCATGAATCTATCAATTTTACCTACTACTAAAATATTTTATTTTATTGTTATAAATGCTAAAAAAACAATTTTTCTTTTGGAAATACTAGCAAACCTAAGTAAATTTGGTCAAAATACAGGTCATACATTCAATTCTACGTAGCATTACAACTCTTTTGTTCTAAATTAGAGAAATTACAATTATAATTCGTCTTTCAAAAGAGGGTGTAAACAATTGCATCTCAAGTATGTAATCATTAATAATGCTTTGGAATTTTAAAAAAAGAATATATATTAGTTAACAATAAATGATATGGGTACTATAACAACACAGTTAAGCCTCAAAGAGTCTCTTCAAGAATATTTTGGCTTTGACAAATTTAAAGGAACACAAGAAGAAATTATCACCTCATTAATGGATGGCAATGATGTATTTGTTATCATGCCCACAGGAGGCGGCAAGTCACTTTGCTATCAACTACCTGCTTTATTAAGCGAAGGAGTAGCGATTATTGTCTCTCCCCTCATTGCGCTAATGAAAAATCAAGTAGACCTGGTTAGAAATTATAGCAGTAGCGATAACTTAGCGCATTTCCTTAACTCTTCTTTGAATAAAACTCAAATCAAACAAGTAAAAAGTGACATCATTAGTGGAGACACTAAACTTTTGTTTGTTGCCCCTGAAACATTGACCAAGCAGGAGAATATCGACTTTTTTAAGGAGATACAAATCTCTTTTGTAGCTGTTGATGAGGCTCATTGCATTTCGGAATGGGGCCATGATTTCAGACCTGAATATCGCCGTATTCGTGAGATTATCGAAGCAATCAACGATAATATTCCTATCATCGCTTTGACAGCAACGGCTACTGAAAAGGTTCAGTCTGATATCATGAAAACACTTGACATGAAAGATCCTAAAATTTTTATGTCTTCTTTTAATCGTCCTAATCTCTATTACGAAATTCGACAGAAAAAAACAGATAGCGCGGCAGTAAAACAAATTATACAGCTGGTAAAACAGAACAGCGGAAAATCTGGAATTATTTACGTTACAAACAGAAAAACCGCTGAAACTGTGGCACAAGCATTAGTTGTCAATGGTATTAAAGCAGCACCCTATCATGCGGGCATTGACAATAAAACGAGAAGCTCAACCCAAGATAAATTTCTAATGCAAGACATCGATGTAATTGTTGCTACAATTGCTTTTGGCATGGGAATCGACAAGCCAGATATTCGTTTTGTCATTCATTTTGATGTGCCTAAAAGTTTAGAAAATTACTATCAAGAAACTGGACGAGCTGGTAGAGATGGACTCGATGGCAAATGTTATGCATTCTTCAGTCATAAGGATATTACTAAGATAGAAAAATTGATGAAGGATAAGACGGTGGCTGAAAAGGAAAGAGCCAATCAATTAATAGATGAAACCATTGCTTATTGTGAATCTGCTCAATGTAGAAGAAAATTTATCTTACACTACTTTGGTGAATCATATGACGAAGTTGCTTGTAACAAAATGTGTGACAACTGTGCCCATCCAAAGGAAAGACAGGATGCCACAAAGGAAACCGTGATTGTATTAAAAACAATAGAAGAGATAAAAGAAAATCATGTATTACAACATGTGGTAAACATCATGATCGGCAAAAAATCAAATGATGTAGCTGCTTTTAGACATGAGAACCTGTCCGTTTTTGGTTCTGGAAAAGAGAGAGACCTCTACTATTGGAGTTCAATTGTTCGTAATGCCCAATTAGAAGGATTGCTAAAAAAAGATATCGAACAATATGGTCTGCTAAAAATCACGGATAAAGGACATGCGTTTATCAAAAACCCTTATGAAATTAAGGTAGCGGCAGATACAAATTTCGAAACAGATACAGAAGAAGCGGCTCCAATGATTAGTGCACGAGCAGCTACAGATCCAAAACTGTATAAAATGCTAGAAGACACTAGAAAGCAAGTGGCAAAAGCCAATCAGTTACCACCTTATGTTGTATTTCAAGATATTTCATTAGAAGAGATGGCCATTCGATATCCGATAACTGAAGAAGAATTTTGTAGCATCACTGGTGTCAGTAAAGGGAAATATAACAGATATGGCAAAAAGTTCTCAGAACTTATAAAGTTTTATGTAGAAAGTAACGAAATAATCCGTCCAGAAGATATTGTAGTTAAAAGTGTCGTTAAAAAATCCACTAATAAAGTAAGAATTATTCAAAGCATAGATCAAAAGCTTCCATTAGAAGACATTTCACGAAATATTGGAATCAGTAGAAACGATTTAATTGACGAAATTGAATCTATTGTAAATTCGGGAACTAAAGTAAATTTAGATTATTACTTGAATGAGTTGATTGAAGAGGATTTATTAACTGATATTTATGACTACTTCAAAACGTGCGACACTTATGGATTAGAGGAGGCTTACAAAGAGTTTAAAGAGGACGAAATGTCTATTGAAGATATTCAATTGGTAAGAATAAAATTTGTCAGTGAGATGGGAAATTAAATCTCTATCGATAAATAAAAAAAGTGTTGACGTAAAAGTTTTTACGAATATTATCCGCATAAAAAAGGCTGTTTCAACTATGAAACAGCCTTTTTCTTTTTGATGCTTATCTTTTTAGCCATTCATGGTAGCCAAGAACTCTTCATTATCCTTGGTATTTCTCATATGTTGCAGCAACAAATTCATTGCCTCCTCAGGATTCATATCTGCAAGGTGTTTGCGGAGTATGTACATCCTTTTTAAGGTGTCTTTATCTAACAATAAATCTTCTCTTCTTGTACTAGAGGAAGTAACATCAATGGCAGGATAAATTCTTTTGTTTGCCAATCTTCTGTCTAATTGAACCTCCATATTACCTGTTCCTTTAAACTCTTCAAAGATCACCTCATCCATTTTCGAACCAGTCTCAATTAAAGCTGTAGCAAGAATAGTAAGCGATCCTCCATTCTCAATTTTCCGTGCAGCACCAAAAAATTGTTTTGGCTTTTGCATAGCATTTGCTTCAACACCTCCAGATAAAACTTTGCCGGAAGATGGAGCTACTGTATTATAAGCTCGTGCAAGACGAGTCAATGAATCTAATAAAATAACGACATCATGACCACATTCTACCAATCGCTTTGCTTTTTGCAATACCATGCTAGATACTTTTACATGTCTCTCAGCAGGCTCATCGAAAGTGGATGCAACAACTTCTGCATTCACCGATCTGCTCATATCTGTAACCTCCTCCGGTCTTTCATCAATCAGTAAAATAATTAAATAAATTTCTGGATGATTTTTTGCTATTGAATTTGCTATGTCTTTTAGTATGGTTGTCTTACCAACTTTTGGTTGAGCGACAATCATTCCTCTTTGTCCTTTTCCTAGTGGAGTGAACAAATCCATCACCCTTGTTGTGATGTTTTTTGGATCACCGGAAAGATTTATTTTTTCATTTGGAAAGAGTGGTGTCAAATATTCAAAAGATACTCTATCTCTTGTAGCCGCTGGTTCACGGCCATTCATTTGAGCCACTTTTAATAAAGCAAAATATTTTTCCCCTTCCTTAGGTGGACGGATAGGACCTTTTACGGTATCACCTGTTTTAAGTCCAAACAATTTAATCTGAGATGGAGAAACATAAACATCATCAGGAGAAGATAAATAATTGTAATCTGCACTTCTCAAAAAACCATAGCCGTCAGGCATCATTTCTAAGACTCCTTCTCCATCAACCAAACCATCTAACTCTGCCGTAAAGCTCGGTTCCTTCTTTCGCTGTTGTTGATGTGGGTGCTGTTGTGGAGGTGCATTAGGATCTCTGGGCTCTCGTGGTTCTCGTGGCTCTCTGTTTTGTCTTTCACCAGTCTGATGTTGGATAACTCTGCCTTCTTTACTATTGTTTTCTTGACTTATCGCTTCTGTTTGTTTTTCTTGCTGTTCTTCCTGGATGTCGACATTTGGTGTACTTAATTCAGGAGTTTCGATACTGTCAACAATTACTGGATTGACCTCACTATTATTTGTGCCTTGATCAAAGATCTCAGGTACAGAAAGGTTTATGGTAGGGACTTTGGCCTTTGCTTTCTTTTCTATAACGATTGGTGCTTTTTCTTTCACTTCAGTTGCTGGCTCCAAATCCTTATCATTTTCATTTTCAGAAACTATCTCTATCGCACTCGGCGCTTTAAAAATCTCTCCTGACTTTTCAATTTTCTTTCTAGGTATTTTTGCCCTTTCCTTTTTTGGCATTTCAACAGCATCTTTAGATGAACTTACCGCTTGATTGTCAAGTATAGCAAGGATTATAGCTTGCTTATCCATTTTTTTGGCGTTTTTTATTTCCATGGATTCAGCTATGTTCAGCAATTCAGCAGAAACCATATCATTCAATTGCAGAATGTCGTATTGAGGCATATCGTAAGAGGTTTTATGAAAAATATTTCAAACAGTCTATAGTTGACAGAAAGTTAGTGATGAGAAAATATAAAATAGATTTTACTAGGAATGTCATTGATTTGACACAACAAAATTAATCTATTTTTAATCATTTGCAAAATAATGAGATAGATTTCTACCTTGTGCTTTCTCAAAATGATTGAATCCTCTATCTTTGCCGGTAAAATCGATAAGCATTCACTATGATTGAATTAACATATATTAGAAGCCAGCCAGAAGAAGTTAAACAACGCTTAAGTATAAAAAACTTTAAAGAGGTTTTTCTAATCGATGAGGTTATTGCCATTGACATAGAAAGAAGGAACATTCAAAAATCACTTGATGATGTCCTAGCGCAATCTAATGAATTAGCAACCACTGTAGGTAAGTTGTTTAAAGAAGGCAAAACCACAGAAGCAGAAGAAATAAAAAAACAAAGTGTTTTATTAAAGGAAAACAGCAATCAATACAAGTTACAATTAGAAGAGGTTGAAAAAAAACAGTTTGACATACTGGTTAAACTTCCCAATACACCAAGCTTTGAGGTGCCTCTAGGAAAAACACCCGAAGAAAATGAGGTAGTGAAACAAGTAGGCACCATTCCTGTTTTGTTTGCTGGAGCGAAGCCGCATTGGGAAATTGCAGCTGATAAAGAATTGTTTGATTTGGAAATGGGCGTAAAAATTACGGGTGCTGGCTTTCCTTTATACAAAGGCAATGGAGCTAGACTTCAACGAGCATTAATTAATTTCTTTCTAGATGAGGCAATAGCAGCAGGGTATACAGAGTATGTGCCACCTTTTATGGTCAATGCAGATTCTGCTTTTGCAACAGGTCAATTACCTGACAAAGAAGGACAAATGTATGAAATGCCTGTTGATGGATTTTATATGATCCCAACGGCAGAGGTTCCTATCACCAATATTTATAGAAATGTGATTGTAAAGGAGAAAGATTTTCCTATTAAAATGACAGCACATTCTCCCTGTTTTAGAAGAGAAGCAGGTTCATACGGCAAGGATGTAAGGGGATTAAACAGAGTTCATCAATTCGAGAAAATAGAGATTGTGGTGGTAGAACATCCTGAAAAATCTTACGAAACATTACAATCAATGGTTCATCACGTAGAAAACTTACTTTTGAAATTAGACTTGCCCTATCGCATATTAAAACTGTGTGGTGGCGATATGGGATTTGCATCTGCAATGACCTATGACTTTGAAGTGTATTCCACTGCCCAAGAAAGATGGTTAGAAGTGAGTTCCGTTTCTAATTTCGAAACCTTTCAAAGCAATCGTTTGAAACTTAGATTCAAAGATGAGGCAACAGGAAAAACAAGATTAGCGCACACATTGAACGGTTCTGCTCTAGCATTACCACGCATTTATGCCGCTTTGCTTGAAAACCATCAGACTGCAGAAGGTATTCGTATTCCAGAAGCCTTAAGAAAATACACTGGATTTGATGTTTTAAGTTAATCACAATAGTTTCTGTTCATTATCCCATTGCTACAATGGCCATATCTAATTCACGTAAAATTCATAATCCTTCAAAACAAAAAAAATGACAAAAAGTCTACCAACAAAATCACTTTTTCTTGTCCTCTTCATTGTTTTATCCTCTTCTATTGTGAAAGCTCAAGACACAGCAATGATTAACAATAAAACAAAAATTCTTGAATCATTAAAAGCAGACAAGGCTGAAACAGAGAAAAAAATTCTTGCCATACAAGGAGAGATTGATGCTTTAAAGCCAGTAAAAAAATGGAAAATTGGTGGTTATGCTGCGCTAAATATGAATCAGGCAGGATTTGTAAATTGGGCTCAAGGTGGTGTCAATTCTGTATCTATAACGATGCTGGGGAATGCATACGCAAACTACCACTTCAAAAAATGGAGTTGGAATAATTCATTTGATGGCAGCTGGGGTATGCTTTATGCAAATAAAAGATTGCGTAAAAATGAAGATCGTTTTGAATTGAATTCTAAAGGTGGATTTGCTGTTGTCAATAAATTGGATGTTGCTGCATTAGCAAGAATGAACACACAATTCACACCAACATACAACTACACTTCAAACAATGGCAAGTATCCTCTAACATCTTATTTTGCAGCTCCAGCATATTTGAATATTGCTCTTGGTGCGGATTACAAACCCACCAATTATTTTTCATTATTTATCTCTCCAGCTGCAGGAAAATTCACCTTCGTAACTGCAGATCCCAATATTGCAGAATGGAATTATGGCGTGGATACTGGCAAAATTATGAGAAAGGAATTTGGTGCCTCACTGCGCGCAACATTTAAAAAAGACATCGTTAAAAACATTACCCTTTGGACACAATTAGATTTGTTTAATAATTTTACAGACAAAGATAAGGGGAACAGAAAAAACATTGATGTAGACTGGCAAGTACGTCTAGACATGAAAATAAACAAATATTTAAGTGCCAATGTATACACACAACTTATCTATGATCACAATACAAAAATCGATGTGAATTCAAATAAGAAAGATGCTGCTGGTATAGCATTGCCGAGCGACTTAAGACAAAGCAGGGTTCAGTTCAGAGAAGCCCTTGGTGTGAGTATTTCTTATAAATTTAGTAGTAAAGACTAAGCGCTGTTTAAGTATTTATAAAAAAGGCTGGCGTATGCCAGCCTTTTTTATTTGTATTTTTACAGTTCGAATATTTAAAATTTATGCTTATGCAGACCACTTCACACCTCATGATGATACGACCTGCTTCATTTCAATTTAATGAAGAAACGGCTGTAAGTAATGACTACCAACAAAAAAACAATGCGCTCACTGCTACTGAAATTATCAATAAAGCAAAAGAAGAATTTGATGAGTTTGTTGATATTTTACAGGACAATGATATTGATATTACTGTGATTGAAGATACAATTGCGCCCCCTAAGCCTGATGCCGTATTCCCTAATAATTGGATAAGTATGCATGCAGATGGTACAATTTATCTGTTTCCAATGAAAACTGAGAATCGTCGCATTGAAAAAAGAATGGATATCATAGAAATTTTAAAGAAGAAATTTACAGTAAAAGAAATTGTAGATCTAAGCCACTATGAGCAACAAAATTTAGCTTTAGAAGGTACAGGCAGTATGATTTTCGACCACGATAACAAATTGGTTTACGCATGTCTTTCGCCACGCACAGATATCGAAGTCTTGAACGATTTTACCAAACGTATTGGTTATAGCCCCATTGTTTTCCATTCGTACAAAAAAAACAATCAAGCTCAATATCATACAAATGTTGTGATGTGTGTTGGAGAAACCTTTGTCTTGATTTGTTTGGATTCTATTACCGATAAAAAAGAAAGAAAATTAGTAGAAGACAGTATCAAGAAAACAAAAAAACAAATCATAGAAATAAGCAGAGATCAGCTAGAGAAACACTTTGCAGGTAACATGTTGCAGGTTCGTAACAAAAGGGGTCACTTGTTTTTAGTGATGAGCGAAAGAGCTCTAAAAAGTTTAAAAGACGAACAAATCGAAGAGATACAAAATCATTGTGATATCCTCACTGCTCCAATCTACACAATTGAAGGAATTGGCGGCGGAAGTGCCCGTTGTATGATGGCAGAGATTTTTCTTCCAAAAAGCTAGACACAACCCAGCTAATACGCTTTATTGTCAAGTGTTTCAATACAATACAATGAGGATTCCGGTTTAATTTAGTACCTTTGTTAGCTAAAATCGAAATAACTCACAGAAAAATGAGAACTAAAGTAAATGTTGAAAGCGAAGTAGCTACCCTAAAAAAAGTAATCGTTCATTTTCCAGATGATGGAATTGAAATTGTTACACCAAGTAATGCTTTAGAATTTTTGTATGATGATATCGTTTATTTAGATAGAATGCGCGAAGAGCATACACTGTTTTGGAATACCATAGAAGCCTTTATTGGTCGAAGAAATGTTCATGACACCGAAACCTTGTTACTAGATATTTTCAAGAAAAACAAACAAGCTCGAATCACCCTCATCAACGAAATTTGTATCCATGAAGGTTGTACAGACAGTATTAAAAATGCTCTAGGAAGGTTGTCTGACGAAGATTTGGTATATACTCTATTCACAGGTAACTTAGAAAAAAGAGACAAACAAATTTTTGCCCCATTACCCAATTATGTTTTTACAAGAGATATAGGAGTGATGGTAAACGACCATGTCATCATTTGTTCTGCTGCCAAACATGCAAGGACTAGAGAGAATTTATTGACCAGATGTATTATCTATTCACACCCGCTTTTTAAAAATGTTCAGAATGATAAAATCATTGACATGACATTAGAAAAAGATGAAAATATTACATTAGAAGGTGGAGATGTGATGACCTATAGCAAAGATTTATTGTTTGTTGGTGTAAGCGAAAGATCCACAGAACAAGCATTTGATGTGCTTATGAAAAAAATGTTTGAAAAGGATGTAGTGAAGCAAATCGCAAAAATTGAAATTCCTAAAGAACGTTCTTGCATGCACATCGACACCCTTTTTACACAGGTAAGCACAAACGAATTTGTAGTGTACAAACCATACACATTGGAAGAAGGGAAATGCAAGGTAAGTTTATTCACAAAAGGAGAAAAGAAACCAAAAGTTTTTTCAAACCTGAAGGATTTTCTAAAATTCATAAACCCTAAAATGGATTTTATTTTATGCGGTGACGATATCTATCCTCATGATGAACGTGAGCAATGGACTGATGGCTGTAACCTAGTTGCATTAAAGGATGGAGTCTGTATTGCTTATGAAAGAAATCCCAAAACACAGGAAGCATTTGAAGAGAAAGGATACAAAATTATTGACGCAGAAATTATTGTACAAGCATACAAACAAGGAATCTTTCACCCAGATAAAGTAAAACGAACAATCATCATCACACCGTCAACTGAATTGTCAAGAGCTAGAGGTGGTCCACATTGTATGACGTTTCCTGTGCTAAGAGGTTAGTATAAAATTCTTGTTCTAATAGTGTTTTTAACTTCTTGGACTTGTTCCAACACTTCTCCTGAAGAGCCTTTTTCGACATCAAGAATAACATAGCCGATTAATTCGTTCGTGTTTAAATATTGAGCAACAATATTTATGTTTCGTGCCGCTAGTCTTGCATTGATTTCACTTAATACACCAGGTACATTATCATGAATATGCAATATACGTGTTGTCTTCTGCATAGGAACATTGATGCCTGGTATGCTATAAGATCCCATACTATTGCCTCTTTCGATAAATTGTATGAGTTTATTAGAAACATCAATCCCAATATTAAATTGTGCCTCCTCTGTTGACCCACCTATATGAGGAGTAAGAATTACATTCGGAACATTTTGAAGAAAATGCTGAAAGGAATCGCCTGTCTTTTCAGGCTCTGTTGGAAACACATCGATAGCAGCACCTGCTATTTTTCCGTTAGTAATAGAGGTGTGTAATGCTTGTAAATCGACGACACTTCCCCTGCTCAAATTGATAAGTATAGCACCTTGCTTCATCTTTAAAAACGCCTGCTCGTCTATCATTTGATGCGTGTCATTGCTTTCAGGTACATGTAGTGAAATAATATCAGCCACTGACAACAAATCATCCAGTTGAGTGATCGGAACTGCATTGCCTAGAGGAAGCTTCGTCTCCACATCAAAATAAACGACTTTCATACCCATATCTTCAGCCAAGACAGATACTTGAGAACCGATATGACCATACCCAATAATTCCTAATACCTTTCCTCTCACCTCAAAACAGTTTTTACTCTCCTTCTGCCAAATTCCTTTATGGGCTAACTGATTCATCAATGGAATTTTTCGAATGAGCATAATGATTTCTGCAATGGCAAGTTCAGCAACCGATCGAGTATTAGAAAAGGGCGCATTGAAAACGGCGACTCCTTTTTTTGATGCTGCCGCCAAATCAACTTGGTTCACACCAATGCAAAAGCAACCCACTGCCAGCAACTTTGGCGCATGAGCAAATACTTTTTCACTGAGTTTTGTTTTGGAACGAATGCCAAGTATATGAACGTCTTTTAGAGCTGCTATCAATTCATCCTCAGAATAGGCTCCTTTAACGCTTGTAATGGAAACATAGCCCATGTTTTTGAATGTTTCTATTGAAACAGCACTGATATTCTCCAGTAACAATATATTTAATTTTCCTTTTGGGAAGGAGGTAGACAGCGACATATATTAAGTTTTTTCAAATTTACACAATCATAACAATATCTTCAATAGATAATACTTCTCTACCACTTTTGAACGTTTTTCAGGATTGATAAAGGCAGGTTTCAATCTAGTAACCTCATAGCTTTCTCTTGAAAAAAGGCAACTTGTTTTAGCTCCCAATTCGCTTTGTTTGATAAGGTCATATCCATAAGCACTAGTATATACAAGTAGTTCTTTCCCGCGTTGCCGCTCTGCCAACAACTCTTCTATGGTAGTATAAAACTTAGTATAATCTTGGCTATAGAAATAGAAGGCAAAACTAAATTTACAATTAAAATTTACGATCTCATTTTTTGATGTCTTCTGTGTTTTTAGAAACCTGCCTACTTCATTAAAACTTTGGTATTTCAACAACTCTGTTTGAAATCCAATAGCAAGTGAGATAAGCACTAAGGTAATTGGCAATGCCGTAGAAACTATTTTTTTCGTATAAAAAAAACCAATGATGGCAATAACTGCAAGAAAAGAAAGTAAGATTGTATGAGAAGAAGGAAAACAATAAAAATTAAGTATAACGCCACAAAATACGGCCAAAAGGACTATTGCAGCTTGTACATATTTTAATTTTGAAGCAAAAAAATCTTCCGCATAAGTAGCACAAACAATAGCAAGAAATGGATAGGCTACAAAAACATAATGCGGTAATTGATATTTAGACAGAGACAAAGCAAGGAGGGTAAGCAAGAAAGCAATACTCACTCCAGCGATGGTGGACTTGTATGTAAATAGTGCTTTGATTTCTCTTCCCATGGCATAAATAAAAAGTAAGGTCCAAGGTAAAAATGCCCATAAAGTAGTATGCAAAAGAAAAAAACGATCTGGATTATTTTTCCAAGTATTTTCACCTGTTATTCGCCCAAAACTTTGATACCAAAAGAAAAAATTGATGCCATGCCATCCATATTGCTGAAATAAACCAATGCACATAGGCAACAACATCATAAAGATGATGAGTGGTAACCACAACAGCTTGATTGAAAATATTTTTTTAGTTTTCCTTTCATACAATACCGTAAAAACAAAAAAGAAACAGAATGGAATAATCAGTCCTATTGGACCTTTCGCTAATAAGGCCAACGAAATTCCAATACCCGCACCAAAAACATTTTTCGTTTTTTGGAAAAGAAAAAAATCATATAATTGCCAAGAACTAAAAATAACGGCACCCATTAATATCGTATCTGTTCGTATATCATGAGTGAGTTGAAAAAAGGCAAAAGTAGTCGCTAGAATAATAGCACTGTAGATACCCACCCTTGCGTTTACAAGCCTTGCGCCAAGACGATAAGTAGATAGAAGGCCTAAGACAGCGAAAAGAATAGATGGCAACTTATACGACCAATTATAAACTCCAAAGATTTTGAAAGACATGGCACTTAACCAAAAAAGAAGAGGTGGTTTATCGAGATAATTTTGATGCAAACAAAATAACTGTAAGCAATTTTTTGAATGCATTAACTCTAGACTCATCTGCGCGTATTGAGCAGCATCTATATCCATAATGTCTAGCGTGGCGTTGATACCAAAAAGTAAAGTAAGCAGTGAGATAAGCAGTATAAGTTCTCTTTTTGTAATCATTGTTACAGAATAAATAGATGAGTCAAACCTTATTGATGATACTGTCTTAAAACACTATCTGGAACGGCACTTCCCCCTTCTTTAAAGAAGTCTTTAATCATGAGTGATTGATTATAGGGAGACAATCCACCTTTACTATTTTTCATTTTTCTTTTTTGCACAGCATTGGAGATTGCTGACAAAGGGTTCATCACAGGATTTGGAGCCTTTATAATTGGGGCATGATCCATTTTTATTTCTGCACCATCCCCAACTTTGATTCCCGGAAACGGATCTGTAAATACCGTCTTAGCATCAGGATAAGCATGAACGGTAGTAGTGTTGAGCAAAATGGTATCATTTGTAAGTACAATTTGCTTCACATACCTTGTATTGTCCACGATAGAAGGTATTCGGACTTTTTGCACTTTGAAACCAGCAAAGGAAAACTGCACTAAATCACCTGGAGCAACGACCATAATAAATTGCCCACTATTGCTTGTTGCTGTAATACCACTCCTTGATAAATTTTTAAGAATAACACCGGGAATGGGCAAATTTGATTCGTCATTTACCTGACCCATGAATTGAATATAATGTGGAATGGTATCTTGAGCATTTGATTTAAACGACCACGAAACCAACATTACAAGAATCAGTATTATAGAAATATTGTTTTTCAAACTTATGCTGTCTCCTCTTCAATTTTATTTACAGATACCTTTCTTATTTTGATATTGATGTATTCCACCAATAAAGAAAAGCCTAATGCAACATAAACGTATGTTTTAGGGATTTCGTGCACTGTTACCATAGCTCCATCATGTGAAGAAATGTTAAAGCCTCCCATAGCGTCAAGGCCTGCATCGGCTACCAATAGAAATCCAATCATGGCTAAGAAAACCAATGCTAATGATTGTAATGTTGGATATCTATCTATGAAATCATTCACCTTAGCAGAAAAGAGCATCATTACAATCACCGCCAACACTACCGCTGTAATCATAACTGGCAAGTCTTTTGACAAACCAACCGCAGTAAGAATAGAATCAAAAGAGAATACCATGTCAATAATGATAATCTGCGCAATAACACTCCAAAAACTTACACGTACCTTTTCTTCTACTTTATGTTGTTCTTCGGCCTTTATCTTGCCTACAATTTCCTTGATACTTTTGTAAAGCAGAAACAATCCCCCTCCAAATAGAATGGTATCTCTTAAATTAGGTGCAAATGTAATGCTACCTATTACAGTAGAAAAAAATGGTGTGGTAGCGCCCGTTAGGAAAGATAATGTAGACAACAATGCTATTCTAAAAAACAAGGCAAGGAAAAGGCCTAAGCGACTTGTGCTCTTATGCTGTGCTTGTGGTAATTTGTTTACAGTAAGGGAAATAAAAATGATATTATCAATACCCAATACAATTTCCAAAAACGTCAGAGTGAACAAGGTGACATACGTTTGAGGATTTGATAAAATAGTAGCTATCTCCATAAATATTATATAATTGTGCACAAAACTAATTCTATTTGAATAGAATTGAATGTATTTTTAAGATATTTAACCTAAGTGCTCAGAGCTTGGTACACGCCCTTTTATTTATTGATATCGGATCGTAAAACGATCTTGGCATTGAACTTCGTCAAGATAAAGAAAATAGCTCCATAGCAATGTAAGTTTCATACTGCTATTTCGACAACACTAGTTTTTAATTGCAAATTTTGAAATAAAAACGTTTACTTTCTCCACCCACACATGTGGTATAAAGGCTATCAGAAGCAAGGGGAAAATAGTAACGTGCCAGCGTGGTAATCCGCAAAATGGAATGGTAAACATAAAGTAGAATGCCAATAAAGATAAGACAGCTATTTGAAACCTATCCTTTCTGTTCATTCTAAAAATCCCTAGAAGAATTATCAGCAACAGTGTCCAATGGATGAGCAAATAAAGAAAATGCTTGTAGGGGGCATACCAAGCATTCTTAAAATAAGTTGGGGATAGAATTTTATTCAATTGTAAGCCTCTTGTTAAGGTTGTATCAGCGGTGTAAATATCAAAAAAACCTGGCAGTAACCAATTCTTGGCTAACTTCTGTGGTATCACTCCCAATTGATTTATAGGACTTTTCTTCCAAGCATCAAAAGCCATGGAACTATAGAAAGAATCTCTCTTCGGATAAAGCTGACTAGGAGGAAGCGCGAGAATCGTGTTTAAATCAGCAATTTTTTGTTTAGGAATGTAAACATCCATATATTTCTCGAAGGAATGATGGCTACCATCTAAATTATCATTATTCCCAGAAAAAAGCACCACACCTCCGTGAAAAGATGTTAACTTAAAAATATTAAAGGTTTTATAATTCATTTCGCCGTTAATCAATAGGATAATGATTGGAAGCGACATTATTGTACCAGCGCTGAGCAGCAGTTGGTCCTTTATTTTAGGATAAATAAAATAGAAGATCGGAAACACACAGAATGCACATTCTATCCTATTAATCACACTTATTCCAACAAAAAGGGAAACCATAAACAAGTTAAATAGGCTCGCCTTTTGGTTATTGATGCGAACCGCCATCCCAAAAGCCAATAACATGATTGAAAAAGATAAAGACTCTGTGAATACCATTCCATTGAAAATGTGTATTTCTGGAACTAGAAATAAAAGCACGGCAAGACCATACAAGTTTCTCTTATAGTGTAACTCCAATTCTCTGATCAGAAAAATCGCTGATAGACAAAAAATAATGGTTTGAACAAAACCTATAAAGTATGGATGATAAGAGACGAGGGAACCAATGATAGCTAAAAAAAGCGAATAGAAGCGATGTCCAGCAGCATTAATAGATGGATCAAAAAAACGAAACTCAGTATATTGACGAGCTAGCTCTAGAAACCTTATAGAATCGGATGTTGCAACATAGTGAAAGATAATCTGATTAATGAGCGTCAAGCAACAGCTTAACAAAATTAATATTAAATATTTCGGCTTAAAAATTGTTTTCACTGTATTTAGATTTGATATCCAGAATTTATTTCTGCCCACAAGATAAATATAAACACTGAACAATAAAACCCAGCTATCTGAAAAAGAAAAACTGATAAAACGGGCTGATCTGAAGCTCTACTAGCCATGAATCTTTTGTATAAGTAGGACAAAGCATGCCTTCCAATAGTATATACTTAGGGCCTTCTAATAACTAGCTATTGTATCCATTGATACGTTTAAAACTTTCTTTGCTAAATATGAATCTTACATTGCTTCTTTTACCCTACTTTTATGTTTCGTTCAATATTGCGTTGCCTATTTTAACAATAGGAATATCATAAGGAACCTAGAACAAATCACATTATTCATTGTTTTGCAAAGATGTCTAAGAAAGTAATTATTATAGGTGCCGGCTTCTCCGGATTAAGCGCTGCAACATACCTAGCAGATCAGGGCCATGATGTTACAGTCATTGAAAAAAACGAAACTGCTGGTGGAAGGTGTTCAAAATTTGATGCTGCAGGATTTATGTTCGATATGGGACCCAGTTGGTATTGGATGCCAGATGTTTTTGAAAACTATTTTGGCGATTTTGGAAAAAAACCATCGGATTATTACGATTTAAAAAGACTAGATCCTTCCTACAAAATCTTCTTCAACAAAGGAGACGAAGTTGATATGCCCGCCTCCTTGAGCGACTTGGAACGATTATTCGAATCATTGGAAGCTGGTTCTAGCAAAAAATTGAAAAAATTTCTTGAGCATGCCAAGTACAAATACGACACGGGCATGAATGACTTTGTTCATAGGCCTTCCCACTCTATTTTTGATTTCTTAGATATCAGACTAATTCCATTGGCACTTAAGTTAGATTTATTCAAATCCTTATCCGCCCATGTCGCATCTCTTTTCAAGCATGAGAAAATTAAAAAAATGCTTGAATTTCCAGTTTATTTCCTAGGGGCATTGCCTTCCAAAACACCCGCCATGTATAGCTTAATGAACTATGCAGATCTAGTATTAGGCACCTGGTATCCAATGGGTGGAATGTATAAAATTATTGATGGCATGGAGTCTCTTGCCAAAGAAAAAGGTGTCAAGTTTATATACAATGAAGCCATCGAAAAAATACATATCGTGCAGGAAAAGGCACAAAGTGTGAGTACACAAAAAGGGAATTATGATTGTGAGATTTTGATTGCCTCTGCCGATTATCAGCATGTAGAACAAACCTTGTTGCCACTGGCCTATAGAAAATATGACGAGAAATATTGGAACACAAGAAGCATGGCACCTTCCTCCCTCATTTTCTATCTTGGCATAGACAAAAAATTAAAAAATCTGCTTCATCATAATTTGTTTTTTGACAAATCTTTTGAAAAATTTGGTGACGAAATATATACCGATCCGCAATGGCCTACAGAACCGCTCTTTTATGTATGTTGTCCATCTGTTACAGATGCTTCGGTAGCTCCCGAAGGCAAAGAAAATCTCTTTATCTTAATCCCTCTCGCTCCAGATTTAGAAGACACAGAAGAAAAGAGGGAAAAGTGTTTTGAACAAGTAATGAGTCGACTAGAAGGGCTCACAGGAGAAACCATTAAAGAGCATATTATTTATAAAAAATCATTTGCCCACAAAGACTTTAAAAGTAGATATCATGCCTTCAAGGGAAATGCTTATGGATTAGCAAATACCTTACTACAAACTGCCGCTCTAAAGCCAAGTATCAAAAACCCAAAAGTGTCAAACCTATACTATACCGGTCAACTGACTGTTCCAGGCCCAGGGGTGCCTCCTTCGCTGATTTCAGGAAAAGTAGTGGCCAATGAGGCAATGAAGGATGCGAAAACCAAATAATCATCTATTAATCTCAACAATAATCGTTAGAATAAACTTTTTTGAAATATTTTTGTTATACATTCATTGTAATCATATATAACATGAATTTATTTCACCGCACTGCTTACGATACTAGCAAGTTAATTACCAGAGCATATAGCACTTCTTTTATGCTTGGAATTCGCACGCTCAGCAAAAAATTCCATGATCCTGTCTTTGGCATTTATGGAATGGTTCGTTATGCAGATGAAATCGTTGATAGTTTTCATGATTTTGACAAAAAAAAACTTTTACAAAGATTCAAAGCAGATACCTTCAGCGCTATTGAAGATGGAATCAGTTTAAACCCTGTATTACACTCTTTCCAGAGAACAGTGCATCAATATGGTATCGACAATGATTTAATCATTGCCTTTTTCAATAGTATGGAAATGGACTTAGAACAAAAGAATCACGATCCACTCACCTATAAGGAATACATTTATGGTTCTGCTGAAGTGGTGGGTTTAATGTGTTTAAAGGTATTCACCGAAAATGATATCGCCTTATATCAAAGACTAGAAAAACCTGCTCGCTCTTTAGGCGCGGCCTTCCAAAAAGTGAATTTTTTGAGAGATATTCAAAGTGATTTTGCTGAACGTGGACGCGTGTATTTTCCGGGTGTTGATTTAAATGAATTTACCTTAGAGAAAAAGACATTGATTGAAAAAGATATTCTAAAGGATTTTGAAGATGCCTATATTGGCATTCAGAATCTTCCCTCGTCATCTTCTAAGGGAGTGATGTTAGCCTATCAATTCTATCTCAAGCTTTTTGAGAAAATTGTCAAAACTCCAGCAGATAGATTACAAGAGACAAGAATTCGGGTGCCAGATTATCAGAAGGCTGGACTTATGATCAATGCTATGCTAGGTATTTAAATCGCTATATCTTTGCTTAAGACATTTTTTAGTATGCCCAAAAATTCTGCAATACCTTTTTCTAAACTATAGTTCGAAACGTCAAATTAATCCTTGATTTATTATGCTTGGCAGAAGGTGGCAATCGATGCAACCAATGACTTTGAGTTGTATCCTTCATCACCAACAAACTTCCATGTTCTAAAACAAGAGACACCAATTCTTTCGTCAGCTTATGTTTGAATGAAAATTTTCTTTCAGCACCAAAACTCAATGACGCAATGGCTCCATTTTTCTTCAAATCTTTTTCTGCATCACTATGCCATGCCATGCCTTCTGTACCATCATGATATAAATTTAAAAGACAAGAATTAAAAGATTCTCCTGTTTCCTTTTCCACCAACTTCTTTAATTCTAAAAGTTCTTTTGTCCAAGGCAAGGCTTTTTTCACAATGTTAGAATATTTGTATTCATATGCCAAATCTCCATACCATGCTGCTTTGCGCTTGGTAATAATATGTTTTCCAAAAATGATTGCTTCGTCATTTTTCCATTCAATCTGATGCAACAATTGATGATGATAGGCATCTGCCGCCTGCAAGGAAATGAGCCTCCCCAAATAATGAACCACCCCATCTTTTGGCAAAAGATTAAGGCTATAATCTTTATTATCGTCAAATAAATTCATTTCAAATATTGATGTTAATGCTGCACAATTATAATCCTTCTTTCTTAATGAATCTGCTCAGAAATGAAAAAAAATTAGAACGATGAAAGATAGAAAGCCATACAACACAGTACTTGAGATTATTGGCCCTCTAGAATATAGGCAATCGTTTTGAGTACGGCATTTTTTGCGATTTCTTGATGATCAAACGACGCACCCGTTTTTTTATTTTTCCAATGTATGGAGAAGGTAATTTTTGTCTCGTTACCTGATATTGGCTCCGCGAGATTCTCCACATATCCTTCGAAAGTTGGATGCTCTAGAATTAGAAATTTTACCCAAAAAGGAGCGCAGCTTATTTTTTCAACTACTCTGGATGTGTTATTATCAGGGAAGGTAAGGTCCATCGCTCTAATGACATAGGCGTCGTTTCTTTCCAACAATTCGACATTACTGACACCCGGCACGAAATTTTCTGGATGATTGATTTTATATAAAAAGTGTTCCCATACCAAACTTAATGGGGCTTTTACGATCTGAGAATATTGTACCATCATTTATTTATTTAAGGAAGCATTAACCAATGGCGCTACTTTAGTACCAATCAATTCTATGGATTGCATCAACTTTTCGTGTGACAAGCCAGCATTATCCATCTGAAAAGTGACTCTTGAAATGCCACCTAATGCCTCACTATGTCGAATTATTTTTTGGGCTACTTCTTCAGGAGAGCCTAAAAGCATAGATCCTAAGGGACCCATCTGAGCTTCAAAATGTTCCATTCTTACTGGCGCCCATCCTCGCTCTTTACCAATTCTTGTAAAGGTTTCGGCATATCCCGGATAATAATCATCGATGATTTCTTTGGTATTATTGGCAACATAACCTAGAGAATGTAAGCCCACTTTTAATTTTTCAGCAGCATGGCCTGCTTCTTTACCTGCTTTCTTGTAGAGATCTATTAATGGACGAAAACGATGTGTTTCTCCACCTATAATGGCAACCATTAAGGGAAGTCCCAAATGGCCCGCACGAACAAAAGATTGAGGCGTCCCGCCTACACCTAGCCAGATAGGGAGAGATGCTTGTAATGGTCTAGGATAGATGGCTTGATTATATAAGGCAGGTCTAAATTTTCCTGACC